>JBMZGM010000004.1:0-127695 GCA_049615925.1 Flavobacteriaceae bacterium | reverse complement strand
CGAGGAAGGTGAATTAAGAAATTCTTGGCTGCATCTTTGAATAATAGGGGGAGCAGTCATATAATGATAAAACGGTTATACTTTTATAGTATAGCCGTTTTCTGTTTAAATCAAAATATGTAGGTAAAGAAAATCCTTGCATCTAAAGGACTTCCCGGTGTGAAATGAATTTCTTCAACGGAATTTAATTCATTATACATCCTTGACTCAGTAGCAAATTGTGTCTCGTTCCAATCAGTATTTAATAAATTAAATACTTGAATTCCATAACTTGAGTTTTTTTGTTTGATACCAAAATTAGTATTCAAAAGAGTATATCCTTTAGCGACAATACTATAATCTTCATTTGCAGGGCGATCTCCTAAATATCTATATTCCAATTGTCCAAATAGGCCTTTTTTATTTTCCCAATTTACATTTAAAACTGAAGTCATAAGAGGTGCTAATGGAATGTAATTTTCTCCATTTACTTCGTCTTTAAATCTGGGATTGGTTGCATTAAAAGATAAGGTCCAATTTAATGATTTTGAAATGTTTTGTTGTAAACTTAAATCAATTCCTTTTCGAATAGAAGCTCCTTTAGGTTCCACCAATCCTGCATCTCCAACATACACAAACTCTTGATCCATTTGCAGTTGCCATAGTGCAACATGCCAATTCAAGGAGTTCCATTTTCCATTCAATCCTATGTCAATTCCATAGGCACTTGGCAATAAAGAATTTAGCTTGTTACTGAGTATTGCTCTGGTGTCGTTTGAATGAAATCCTTTACCTAATTTAAAAAATCCAATGATGTCATTTTTTATGTTGTATGCTATTTTCAATTTTGGACTTAAAGTTCCTAATCGTGCAGTACTAAGAAGGTAGGTGTTGTTTTTGTCTCTGTAGGTATGTTGAAATTCATCCCATCTCAAGCCAAAGTTGATATCCCAATTAGTATTGGTAAATCCGTAGTTATGAAAAGTACCCCACTGACGCTCATTTAAAGTTCCTAACTGAATATTTTCTAGTAATTCAGTTCTGTTATAGGTATGGGCTAAAAGTAAATCTTCTATGAAGTCAGACCTCAATTGAATTCCATGTTCATGCTTAAAGATCCCATTAGTGACTTTTCTTTTCATTATTAGTTGATGTGACATCCCCCAAAGAGTTCTATTTTCTGATTGATGAATTTGATCTCCATTAACAGGGTCTTCCAAGAAGAATGTAAAATTTGAAAATAGACTAAAGTTGTTTTTAACACCATAAACTTGGCTTTGCCAAAGAGTTGTTTCGTTTAAAGGCTTTTCCCATCTGATATTAATTTGAGAACGACTCGTAATTCCACCCTCAGTATCGTCAATGGATCCAAATCTTGAAATCAACCCCTGATCAGCAGCTCTTTGTGGAATTTGCCCTGAAGCATCCCAATTGCTTGTAAAATGATTTGCAGTGATCTTTAATGAAGCTTTGTTATTTAATTCTTTTTTCCAAGACCCCATAGCATTCATCCTTTGAAAATTTTGAGGGCTTTCAAATGGGCCATCTCGTTCTAACAGCTCAAAGGCAAACCATCCCTCACTTTCTTTTGAACTTAAATCCCAAATACTTAGAGCCCTATGGGTGTTAAATGATCCGATTTCAAATTTGATTTTATTTTCCTCAAACGATATTTTACTTTGAAAATCAACAGATCCAGCAGTGGCAAAATTCATTGAATGAAATGAATACGGGCCCTTTTCAAAATCAATTATTTCAACGGTTTCTGGAATAACGTAATGTAAATCTGCATATCCTTGACCATGTGCATGTGATACCATATTAACAGGAACCCCATCAACATTAATAGCAATATCAGTCCCATGATCAAGATCAAAACCTCTTAGGAATAATTGTTCTGCTTTCCCTCCACCTGCATGTTGACCAATCCATAAACCCGGAACTGTCTGTAATACGTCTTGTGCAGAAATAACTTGGCGATCTGTAAATGATTTTTGAGCTATTTTATTTAACCAATTTATTTCTGGTTTTAATACAACCTCTTTTAATGTATACACAGGTATAGAATCATTCTGTTCTTGTGAATACACATCAGAAAAAAGTAGAACAATTGAAAGAAGTTTTAATTTCATATAAAGTGTATCTTGTATAAATCTAATATAAATTAAACTTATTCGAGCTACAAATTTTGACAATAGGGGGAGTAGTAAAAGTCATTAAGAAATAGGCAACTTTTGTATTTTATTGCACTTTCTTTTCTGAAAAGTTTTTTCAAAGTTATTCATCAAAATTAAATATTAATCTTAGGTTGATTTTCAATTAATTTCAGCTCTATTAAAAACGATTTTCTAAATAAAATTTGTGAATTTTTAGTATTTTATTATATATTTAGTCAAATAACCATCAAACTAATAATATTATGGCAAATGTTTTGTGGCTTCAAGGGGGGGCCTGTAGTGGTAACACTATGTCCTTTCTTAACGCAGAAGAACCTACAGTAGTTGAGCTAATTACTGATTTCGGACTTAATATTCTATGGCATCCAACAACTGGTTTACAAATTGGAGATCAGGTGCAAGATTTGTTGAAAGATATTTTAGCTGGAAAAGTTCAAATGGATATTTTGGTCTATGAAGGATCTCTTATTGAAGGTCCTAATGGAACTGGAACGATGAACTATTTTGCAGATAGACCAATGAAAGATTGGATAAAAGAACTTTCAGAGGTAGCAGGTTTTGTAGTTGCAATTGGAGATTGTGCAACTTGGGGAGGAATTCCTGCAGTTCCACCCAATCCAAGTGAATCTACGGGACTTCAATTTTTGAAAAAGAAAAAAGGAGGATTTTTAGGTGCTGATTATGTTTCTAAGGGAGGCCTTCCTGTAATTAATATACCTGGATGTCCTGCACATCCGGATTGGATTACTCAAATTTTAGTTGCCATTTCAGTTGGAAGAATTGGGGATGTTTTGATTGATGATTACCATAGGCCAAAAACATTCTTTACGAATTTTGTTCAAGATGGTTGTACAAATGTTACCAATTTTGCTCAAAAAGTAGATGGTAATTTTGGAAAAAGGGGAGGTTGTTTGTTCTATGAAGTTGGTTGTAGAGGCCCCATGACAAGAGCAAGTTGTAACAACATTTTATGGAATAGACAATCCAGTAAAACTAGAGCAAACCATCCATGTCTTGGGTGTACAGAACCTGGTTTTCCTCATAACGATCTAACTAAAGGAAGTGTACTTAAAACTATGAAATATATGGGTGTTTTTCCTAAAGAAGTGCCTGAAGGAAGAAGTAAATTAGCTTATTACATGGAAGCTGGATTTCAAAAAGTGTTGCCTACTAATCATAGAATTACAGAAACTTCAAAATAATCAACTAAAAAGAATTAAAAATGTCAGTAACAGAATTAAACATATCACCAGTTGGTCGTGTTGAAGGTGACTTAGATGTTAAAGTATATATCGACAACGGGAAGGTGACAAGAGCTCACACTCAAGCCGCAATGTTTAGAGGTTTTGAAAAAATAATGGCTGGAAAAGATCCTCAATCAGGATTAATTGTAACTCCAAGAATTTGTGGAATTTGTGGTGGGTCACATCTTTATTGCGCTTCCTCTGCATTAGATACCGCTTGGGGGACTAAACTATCTCCAAATGCCTTATTGTTAAGAGCAATTGGTCAGGCTACTGAAACAATTCAGAGTATTCCTCGTTGGTTTTATGCCATTTTTGCTACAGATATGGCAAACAAAAAATTCGCTGATAAACCCTTATATCAAGAGGTTGTTAAGCGTTGGTCTGCCTATGTAGGTGAAACATTTCAAATTGGACTTACGGCTAGTGCTCTTCCAGTTCAAGTATATGCACTGTTCGGAGGTCAATGGCCTCATTCCAGTTATATGGTGCCTGGAGGTGTAATGTGTGCTCCTACATTAAAAGATATTACTCGTGCCCATGCAATTATGACGCAATTTAAAAATGATTGGTTAGAACCAGTTTGGTTAGGTTGTACAATAGAGCGTTATCTTGAGATCAAATCTTGGGATGATATGCTAGCATGGATGGAAGAAAGTGACTCTCACAAAAATAGTGATTTGGGATTACTCATTCGAGCTGGTCTTGAATTTGGACTCGATACTTTCGGTAAAGGAGTTGGTAAATTCCTTGCATTTGGGACCTATTTGCACAAAGATTTATATAATAATCCAACAATAGAAGGACGTAATAAAGCATTGATTAGCTCAAGCGGATTCTTTGATGGTGAAAATTGGCATGAATTTGATCACTTAAAAGTAAGTGAACATGTGAAACATTCATGGTATAATGACCAAGAAGATGGATTGCATCCATGGGACGAACCCTTACCAACTCCAGCACAATCACAAACCCTTCATGAGTCAGATTTTGATGGGCAATACAGTTGGGCAAAGGCTCCCAGATATGATGGTCATGCTGTAGAGGCAGGTCCTATAGCTCGATGTCTTATGAATGGTAATCCAAACAATCTGGATCATCAAATAAAAGATCCTTTCTTCATTGATGCTTTTAAAAAGTTAGGTGGGGCTAGTGTGTTTACTCGTGTTTTAGCACGTGTGCATGAGGCGCCACGACTCTACAAATTGATAGACCAATGGTTGTCAGAAATCGATTTAGATGGCGAATTTTATATTAAACCTGTAGAAAAAGACGGAAAAGGTTTTGGTGCTACTGAAGCTGCCCGTGGATCTCTAGCGCATTGGATTGAAATTGAGAAAGGTGTCATCAAAAATTATCAAGTAATGGCTCCAACTACTTGGAATGTTGGGCCTAATGATTCTGAAGGTAATCCTGGTCCAATTGAAGCAGCGCTCGAAGGAATTGATATTGAAGATCCAAAAGATCCTGTAGAAGTAGGTATTGTAGCTCGCTCATTTGATTCGTGCCTTGTATGTACGGTGCATGCTCATGATCAAAAAAGCGGTGTGGAGTTATCGAAATTCAAATTATAAATTAATAACCAATCAATCATAAAAACTTTCTTGAGAAATGAATCTCAAGAAAGTTTTTTTATTTAAAATATAATAATATTGTTATGAAAACAGCAATAATGGGTTTTGGCAACCCAGTTCGAAGTGATGATGCTATAGGTATTTATGTGATTGAACAACTAAAAAAAATAATAGGAGAAAGCGATGAAATAAGTGTCTTTGATATGGGGACTGCAGCTTTTGAAGTTTTATTTGGATTAAAAGGTCATCGTAAAATCATACTTGTTGATGCTGTAACTAATTCTAATGAGCCAGTAGGCACCTTGTTTAAGGTGCCTGCTGAAGAAGTCCTTAGAGCTCCGCAAGATGACCCCTTAGTTTTTATTCACGGCATGAAATGGGATCAGGCATTATCCTATGCAAAAAAAATTTTAAACGATGAATACCCAAATGATATTCAAGTTTATTTGATTGCAGTTGAAAATACGCGATTAGAAGTAGAACTAAGTAATGAAGTCAAAAATGCGGGAGATCAGGTAGTGCAGCACATTCTTGATGACTTGAAAATAAAAGTATAACATGATTTCTTTAAAATCATCTCATTTATATATAGATTGTACAGTAGCTAATCTTGTTTTTGGCCCTATTCATTTTGCATATGCGATTTACAGGAAGGAATTTTCTCAAATTTTAATCACTCCTGTTTCTAGTCAATGGTTTATTAAAATGTATGATTCTCCAACTCAATTTTTATTAAAAAACCGTAATTTAAGAGGGGATAAAACAATAGCCATTAGAGAGATTCTTATAGATAATGAGTTAGACATGTCTGATCGTAATTTAGAATATGAAATTATTGAGAAAACAAGTTTAATCAAGATTAACATATGAAAAAATCAGATAAATGGTTGTTGAATGCTGAAGTTCAAAGTAAAATTGAGTATAAGAACGGAAGATGGTATGTATCGCTTTTATTTATAGATATTAGTGATCCTAACCAAATTTTAATAAAAGAAATAAGTGATTTTCGATCCCATAAATTAGCAGAAATTGCTGCTTTAAACATGAAAAATACTGCAGCTAAAGATATTCGTGGTACACAAAAAGTAAATAAAAATGCTTACAATTTTAACAACAATTGAAAAGAGACAGTTCGTCGTAGATAGTATTGATACGGTAGATCGACTACATGAATTAGTCGATGTTACGATCACTCATCTCGAGTTATCAAATTCCACTAAGTTACTAGTTGTAGATGATACTATTTCTTTGTCAATAGATTGGAACGACACAGTTCCTCCATATCTAATTCAAGAGGTGGAATTAACACAATCTAACTTGTTAAGTGTCATTTTTTTTGGATTAGGAAATCATCAAAAAGCTTTTGACTATCTTTCCGATAAGTCGCTTTTATATCATGACTTGTTGATCGCTACTCAGCTACAGTTTAATTATGAAATTAGAATAGAACAATACGATAAAATTCAATTAAAACACAATCAATGTATTGTCAATCATTACGGCAATTATCAGGATAAATCTCCCTTAGAGAGTCTTATAACAGACTATGAAGATGCTATTAAAACTACTGATAACTATGAATTAAAAGTATATACAGCAAAACATTATATCAATTTGCTAATAGACATTCATCACTATTCAAAAGCAGAGGCAATCATCCATGAATTATATGAATTTGCAATTTCAGAGGACGCTAAAAATACATTAAATGTACATTTGGCTACTGCGATGATGCAGCAATTACAAATGCCCTATAATTCTGAGCGACTTCAGGATATTTTAAGTTTGTTTCAAAAGAGTATTTCTTTTTACGAAAAAAGACATCTCATTGTAAATGCTGGATTATTGCTTATTGATGCTTCAGAAATTGCAAATTATATGGAAGATTATATTCTTTCTAAAAATTACATCAACACTGCAATTCAATATTTTAAACAGGAGGATGTATCTGAATTTTTAGGAGAAGCTGGTTTAAGAAAGGCAACGCTTCTTTATACGTGGAGTAAAAATGGACAACCTCAATATTATAAACCCGCGATCAACGCATTTCAAGACACTTTGAAGGTTTATAAAAGAGACACACATCCTCAAAAATTCGCAGATATTCACCATAATTTGGCACTTATTTATTCTGAGATTCCTGTGAGTCAAGATGAAAAACCAATGTGGACAGCATTTTGTGCTTCATCATTTAAAGAAGCATTAAGTTTCTACACAAAAGAAACATACCCATATGAATACGCGATGGTTAGCCACAATTATGCTACTGCTTTAATCAATTTCCCTGAAGCCAAATTGCACAATAATTTAGATAAAGCTATGAAACTTTTTGAAAGTGCTTTAGAAATTCGTGTTCCAGATAAATATCCTTTTGAGCGTGCATCTAGCTTAATTAATCAATTGGAGCTTTATTGGTTATTGCATAATGATAACAATGAAGCTGAATCAAAGCGTTTTGAAGAAATGCTAAAGAATATAAACGAGGTAAAAACACTTGTAAGTGACCTTGAGATGCTAGAAAAAATTAAATTTCATGAAAATAAATTAATCTCATTAAAAACAGTTTTATAATGCATGAAACATCAATTGTAAATAGTATTATACGTACCTTGGAAATGGAATTTGAAGAGGAGAAACTTCTTAAAATGAAAGCCATCCATTTAAAAGTAGGGGTGTTGTCAAATATTGAACCTCGTCTTTTACACAATGCATATGGAGCTCACAACTATTGTGGTTCAAAATATCATAATGTTGATTTATTTATAGAATCGACAGCGATTAAAATACAGTGTGAAGTGTGTAATCATATTACCAATGTTAAAAGTTATAGGTTTTTTTGTGAAAATTGTGAACGACCTAGTAAAAATATTATTCAAGGAGAAGAAATGTTAATTCATAAAGTAGAATTCGAAGATTAAAATTATGAGTATAGAAAAATCGACAAAAACAGCTCGAGGAACAGTTCAGTGTGAGAATACAAACTTAAATCTATTAAAGGCAAATGATTTTGTAGCTGATATTATTCGTAAAGAAATGGCAAAGCATCAAACGCTTTTAATTAATGTTACCTCATCTGCCGGAAGTGGGAAAACCACACTTATGCAAAAAACGGCAGAGCGATTAAAAGACAAGCTTAAAATGGCTGTAATGGTTGGAGATTTAGAAACTGAGCGTGATGCAGATCGAATTAGACAAACAGGGATTCAAGCACTACAAATTGTAACAGGAGGAATTTGCCATTTAGAATCTCAAATGATTCATCAAGTTTTAGATCAATTTGATTTACAATCCATTGATTTACTTTTTATTGAGAATGTTGGAAATTTAGTTTGCCCTTCTTCATTCGATTTAGGAGAAGATTTTCGTGTTACTCTAATGGCTACAACTGAAGGAGATGATAAGCCTAAAAAGTATCCTAAAATGTTCTTAACAAGTGATTTGATGCTAGTTTCAAAAGCTGACTTGCTTCCACATTTGCCTTTTTCAGTTGAAGCTGTTACTAAAGATGCTCGTGAAGTAAATCATGAATTAGAAGTGATTCAAATTTCTTCATTATCTGAAGAGGGAATTGACACTTGGTGCGATTGGTTAGTTGAAAAAGTAAATGCTAAAAAACACAATTAATACATATAAAATACTCATAAACGGACGAGTCCAAGGTGTCGGATTTCGTCCTTTTGTTTTTAATCTTGCTAGGCGATTGTCACTACATGGAAGTGTCTCTAATAATGAAAATGGTGTCATAATTTATATCAATACTTCTAGTGACACGGCTGAAGAATTTATTAGAATTCTAAATAATGAAAAGCCTAAAGTTTCTGAAATCACAAGGCAATCGATTGAAAAAATCCCAACTCTTATTTTTGATGATTTCCAAATTGTTATATCCCAAAAAAACGATCTAATTTCTATACCTCTTACCCCTGATTTTGCAATATGTAATCAATGTAAGTTAGAAATAACTAATGATGAGAATCGACGTTATAAATATGCCTTTACTACTTGCGTAAATTGTGGGCCTAGATATTCAATTACAGAAAAATATCCCTTTGATCGCATCCATACAACCATTTCAAATTTTGAAATGTGTGATTCTTGTCACGAAGAGTATCATCAACCATTCAATAAACGTTTTCATTCTCAAACGAACAGTTGTGGTGATTGTGGAGTTACGTTAAAATTAGAAGATAAAAATGGGATGCTTGTTAGTGATGATCAAAAATCAATCATAATTAGTGTTGCTGACAGGATTCGTCAGGGTGATATTATTGCGATTAAAAATACAAATGGATACTTATTGTGTTGTGATGCTTTTAACAGTAATTCTATAACTAGATTAAGAAAACAAAAAAAGAGGCCTAAAAAACCTTTTGCAGTATTGTATCCAGATCTTGAAAGTATTGAAAATGATTTTAAAGTTTCACAACAAGAAATGAAATCATTGACAAGTGAAGTAGCGCCAATAATAATTCTAAATAACACAAAAGAAACAACACTCAAAAGTGAAGATATCGCACCAAATAGTTATCAAACAGGGGTTATGCTACCGTCATCCGGTCTACTGCATTTATTGATGCAGGAATTGAATCAACCAATAATTGCTACAAGTGGGAATATACATGGATCTCCAATAATTGCTGACCCTATTACAGCATTTAGAGAATTAAAGTCAGTTGCGGATTTTTTTTTGCATCACAATTTAAAAATCCAATTTCCACAAGATGATAGCGTTTTGAAATTTGTAAAAAATCAAATAATTATTCTGCGTCGATCAAGGGGATTATCGCCAAGTTATTTAGATTATAAAGAGAAAATCGCAAAGCCTTTAATTGCTATGGGTTCTCACTTAAAAAGTACATTTACATTTGTTACACTGCAACAAGTGTATATTAGTCAATATTTTGGAAATCTAGATAATTTCGATGTATATGAACGCTATAAAAAAACTTTTTTTGATTACGTTAATTTATTTGAGACAAGACCCAAAACTGTTTTAGTCGATCAACACCCTCAATACCTGAGTACCCAATTAGGGAGTGAGCTAGCAAAAAAATTCAAAATAGATCTTATTTCAATTCAACATCACAAAGCCCACTTTGCTAGTGTTTTAGGGGAATTTAATTTGTTTAGTACTCAAGAAAAAATTTTAGGAGTCATTTGGGATGGAACTGGTTTAGGCGACGATCATCAAATTTGGGGAGGAGAATTTTTTATTTATCAAAATCATCGTATGAAACGATTGGAGCATTTTGAGTATTATGATTGGATAGCGAATGAAAAGATGCCCAAGGAACCACGATTATCATTATTGAGTTTATTGTATAAAGAAAATAGAGAGACCATAAAGCATAAATTTTCTGATCTAGAATGGAAAATTTATAATAAAATGCTAGCCTCTGATAACATCAAAACTTCTTCTGTAGGAAGGCTGTTTGATTCAGTAGCGTGCCTGTTAAATCTTCTGGATTATAACACTTTTGAAGGCGAAGGCGGTCTTGTCTTGGAAAATTTAGCTTTGAAATATACGGGGATTGATTTTATAGATTATTTTGAAAATGAAGAAAAGAGCTTAAATTCAAAAAAGCTTATAAATCTTATTTTGGAATCCAAAACGAACGGTGTTTCTTTAGAAAAAATCGCCGCTAGTTTTATATATTCTCTTGCAAAGGTAATTATCAATGTTTCAAATCGATTAGATTGTAAAATTATAGCTTGCTCTGGAGGTGTCTTTCAAAATAGCTTGTTAGTAAAAATGCTGAATGAATTGGCGGTTAAGCATTATAAAAGTTTAATAATAAATTGTAAATTGTCAGTTAACGATGAAAATATTTCATTTGGACAATTTATGTACTATCAACATTGTAAAGATTAAATTATGTGTTTAGCAGTTCCTGGAAAAATAATAGATATAGAGCATCGCTATGATGGAAAAGTACGAATGGCAAAAGTGTCATTTGGAGGGATCATAAAAGAAGCTAGTTTAGAAATGTTACCTGAAGCTGATCTTGAGGATTACGTATTAGTGCATGTTGGAGTTGCAATTAGCAAAGTCAATGAAGAAGAAGCTCTAAAAACTTTTAAATATTTAGAAGAAATTGGAGAATTAGGAGAGTTGGAAGATGTCGTTGATTATCTGCCTAAAAATGAAAGTTAAAAATGAAGTATTTATCAGAATATAGAGATCCTAAATTAGCGAGAAAATTTCTTGATGAAATAAAAAGTTCGGTTACGCAAAACTGGTCAATTATGGAAGTTTGTGGCGGACAAACTCACAGTCTTGTTAAAAATGGAATCATAGAAATGTTACCTAAAGAAGTTACTATGGTTCATGGTCCAGGGTGTCCTGTCTGTGTAACTCCATTAAGATTAATAGACAAGGCTATACATTTGGCACTTCATGAAAAAGTGATTCTGTGTTCATTTGGAGATATGTTAAGAGTTCCAGGATCAGAGAAAAATTTACTAGAAGCGAAAGCTCAAGGAGGTGATATACGTGTATTGTATTCCCCTATTGAAGCAGTAAAAATTGCTGAAGAGAATCCTGATAAAGAAGTTGTTTTTTTTGCAGTTGGTTTTGAAACTACTGCTCCAGCAAATGCACTATCTGTCATTCATGCCCATCGGAAAAAATTAAAAAACTATTCCATTTTATCTTCACATGTGTTAGTGCCTCCTGCAATTAAAGCTGTGATGGAGGACAAAGAAAGTAATATCGACGGTTTTCTAGCTGCAGGACATGTCTGTACAATTATGGGGAATCAAGAATACTACCCTTTAGCAACGCATTACAATGTTCCAATCGTAGTGACTGGATTTGAGCCCTTAGATGTACTACAAGGTATTTTGATGGTTATTCGTCAATTAGAACAGAATAAGGCTCATGTTGAAAATCAATACTCGAGAATTGTTCGTGAAGATGGAAATTTAAAGGCTCAAGAAATGATCTATGAGGTTTTTAAAATTCAAAATCAAATATGGCGTGGTATTGGTGAGATTTCTGATAGTGGATATGCTATAAAGGATAAATACAGTCATTACGATGCTACAAAAAAATTCGTAATTGATATTGAAGAAGCTCCAGAAAATCCAGACTGTATTTCAGGTCAAATTATGAAAGGAATAAAAAAACCCTTTGAATGTCCACAATTTGGAAAAAAATGTAAACCAACTAATCCTTTAGGCGCACCAATGGTGAGTAGTGAAGGGGCCTGTGCTGCTTATTATCATTTTTCCGGATTAATTGAGGTTTAATCCTTATGACTTTAAAATCCAATCTTATAAACTAAAATTTTCATTTTAAAAAATACTTAAATACTCCATGACAAAAGAAACTTTGAAAATGCAACTTCATTGTCCAATGCCAAAATTAGACTTTGATGTTATTACCTTGGGTCATGGTAGTGGAGGATTGCTGACGAATAAACTTCTCGATAGCGGTGTTTTTGACATTTTAAAAAATCCCATTTTGGATGAACGTCACGATGGTGCAATTTTTAATTTAGAGGGAAAAGTAGCATTTTCAACTGATAGCTTTATCATCTCTCCTGTATTTTTTCCAGGTGGTAATATTGGAGAGCTCGCTGTCAATGGAACAGTGAATGATATTGCCATGTGTGGAGCAGTTCCTAAATATATTTCATTAAGTTTTATTATTGAAGAAGGATTGAAAATGGAAGAATTTTGGAAAATCCTCTTATCAATAAAACATGCCTGTGACAAGGCTGGAGTAGCTGTCGTAACCGGAGATACCAAAGTAGTTGAGAAAGGGAAAGGAGATAAAATTTTCATCAATACTTCTGGAATTGGAACAATCCATCCAAAAGCTGCAGTTAGTACAAAACATATCAAGGTTGGAGATCAAATTATTTTGAGTGGTCATATGGCTTCCCATGGGATTGCTATCATGTCATTAAGAGAAGGTTTAGAATTTGAAAGTAAAATTAAAAGTGATACCACCAACTTAAATCATACAATCATAAAGCTCATAAATAAATATGGGGTAGATATACATCTTGTGACTGATCCAACCCGCGGAGGAGTTGCAACAGTTTTAAATGAAATAGCTCATCAAATTGGGTTTGGAATCGATATCATTCAAAAAGAGCTACCAATTCAACCACAAGTTGCTTCGGCATGTGAATTACTAGGTTTAGACCCTCTATACGTTGCTAATGAGGGTTTGTTTTTGAGTTTTGTATCTACAACTATAGCGGACGAATTTCTTAGTGATTTACAAAATGATGAAAATGGAAGAAATGCAAAAATCATTGGCTCTGTGGTGGAAACACATCCCCATCAAGTCATATTAGAGAGCCAAATAGGTGGGAAACGTGTTATAAGTATGTTGCCTGGAGAACAATTACCAAGAATTTGTTAAGATGAATTACGAAACACTCGGTGATAAAATAAAAAATGCCTGTATCTTTAAAGGTGCAGAAAAAAAGCCATTTTTAGCTCCAAGAGGTGTTTTTGTAGCTAATGACATGTTGTTTGTGTCCGACACTGGACAGAACAGAGTGTTTATTTGGAATTCAATTCCAACTTCTGAATATAAAAATCCAGATGTCATTTTAGGACAACAATTAATAGAGAATACTGGAAGAAATTCCGGAGGATTTGTAAATGATCAAACGTTACACTATCCCTCTGGAATTTGGAGTGATGGAAAAATCCTTATCGTTGGAGATGCCTGGAATCACCGTGTACTGATTTGGCTCAAAATCCCAGTTGTAAATGGACAGCCTGCTGATGTTGTCATAGGTCAACCTGATTTTGAAAGCAATCAACCCAATGTGAAAGGTATTGGAAATGATCCTACCGCACAATCATTAAACTGGCCTTATGGGGTTTTTTCAAATGGAAAACAGTTATGGATTGCTGATACGGGTAATCGACGAATCTTATTTTATGAGCTAATTCCCACAAAAAATTATGCAAAAGCTGACGCGGTAATTGGGAAAGAGCATTTCAACACTAGGGATTATGAAAATTCTGATCCTATATGGCCTTATTCTGTAAAGATTAGTGATAATGGACAAATGGCTGTTGCTGATACTCAGTTTTATAGAGTTTTAATTTGGAATGATTGGAAATCATCATTTAAAACAAAAGCAGATGTAATTATTGGTCAAGATAATTTTGACGCAAGTGGTCAAAATCAATTTGGATTGACACCTCAAGCTAATTCATTAAATTGGACGTATGATGCGTGTTTTTACAAAAAAGGCATATTAATTAATGATACAGGCAATAGTCGTGTTTTAATATATGATCAAATTCCTACAGAAAACAATTCAAAAGCTGATGCTTTAATTGGAAGACCCAATTTTCAAACTAGTAGTGAATACAAAGAAAATTTAAAGGCAACTCAAAGTGCCATTTATTGGCCATTTTCGATTACCACCTTTAAAGACAAAATGATTTTAGCTGATACCGGAAATCACAGACTAGTTATTGGTCAATTAAGCACTTAAGTACAGCCAGTAAAATCCAATCAATAAAGCAAATACACTACCAGTTGTACGAATAACATTTAACAGGAGCTTATTATTGGAAACTAATTTAGTTAGTACTCCTAAAATCATTGAATAGAGTGTCATTGCTAAGACAGTTCCAATAGCAAAACCTATAATATAAAGCCCACTATCAACTTTAGAAGAAAATCCTAATACTGGCAGAAGCAGTAAAAAATGAGCGATTCCAGCAAAACCATGAAGAAGACCGATACTAAATGAAAAAGTAACTCCATTATTAACTTTGCGATGTTGTTGATCTTGCTTTTGATTAAACAGAACTTCACTGGTGATCCTTTTTGATTTTTTGTGAATAGACTCTCTGTAGAATAGTTTGTAGAGAGACCATAATCCGATTCCAATTAATACAATTGCCACCAATTGCTCACTATAATTTGAGATTGAATTAACAGGAATAGCTTCTTTTAAACTAATAAATAATAATCCTATTACGAGCATTCCAAAAAGGTGTCCAGCTCCCCAATAAAAACCAATTCTCCATACTTTATGTTTAGTTTCTATGGCAATTGGAGATACTGCTGCCAAGTGGTCAGGGCCTGAAATAACATGTAAAGCAGCTGCAATAATTCCTGTAATAATTGGGATCTCTATACTCACAATAACAAATATAATCGATTTTCTAATTTACAATCAACAAAGCCAGTAGAAAAGGGATATGAGTTAGTTGAATTTCAAAATCAAGTAGCGTGTACACCAAGAACTTCTTTGAAGATTCACCAAGTAATAATTAACTAAAGTCATTATTGGAAAAAGTTTCAATCAACTTCCCGTAAAGTTTGAACGAAGTTGTGCTGCATCTTTGAACAACAGGGGGAGCCATCTTAGACAGGAGGTCATTTTTGGCCTCCTTTTTATTTTTATTCTTCCGTAAAGCCTTACTGGCCAACATAATAGACTCGATTTTGGGAGTAAAAATGTGGTTGCATCTTTCAAATTCAATTATATCATGATAAGACTTTAAAACGGTTTTTTTAAAAACGGTTACAAGGTTCCTTTTTTTTGTTACGTCCTGTGGAAGCGTTCAGGATAATTTTGTTCTCAATTAATACTGATAAAATGGCTAACAAGAATTTAATTTGGTGTAATCCATCATTATTTGAAAAAGATTTAACAGGAAAAACCTACATAATCACAGGGGCTAACTCGGGGGTCGGTTTTGAAACAACTCAACAGCTCATTAAACAAGGGGCACATGTTGTAATGGCTGTAAGAAGACCTGACGCTACAATAGAGGTATCAAGGTCTTTTGAGTCACTAAAGGGTAGTTTTGAAATAATAAAATGTGACTTAGCTAACCTCGAATCTGTTCGTTCCTTTGTAAAAGCCTTCAAGGTTAAGCACAATAGATTAGATGGTCTTGCTTGTAATGCAGGTATGGTTAACATGAAAAATGAGCCTATATATACCACTGATGGATTTGAGATTACAATGGCGGCGAGTTTTTTTGGACATTTCTTGATGACCGAGTCTTTGATTGATCTTCTCAAAAAGACCGATGGGTCGCGTATGATTATACTTTCTTCAGTGGTACATGCAGGAAGCCCTAAAAACAGATATCAGGTTCAACTTGACGACCTTCATTGGAAGGATAGAAAGTATAATAATTTTGCCGCTTATGGAGAGGCGAAAGTCGCTTCTGTACAATATGCAATGGAACTATCAGAAAGACTAAAAGATTTTGGCGTAACTACCTATTCTATACATCCAGGCTGGGCTCGTTCTAACTTTGGAAAAGGTGGAAGTGCTCTGATGGATGGATTATTGAAGGCGCTAACACCAATATTCTCATTACTTGGATTTAGTGACAGTAGCTGGGAAAGTGCACAAACATCGTTACATTGTTTACTTTCAGACGAAGCCACAAAACATACGGGTGAATACTTTAGTCAGCATAGTGTTTTATACCGCGACAAAGAATGTAAAAAGGGAGGTTGGCCTATGCAATCACCAAACCCCCATGCTAACGATATGAATGCAGCCAAGAAATTAGTGAAAATCTCAAGAGGCTTGGTCGGTATTTCGTAAATTTCCCTCATGGAGTATCTTCTCAAAATAACAACCATTTCTGAGTTTCATAAGATCCTTAATTTATCACCACCTGATCATCCTCTGATAAGCATAATCCATGATGAAGATGCTTTAGGAAATAGCGACTTAAGTGATGAATTGTATGATATCCGTTTCACCACAGATATGTATACAATCATGTTCAAGGACAATAAGAGTGGCTCTATCGGATATGGAAGAAATTCATATGACTTTGAGGAAGGCACGCTAATTTTTGGATCGCCAGGTCAAGTCTTTACCTCTCCGAAGAAAGAAGATGCTGAAGGTAAAGCAGGTTGGACTCTGTTATTTCATCCTGATCTGCTTTTAAAATCGACTTTATCTCATAAAATAGAAGAATATTCATATTTCTCTTATGAGGTAAATGAAGCGCTTCATATGTCTGATAAAGAATCGGTAATGATATTAGGGATCGTAAATCAAATTAGCTCGGAGTGTAAACAAAATACAGACCCTCATAGCCAAAACCTCATTATTTCAAACTTGGAGTTGTTGCTCAACTATTGTTTGAGGTATTATGATAGACAGTTTTACACACGGACGAATCTAAATAGTGATTTTGTGTCCAAGTTTGAACAAGTCTTAAAGGAATACTACAGATCAAACAATCAATTGATTAACGGACTTCCTTCCTCATCTTATTTTGGTTCACAAATTAACATGTCTCCCAATTACTTAAGTGATCTATTAAAAAAAGAAACAGGTAAGGGAATTAAGGAGCATGTTCATGATTACGTTATTCAAAAGGCGAAGAATATTTTACTACGTTCGAATCAATCGGTTAGTGAGATAGCATTTGACTTAGGATTTGAGTATACCCAAAGTTTCAGTCGATTGTTTAAATATAAAACAGGTCTTAGTCCTGTAGAATTTCGTTCATTAAACTGAGGTTTGTGCTGCAACTTTGAATAACAGGTGGAGCAACTTAAAATGATAAAACCGTTATACTGTTATAGTGTAGCGGTTTTTCTTTTTCTTCAAGGTCTGAGTGAGATCTCAACTCATAGAATTTTGTTCATCTTGAAAATTAATGGTGAAAGGTTCAATACATTATATTCCCCGATCCACCGTTAAAATCTGTATAATCATCCTTACCCTCTCTCTTGTTTTTTAAATACAAGTGAATAATGAAATAAACAATCAAAGCAATTATTAAAACGCCAAAAAGGTCTCCAATCATAAATTTTAGGGATTAGTTTCTATTCCGCATTCCATTTAGAATTGACCAACCGAAAAAAACAATAGGCAATAGATAAGCATCTTTCGGAAGACTTACCCATTCATATGCACCATTCAAAAAAATTCCAAATAAAAGTAGAAAACCTAAATTCCCTTGCCAATCTTTCATAACTGCAAATATTAAATGTGTTAACCCTTTCTTTTCTTATTGAAATGATATATCCAAGAGGCTACTAAGAAGATGATAGCCAAAATTACAGCATCCCAAAGCCCTCTAATTATTACATAAACTATAGCGGCAAGGTGGATTATAGTTGCTACGACTATAATCCTTTTTGAATTGGTCATTGCGTAATCTTTATTTTTCTTTTCTATTTCTATTAGCGATATAAAAACCTACTGCAATTAATGTGTATACAACTATGCCTGCTGAAAGTTTAAAGTCATTGTTATAAAACGATAAAGCAGCAGTTGCTATGAACGCACCGCTTATTAAATGCCAACTTTTCATTTATTTTTCTTGTTTTTATACCAATCATAAACAGATGAAAGCATTAGTAATATTGTTGTTATTGAAATAACAAGTAGAAAATATGGATTAAGGTCAAAGATAGCATCCACCCCTAAACCAATTAACACCATAGCCATTCCTATTTCAGATTTTGAACCCCACTTTTTCATAGTTATCATGGTTATATTTACAATATGCTTAATTTATTTCGATTTACAAGTAAAATTAATTCACCAAAAGAAGAAGTTGTGCTGCATCTTTGAATAATAGGGGGAGCTAGCGTAACCGCTACACTACATTAACTAAATAAAGCCCTTCAAGCAATTGAGGGGTTTTTTCTTAACTAGAATTATGCTATTCTTTTAAAAATCAAACGAAGACCAAGGCAGTAAATAAAAGTGATGCTTTTTTTGTATCTTATTGGAAAAAAGAATCTTATGGAAGAATGCAGCTGTGGTGAAACCACCAATCAATTTGGCTATTGTGATGGCTTTGGTCAATTTATCTGTCCCGATTAAATCCATTGTTACAAGCGTTGTCCACTTTTTTTAAAAAAAAGAATAGGCGAACTCCCTTCATATCGCAAAAGACCATGCATTGTTTTTTTAAGAAAAGAGGTAGCTTTGTGCGCTTTTATGTTTCTTTCTACTCAAAAGAACAACAAGCTTAATAAACGAAGAAAAATGATATTAGTCACAGGGGGATTAGGGTACATTGGATCACATACTGTAGTGAGCTTAGTTGAAAGTGGTTATGAGGTTATCATCGTCGATGATCTTTCAAATAGTTCCCTTGATGTGTTAGACGGTATTGAAGATATTACTGGGATTCGTCCTGTTTTTCATCAGTTTGATTTAAACGATTGTACTAAGGTAGAAACGCTTTTTAAAACGCACCCTGCGATAAATGGTATCCTTCACTTTGCTGCGTCAAAGGCTGTAGGGGAAAGTGTGCTAGACCCGTTGAAATATTACCAAAACAACCTCGTGGTTCTCATGAATCTCTTAGGGCAGATCAAGACAAAAATCAACTTTGTTTTTAGTTCTTCCTGCACAGTATATGGTCAATCAGATGAATTACCGATAAGTGAAAACACCCCCACAAAACGTCCAGAATCACCTTATGGCAACACAAAAAAAGTATGTGAGGAAATTTTAGAAGACTATTCACAATCCAATCAAGCCATTCGAACCATAAGTCTGCGTTATTTTAACCCCATCGGCGCACATGCAAGTAATAAAATAGGAGAAAACCCCAAAGGAGTTCCACAAAACCTCATCCCTTATATTACCCAATCGGCTATTGGGCGAATTCCTCAACTCACCGTTCATGGGACAGATTACCCCACTCCAGATGGAACCTGTATAAGAGATTATATCCACGTTGTCGATTTAGCTAATGCGCATGTTGCTGCTTTAAGCTATTTGGAAAAAAATACGTCTAGCGCATCCTTTGACGTCTTTAACCTGGGTACAGGAAAAGGAAGTTCAGTCCTAGAAGTCATTGAGAGTTTTAATCGGGTAAGTGATCGCAAACTAGAATATACCCTAGGTCCTAAAAGAGCTGGGGACATCATTTCGGCCTATGCAAGTATCGATAAAGCAACCAAACTCCTCCAGTGGAGACCAAAACACAGCCTAGACGAAGCCGTTTTATCGGCTTGGAACTGGGAAAAAAATAATGATGTGACAAAAGCTTAACGGTTAACTCCCCACCCTTTGTACTCCACTTAATTCCATCATTATAAAACGCCAAGCAGCAATCCTACTGCCAGAAGGAGAATCAAAATAGCCACTAAAGTCCTAATTGCACTCAAGGTAATTTTCGTTAGAAGCTTATTCCCTAAAAAAGATCCCAAGACCCCTGCTAAAATAGCCGTGAAAGCCAGGGTGTAATACGCGCTTAAATCAAGGTGTAAAAGATGATTGGTATAAACCCCTAAACGCGTAAAATCCACCAAAGAAGAAATGACCACAGTAGTCCCTATAAACACCTTCTTTTCTAGCCCTACTTTAATTAAAAAAGCGGTACGTAAAGCCCCTTGATTTCCCGTAAGCCCTCCAAAAAAACCACTGAGCACACCGCCCAAAGGAAGACGTTTATACCCAAATTGTAATGTCCCAAAAAATGGAATTAAATCAATTAAAGCAAAAAGGAGTAATAATAAGGAAACCAAAAATTTGACCAAGCTAATTTCTCTTATACTCCCAAAGAGTGAGTACGAATAAACAATGATTTCATCATCGAGATAAAACAAAAGAGAAGACCCTACAAAAGCTGCTACTATCGCAGGAAAACCAAAACGAAACAGCACTCCCTTGTCCACATAGCCCCCTACCATAAACAGCTTAAATATATTGTTAGAAAAATGAACAATTCCCGTTAAAGCAATGGCAACTTCTACAGGAAAATAAAGCAACATCACTGGGGTTAACAAGGTACCTAAACCAAAACCTGAAAAAAACGTTAATACAGCCGCTAAAAAGCTCACTAAAGAGACAATGATGATTTCCATAAAAGCACGATTAAACACAAAATTAATCGATTCTTTGACGCTATCAACGAGCAGCTTGATTTACAATGTAAATATAACTTGACATTTTAAGGATATTAACTATATTTGTCAACTAAACTTTACATCATGAAGGCAGAACGAAGAAAGCGCACACTGCAATTAGCAGGCTGGACCTGGAGTTGGGTCGCGACCCTAGCCATAGCCACCTTTGGGCACATCTATTTTTGGGAAGAAAATAAAGGCTTAATCACCCTAACCATTTTAGTTAACCTTGTCAATGGAGCACTCATGGTTATTGCGAATGTCAAGCTATATCGTCACTACGATGAATTAGAACAAAAAATCCACGCAGAGGCGATGGCATTCACCCTGGGAGCAACAGTAGTAGTGGGTTTATCCTATTCCCTTTTGGATCAAGCGAATATCATTCATCAAGATGCAGAAATTAGTATTCTAGTTGGATTTACAGGTATTGTCTATATGCTCGCTTTACTCTTTAATCGCAAAAAATACTTATGAAAAACAAGGTACGTGTGTTGCGAAAAGAAAAGGGCTTAACTCAAGAACAACTGGCAGAAATCATTGGGGTATCTCGACAAACCATCAATGCCATTGAAAAAGAAAAGTTTGATCCCAGTTTGCCCACGGCGTTTAAAATGGGACAGGTCTTTGGGCTTCCCATAGAAGCCTTTTTCAGCTATGAAGAATAAGAACGTCTGTAGCGAAACAACAGCTCGACTACTCCTTCTTTTTAAATGATAAAATAAGTCGAATGATCAAGGAAATGGAGTAAATCAATAGCCCATAAATACTGCAAATGGAACTTACACGTAAACCTCCGGCTAATATCGCTTGGCTAATTTCTCCTCCCATTGCGACAATACCCTCATACAGGTGAAAAAGACCGATGAGCTGCCCCAAAAATCCTGTGGCTAGAGCAAGTGAACCAAAAAGTTTTATCGTTTTGTTATGTTGAAATGCTGCATACAACAGTCCTCCTAGCTGTAAAGTTAAAAGCCCCATAAACAACGGGCCTCCTTCAAAAAATAAGTCAATCATTTTAGTGCTTTTTCTTTACCTAAAGATCAATAGTCTCGAAAGAAGATTTGTCTAAAACAGCAAGGAAATAACCAACTAATGTTTTTTTTGTATCTTATTGATTATTAACCATAAATCAATTTATTATGATCAAAAAAATTCTTTTTATTACAGTTTTTCTATGCTTTTTTGTGAACTACGCTCAAAAAAAAGAAAGCCGTTTTGTGTATGAATTACACTTTGAGCCTAGCCCATCTGCCTCGGTAGTAGAAGCCGAAAAACAATTTTTTTATTTCTATGATGGCTTTAAAAAAAGTCAATTTTGTACTGAGGTTGTCGCTTTACAACATCACACAGGAGATAAATTTGATTACAAGATTTTAGCTTTTGCAAATAAATGGGACGACCTAGACGATATGATGGTTGAGGCACAAACTTATTTTGCTAAAATGGATCCAGAAATGATGACTGCAGCATGGAAAATAGCTCACACGGGTGACGCTGTCTATGCTGTGAGACGTTCTGCAGAAGAGGGTTATATCTCACAATAGTAGCGGCAAATAGATCGTGTCATTCAACACAGGTCAAAACAACCCTTTTCTATTCAAGAAAAGGGTTGTCTCGTTTTGCATTCTTTATTTGGTCAAAAACTATGGATGCTATTCATAAAAGTGCTTCCCTCTATTCCAGCCCTTTTGCCCTAAATACTGCTGTGCAGAAGCTGCTGCTGGCTCCTCTAATTGTGTCCCCATGCTGTCATTCCATCGATTGAGGTACCCAAATAAAGCCACCACGCCCATAATCTCGACTAACTCTCCTTCTTCCCAGTACTTGCGAGCATTTTCGGCTAAAGCATCATTCACCGCATTGGGTACTTGTGAGGCCGCAATGGCAAGATCAAATACAGCTCTTTCTGCTTCAGTAAAAGCAGGGTGTGTTTTGTAGTCCCAAATATTATTCATCCTGTCCTCTGCCGAACCATAACGCTCTGCCGCTCTAATGGCATGCGCTTCACAATACCGACAGCCCGTAGTCATACTAGAGAGGTAGGCAATCTCGCGTTTTAAGGCACTGGTCACGTTGCCTTTGTTCTCCATCACCGCTTGATTCATTTCAAGAAAAGCAGCAGCAATACGGGGACGGTGCATCATGGTGAATAAACTATTGGGGGTAAAGCCCAAGGTCTCTTCATAAAAAAGGGCCATTTCTTGCGTTTGCTCGGTAGCATTTCGGTCTAAGGGTGTGACTAGTGGTTGTTTCATGTTTAGGTAGTATTAATCGATTGAAAAGTGAAAATGTGTTGTAGACTGGAACACTTCTTCTGGAGTTAAAACAGTTGACGGGAAATCTTTTTGGTTAGGGCTATTGGGGTAAGCTTGAGTTTCTAAACACACCGCGCCATAAGGGACAAAAGGAGAAGATAAATGATTTGCAGTATAGAGTTGCATTCCTGGCGCTGTAGTGGCGACTTGCATCTTTCTTCCGCTGGAGGGATCAACTAATTCTGCTACTTGTTTTAAGCCTGTTTCCTTTGGATTAAAACAGTAACAATGGTCAAACCCCTGTCCCAATTCAAGCTGTTCATGCGAAAGGGCCATTGCTTTACCAATTGTTCGTGGATGGGTAAAGTCAAAGGGAGTTTGTTGTACCGCCACTTTTTCTCCCGTAGGGATCATTGTTTTATCAACCGCTAAAAAATGATTCGCGTTGATACTCAACTCATGATTCAAGCAATCCTGCATAGGGTTGCCAGATAAATTAAAGTAACTATGCTGTGTTAAATTTAAGACTGTCGGGCGATCGGTGATGGCATAATACTCCACCTTTAAGGTATTTTGATGCGTTAAAAAATAACGCACTTTAAGACTCAATGTTCCTGGATATCCTTCTTCCATATGAGGGCTAACATAGGATAGATCCAGGCCCACGCCCTCAACGGTTGTTACTTCTTCTACTTTCCATAGGACTTTATCAAAGCCTTTTTCACCGCCATGAAGATGGTGCTCCCCCTGATTTTGAGCCACGCGATATTCAACATCATTTAGGGTAAATCTTCCTTTGGCAATACGATTGCCATAACGCCCGATAAGGGCACCAAAATAGGGGCTTTTAGTCTCATAATCCAATAACTCCTCAAAGCTCAAAACACAGTTTTGAACCCTCCCTTCACGATCGGGTAACCCTATACGACGAATGATCCCCCCATAATCGAGGACCTCAAGTTCAATCCCATTAGAATTTGTTAAACAATAAAGATTGACCGGTGTTTTATCTGTTAATGTGCCAAAGTGATGCTGGCGAATTGCAGGCTTCATCTCACTAAAATACGCCATATTATGCGATAAAAAAAGGCGATAAAATATCGCCTTAATTTGTCGTGTTGAACTACGTTCTTATGCTTGTGCTTTAAACGCTTTTAACTTTTCTATTAATTGAGGGACGACTTCAAAAGCGTCTCCCACAATTCCATAATCTGCAGCTTTAAAGAAAGGTGCTTCAGGATCATTATTGATCACCACCTTAACTTTAGAAGAGTTGATTCCCGCCAGGTGCTGGATCGCTCCAGAAACCCCAATGGCTATATATAAATTTGAAGCAACTGGCTTCCCTGTTTGCCCTACGTGCTCACTGTGAGGACGCCATCCCATATCAGATACTGGCTTTGAACAAGCGGTAGCGGCACCTAGAGTATCGGCTAAATCTTCGATGAGATGCCAGTTTTCTGGACCTTTTAAACCTCTTCCTCCAGAGACAACAACCTCGGCATCGGCAATGGTAACTTTATCGGTGGCTTTATCAACAGACTCTACTGTAATGGCTGAAGCTGCTAATTGAGGCTCAAAAGCCTCTACCGAACAAGCTGTTGGATTTTCAACTAAACCAAAGGCATTATTTGACACCCCGATAATTTTTATATCCGAGGAAATTTCGGTTTGAGTAAACGCTTTATTTGTAAAGGCAGTACGTTTAACCGTAAACGGAGAAAGACTAGAAGGAACAGCGACAACATTTGTTGCATATCCCGCTTCAAGTCCCACCGCTAGTAAAGGTGTGAGGTAACGACTATCTGCGCTTGAACTTACTACAACTACTTTAGCGCCAGCGGCACTGCCCGCCTGTTGTATTCCACTGGAATATATTTTTGCATCAAAAGCTCCGTCGGTTGTAATGTTCATTACTTTACTCACCCCATAATTGCCTAAGGCATCAGCATTAGTGGCATTAAAGGTTACTGCGATTACTTCAGCGCCCATTTGGTCGGCGACTGCTTTCCCATAAGAGGCTACTTCAAAAGCAACTTTCTTTAGTTTTCCTCCTTCAGTTTCGGCATAGATTAATACAGACATCTTCTCTATTTTTTCGTTAAATTACTTTTGCTTCGTTGTGTAAAAGATCAATGAGTTGATCAACATTATCGGCATCAACCAGTTTTACTTCACCCTTAGGGGCAGGTTTTTCAAATTTGATGGTTGATGATAAGGCTGTAGCACCACTGGGCGCTACAACTTCTAATGGCTTTTTACGGGCCATCATAATCCCACGCATGTTGGGGATTTTTAAATCGCTTTCTTCTACCAGCCCTTTTTGACCACCAATTACAAGAGGTAAATTCGTTGAGATGGTTTCTTTTCCGCCATCAATTTCGCGCACTGCAGTAGCTTTGTCTCCGTCAATTTCTAATCCAACACAGTTGTTCACATAACTCATCTCTAGCATTGCGGCAATCATTCCTGGCACCATTCCACCATTGTAGTCGATGGATTCTCTTCCTGCAATAATAAGATCATACTGCCCGTTTTGAACTACGGCAACAATCTCTTTGGCCACTTGAACAGCATCAACTGCTGCGGTATCAACGCGTATGGCTTTATCTGCTCCTATGGCTAAGGTCTTGCGTAAAGTGGGTTCGGTTTCGGCTCCTCCTACATTGATTACATCTACCGTTGCTCCTATTTTCTCCTTCAACCACATGGCACGCGTTAGTCCAAATTCGTCATTGGGATTAATGATGTACTGCACACCAGCCGTGTCAAATTGCGTGTCGTTTTCGACAAAATTTATTTTGGACGTAGTGTCGGGTACATGGCTAATACAAACAAGTATATTCATCTCCTTTTACTTTAAGGGTTAGTACTAATTTCTTCATCTCAAAAGTAAACTATTATTCTTGCATAATAAAGTTCTCCCTTTAATTTTTTTTGAATTAAATAAAATATAACAGTATGTTTGATTTAAAACATAGTACTTATCGAGATGCCTTATTTTCGAGGATTACAGCAAAGAGGATTAGTGCACCCCCAACATAAACACCCCAATGTGGTACTTCATTTAGAACAAAATAGGCAATTAGAATTCCGTATAAGGGATTCACACTAGACATTAAACTGGCCGTGGTTACTGTAAAGTACTTCAAACTATGCAAAAAAAGGCTGTGACCAATTACAGTAGTAAAAAGCGCAAGAAAAAGCAACGGTAGCCAAAAAGGGCTACTCATTTCAAACGTTTCATAAGACATCAACGGCATGAAACAAAGACTAATGACTACGACTTGAAAAAGCATCAATTGGAGACCGCTTTGTTTATTTGCCGCATTTTTAAGGAGTAAATTACGCACCGCATAACACAGGGCAGAAAAAACACCTAAAGCAAGTGCTGCACCATGGGTTTGTGCTAAATCAAAAGAAGGAACTAAAAAGTAAATCCCCACTAGGGTTAAACTTCCCACAAATAGATGTCTCTTGTTAAACGCTGTATTAAAAAATAAGGGTTCTAAAAAAGCAGTAATCACAGGATAAGTAAATAGTGACAACATGCCTATGGCCACATTTGACCATTGTAGCGCATAAAAATAAGTAACCCAATGCACACCCATACATAGTCCCGCTAATATCATTTTAAGGTTCCATTGAAAGGCCATTTTTATGGATTGTTTGCGAATAAAAAGCACCGCAACAAGAAAGGGTATGGCCAAGATACTTCTCCAAAAAATACTCACCTCGGGGGGCAAGCTTATCCACCGCCCTAAAACCCCAGAGGTACTGATGAACAACACCGATAGGTTGAGCAAAATAAAATGAGAAGATCTTCCTTGATTCAAATCAGCAATTCATTAGAATAATAAGGGACGTGGTTGCTTTGGGTTTTCACTGTAATCATAAAAACCTCTTTTTGTTTTTACCCCTAAGTTGCCCGCAGTAACTAGATTTCGCAATAAAGGACAAGGGGCATATTTATCTTTTCCAAAGCCTTCGTGCAGTACCTCTAACACCGAGAGGCAAACATCCAATCCAATAAAATCAGCCAGGCGAAGTGGTCCCATGGGATGACCCATGCCCAATTTCATCATTTCATCAATGGTCGCTACATCGGCCACCCCTTGAAATAAGGCTTCAATGGCTTCATTGATCATAGGAAGTAAAATACGGTTTGCCACAAAACCGGGATAATCCGATGCGACTAAGGGGACTTTCTCAATTTGAGTTGTCAATACTGTTATTGCCGCTACTGTTGCTTCACTGGTTTGGTGCGCTTTAATGATTTCTACTAATCGCATCACAGGAACAGGATTCATAAAATGCATCCCAATGACTTTATCGGGACGCTGAGTAAATGCAGCTATCGCGGAAATGGACAAGGAAGAGGTATTGGTCGCTAGGATACAATGCGCAGGAGCGTGGAGGTCGAGTTGTTCAAAAATTTGCGCTTTTACTGCTTGATTCTCTGCAACAGCTTCTATCACTACATCGGCAACTTTGACCGCTTCTTTTAAATCAGTAAAAAGGCGAATTCTCGCCAAAGCACTTTCTTTCTCCTTCAGTGTTAGCAACTCTTTCTTGACCTGTCGGGAAAGGTTAAGCTCAATTTTAGTCATGGCTTGTTGTAAGGCTTCTTGTGTTAAATCAACTAAATTGACCTCGAAACCAAATTGCGCAAAACAATGAGCAATCCCGCTGCCCATGGTACCACTGCCTACTACTGTAATGTTTTTCATCTATTCTTTTCTTCTTATCAAAGATAAACGGTTTTAGATGACATGAAGCATTTTATCACTACAGACAATTGAACGTTCAAGAATTTATGCTACCTTGAAGAGATATGAAAGAAACTACCCTAAGCATGTCTTTTCTAGCACAAACAACCGATGTCAATTACCACGGGAGTGTACACGGTGGCAAGGTGATGAAATGGATTGATGAGGTAGCCTATGCGCTTGCTGTGCGCTATGCTAAAAAAAATTGTGCGACAAAATTTGTCGATGATATCGAATTTTTAAAGGCCATTCATATTGGGGATTTAGTCTATTTAACCGCTACTTTAATTAAAGTAGGCAACACCTCCATGCGCATTCATGTTGAAGTTTCTAGTGAAAACTTGATTGAACAAGAGAAGAAAGAGAACTGCGCCTGCGATATTGTTTTTGTCGCAATCGATCAAGATGGAAATAAAACAACCATTAAATAAACACTAGTATGATTTGGATCTATCGTCTCTTTATTGTTCTTGTCTCTGGGACCGTTTTTAATGTGTGGCTTCTACGCATGAATCAAGCAACCCCCTATCGAGGCAGTACTGCTCTTTCACTCAAAGAGGAATTTATCGCCTATGGATTAAGTGAAACCCTTTTTTATCTCATTGGAGGAATTAAATTACTCGCGGCGCTCGCCTTATTTTTTGGATTGCGCTTTAAACAAACGGTACGCCCTTCGGCTCAAATGATAGCCGTGCTAATGCTAGGTGCTATTGCCATGCATTTTAAAGTAGCCGACCCCCTTTTAAAAAGTCTTCCTGCCATTGGAATGTTAAGCATGTGTTTAGTCATTCTGCGTTTGCACAAAAAGCTATAATTAACAGTTTCTTTAATTTAAAGGTGTCGTTATAAAAAATAGCTGTTGTATTTTTGCGCCATGAATTTATCGCTCGCACAACTTACTTCAAGCTTTTCTTTTGACACCATAACCGAAGAACGAAAAGAAGACCTAAAGGTTTTAATCGATTATATCACTTCAAAAAAAAACCAAAATAAGGCCATTCACCTCAATTTTATATGCACCCATAATTCTCGTAGAAGTCAATTTTCACAACTATGGGCAAAAGTAATGGCTGTTTATCATGGTGTGGATTGCTACACCTATTCTGGGGGTGTTGAAATAACCGCGTGCAATGAACGTGTGATAGCCACACTTGAAGAACAAGGATTTGAGATTAGTACTCAAAAACAAGACGAGAATCCTCGCTATCAAATCGGGAAAGAAGGCAAAGACTATGGTTCTTTTTTTTCAAAATTATATGACGATCCTAGCAGTCCTTCAAAAGATTTCGCCGCTGTAATGACCTGTGCACACGCAGATGAAAACTGCCCTTTTATCCCTGGAGCAGAACAACGAATTCCTTTGCGATACAACGACCCTAAAGCCTTTGACGACACCCCAAAAGAACAAAGTGCCTACCGCGATAAGTCACTAGAAATTGCCTTGGAAATGCACTACATTTTCGCTTGTGTGGGTTAATTTTTTATATCTTGTTTAAATGCGGATGCTTTTGCTCTTTACAGGAACCCTCTTCTTGTTTTCTCATTGTACCACTCCAGAACGTTGCGGAGAGATTTATGATAAGATTACACGCGATGGACGCTATTTTTTTATCCTTGATGCAAACTATAGCATTGATGTTTCTACCAACAACGATAACGCTTCCTTTTTACCCGATAATCGCTTGAGTGGAGAAGTATCACAAAGCATCTATGAATCCCGAAACATAGGCGAAGAATACTGCCAATAAAAAACAGCTACAACTTCTCCTTTTGATTCCCCCTTCCTCATCTCAAAATAGTGCCTTTGTGAATCCTTAGAGGCCATCTAGCACCCATTCATAGGTGTCTGATAGAAAATTATAGTACTGCTCGTTAAAACCTTCTTCTGTTCTAAAGGCGCTGATATAGGTTTCATTTACAGGAACAGGGAGGACAATTTTTTTGGATTGATCGGGGTGCTCAATCGTTAACTGAATATAAAATGTGCTAACGATATAAGGATTTTGTTGTAAGCGATAAAGGGTGTATTTCAAGATTTCTACAGGCCATTTTTGTGCCTCAAAACTCAACCGCAATTGATCGATTTCATCGTTTGAAGATGAAAAAGCTACGCTAGAGGGCAGGGTGATTTCATAAGGCGATAAATCGATTTGTGCCCAACTAGACTGTAAAATTAAGAGGAAAACAACAATAAGCGTTCTCATATGAATAACTTGGTTTTAGCCCTATAAGTTAAAGGTTTTCTAAATAGGCTAAAAATTGGGTTGCCATTTCATCGGTACTCATTTCTAAATGATAGGGTTGGGTTAAATCAAGTAAAAAGGCTGTCAATAACACTAAATGATCTGGCGAGATACAAGTGAGGTCACTTTTTCTTGGCAATTCCTCCTGTATCAAACAAGAATAGCGCTCCCATATGTCAGCTTTGGTTGCAAAACCATATTGCTCGCTATGACGATTGATTAATTCCAATTGAGTGTTTAAAGCCCATTGAATGGCCTGGCCAAAGGTTTGAAACTTTTGTGCCATTTAATAAGTCAAATACAACCAGCCATCTTGTGTCCTTCCGTTTCCTAAATCAATACGATAGTAGTAAGATCCTGCAGGAAGTAGCGCTCCTGTTTTTTGATAAATTCCCGCCCAGTCGTTGCGATAATTCAACATCTCAAAGACCAATTGACCATTGCGGTTATAGACTTTAACCAATGCATTGGGGTATTGTTCGATGTTGATGATTTGCCAGGTCGCTTCGGGACCATTTACGCGGGGAGTTAACACTTGAGAAACAAACAATTCTTCGTCTGTAAAACCATCCCCATTTGCGTCGCTGTCTTGAGAATTTGGGATACCATCATTGTCATCGTCTAAAGGACGATTACTAGCATCAAGTGGGTCCGTTCCTTCTTGAATTTCTAATTGATCCGAATAGCCGTCATTATCGTCATCGGGGTCTTGATTATTCCCAATACCGTCTTGATCGGTATCCACTGTTTCGTTTCTGTCACGTGGGAAATCGTCACTTCCGTCATTTACTCCATCGCCATCACTGTCTGGATTTCGTGGATCGGTGCCTAATGCTGCTTCTTCGGTATCAAGCAAGCCATCATTGTCATCATCAGGATCGGCTTGATCGCCTATTCCATCCCCGTCGTTGTCGCTATTTTCATTGGGGTCAAAAGGGAGATCATCTTGCGCATCTGGGGTTCCGTCTCCATCGGTATCAGGATTGTTAGGGTCAGTACCTTCTTCAGCTTCCTCCCCATCACTTAAGCCATCGTCATCAGAATCGGCATCACGTGGGTCGGTCCCATCGGCTATTTCTTCGGTGTCTAAAAGCCCGTCATTGTCATCGTCTGTATCAGCATTATCCCCCGTGCCGTCTCCATCGGTGTCGGTATCCTCGTTGGGGTCAAGTGGGAAAGCATCTTCGCCATCTGGGGTGCCATCACCATCGGTGTCTGGGTTGAGTGGATCGGTTCCCTCTTCGGCTTCTTCTCCGTCGTTTAGACCATCATTATCAGAATCGGGAACGAGTGGATCGGTTCCATCGGCTATTTCGTCGGTGTCTGACACGCCATCGCCGTCATCGTCTGTATCAGCATTATCCCCAGTACCGTCTCCATCGGTATCGGTATCTTCATTGGGATCAAGTGGGAAAGCATCATCACCATCTGGGGTGCCATCGCCATCGGTATCGGGATTGAATGGGTCGGTGCCTTCTTCTATTTCATCCCCATCGTTGAGGCCATCGCCATCGGTGTCAGGGTTGTTCGGATCGGTACCTTCTTCAGCTTCCTCCCCATCACTTAAGCCGTCATCATCAGAATCGGGATCGAGCGGATCGGTTCCATCGGCTATCTCATCGGTATCCGAAATCCCATCGCCGTCATCATCTGTATCAGCATTATCCCCGGTGCCGTCTCCATCGGTGTCGGTATCCTCGTTGGGGTCAAGTGGGAAAGCATCTTCGCCATCTGGGGTGCCATCGCCATCAGAATCAGGGTTGTTCGGGTCGGTGCCTTCTTCAACTTCTTCTCCGTCGTTTAAACCATCATCATCAGAATCGGGATCGAGCGGATCGGTTCCATCAGCTATTTCATCGGAATCTGAAACGCCATCCCCATCATCATCTGTATCAGCGTTATCGCCTGTTCCATCGCCATCAGTATCGGTGTCCTCATTGGGGTCAAGTGGGAAAGCATCTTGGCCATCTGGGGTGCCATCGCCGTCGGAATCAGGGTTGTTCGGGTCAGTTCCTTCTTCGGATTCTTCTCCATCGTTTAAACCATCATTATCAGAATCAGCATCGAGTGGATTGGAACCATCAGCTGCCTCGTCTCCATCGTTTACGCCATCATCATCTGTGTCAGGATCAAGAGGATCGGTGCCTTCACTTTGCTCGTCGCCGTCACTTAATCCATCGCCATCGGTATCTGGGTTTAATGGATCGGTACCATCGCTACTTTCATCAGCATCACTCACTCCGTCTCCATCATCATCGGTATCGGCAATATCTCCCATCCCGTCACCATCGGTATCGGTATCCTCATTAGGGTCTAAGGGGAAATCATCCTCGCCATCTGGGGTACCATCATCATCGGTATCGGGATCTAAGGGATCTGTTCCATCTTGCGCTTCTTCACCGTCATTTGAGCCGTCATCGTCGGAGTCTGGGTCAAGGGGATCGGTTCCATCACTTATTTCATCGCTATCTGAAATCCCGTCTCCATCATCGTCGGTATCGGCATTGTCTCCTATTCCATCACCATCGGTATCGTTGTCCTCGTTTGGATCTAATGGTAAATCATCGTCACCATCTAGGGTACCATCATCATCGGTGTCTGGGTCAAGAGGATCTGTGCCTTCATCGGCTTCTTCACCGTCGTTTAGACCATCGCCATCACTGTCTGGGTCAAGAGGGTCTGTGCCATCGGTTTGTTCTTCTCCGTCGCTAACTCCGTCCCCATCAGTGTCTGGGTCTAAAGGATCCGTACCATCAGCTGCTTCATCGGTATCCGAAACACCGTCACCATCATCATCGGTATCGGCATTATCGCCCGTTCCATCACCATCGGTATCGGTATCCTCATCTGGATCAAGTGGGAAAGCATCATTCCCGTCTGGAGTACCATCATCATCGGTATCTGGGTCAAGAGGATCTGTGCCATCATCGGCTTCTTCACCGTCGTTTAACCCGTCATCATCACTGTCTGGGTCAAGAGGATCTGTACCATCAACTGCTTCATCAACATCCGAGATACCATCTCCGTCATCGTCTGTATCACCATTGTCCCCGGTGCCGTCTCCATCGGTATCGGTGTCTTCATTGGGGTCTAAGGGGAAGGTATCTTCATCGTCTGGGGTACCATCACCGTCTGTATCTGGATCATTTGGATCGGTCCCTAAATCTTGTTCCTCTTGGTCATCCAGACCATCATCATCGCTGTCTGGGTCTAGTGGATCAGTGCCATCAGCAATTTCATCGCTATCCAGAACGCCATCGTCGTCGTCGTCGGTATCAGCATTATCACCGGTCCCGTCTCCATCGGTGTCGGTATCTTCATTTGGGTCTAAAGGAAAATCATCTTCTCCATCTGGGGTTCCATCACCATCGGTATTAGGGTCAAGTGGATCGGTGCCATCAGCGGCTTCATCAGTATCTGAAATACCATCCCCATCGTCATCGGTGTCGGCATTATCTCCTATTCCATCGCTATCAGTATCGGTATCTTCATTGGGATCTGAAGGGAAATCGTCCTCTGCATCTGGTGTGCCGTCACCATCACTGTCTGGATTTGTTTCATCAACATCAAGAACTGTTACACTTAGGGTTTGCGTAGCAACATTTCCAACTTGATCTATTACCGACACAATGATTTCATAGCTGTTATTTGTATCGGCATCCTGTGGGTTTTCAAAATCTGGTGCTGTAACAAAAGTTAATGGAGCTATAAATGGACTAGTTATTGAAGTAGTTAGGCCAACAGAAAACAGTGCAGCATCTGGTCCACCGCTTACACTAACATAGCTTGCCTCACTTGAAGTAATGTCTAATGTAGCCGTTTGATTTTCATTCACGCTAACTGCACTTGCTGAGCTTATGGTTGGTGCTGTACGATCGATATTTACCGAAGAGGGGATGTTATAGGTAGGTACTGGTGGGGTTAAACTATTGCGGTAAACAGGCGAAGGGTTTTTTGTCGCAATTAATGCGCTGGTTGAAATGTCTGTCGCTGCTACCTCCCAAAGAAGCTCTCCCTCAGGGTCTGTTGATAAAATGGTATAGGTCGCCTCATAGATAGAACTTCCTGGAACGGTTTCTGTAAAAGCAGAAATTACCCCTGTAAGGGTAGTGGCTGTTACAGTAATACTAGCTTCTTCTAATGGCTCACTTCCTGATATTCTAAATGTTATAATATCCCCATCTTTTCCATAATCTGTACTTGAAGCATTGTTTGAGTTTGCACTAGGAGAGGCAAAAGTGGGGTTTTCAGAATCGATTTCAATTAAACTTCCTCCCGCTAAATCTGCCGATGTACCCAGGGCTGGCAAAGTTATCACTGCGGCGTTTCCTGGATTGTCTGAAATTATTCCTCCATTGAGGTTCAGTGCGGTAGTACTGTGATAGTTTAGCGGACTAGTCAAAATACCGTCATCTATTCGATATTCAAAATAGGCCGTATTAGAATTGGCATAAGTATACGTAGCCGAATAGTCCGTATCCCCTGTTTCAAGTAATAAAGTTGGGGTTCCTGCTGAAGTATCCACAGAGATCACTTCATCAAAATTGACCAAAATTTCAATCAGGTCGCTATTGGCTGGATTGGTATCGTCATCGGTATATCTCCCTGAAACATTCGTTGTTCTAACGTTAGTTATTGATGGTGCTGTTTTATCAAAATAAACTGCTGTTCCTGTTGTAACAGCTGTATATAAAACAGAGGGATTGTTGATGGTGTCTGTGGTCAATAAAGTGAAACTTATGAGTCCTTCCGAATCACTCGTACGCATGGTATAATCAAAACGGAAAGTGCTTGTAGATACATTTGTGAAGTTCGTCATGGTCATGACATTACCGGCAATGGTTGCAGCAAAGTCATTGATGATTTCATTTGCTGTAAACTCAAGAGACACCACATCTCCAACCTTAGCTAGGGTAGTTGAAGCATTGTTTGAATACATTCGAATTGGACTAATTACTGGGCCACTGCGGTCAATCTCAACACTTGTTCCTGGAGGATTTGTTGTGGTCACAACTTGGGTTCCCACATTTCCTGCTAAATCAACAAAATCAATACTAAAAGTAACGGTACCAGAAGGATCACTCGAAATAATCGCTCTTGAATGTGCGTCCCATAAAGTGCTACCCCCGATGGTATTTGAAGCATTTAGGGTTACGGTATCTGCCGCAACACCCAGGATGGTGATACTTGATGTACTTGTTGTAATGTCCTCATTAGCTCGTATTGCTAAGGTTATGGTATTCCCATCGTTCGCTTTTTGTGAATCCGGGCCATTGTCTGAATCAATGCTTACAAAATCTAAAGTAGGCGTACTATTATCATACAATACAAATAGGTTGGAATCTCCAGCGGTGCCAGATGCTACATCAGAAACATTTCCAGCGAGATCATAAACCGAGTTGATTTGCCAATGAATAAAATGACGATCAAAAGCAGTATTTGTCTCTGTGTACTGATATACGGCTTGTATGGTATTGGTTCCAATGAGAGAAATACTATTAGCTGCATTGAGAGAAGAAAGAGAACCATTATTATCATATAGTCCAAATTCTACGCTATTTGCAGCAAACGTGCTACTGGCTTGTTCGGAAACATCAAAGGTTAAGGTAACGGTATCAGTGGGTCGCGCACGCGTATTTGTCGCATTAGAGGTTTGAAGTTGGTAATTTGTGAAAATTGGACGGATTCCATCAATAATAATTGGAGCGGGATAAGGTGGCCCCGGTAAAATATTACTATTTAAGCCTTCTACACTTGGTGTAAAAGGAAGTGTTGTATCTGTTAAGAGGTTATTTGAAGTATCGTATATCTGAGCCCCATTTAAATTAAATGAGTTAAGGTTAAGATAGTTTAAAGCATTAGCGCAATCACCCTCTTGAACAACATAATCAAATTCAAGAATAGCGGGAGTGAATCCTGGATTCATTTCTCTAACCCTAGAAAATTCAATAATTCTATTTGAACCTCCGCAACTTGAGGTATCTAATTCTAGCGTTGGCGTCCCCGTAATTGACCCTACTGCATCAGGACCATATTCTAGTTGAAGCTTGATTAAATCTCCAATTTTGAAAGTCCCTGTCGTATATGTCATTGATGAAACTCTTGATTCTAACTTAGATATTTCTTCTGCCGTCCCATCAATACGAATGGTAGTATTGTAGTTTAAGGAACTAGGATTGGTATCTCCCCACAAGCTAGGTGATTGACCTGGTACATTTCCTAGTGCTATACGGGCGGGATTTCCAGCAACATCTAATAATGAACCTGTATAAAGATTTAATGCATCACTGACTTGCATGGTAACCTCCGAAGAAAGAATTACGTTATCCCCATTTTGTACTGTATATTCAAAAGTTAAACTTTGTGTTCCAGAGCCCGAGGTGTAGACAATATTAGAGTAGGTGGGTGGGGAATCATTTGTCTGTATTTCAAAAGTAGGGGATTGTGTTCCTAGAGTCAAATAAACTATTTCATCATATTCGAGAATTATATCAAAAGTTTGACCAAGCCCATAGGTTGTGGTAGCAGTAACAGAAGAAGTTGCTTTATTTATGTTTGGAGCAACAGTGTCTATCGTAACAGAAAGCGTTTCTGACCCAGAAGCATAGGGGTTTCCAAATTTATCTGTTCCCGAAACAGTAACGCTTACTGCTCCCTCTGGACCGGTATAAGTGGACATATCAATAAAATAACTCCAAATAGTGTCGCCGCTTACATGAGTTAATGTTTGATATCCTTGACCATTGATATCTACTGTAGGTGTTGCAGTCATGGGTTCAGAAAAAGTGGCGGTATAGGTAACCACATCTGAAGCATTTAAATAGGGATTCAGTTGACTTAATGCGTGGGTTACCGTAGGCGGTGTGGTTTCTGTTGTAAGGGTTAAACTTACATTTGAAGAGACAGGACGATTCTCTGTAGTATCAGTGGCCTTTACCGTGACGATATAGTCTCCTGCAGATAAACTAGAAGGAGTGTTGAACACATAGGTCCATAAAGTAGCAGAACTTCCTTGTGTCATTGCGGTATCGATAATGGCTGTTCCAGAAACTGTTAGTAATGGAGAAGCAGACATGTCTAAACTAAAACTAGCCGTAATGGTTATGACTTCTTGGTAATCGATTTCCAAATCCCCGTCTGTATACATATACAAAATAGCCGCTGAAGAGCACGATCCCCATACTGGATGATTTGATGCTGTCAAAGCACTACTTGAACTAAACCCTGTAGGAGTTGATGTAATCGTGCTAACACACCACTGTGATAAATCTTGATTAAAAACTGTTGCAGATGAAAACATGCCTTCCATGTTTCCTGCTGTAACACTTGAAACGTCCCAATCACCAATATCTTGATTGAACGAGGAGGCAGAATCAAACATATAAGAAAAAATGGTAACACGGCTAACATCCCAATTTTTAATGCTGTCACTTCCCCCATTGTTAAATGCAGTAGCCCCGTTAAACATGGAATAACACTCATCTAAACTTGATGTATCCCAAATACCAATGTTTTGGTTAAATGATGTGGCCGATATAAAGGTTTGCTCAAAACTGGTGACGTTACTTGTATCCCAAGCACCAATATCTTGGTTGAACGCAGTTGCCCCTGCGAAAGCAAAACCTAAATCAGTTACATTGGATGTGTCCCAATTACTGATTGTGTTAGTACTTGCGTTGTTGAACGCACTAGCGGCGGAAAAAATTCCTTCTAAAGTTGTGGCATTAGAAATGTCCCACCCGCCAATATCTTGATCAAAAATTGAAGCATTCCGAAATATATCTTTAAAGGTTGTAACGTTTCCTACATTCCAACTACCGATGTCTTGATTAAAATTTATGGCCCCTCTAAACATGGCCTCCATATTGATTGCACTACTTAAATCCCAATTAGAGATGTCTTGATTAAAAGCATAAGTTACTCCTGGACTTTTAAACATTTCAAAAGTCGTGGTTACATTTGAGGTGTCCCATGAACCAATGTCTTGATTGAACGTAAGATTATCTTCAAAAAGTTCACTCATGTCTGTCACTTTAGAAGTACACACACAAGTAAGGTCATCTCCATTGTTTTCTCGAGTTCTTAGCGCTGCCTCATCTACAACAATGTACTCTTTCCCACCTATAACGGCCGTTTCAGACACATTTGCTGTCGGACATTTTATGGTAACTCCATTGGTGTCAAGATAAATGCGTTTTTGAACATCTAGTGATAGCGTATCTGTGCCTGTATAAGTCTCTCCGTTTGTGGCAGTTCCATTAACGCTTATAGCATAAGTTCCGGTAGACACACCTGTTGTATCCCAATCGTAATACCAAGTTGTAGAAGCAGTTGTTAAGGACATATTATATGTACCCACACTTGGAATTGTAATGGTAGGTGTGGATTGCATATTCTTGCTAAAAGTTGCAGTTATCGATACTGTTTGTGATAAATTGATAATATTATCACTGTCGTTACTTGTCAAAGTCACAGTAGGGGTCTGTGTATCAACCTCTATATCATACATTGCCGAAAAACCTCGCCCTGAAGCGACAGTTGGAATTTTATTGATAGCCGCTTTAGAGTTGTTGTCTAATATGGTAGTCCCTGGATTTAATGTAATGTCTGTTGTGGATATCCCTAAATCACTACTGAAATCTCCACTCTGAACTGTATAAATAAAGGTTAGTTCTTTTGTTCCTGAACCCGATAAATAATAAGCCTTTTCGGTAGAGCTATTGTTTAAATCAAAATAAGGAGGACCTCCGCCTTGATTTACGGTTACTGTATTGGTGTAACTTAAAACAAAAGTTACCACTGATGATGTTCCATAAACCTTCGTTTCATCATTTGGTGTGCGAATAATTTCAAGATGAGCTTCTGTAGATTTAGTTAATAAATATCTATTGTGAACGTGATGAGGATAACCTGAATCAACATTGCTATCCCAACTAAAATTATCGGCATCTGCCATGCTCCATTGTGATTCATATGTGTCAAAATTTGATGATATATAAAAATCGCCTGTACTACTATCTAGACCATCATTGCTTGTACACTTTGTCCCTAAACTATTAATGTCGTTTGCCCATACATTGCTTTGACCAATTCCTGCGTTACAGCTTGAATTATAGATATCTCCAACTAAAGGATCTACCTTTGAACTACCTTGAGCTTCGCCCGTTGTGATATTATAACCGCTTAAACTTGGGGAGGTCTCCCAAGAACCTCCATTACCAACTAAACCTCCAACATTTTCATTTCCTGTAACATCAGCACGGACAATATTATAATTGAAATTTAAATCATCAGCACCAGAGCCTATATTACCAATCAGACCACCAACATCATCGCCTGTTGAAGTAATGTCAGCATAAACAGAATTATATTTGAATAGTCTTGGGCTGCTAATTGTGTTTAAAACCCCAATAATTCCACCCAATTCATAAGTACTACTCAATGTACCTCCACTTAATACTGTACAGTACTGAATTGCGGAACCATTAAACCTTCCAACAATACCTCCAGTTGGATTGCCACCGGCTGTAAGTGTTCCATCATAAACACAGTAACTAATCTCCTGAGATGATGAATGGCACTCGCCAATTATCCCACCTGTATCTCCACCACTAGATGTAACAGAACCCGTGTATTGCAAATTAATTATTGTGTTTGTACCCCCTGAAATTGATCCTATAATACCACCTGTATTTCTTGTACCTGAGGTTTTTTCATTAGTAACATCGCCCGAACTAAATACAATATTTTTTACTGTTGCATCTTCGATGGCACCAAAAAAACCAACATAATCTAATGAACGCTGAATCCACAAATTCTTAAGTGCATAACCTCGTCCATCAAAATATCCAGTGAATTTTGTGGTACCATTACCTATTGGGATCCAACCATCTTGGGTACCTGGGTCAGAATCGTCTACACTTTGCACAGAAGACATATCAATGTCATTAGTAAGGACCATTGTTGCTGACCAAGATGACGAATTTTGTTGAATCCAAATTAAATTTGCTAATGAAGATATCTGATAAACATCTCCCAAAGTTGTAGGCTGGGTTTGTGCAGCACTATTATTGCTTACAAAAACAAAAAGCAATAAAAAAAATAGTCGTTTAATTATCTCCATAACCTAAATTTTCAGTTTCCTTTGGAGATTTTTTCTCTAAGGTAAAGCGTAAAACAAATTCGTGTGTCCCTCCTTGGATAGCAGTACGATCGTTTCGATTCATAAATTCATATCCATAACCCCATTCAATACCTTTAAAGTTTTTAGAAGAAACAAAAAAGGCCATATTGTCATTGTTAGCATAGCCCGCACCGATGACAAATTGTTCTTTATAATTCATCGCTACCGTCCCAGAGAAAAGATTCGGACTATTGGGAACTGCTCGATAAATGAATACAGGGGAAAAACTAAAATCCTCATTGAGGGATAGAGCACCACCACCAGAAAAATAAAGATAGGCGACATCTGTTGCTGTAGTTTCCCAGCCGCTGTTATCTTGGAAACGTTTATTGTTAAATAAACTGGGGACTCCTACACCAAGAAAAAAGTTGGGTGCTTTATACTGAACACCTAAACCTAAGACAGGCGTGAAATAACTTTTAATTGGTTCTAAGGCTGGATTATAGGTAGAATAAAGACGTTCCAGTCGATTCACATCAATGTTATTATAAAAACCTCCTCCTTTTAGCCCTAGATAGAGATAACGCTCATCTGTTAATTGTAGCTCATAATTATAGTCAATAGTAAAATGAGTTTTATTCTCAATAAAAACTTGATCGTTTTGTGCCGTAAAACCCAGATAAACCTTTTTCTTTTTTGGCCTTTGATAGATCAAATAATTGGTACGGGGCGCATCTTGTATTCCCGACCATTGACTTCGACTATTTACTGAAATAAATGCTCCATTGGTCCCGGTAAAGGCAGGATTATAGACCGCCATATTCATCCGATTAAATAAAATATGTGCTTCTTGAGCTGTGACAATACTGCTAAAGAATATAAAAAAGAGAAGGAAATTGTTTTTCATTTATCGACGAAGGACTAAGGCAGAAGCACCGCCTCCACCATTGCATATGGCAGCTGCTCCTAAGAATTTGTTTTTTGCCTGCATGGCATTTAAAAGGGTCACTACAATTCGAGCTCCAGAACATCCCAATGGATGCCCCAAGGAAACAGCTCCCCCGTGAATATTAACTCGATCGGATGAAAGATCTAAAATTTTCATATTAGCGATGCCCACCACGGCAAAGGCTTCATTTAATTCAAAGAGTTCAACCTCTTCTTGATGAAGGCCTGCTTTTGCTAAGGCTTTTGGTAAGGCTTTTGCCGGTGCTGTAGTGAACCACTGGGGTTCATGAGCAGAATCTGCATAACTTTCAATCGTCGCAAGCGGTTGTATCCCTAATTCGCTTGCTTTTGATTCAGACATTAACACAAGGGCTGCTGCACCGTCATTGATGGTTGAGGCGTTTGCCGCAGTAACCGTACCATCTTTAGTAAAAGCCGGCCGAAGTGTTGGAATTTTCTCTACCTTAACATTGGTATATTCCTCGTCTTCTTTTATCATTATATCTTCTCCACGGCGTTGTGGAACGGCAACAGGGACAATTTCATTCTGCATTAAACCACTTTCCCATGCTGCTGTTGACCGTTTATAGGAAGCAATGGCAAAAGCATCCTGTTCTTCTCGACTAATCTTGTATTTTTTTGCCGTTGCATCGGCAAAGGTTCCCATGGCAACTTGATCAAAAGCATCCTGTAATCCATCTTTTTGCATCACATCTTCAAGTTGAGCTGCGCCAAATTTTACTCCTGTTCGCATAGGAACCACATGGGGTGCAAGGCTCATGTTTTCCATTCCGCCTGCGACTGCAATTTCTACGTCTCCCAATGCAATAGCCTGTGCTGCCATGCTAATGGTTTTCATTCCAGAAGAACAGACTTTATTGACCGTTGTACAAGGAACAGTAGCAGGAATTCCTGCATGTATAGCGGCTTGACGCGCCGGCGCTTGACCTACTCCTGCTTGTAAAACATTCCCCATAAAGACCTCTTCGACTAGCGATGGTGCAATACCCGCAGCATCTAAGGCACCTTTGATTGCTGTTGCACCCAGCAATGGCGCTGGGACACTAGATAAACTTCCCATGAATTTTCCAATGGGGGTTCTCTTTGCAGAAACAATCACAACGTTGTGCATACGATTAAGGTTTAATGGTTTGGTTTTTAACTTTAAACAAGACAACAAATATACTGCCGTAAATAGAATGCACCAAACTGGATAGCGCGGAAGGAATCGCAGTAGCGGGGTTTGTAAAATTTTCGCGCGCTAAAACAGCTCCTAATCCTGAGTTTTGCATCCCCACCTCGATGGCGATGGTTTTACTTGCTGCGCGATTACCCGTTGCAATCCAACTGACAAAATACCCCATCAAAAAGCCTAAAAAGTGTAAGATTAAAATGGCAAAAATTAAATTTAACCCTGCCGATACTATAATTGCCTTTCCTTGCCCAATAATACTTGCCACAATTAAAACAATTAAAATTACAGCGACAGGAGGTGCAAAGGGGACAACTTTTTGGGTCACCTTAGGAAAATATTGATTGAGAATTATTCCTAGACAAACGGGAAGTAAAACCACCTTAAGTGTACTATAAAATAAAGCCCAGGCATCAACCACTAAATAATTCCCCGAAAGTGTTGCGGTTAAAAAAGGAGTCAAAATAATTCCTACAAGGGTAGAACAGCTCGTCATTGCTACAGATAGCGCGACATTCGCTTTTGCTAAATACGCAATTACATTAGAGGCAGTTCCGCCAGGACAACTAGCAACTAAAATCAATCCCACAGCAAAAAAGGGTGGTAATTCAAATAAGGTTGCTAAACCCCATCCCATTAAGGGCATAATACTAAACTGTAAAAATAACCCTAAAACAACCCAGCTAGGGTGTTGTAAAATTTGATTAAAATCACTCCATTGGAGTGTTAAACCCATGCCTAACATGATTCCACCTAAACCATAGGTAATCCAAGGTCCTGAAAACCATGTAAATAATGCTGGATGAAGTAACGCCATCAATGCGCACAAACTCACCCACAATGGAAAAAGTCGTGTAAACACTTAATTTAAGCTTTAAATGATAATGCCTTTTTTGTGAATTTATTGCGTTTAATCATTATAAATTGTAACATCCTCCCTAATTTCACGTCTAATTAGTTAAAGAATAATTTTATGAAAAAACTACTTGCTGTTTTAGTCGTACTACTTGTGGGAAGCGCTTCCTATGCACAAGAAGTACAGTTTGAAGAATACGACCTTCCCAATGGTTTACACGTCATCTTACATCAAGATAATGGTGCCCCGGTAGTAACTACCTCGGTCTTATATCATGTGGGAGCAAAAGACGAAGAACCTCAGCGCACTGGTTTTGCTCACTTTTTTGAGCATTTGTTGTTTGAAGGAACAAAGAACATCGAAAGGGGAAAATGGTTCAGCATTGTTTCCTCAAATGGTGGAAAAAATAATGCTTATACCAACGATGACTTCACCTATTATTACGAAGTATTCCCGTCAAATAATCTCGAACTCGGTTTATGGCTAGAATCAGAGCGTATGCTACATCCTGTAATCAATCAAATTGGGGTAGATACACAAAACGAAGTAGTAAAAGAGGAAAAACGCTTACGCGTAGATAACTCTCCTTATGGAAAGTTTTTAGAAAATGTCAAAAAGAACTTGTTTGTCAAACACCCCTACAAACACACCACCATCGGTGAGATGGAGCATCTTGACGCAGCATCCCTTGAGGAATTCTTAGCTTTTAACAAAAAGTATTATGTTCCAAATAACGCTGTTTTAGTTGTTGCAGGAGATATCGATATCCCTTCAGCAAAAAAAATGATAAACGACTATTTTTCAGCAATCCCTAGAGGGGAAGACGTTCCCCGCGTCAATATTAAAGAAGCGCCCATTAGCGCCCCTATTAAGGCTGTAGCATATGATCCCAACATTCAAATTCCTGCAGTTGTAACTGGCTATCGAATGCCATCACTCACTACAAGAGATGCAAAAGTCCTTGACATGATTTCAACCTACCTTAGTGATGGGAACAGCTCAAAGCTTTACAAAAAAATGGTGGACGAAGAAAAAATGGCTTTACAAGTAGGCGCTTTTAATATTAGCCAAGAGGACTATGGAATGTATCTCATTTTTGGTTTACCTCTAGGGGATAACAGTCTTGAAAGCCTTGTTGAAGCAATGGATGAGGAGGTAGTGAAAATCCAAAAAGAACTTATTTCTGAAAAGGATTTCCAAAAACTGCAAAATAAATTTGAAACCGACTTTGTCAATTCAAACGCTTCTGTGGAAGGGATTGCAAACTCTTTAGCCGAGTATTACACCTTTTACCGAGACACCAATCGCATTAACACAGAGATTGATGTTTACCGCTCTATTACCCGTGAAGAAATTCAAGCGGTCGCTCAAAAGTACTTAAACAAAAATGAACGTTTGGTTTTGGATTATCTTCCAGAATCAGCTAAAAAATAAACGCACGATGAAAAAAAGTTTATTCTTATTTGCACTATTGCTAGGTCTACTTCCATTACAAGCTCAAATTGATAGAAGTCAACAGCCCGAATCTGGCCCTGCACCTAAAATTCAACTGGATGAACCACAAGAATTTGTTCTAAAAAACGGCTTGCGTGTTTTAGTGGTAGAAAACCACAAACTACCTCGAGCGTCGGCAAACTTATCCATTGATAACCCTCCTGTTTTTGAAGGAGAGCTAGCTGGAGTAAATGCCCTTCTAGGCAGGATGTTAGGGAAAGGATCAAACGCCATTCCAAAAGACGAATTTGATGAAGAGGTTGATTACCTTGGCGCCCGTATCAGTATTGGATCCTCTGGAGGTTTTGCTTCTTCTCTTTCTCGCTACTTCCCTAGAGTACTGGAACTTATGGCCGATGCCGCATTACACCCTAATTTCCTGGAAGAAGAATTTGAGAAAGAAAAAGAAAAACTTCTTGAAGGCATAAAATCCGACGAAAACTCTGTTCCTGCTGCAGCACGAAGAGTAGAAAACTTAATCACCTTTGGGAAACAACACCCTTTTGGAGAATTCATTCGTGAATCAACGGTCAATAAGGTAACGCTTGCAGATGTAGAACGCTTTTACACGGCAAACTTTAGCCCAAAAAATGCCTATCTCGTCATCATAGGAGATGTTGAATATAAGACCGTCAAAAAACAGGTCACACGACTATTTAAAAACTGGAAAGGACAGGCCGTTGTTGGAGAAAAATTCCCTGTAGCTCAAAATGCTTCAAGTCTTGAAATCAACTTTGTTGATATGCCCAATGCTGTACAATCTGAAGTATCCGTCGATTTTACAACCGAAGTCAAAAAGACCGATGCCGATTATTTCCCTGTTATTTTAGCAAATCGCATTTTGGGTGGTGGTGCACAAGCGCGCTTATTCCTTAACTTGAGAGAAGACAAAGGATACACCTATGGATCGTATTCCTCGTTTAGCACAAATAAATATCGCCGTTCCCGCTTGCGTGCCTCAGCTAGTGTTCGCAACGCTGTTACCGATAGTTCTGTCGTTGAATTAGTCAAAGAAATTGAAAAAATTCAAGCGCTTCCAGTAACGCAAGAAGAACTCGATCAAGCCAAAGCAAAGTATGTAGGAGATTTTGTTCTTGCACTCGAGCGACCATCTACCATAGCGCAATATGCTCTCGCTATTTTAACTGAAGGTTTGCCCAGTGATTTCTACACCACCTATTTACAGAAAATAAATGCCGTTACAATTGAAGATATTCAACGCGTAACAAAAAAATACTTCCATCTCAATAAGGCGAGAATATTTGTTACAGGAAAAGGAAGTGAGGTACTAGAAAATCTTGAAAAAGCTACCCCACTAGGAAAGACGCTACCCATTCGTTTTTATGACAAATATGGGGAAACTGTAGCCCGACCAAACTATGACAGTGCCCTGCCCGAAGGGGTAGATGCTGCTAGTGTGATTAGCGCGTATTTAGAAGCCATTGGCGGAAAAGATAAAGCTGCAGCCGTTCAATCTAAAAAAGAGATCGCTACCGCAAGTATGCAAGGAATGACCCTTGAAATAGAAAGCAAGAAAACCAATGCACAGCAATCTTTTCTCGCTGTTAAAATGATGGGGAATGTGATGCAAAAACAAGTCATCAATAAAAACGAAGGGTATAACGAAGCGCAAGGAAGACGTATGCCCATGGACGCAGATGCGCTTGCTAAAGCTTTACCCGATACAGCTGTTTTTGCAGAATTGGCCCTTGACCCAGCAAAAGTAAATCTCGCTGGGGTAGTAGATGTCAATGGGACAAAAGCCTACGAACTTAAACTAAGTGATAGTAAATCCTATTTTTATAGCGTAGAAAGTGGTTTGAAAATCAAGGTAAGTGAAACCCAAGAAATGCAAGGAAATACCATTACGCAAGAAACCTTCATTGGGGACTATAAAGCTGTTGATGGACTATTATTTCCTCATACTGTAAGCCAATCTTTTGGCCCACAAAAAATAGATTTTGTCACCTCGTCAATCGAATTAAATGTCTCTTTTTCGGATAACGATTTTCAATAATAGAAAAAGGAAAATGCAGAGGAGTAAAAAGCGTCTTTTTTAAGGCGCTTTTTTTGTTTCTGTCACCAGGTAAATCCCCCCTAAAATTAGACCGCTTGCAAGCCATTGTAAGCCCCCAAAAACTTCTCCATCTAGCAATCCCCAGCCTATAGCAACAATAGGTAATAAATAGGTAATTGAAATCGAAAATACTGCCGAGGAAAAGGTCAATAACTCGTTGAACAATACTTTGGCGAATGCCGTCCCAAATAAAGATAAAATCAAGATATACCCCATTGAACTTAAAATATCAGCATCGGTATAAAAACGGTCCCATGGGAAAGAAGAAGTAAGCAATAGAATTAATGCAGGAATACAAATGGCAACAAAGTTTGCCAAAGCAATCGCCATGGGAGCAACCCCTTGAAGTTTGTGTTTGATGGTATTCACATTAATCGCATAACACATTGATGCCAGCACCACAAGTAAAGCATAACGGCCATCACCCGTAGCCGCAAAACTAAACTCCTGTGCTACTAAAATGATGGTCCCTATAAAACCCACTAACACCCCCGCTAACTGCTTCCTTTTTACGCCTTGATGAAAAAAGAAATAAGCGATCAAAATCGTAAATAAAGGCGTTAACCCATTGAGTACTGCCACTACCGAACTGTTGATCTCGGTTTCGGAAAAAGCAAAGAGAAAAGAAGGGAAAAATGTACCAAAAAACCCAGTGAATGTTAACCATTTCCATTGTTCTCTCGTCCAGCCTTTTAAACTCTTATATCCCACTAAAAAGAGAATAACTGTAGTGAACAAAATACGAAATGCCCCCAGTTGAATGGGCGTTAATCCCACTAGCCCTTTTTTAATTAAAATGTAAGAACTCCCCCAAATAATGGATAATACTATGAGATAAACCCATTTTTTCACCGCAACAGACATTCGCTACTTTTTTTACAAATGTGCGTCTTTTCTTGAAAATACATTTCTATTATTTCACTAATTTTACCTCATGAAAGAAGGACTCTATCTTATTGTGGCTTTGATCCTATGTGCCAGCTGTCAAAACAAAACTGGAGCAATAAAAACTCCGCCTTCTCAAATCGAAGAGGTCAAAAATGTCGTCACAGCAAATACAACTGTTTCCATGACAATTGAAGGCATGGTGTGTGCCATGGGCTGTGCTGCAGTGATTGAAAAGAAACTCAATGCCACCCCAGGAATTGCAAAAGCGACCGTAGATTTTCCGTCTAAGAATGCTTTAATTCAATTTGATGACCAGCAATTAAATCCTAATGATATTATTGCGGTTGTTAAAGCAGTGGGCGAAGCTTATTCTGTGAGTGAGTTCACATTAGAATAATGTTATTCTTTCCATTCAAGCGTTTCCATTAATTTCACCATATCACTTTCAATGTATCGCGCTGCTGGCATGATAGAGTCATAATTGGGTCGAGTATAAAAATACAAAGAGCCCACAAGAAAATGATCGAGACTATCGGTTAGGAAGAATTGCGCTTGAGAAGCAGCTTCCCCTACAATACGAAATAAAGTACCATATGCCTTGTGTTCTGGGTTGATGAAAACTTTTTCAGGAATTTCTGCTGCTTTGATGATGTGCTTGCTGGGCATTTGATAAGCATCGGCTAATAAAGAGTCGAGGTTGTTTTCAATGGGGCGATAAGAAAGGTAGATGGTCGCACGCATTTCGGGGTAAACAAGTTTACTTTCACAGTGATTTAATGCCTCAAATTGTGCCGTTGAATTTTGCATAAACTGATAGGGGCAATGGGTTTCAACAGCAAGATAATTGGCCTCGGGATATTGCAAACTCAATTGTGCTTTTGGTTTTGGCAAAAGAGCGGTATCGTTACAAGAAACGATATAAAATAGGAGTAAAAAGAAACAACACTTCTTTATCATGGCAAAGTTACTTTTACGCGCTTGATGCGTTTTTTATCCACAGATTCTATGGTGAAACAAACATTTTCAAAGTTGACTTTTTGACGTAAACCAGGTAAACTTTGTGCGGTTTCTAAAATAAATCCTCCCAGGGTTTCGGCCTCTCCTTTTGCTTTTTCAAAAGCCTCTTCAAGGCCTAAATCGGTAATGCGATAAAAATCTTTAAGACTCACCTTTGCTTCAAAAACATAGTTTTTTGCATCAATTTTGGAATATTCGATGTCTTCATCGTCAAACTCATCAGAAATATCCCCCACAATTTCTTCAATTAAATCCTCTAGGGTAACAACTCCAGAGGTTCCCCCATACTCATCCACTACGATTGCAATATGAATCTTTTTTTGCTGAAATTCTTTGAGTAAATCATCCAGTTTTTTGTGTTCTGGAACAAAATAGGGTTCCCTTAATAGGCTTGTCCAGTCAAATTTTTTGTTATCCAAATTGGGCATTAAATCTTTGGAATAAAGAATTCCTGCTATGGTATCCAGTCGATCGTTATACACTGGAATACGAGAAAATCCTTTTTCAATAATCAACGGGACAATTTCATTCAGTGCCATGGTAGAGGATAAGGCAAAAACATCCACTCGTGGACACATCACTTGTTTTGTGTCGGTGTTCCCAAAGGAAACAATCCCTTGAAGAATTTTATCTTCCTCTTTTGTGGTATCGCTTTGTGCGGTTAATTCTAGTGCCTCTGATAGTTGATCAACCGAGAAGGTGTTCCCTCTTTGCCCAAAACGCTGCTCGAGAAATAGAGTGAATTTACTCATGGGAGCAGTGAGGTAAAATAAAAAGTAATGATCTAATTTATGCAGCGTTCCAGCCATAAACTGAGCAAATACTAAGTTGTTTTTATTGGCGTAAATCTTTGGTAAAATTTCTCCAAATAAAAGGATGATAAAGGTAATGACAACGATTTCTAAAAAGAGTTGTACATAGTTGTTTTCAATCCCTTGAAAAAGACGCTCGCTTAGGTTAGCAAACAATAGAACAATGGCGATATTAATAAAATTATTAGCGACAAGAATGGTTGCTAATAAACGTTTGGGCCGTTTAAGCATGCGTTCAATTTGGGCAATTTTTTTATTGCCCTCTTCTCGCGCCTGCTCTAATGCAGTGGTGGTCAGGGAAAAAAAAGCAACCTCAGCACCAGAAATAAGGGCGGAAGCCAGTAATAAGGTTCCCAACAAAACCCACTTCATTACAGTGACCGATGTTATTAATGCAAGCGTAAATAATAAAGGGGGTTCTGGATCCAATGTTTCTTGTTAATCATTAAAACGGTAAGTCGTCCTTTTCTCCTTTGGGTGGAGATTCTGGCGCTGGACTTTCGCTTGTATTTTTAGTGCTTAAAAAGGTGAATTCGTCCACATTGATTTCTGTACTGTAGCGATCATTTCCACCTTCGTCTTGCCATTTGCGGGTCTTTATTTTTCCTTCTAGATAAACTTTGTCCCCTTTGGTTAAATACTTCTCACATATTTCAGCAGCTTTGTTGCGCACCACTATGTTATGCCAGTCGGTATTTGTGATTTTTTCACCAGAATCTTTTTTGGTGTAGGTCTCGTTGGTGGCTAATGGAAAACGTCCTATGCATCCCCCTCCATCGAAGTAGTGCATTTTAACATTATCCCCAAGGTGGCCAATCAACATTACTTTGTTTAGCGTTCCACTCATAACGGAAGATTTAATGGGTTATTGATACTCAAATATATAAAAGTAGGTTCAATCAAGGTAATTTTTATCGATAAAGTGTTCAAGCACTATGGGGACTGGAAGTGCTTTAAGCGATTTATAATCAATTGCCTCGTCAATTTCATTGACCGTATTAATTTGCCAAAATTGAATGAACAAATGTTGATGAGAAAGGATGTGTTTGACAGGTTTTTTGTGCGTGGGTAAACAAGAAATAAAGTGGTGTTTCTCCCACAGTTTAAATCTACTGTCTTGAAGTAACGCTTCTTTTGTTATCACCGATGTCGTTTCTATCAAAGGAAACTCATAAAGGTTTTGCCAGATTCCTTTTGCTTTTCGTTTTTGAACCAGGGTTTTACCCGATGGGGTTTTAAAGACAAGATAATTAAAGTAACGCTTTGTTATTTTTACCCTTTTTGATTTAATAGGAAGTTCGCTCACCTTTCCCTGTTGAAAAGCAACACAGGTTTGGATAAAAGGACAACGATCACATTGAGTCAACTTTGGGGTACATTGCAATGCGCCAAACTCCATCATCGCTTGATTAAAGGTATTAGGAGAAGCCCCTTTCATCAATGTAGTCGCCTTTGCTTTAAAAAACTTGTGTGCACCAGAGGAGTCAATAGGCATCTCAATGCCAAAGAAACGCGCCAAAAAGCGATACACATTGCCATCCACTACGGCCTGCGCTTCCTCAAAACAAATGGAAGCAATCGCACTAGCGGTATAATCCCCAACCCCTTTTAACTGCAATAGATCCTTAAAATTTGAAGGAAATTCACCCTGACGTTCTTCTACCACCCAGCGTGCCGAAGCATGTAAGTTTCGTGCACGTGAATAATACCCTAGTCCCTGCCACAGCTTTAAAACCTCTTCTTCTTTAGCATTAGCTAAATCATACACCGTGGGGAAGTGTTCTACAAATCGCTCATAGTACGGTAAACCCTGTTGAACTCTAGTTTGTTGCAAGATAATTTCAGATAACCATATATAATAAGGATTACGAGATTTTCGCCAAGGAAAATCGCGACGGTTTTCTTCATACCAATCCAACAGCGTTTTTGTCCAATCCATCGAGGGTAAAAATACAGCATCTATCGGATTAAATTCATAAATATTAATGATTTAGGGGGGATAGAATGTAATATTTAATTTATATATTTGCGAACCTCAAACCGAAAAGAGGATTTTGTTTAATATTTTAAATTCAAGACAATGACAAAAGCAGAAATTGTTTCCAACATATCAGATCAATTAGGCATTGATAAAGGAGATGTGCAAGCAACTGTTGAAAAATTCATGGAGGAAGTAAAAGGGTCTCTAGAAAACGGTGAAAATGTTTACCTAAGAGGCTTTGGAAGTTTTGTGATCAAAACTAGAGCAAAGAAAACAGGACGAAATATTTCTAAAAATACTGCAGTAATCATTCCTGCTCACAATATTCCTGCATTTAAACCTGCAAAAATCTTTATGAACGGTGTCAAATCAAAAGTAGCCGTCAAATAAATTATTAACCCTAATTAACTAGTCATTATGCCAAGTGGTAAAAAACGTAAAAGACATAAGGTAGCAACGCACAAACGTAAAAAAAGACGTAGAGCGAATCGCCACAAAAAGAAATAGTGAGGTGAACTCACTTTAAAAAATTCATTGTTCTTTGAAATAAAGCAAGCTAAACGTTTGCTTTACAGGTTAAAATCCTGAAAAATTATTGTTTAATCGGCTAGGGATTCATTCCCGTGCCACAAAATAACTCAGAGTGAATAAAGAACTGATTATCCGATCAAATTCCTCTGCGGTTGATTTTGCATTACTCAAGGATGGAAAACTAATTGAGCTCAATAAAGAAGTTGAAGACAACAAATTCTCGGTCGGGGATATATTTTATGCCAAAGTCCGAAAATCTGTATCAGGTCTAAACGCAGCTTTTGTCAATGTAGGTCACGAAAAAGATGGTTTTTTACACTATCATGACCTAGGCCCAAAACTGCCTTCTTTATTGAAATTTATTAAACAAGTAAGTACAGGTAAAACAAGAGATTATTCGCTTAAGAACTTTAAGTTCGAAGCAGATATCGAAAAAACTGGAAAAGTAAGTGACATCCTCAACTCGAATCAACACATTCTTGTTCAGGTTGTCAAAGAGCCCATTTCGACAAAAGGCCCGCGAATTAGTTCCGAACTATCCCTCGCTGGTCGCTATATGGTGCTCGTTCCTTTCTCTGATCGTATCTCTATTTCACAAAAAATAGAAGACCGTGAAGAAAAAAACAGATTAAAGCGCTTAGTGCAAAGTATTCGACCCAAGAATTTTGGGGTCATCATACGCACTGTTGCGCAAGACAAAAAAGTGGCCGAGCTAGACGCCGACCTTCAGCGCTTATTAACGCGCTGGAAAAACATGTGCGCTGGCTTGTCAAAAATCAATAAATACCCCACAAAGGTGTTGAGCGAAATCAACCGCTCATCTTCTATATTAAGGGATGTTTTTGATGATTCCTTCACAGGAATTCAAGTAGACGATAAAGGCCTATTGGAAGAAGTCCAAGATTATCTTGAAACCATCGCTCCAAAAAAGAAAGGGATTGCGAAGCTCTATTCGAATTCGCTGCCCATTTTTGAAAAATACGGCATTGAACGACAAATCAAAACCTCTTTTGGGAAGACCGTGTCGATGCAAAAAGGAGCCTATTTGGTCATAGAACACACCGAAGCATTGCACGTGATAGACGTCAATAGTGGAAACCGTTCCAATAAAGCAAAAAGCCAAGAAGATACCGCTATGGAAGTCAACATGATTTCTGCCACAGAAATTGCAAGACAATTGCGTCTTCGCGATATGGGTGGAATTATCGTGGTCGATTTTATCGACCTGGGCTCAAGTGAAAACAGGCGTAAACTTTTTGAACATCTCAAAGAAGAGATGAGTAGTGACCGCACCAAACACAAGATTTTACCCCCTTCAAAGTTTGGTCTAATTCAAATTACTCGTCAACGGGTTCGTCCTGAGATGAATATTAAAACCAAGGAACCCAACCCTAATATTAATGGAGAAGTCGAAGCTCCAATTGTTTTACTTGATAAAATCAACGCAGACCTTAACAAGATTGTTAAGCATGCTAAGCATCGTAAAAAGAAGGTACAGTTACATGTGCATCCTTTTATCGCAGCCTACCTTAACCAAGGCGTCTTTTCCATTCGGACAAAATGGTGGTGGGAGCACAAAAAATGGATCAAAATTGTTCCACGTGATGCTTACCAGTATTTGCACTATCGCTTTAGTGATCAAAACAATAAAGCCTTACGTGCTTAAAATAAAAGCGGTGCGCTCTAGCGTACCGCTTTTTTTATGAAATAAAGTATCTTCGTTCTATGCAAAAACAAACCGCATACTCGCTGGTAGAAGCGCAAAAGAAACTAGAACACTACTGTGCTTATCAAGAACGCTGTCATCAAGAAGTCGTTCAAAAGTTACGGCAAATGAGGATGATACCTGCAGCTATTGATACGATTATTGCTCAACTCATTGAAGGAAATTACCTCAATGAAACCCGCTTTGCCCAAAGTTTTGCTAGAGGAAAATTCCGCATAAAGAAATGGGGGAAAGAACGCATTATACGAGAACTAAAACTGCGTCAAATCTCGGCTTTTAATATTAAAATTGCCTTAAAAGAAATCTCGGAGGAAGCTTATCAAGAAACCCTTTGGGACATTGCCCTTAAATTTTGGCAAAGCCATGAAAAGAAGCCCTTGCTTTTACGCAAGAAGAAGGTAGTAGACGCACTGCGCTTCCGCGGCTGGGAAAGCAGCTTGATTTATGGTGTGTTGCAGGAGTTAGAACACAACCCTAAAGCCTAACAAACCATTGCCTAACGGCATGGGTACAAGATTACTCTCGCTATATACCTCGTTTAGGATATTGTTTGCAGAGAAGCTTACGGTGAGATCGTTTAATTTCCATTGAACACTAGCGTCTAAAACCTGATAACTGTCCTGTAAAGGTCGCTGTGCGTGTTTGAAGGCTACTCTTGCACTTAGATTTTTTATGATATAACTGGTGTAATTGAACGTAAAATGATGGCGCAAACTGTTGATGGTGTATCGAGAGAAATCCACATTAATCGATTGAACATCGTCCTTCAAATAAACATATCCAATAGACAAACGCTGTGGCTGGTTTCCTATTTTCCACTGCCCTTCTGTAGTGAGCTCAATTCCATGGGTGTTTACCTCGCGTATGTTTGTTGCTTCAAAACGTCCTTCTTGTGATGGGCGAATATAATCAATCAGATTTGCTGCATTACGCAAAAATGCTGCAGCACTCAGGGTCCACATTTCTTTTTGCCAGCGCAGTCCTATTTCTTGTGTAAGGGCCTCTTCTGGCTTTAGGTTTTCGTTCCCTTGCGTCGTGGGGTCGCTATAATATAAGTCTGTAAATGTAGGAATACGGTAGGTATAACCAAGATTCGCATAGAGTCTAAATTGCTCGTTAAGGGCATAGCCTAAATCGATTCCTGGAAAAAACTGTGCTCCAAAATCGGTATAATGCGTGAGTGCTACTCCTGGAGTAATATCAATTTGATTATCGCGTAGTTGGAAACGATGTTCGGCAAAAATCGTGGTCATGAAACGGCTGCGATCTCCCAGATTATTACTGGCAATACTCACACGCGCAAGATCAATTCCCAGGCCTGTTTGACCCAATTTATTGGTGTTTGAGGTATCAAAAGCGAAACCTACTTTATGGGTAATGTGTAGGTTGCGATAAATCGCTGGATTATTTCGAACAAAGATGTACTCATCCTGCCCTCTTCTCCAGTATATACGTGGCTTTAACAACCAGTTCCCTTTATTGATACGGGTGGAAAAAGCTACAAGACTTCCTTGTGTTTCCTCATATTGATCGGCATAAGACGGGAGAGCGTAAAAGCCGTTTGCACCAAATTTACGCTCAGAAAACGAGGCAATAAAATCGATGGGGAGAGTTGTCTTGTTGAATTGTCCTTTTAAAAAGATGTTTTGATTCTCAAAATCTGTATTGTAACGATATCCCTCTGCGGTAGCAAAAGAATAGTGCGCTAATAGATTGGATTTTTCATTTGAGCTTCCCGTGGTCGCTTCAACATTGACCTGACCAAAGGAACCTACTTGTGCATTAATTACGCCACTAGTTTCAATGGTGTTTTTTGTCACAATATTAACCGCTCCTGTAAAAGCATTTTGACCAAAGATTCTCGCCGCTGGACCTTTGATAATTTCAATGCGCTCGATGACCTCTAAGGGCAATGCAAGGTTAAGGGTGTGATGTCCTGTTTGTGCATCGTCCAATTTGATCCCATCGATCAATAAAAGAGTTTGATCAAAACTCCCCCCTCGAATGTATAAATCGGCTTGAGTTCCGGCAATTCCTCGACGGCGAATATCGACTCCAGCTACTTGCTGTAGTAGGTCGGCCAGGGTGGTTACCCCAGCTTGACGAATGTTTTCTTTTGTGATGATTTGAATCGAACGCGCATTTTCGGATAAAGGAAGATCAATACGCGTTGAACGAACAACTACTTCGTTGAGTTGTTTAATTTCAATGGAATCCTTTGTTTGTTGTGCGTTGAGAAAACAACAGGCACAAAACAAAAGCAACGTAGAGTACTTTTTCATAATAAACAAGGAAGAGTTGAGATTCGGGGAAATCAAATTAGTCGCTTAACAAGATGATTTTGTTTTCACGCATTTCTATTGTGCCAGAAGAAATGGCAAATAGTGTTTCTTGCTTAGAAATACGCTCAAATTGATCCTCAACTTGCTCTGCAATTGTAATGTTCCCTTTTATTTTGACATCCCCAGCTTGTAATGTAGAAACAATGGGTGCGTGGTTTTCTAATAATTGAAAACTTCCATTAGTACCGGGGAGGGTGAGTGCTTCAACTTCCCCGGTAAATAAGGTGGCTTCAGGTGAAATGATTTCCAAATACATGCTTATTCTTCAGATAACATTTTTTCTCCTGCTTCTATCGCTTCTTCGATCGATCCTTTAAGGTTAAAGGCCGCTTCTGGAATATGGTCTAACTCGCCATCCATGATCATGTTAAAGCCTTTAATGGTTTCTTTAATATCAACCAATACTCCTGGTATCCCTGTAAACTGCTCAGCTACATGGAAAGGTTGAGATAAGAAACGCTGTACTCTACGTGCGCGAGATACGGCAAGTTTATCTTCTTCGGATAATTCTTCCATCCCTAGAATGGCGATAATGTCTTGTAATTCTTTATAGCGTTGTAATAACTCTTTTACACGTTGCGCACAGTTGTAGTGATCATCCCCAAGGATATCTGCTGTAAGAATTCTCGATGTTGAATCTAATGGATCCACTGCTGGGTAAATACCTAGCTCGGCAATTTTACGGGATAATACCGTTGTTGCATCAAGGTGAGCAAAAGTAGTTGCTGGTGCTGGATCGGTCAAGTCATCTGCAGGTACATAAACGGCCTGTACAGAAGTAATCGATCCTTTCTTTGTTGAAGTAATACGCTCTTGCATGGCTCCCATCTCGGTAGCAAGTGTGGGCTGGTACCCTACTGCAGAAGGCATACGCCCCAGTAGTGCAGATACCTCAGATCCTGCTTGTGTAAAACGGAAGATGTTGTCGACGAAGAAAAGAACATCTTTTCCCTGTCCGTCTCCTGCTCCATCACGGAAATATTCTGCTATGGTTAATCCAGATAAAGCAACGCGAGCACGTGCCCCTGGAGGTTCGTTCATTTGTCCAAAGACGAAAGTGGCTTTTGAATCTTTCATGGCAGCTTTATCTACTTTCGATAAATCCCATCCACCTTCTTCCATAGAATGTAAGAAGTCATCTCCATATTTGATGATGCCAGACTCTAGCATCTCGCGTAAAAGGTCATTCCCTTCACGAGTACGTTCCCCTACTCCTGCAAATACAGAAAGTCCACCGTGGCCTTTGGCAATATTGTTAATCAATTCCTGGATTAGTACCGTTTTTCCTACTCCAGCTCCACCAAAGAGACCAATCTTTCCTCCTTTTGCATACGGCTCGATCAAATCAATTACTTTAATTCCTGTGAATAAAACTTCAGTAGAAGTAGATAATTCATCAAAAGCAGGTGCTTCTCTGTGAATTGGAAGACCAGCGTCGCCAGCTTTGGGTAAATCTCCTAGTCCATCAATTGCATCTCCGATAACATTGAATAAACGTCCGTAAACCTCATCCCCAATCGGCATTTGAATAGGATTTCCTGTAGCGGCTACAGCTGCACCTCGACTTAGACCATCTGTTGAATCCATCGAAATGGTTCTCACAGTATCTTCCCCGATATGCGATTGAACTTCTAAAACAAGTTTACCCGTTGATGTTTGAACTTCAAGGGAATCATAGATACGTGGTAAAGTGTTTTCTTTTCCTTCAAAAACTACGTCAACAACTGGACCAATGATTTGCGAAATTTTTCCTGTATTTGATGCCATATGGAATCTTTTTTTGGTATAGTGATATTTTGAGTGCAAATATAACCTTTCCCTTAACAATAGCCACTTGAAAACGGTTATTTTTACGCTCGATCCTTAAGAAAATTTTGAGGAATTTTATCTTTGTGCTAAGCCAGCATTCATGAAGAAATCCTTTTACACATTTATTCGTTTTATTTTGTCGAAATACAACCCCTTGTATTTTACAAACTTTCGCGTTGTGGGCAAGGAAAATATTCCAAAAGACGGTGCGATCTTGTTTTCTCCAAATCATCAAAATGCTTTGATCGATCCATTATTAGTGGGTACTACTGCAGGAAAATCTATTCACTCACTCACCCGTAGTGATGTTTTTGGCGGGCCCTTACAGTGGGTACTTGACGCCATGCAAACCATCCCTGTTTATCGCATTCGCGATGGCTATTCACAACTCAAAAACAATACGGCTGTGTTTGAGCGCTGTTATTCCCTGCTCGCTAACAAAGAAAATGTCATGATGTTTTCTGAAGGAAAACACCACGATCAATACTACCTACTTCAACTTTCAAAAGGAAGTGCTCGTCTTGCGATGGAGGCGCAAAAACGTGCGCCAAAGCACCCCATCTACCTTCAACCGGTAGGAATTAATTATGGTAATCATCTCCACCCAAGACATGATTGCGTTGTCGTCTATGGAACACCCATCAAAGTGAACGATTTTATTCCCATTTACACCGAACATCCCGCCAAAGGAATCAATGCCCTAAGAGATGCACTACAAAAGGAAATGGAGGCCTGTCTTTGGCTTCCAAAAAACGATAACAACTACAGTGAGAAAAAGACCTTCCTCAATAAAAACAACACTCATAAAAGCTTTAAACAACTCAAAGCTGAGCTAGAAAAAGATCAACCAGACTTAGCAAAAGCAAGGCCTAAGACCCTTATTGATCGAGTGATGATTGTACTATTTAGCCTCCCCAACCTTCCCATTCACCTTGCCCTTCAATTAGTGTTAAAACAGTTTGACGATCACGTATTTCACGGCTCTATCAAGTACCTTGGTGGATTAATCTTCTTCCTCCTGTGGTGGATAATCGGTATTTGTGGTTTTGCCGCAGAAGCAGGCCCTGCATGGGGTGCTGGGTTCTTTTTCCTCTCTCTCATTAGCCTGTATATAAGACAGTTTTTTGTAGTAAAAAGCCTTTAATAGGTTTCATCGATACTTCATTAAAAATACGCGTCATAAATCTATTTGAAGCAAGGTCATTATAAGTTATAATAGTTTTTAATGATTATTTTATTTTTTTCATTGTTTTTTCTAATTATTGTGTTTTACACTTAACTAAAAAAGCTAGAAAAATAGCGTATCTTAGCCCCATGAAAGATGTGATTATCATTGGAGCAGGGCCCATTGGTTTAGCCTGTGGGATTGAAGCAAAAAAAAGGGACTTAGACTATCTTATTCTCGACAAGGGGGTGCTGGTAAATTCCCTTTATCATTATCCACAAAACATGACTTTTTTTTCTACTTCAGACCGGCTCGAAATTGGCAACATCCCCTTCATTTCACATAATCCTAAACCCACTCGTGCCGAAGCGCTTGAGTACTATCGAAGGGTGACCACGGCCTGGGAATTAAACCCATACCTCTATGAAGGTGTAGATCGTTTTGAAAAAACAACAGATAAAAACTTTGTGGTTCACACGCCTAAAGGGAGTTACCCATGTCGTAATATCGTTTTAGCGACAGGTTTCTACGACCTTCCCTATTTACTCAACGTGCCGGGAGAAGAACTGCCAAAGGTTACGCACTATTATAAAGAACCCCATCCTTATTTTGGCATGGATCTAGTCGTCGTTGGAGCAGCAAATTCTGCGGTAGATGTCGCCTTAGAAACCTATCGTAAAGGAGCAAAAAGTGTTAGCCTTGTTGTTCGTGAAAAAGAAGTGGGTCAAAACGTAAAATACTGGGCGCGACCCGACATTGTCAATCGCATTAAAGAAGGTAGTATCACCGCCTATTTTGAGTCTGAAATAACTGAGATCACCCCCTCGAGTGTCCATATTAACACCCCTAAAGGATCAAAAGAACTAAAGAACGATTTTGTCCTCGCCATGACTGGCTATCAACCCGATTTTTCCTTGCTAAAAAGCCTGGGAGTGAGATTTCACGATGACCCCTATAAAACGCCCATGTATGACGAAACAACAATGGAGTCTAGTCAAAAAGGGGTTTATTTAGCTGGTGTTGTATGTGGCGGTTTAAAAACAAACAAATGGTTTATCGAAAATTCCCGCGTTCATGCCCCTATGATTATGGAAGCAATAAACGCCTAAACCAACTTAGCTAATGCCAGCACACTTCCCAAGTGAATTCCATCGTGGAACAACACAAAACTTTGGGTCGTTTCAATGGAATCTAAGACCATGTTTGTGGACGTCGTATAAGGCGTATAGTTCTTAAATAACCTGGTTGCTAGATCTTTTTCAAACTGTTCATGCGTAGAAAATAAAGCGGCATCGATTGCGCTCACCTCCTCGGCAGTAATCGCGCGTTCAGGTTTCGTTCCTTTCGCAAAAAGAGCCACCCATTCTTTTGGGACATGCATCTCATTCCCAGAAATCTTATAGGCTAATAGTTGCTGGGTAACTACGGTATGAGCAATGTTCCAAATGATGTTATTATTAAAGCCTGGTGGAATAGTGTTGAGTTGTTCTAGGCTAAAGTGCTTAAGGTAATGGTGAAATATTTTTCGGTTGTGAAGCTGTATAGCAAGCTGCGTTTTCATAAATAAAGTTTGCTTAAAAGTACATAAAATCAAAAAAGAAAGGCGGAATGCTTATTTTAGTGTTATGCACATACTCATCGTTCCAGATTCCTTTAAAGAAAACCTTTCTGCCACTAGGGTCGCCGCCGCCATTGAACGCGGTATAAAAAAGGTAAATCCGCGGATTAACGTCCATTCAATTCCTTTTTCTGATGGAGGAGAAGGCGCACTAACTATGCTTGAAAAACACCTCAAAGGGAAACGGGTTTCCTGTAAAACGGTCGATCCCCTGGGACGTCACATTAGTGCTGATTATTTTAGGTTTGATGACAAAAAAACAGCTTGGATTGAGTTGTCGCAAGCGGCAGGTCTTGCCCTTCTCAAAAAAGAAGAGCGCTCCCCCTGTTCATGCACAACTTATGGAACGGGCCTTCAAATTAAACATGCTATTGATCATGGCTGCACCAAAATCATTTTAGGTATCGGTGGGAGTGCAACTAACGACGGCGGAGCAGGGATCTTTCAAGCTTTAGGGGGGCAATTATTAGATAAAGACTTAAAAGAACTCCACCCAGGAGGAGCTGCTTTGGCAAAACTCCATAAAATTATTTTACCTAAAGGCTATAAAAACATCGAATGGCAACTTGCCTGTGATGTTGAAAATCCTCTTCTTGGTCAACTGGGCGCCACAAGGGTTTACGGCCCTCAAAAAGGAGCCTCTGCAGGCGATATAGCATTATTAGAACATAGTTTAACCCATTATGCGCACTGTATTGAAAAGCAATTAGACTGCAAGATAGATGAGCTTCTGGGAGGAGGAGCCGCTGGAGGAACAGCCGCAGGAATCCACGCTTTTTTTAATGCTAAACTCACCCCTGGTTTTGACCTTTTGGCTAGCCTTCTCGATTTAGAAAAAGAAATCAAAAAAGCTGACCTAATCCTTACTGCAGAAGGAAAGATTGATGCACAATCCTTGCAAGGAAAAGTCCCTGTAAGTGTTGCGCGTCTTGCTAAAAAACACCTCATTGCGTGCATTGGCCTTGTCGGCAAGATTGAAGGAGAGCTTTCTCCGCTTTACCGGGCGGGTTTTAGTGGGATTTTTTCCATTCAAAATGGGCCAATGACCCTGGAAGAATCCATGGCACAAAGCGAGGAATTGCTAGAAAAATCTGCGGCTCAAGTAGTAACTTATCATCAAAACATTTGTCGAATATGACCCTTTCTTTTCTTGCATTAATCTTGGCCATTGGCTGGATTGTCCTAGGGACAACACGTTATAAACTCCATCCGTTTTTAGTTTTATTAAGCGCTAGTATTTTTTTAGGGCTTGCTACTGGAATTTCGCCCAATGAACTGCCACTTATTCTGGGAAAAGGATTTGGAAAAACGACTCAAAGTATTGGGCTGTTGATCTTATTTGGCACCATCATCGGTGTAGCATTAGAAGGATCAAATGCAACTCAAACCCTCGCCAAAGCGCTTTTAGATCGATTGCAAAAACTACCCTTGCCGTATGCTGTTAGCTGCATTGGCTATCTTGTTTCTATCCCCGTTTTTTGTGATTCGGCTTTTGTGATTTTATCCTCCCTTAATCGCTCGCTTTCTGCCCAAACAAAAACACCTTTAGCCGCCTTAACCGTAGCATTATCTACTGGTTTATTTGCTCCACATGTTTTAGTCCCTCCCACACCTGGCCCCCTGGCTGCAGCAGCAAACCTAGGGCTGGATAATCTGTTTTTACTCATTGTCTTTGGCGGACTATTAGCGTTTCTCTTGATTCTTGCTGGCGCAACCTATGCCCATTTTCTATCCAAAAACTTATCTTATATTCCCACGCCTTCTCCAGGGATAGAAGAGCCTTCAGAAAAACGTGCTTTGCCTTTATTTAGAAAAGCAATTGCCCCTATTGTTATTCCCATCGGCTTAATGGCGCTAGGGACCTTGCTTTCGTTTGTGGTTTTTCCTTCTAGTATGTCTTTTTTAAAGCAACTACTCGAGGCGTTGTGTTCCCCCACATTTGCGTTAGGATGTGGGATGTTGCTTTCGTTTCGCCTTCTTGGTAATGGCGTCTTGACTATCCCTCAAGTGGTCGAAAAAGGAATTCTTGTTGCCGCACCTATCTTGGTTATTACTGGAATGGGAGGAACCCTTGGACTGATTATTCAGCAACTTCCTTTAAGCGAATTTGTAGAGAATAATTTTAATCAATCAAGCTGGGGATTGCTTATTCCCTTTTTTATTGCCGCTATTTTAAAAACAGCACAAGGTTCATCAACGGTTGCCATCATTACCGCTAGTTCCATCGTCTTCCCTTTATTGAGCACCCTGGGCTTAACCAGTGAAATGGGAAAAGTATGGGTCATTCTAGCCGTAGGCGTAGGCTCCATGACTGTTTCACATGCGAATGATTCTTATTTCTGGATTGTGAGTCAAATGGGGGGGTTAGACATTAAAACGGCGTATCGACACCATACCTTTGGCACCTTTATACAAGGAAGCTTAGGGATTGTACTAGTGCTTATGGGACACTGGCTTAGCGGGGTATTCTTTACCTAAGCTATTTTGAGAAGCCCGTATTTTTCCCTAACCTTGTGCAGATGAAAGACACTCCCCCACTCCATATTGATGGTGCTGAAATTTCATGGTTCGCTCCCCTGTGTGACGGCGATGATGATTTTCTAGGACATCGCAACCCAGCATATAAAAGCAGCTGGGAAAACACGTCAAATATTGTCCAAACAGCAGATGAACTTGGGTTTCGCAATGTGTTATGTCCTTCTTCTTATCAAGTGGGGCAGGACACCCTTTCTTTTGTGGCGGGAATGGCTCCTTTAACCAAACAGATAAATCTTCTCGCTGCCATTCGTTGTGGAGAGGTACACCCGCCCATGTTAGCGCGAAGCATCGCCACCCTTGACCATATGCTCAAAGGTCGCTTAACCGTCAATATCATCTCTTCTGATTTACCTGGAACGCAACTGTCTTCCATCGAGCGTTACGCGCGTTCTCGTGAGGTAATCGAAATTCTAAAACAAGCCTGGACAAAAGATCGAATTGACTTTCAAGGAAAATACTACCAACTCGATTTACCGACAAGCCCTGTTAAACCCTATCAACAAAATGGTGGACCTCTGCTTTATTTTGGGGGCTATTCACCTGCTGGGGTGGATCTTTGTGCAGAACATTGTGATGTCTATTTGATGTGGCCCGAAACGGAAGAAAAACTGCAGGGATTAATGAACACCATGACTATAAAAGCGGCAGAATATAACCGTAGGGTTCAATTTGGTCTAAGGGTTCATGTCATTGTTCGTGAAACCGAAGAGGAAGCGCGTGCCTATGCCGATGGCTTACTTTCAAAACTGGATCTCGATCTAGGGAAAGATATACGCAATCGAGCACAAGATGCTGCCTCCCTGGGGGTGGCAAGACAGTCTCAATTGCGAGAAGAAGCAGATGATAACTATTATGTAGAACCCCACTTGTGGACGGGAATTGGACTCGCTCGTTCGGGTTGTGGTGCAGCCATTGTAGGAAATCCCGACCAGGTGGTGGCTAAATTAGAACGCTACATGGAAATGGGGATTCGCTCGTTTATTTTATCGGGATATCCCCATCAACAAGAATGTGAATTATTTGCCAAATATGTTCTCCCACGCCTTAAAACAGTTTCGTTGCCAGAAGTCTTTGGGCGAAAGCCCATTTCAACCCCTAACAGTCCTTTAGGTAAAGGACCCAGAACATAAATCCATGATTGATTTTAGTATTGTATTACTTTATTTTTTAGTGGTATTGCTGGTTGCCCTTCGAGGGAAAGTGAGTTCGAATAGTTCTGCTGAGGAATACTTTTTAAGTTCGCGAAACTTGCCCTGGTATTCGATTGCTTTATCGACCATCGCTACCAATATTCAAGGCTATCAATTTTTAGGCATGATGGGCTCTGCCTACCTTTATGGTCTTGCGCAAGCAAACCTTGAAATCAATGCCGTTCAGGGAATTTTATTAGGTGCTTTTGTCTTTGTCCCGCTTTTTCTAAAAGAAAAAATCACCACGATTACACAGTTTATTGCTAAAAAATTAGGACAGCGCATTGCCCTGTTTTATTCCTTAGCAAACATGGCCCTGTTTGCGACTGTTACGCTAGGGGCAGCTCTTTTTTGGGGGGCTTATGCTGCCGATATAGTTTTTGGGGAGCAACTCTCGTTGTTACATGAAGATCGTTTAGTTCGTATTGCTTTGTTGATTTTAATCCTAGGGGTTTTCTCTGCTATTTACACCTATTTTGGTGGACTTAGTGCAGTGGTCAAAACAGATATTATTCAGTTCAGTGTTTTACTCCTTGGTGGAATTGTTGTTTGTTTTACGGCAGTACATCATTTAGGTGGCTGGGAGCAATTATATATTAAAACGCCCGATAAAATGCATTTGCATCTCCCCGCCGATCATCCCACTTTACCCTGGACACATTTGTTTGGCTTATTCTTTTTAAACATCAATTATTGGTGTGCAAATCAAACGGTAATGCAACGAGCCCTAGCAGCAAAAAGTATCGCTCACGCACAAACGGGACTTATGGTGGGTGGACTCATTAAGTATTTTATGGCCATCATCATCATTGTCCCTGGAATTGCTTTGTATGGTATTCTAGGGGATACACTAGGAGAACCCGATTTAGCCTTTCCTTATTTGGTGAAAAGCTACCTCCCCGTAGGGGTTAAAGGCATCATTTTATGTGGTTTATTCGCCTCTTTGATGAGCACGGTTGATTCGACTTTTAATTCCCTAGCGACCCTATGGTCAACCGATGTTTATGCTGCTTACCTCAACAAAACAGCGAATGATCAAGAAAAAATTCAGGCGGGACGAAAAGCCATCCTTTTTAGTCTTAGCACTGCTTTAATGATGGGGTTAATCTTGTTGTACCTTAAATTTGATCGACCAGACTCGGCCTTTACCCATACCTTGAACAATTTGCGATATTACATTAATTGTGGGATTGTGGTCTTGATTTGTAGTGCGGTACTTTTGGCAAAGCCTAATAAAAAAGTGGTGCTTTTTGCCTTTGTGGCTACCCTCCCGATTAATCTTAGCTTGCACCTTCTCTTCCCAGAAATGAACTATTTTGTTCGGGCTTTTTGGGTGATTTTTAGTGGTCTTGGCCTTGGGATAATCGCCAGCAAAGGACAACTCAATGCTCTACTGGACTTATTTGAACCCGCAACTAAACGTGGAAAAAACTGGGGCTGGGCGCTAGCCATTAGTTTACTCTTGCTGCACCTTGTTTTTCATTAAAGCTGAAGGAGAATGCTTATCTTGCTTTCATAATTATTTTTATGCCACTTTGCATTATCGTTCCATGTTTTAATGAAGCTAATCGCTTCCCAAAAAAACAATTCAACGATTTCCTTTTATCGCACCCCACTGTCCAACTACTTTGTGTGGATGATGGCTCGACTGACGAAACACTGCAAGTGCTCAACGCACTAGCCACTATTTTTCCAACACAATTAAAGGTCCTTTCCCTAGAGCAAAATACTGGAAAAGCAGGAGCAGTTCAAGCAGGAATGCTATTCGCCCTAAAATCAACCTCGTGTACCCGCTTTGCTTATCTGGATGCAGACTTGTCCACATCGCTGAAAGAATGTGTCTTACTGGCAGAGAAAATTGACGAAAAAACCACTTTTGTATTTGGATCACGCATTTTGAAAACCGATAATCGTATCGAACGAAAGTGGTACCGCTTTTTAATAGGGAGAGTGATAGCAACCGTTATCTCAAAAATGCTGGGAATTAGTGTGTACGATACTCAATGTGGCTGTAAAATTTTTGACCGAAAATTAGTACCCCTTGCCTTTGAAGCCGACTTTAGTTCTCGCTGGTTATTTGATGTTGAAATCTTCTTTCGTCTCATCAATACTTTTGGGAAAAAAGAACTCATTAAACAGTCACAAGAAGTCCCGCTTGAACAATGGATTGACACCGAAGATTCTAGGGTAAAATTCTCGTATATGTTTCAATTGTGGGTAGATTTAGCCCTTATTTATCGTCGCTATAAACAATGAAAATAAAAATACCTCCCTTTAGTACAGCTTCACTAACAGGCTATTTTTTAGCCCTTTTATTTGTTATTCGAGCTTTTTTTAATGCGGTTTTACCGCTGATGGATAAAACCGAAGCCCGCTATGCAGAAATTGCACGTATAATGGCCGAAACGGGGGAATGGATCGTCCCACAGATTGATTATGGTCTTCCTTTTTGGGCAAAGCCACCACTCTCAACATGGGTTTCTGCGATGAGTATTTCTCTCTTTGGAACAGCTGAATTTTTTGTGAGACTTCCCTATTTACTCGCCTGTTTGGCCATGGTTTTTTTAATTGGAAAATACCGCCCCTCAAACAAGCTGTCTTTTTATCTACCAGGATTGATATTAATGGGACTTCCAGAATTTTTCCTCCATGCGGGAGTCGTTTCTACCGATACCTTTTTGAGTCTTTCCATTGCCTTGGTGATGCTGTCTTTTTGGGAGGGAATTCAAGAGAATGCTAAATCGTATTGGCGTTACCTTCTTTTTATTGGGATGGGCTTTGGCCTATTAGCAAAGGGGCCCATTGTAGGCATATTAACCATACCTCCCATCTTATTATGGTGTGCTTTGAGTGATTTTAAATGGAAAACGCTCTTGCGCTTTCCCATTGTAACAGGGGCCATTGTATCCCTAGGAATTGCGGTTCCGTGGTATATCTGGGCCGAAACGCGCTCGCCAGGCTTTATCGACTATTTTATTGTAGGAGAACATTTTAAACGCTTTTTTGATTCCAGTTGGAGTGGAGATAAATACGGTTTTCCTAAACAACAACCTTTAGGAATGGTTTGGCTGTTTTTAATCGGAGCAGTCTTACCATGGTTCCCTTATTTTATAAAGCGAGTACTCGTGAAAGGGCGTACCCTTTTTAAGGATAAGTGGAGTCTTTATTTAATGTTATGGTTACTTTGGACGCCATTCTTTTTTACTTCTTCTAAAAGTTTAATCCATCCCTATACCTTGCCAGTGATGATTCCTTTTGCGCTATTGATTGTTCACTATTGGGAGGGAATTACGTTGAAAAGAATTCATTTAGGCTTGAGTCTAGGAATTCCGCTTCTACTAAGTTTGGTTTATTTAAGTGGAACTGTTGATCGATTGTTGTTAGATAATTCCGATAAAAGTTTGATTGCAGTAAAAGAAGGTGACGCTGTTTATGCCTTGGATTGGAAATCTTATTCCAGTCAATATTACAGTAATGGCCAAATTAAGGTTGTTACAGCAAATGATTTGCTTGAAGCATTAAAAGAGCAAAAAAGCTTTTCGGTCATCATTCAAGACAAAGATTTTGAGGGGCTTCCCTTAATCGTTAAAGATCAATTGGAGCTTATAGATGAATCCAAAAAAAGAGCCCTGTATAAAAGCAGTCCACAAAAAATATAGTGGAACAGCCGTTTTTATTCCTTAGTAAAAATAGGGGTTTATTCCACCGTAACCGACTTAGCAAGATTTCGGGGTTGATCCACATTACAATCGCGTTGAACAGCGATATAATAGGATAATAACTGTAATGGAATAGTAGATAAAATCGGGACAAAGGGTTCTGCCGCATCTGGAATTTCTAAACAAAAATCTGCTAGGGCTTTTACCTGGGTGTCCCCTTCACTCACAATAGCAATAATGCGTCCTTCTCGGGATTTTATTTCTTGAATATTACTCACTACTTTTTCGTAATATCCTTTTTTAGTCGCAATGACAACGACAGGCATTTCTTTATCAATTAAAGCAATGGGGCCGTGCTTCATCTCTGCAGCGGGATAACCTTCTGCATGGATATAAGAGATTTCTTTCAGCTTTAAGGCGCCTTCTAGCGCGACAGGGAAGTTATATCCTCTCCCTAGATAAATACAGTTATTAGCCGTTTCAAAAGATCGCGCTACCTTCTCGATAAAAGGTTGTGAGCTTAGGATGTGTTCTACTTTTGTAGGGAGGGTGGCTAGTTCGGCAACATACTCTTGGTACTGTGTTCTCGAAAGTGTCCCATTTGCTTTTCCTAAATACAATCCAATGAGTGAAATCACCGTGATTTGTGTGGTAAAGGCTTTGGTAGAGGCTACGCCAATTTCGGGACCCGCATGGGTATAGCAGCCGGTATCGGTAATTCTAGAAATGGTTGAACCCACCACATTGCAAATTCCATAGACAAAAGCACCTTTTTCTTTGGCGATATTAATCGCCGCAATTGTATCTGCAGTCTCCCCAGACTGGGAAATGGCAATCACCACATCGTCGGGATAGATGATGGGGTTGCGATAACGAAATTCTGATGCGTATTCTACCTCAACAGGAATACGGGTAAAATCTTCAAAGAGATACTCTGCCACTAGTCCCGCATGCCATGAAGTTCCACAAGCGACCACAAGGATGCGTTTTGCGTTTAAAAAACGATTCTCATGCTCGCGTAAACTGGAGAGGGTAATGACGCCTTCGTCCGTAAGTAAACGCCCGCGTAAGGTGTCTTGAATGGCCTTAGGCTGTTCAAAAATCTCTTTAAGCATAAAGTGATCATAACCGCCCTTTTGAATGTTTTCTAAGCTCATCTGTAGCTTTTGGACATAAGGCTCGGCTAGGCTATCATCTTTAATTTTTCTAAGTTTTATTTGCTTTCCTATTCGAATAATGGCTAGATGCTCTTCTTCTAAATAGATGGCTTCTTTTGTATATTCGATAAAAGGTGTCGCGTCTGAGGCAACAAAGAATTCATCTTCTCCGATACCAATGGCCAAAGGACTTCCCAAGCGTGCTGCCACGAGTTCATTGGGCTTTCTACGATCAAACACAACGATGGCATAAGCGCCAATAACTTGAGAAAGGGCAATTTGTACTGCCTTACCTAATTTTACCCCTTGCTGCTGTTGTACATCTTCAATAAGATTCACCAAGACTTCTGTATCGGTATCTGAGGTAAATTCAAAACCGCGATGAATCAATTCTTTCTTTAGAGAAGCATAATTTTCAATGATACCATTATGCACCACAACCAGGTTCCCAGAATTGGACGTTTGTGGATGTGCATTAACATCATTAGGGATACCATGAGTTGCCCAGCGTGTATGACCCAGGGCTAGGTTAGCTTGCTGTGCAGGATGTTGAGCGATTAAATCTTCAAGGTCGCTTACTTTCCCTTTGGTTTTATACGTGTGTAGCTGTTCGCCGTTGTAAAGCGACATCCCCGTTGAGTCATACCCGCGATATTCCAGTCGTTTGAGTCCTTTGATTACAATAGGTTGCGCCTGTTGTTGACCAATATACGCTACAATTCCACACATAGGATTTAGTTGTTGAAGTCAGTATAGGTTACTTCTAATTTTAGTTGCTTCTCTTGCAGTTCTTGAGGAGGATTAGGTCCTACAAGAATGGTTCCCAAAGGATTTTGCAAAGCCGCAATAGGATAAAAAACTTCTTCCTCATCCTGCAAAAGAGCATTTTTGACTAGAACAGAATTAATATTTGCCGTTACCACTAAACCTAATGGCACATTCTCTGAAAGGTTTTCATCCTCTGAACGAATCAAATTAGAAATGTGTTCTGTGATTCTAAATTTATAGCGGTAGGGACGACCGTCTTGGTACTCTAAAATTCCACTGTGAACTGTTTTATTGAACCTATCATTGCTGCCAGATGTGGGATCAGAATAATAATCTGGTAGGGGTAAATTATTGTCTTGGCGATACAAATAGAGTCGCTCTGCAATATAATCTCCCTCAGACCAATTCTCTGCGATAACAGGGTCCACATAAAAGACCAAATTCGCCTCGTTGATTAGAATATCGTTTGTTTTAAACGTTTCAAGATTCGTAGTAGAATCATCACGATCAAAAAGGCGTACCTGGGCAATATTCCCCAAACCTCCATTTAGGGTTATGCGTTCTTGAGGATTAAGGTTGATGGGGGTTTGATCGTTTTGTAAATGATTAATTTGGATCCCGCCGGGAGTGATAAAAAATGTTTGTGATAATTGCGTCAACTCATCATCTGAAGTATCCTCGGTATCTTGATCTTGATTTGCATCATATTCATAGGAAATACGAATCGTAGCTGCAGATAAATTCAATAACATGTAGAGATTTTCTGCCGGATTCTCCATTCTAATGTTGATGCCTTTGATGTTATCTTTAAAGGCACTATCTGTTGCCAGGGCATCTCTTCCCTCTTGATCGAAAATCTTTTCTTGGAAATAGGCCGTATCTAATGGAATTCGAAGGCGAGGAGAAAGGCGCGTTTCCACTTCGGTAGTTTCATCTACATCGGGAGTTTCAGGATCATCCTCGGTATAGTTAAACGTAATTTCTTCAAAGTCTAATTGAAAAGGACCGTCATAAAGGCTTCTTCCCACAAAGCCCTCTTCATAAAAATCTCTTCCAGTATAGTAGGGCGTTGCCGTTTCAAAATTATTGTTTGGGTCCAAGGTGTTAAAATGATACGTGAGCTCTGTCACTTTTAGGTTAAAGCGCGCTGCCTCATTCCCAAAGATGGAGTCAATTTCATAAAAATTTGCTCCGACATCATAGCCGCTATTATCATCGTCTTCACTATCCAGGATACCATCCCCATCCGAGTCTGAAGTAAAGGGATTTGTCCCTCCCTGTGTTTCTAAAATATCGGTCACCCCGTCGCCATCGGTGTCGCTTTGTGCGTCTTCTGGGTCACTGTCAAGGCTATCAATAACGCCATCGCCATCAGCATCATTTTGGTTGAATAAAAAAGGAATTTCAAGGAATACTGATGTAACGCGTTCGTTTTCATCAATGATGTTCACATTTGTTTCGCTTCCTTCATCTTCTTGATCTTGGGTATAAAGACCAAAACGAGGATTGGTTGCGATGCTTAATTGTGTGGTAATATTAGCCTGTTTTCTTCCAAGATTAGGGAAGTTATATGAACCAAAATGGACAACCCCTAATTGATCTGCTTGAACGTCTACAAGGGGGTTAGTCTCGAGAAATACAGGAAACTCCTGGGTTTGGGTTTCAAATTGATCAGTAGCAATAAGCGCTACTCCTACCGAGTTGTATTCTCGTTCACAGGCCGTTAACAGCACGGCAAAAATCCCTGCATAAAATAGGTTTCGTATGCTTTTCATGGTTGGATTTAAAGGAAATTCGAATTAAAGAAATCAACATGAGCGTTTTCTTTTTGGCTATCCGCAAAAGATAAAACAGGTTTTTTGCTCGTTTGAACAGCATTAGTGACACTTTCTGGCAAGGTGTCGCCAGCAAGAATGAGTCCATCAGAGTGTTGAACCGCTAATTCCATCAATTGATCATAGCCAGGTGTGACAAGAGAGGATAAGTCTTCTTCTATTTGGTCAAAAGCAATTTTCTCTTTTAACTGCGGATTTAAAACACCGCCTAAATCATCTGGATAGATGGAAGTAACTATTTTACTTTGCTCAAAAATAGGATCTTGTGAAAAATACGTCTTCATATAAAGAGGAAAAAGCGCAGTAAACCAGCCGTGTAGATGAATGATGTCGGGGGACCAATTGAGTTTTTTTACTGTTTCAATCACTCCTTTTGTAAAGAAAATCATTCGTTCGTCATTGTCGGGAAAAAGTGCCCCTTCTTTATCGTGGAGAATTTCTTTGCGTTTAAAGTATTCTTCATTGTCAATAAAATAAACTTGCATGCGTTCTTTTGGGATAGAAGCAACCTTAATGATCAAAGGCATGTCCATATCGTTGATGACTAAATTCATCCCAGAAAGACGAATCACTTCATGCAGTTGATGACGACGCTCGTTAATAAGGCCATAGCGCGGCATAAATATCCTGGTTTGACCTCCAGCATCATTAATGGATTTTGGAATTTTAAACGAATTAATGGATCGCTCGGTTTGGGGGAGATAGGGGACAACTTCCGAAGAAATTATAAGGACTTTTTTGTTTTGCATAAGGACTATTTTACCTACTACGGCGAAAGTTTAGCAAAATTACAAAAAATCTTCCTACCATAAGAAAAAACAGTACTTTTAGCCTGTTAATCTTTTCCTAAATGAAGGTTTTTAAAAAACATTTACGCTTAAAAGAAGCCCTTGAACTTCAACAAAATGGCTCAATTGGTCTTGTCCCTACTATGGGTGCCCTACACGCAGGACATTTAGCCCTAGTTGAACGGGCGGTAAAAGAAAATACCTGTGTCATTGTCTCTATTTTTGTCAATCCCACTCAATTTAACGATCAAAAGGACCTTAATGCCTATCCTAAAACCCTGTCTGATGATCTTCAAAAGTTAACCGTCTTTGGGAATAGTGTGTGGGTTTATGCTCCAGAAGTAGAAGATTTATATCCCGAAAAAACAGCTGCTGAGTTGTATGACTTTGGCTCCCTAGAGAATACAATGGAGGGAGCACATCGCAGCGGGCACTTTCAAGGTGTGGCTACTGTTGTCTATAAATTGTTTTCTTGTTTTATGCCCACTAGAGCGTATTTTGGTGAAAAAGACTACCAGCAGTTATCCATTATTCATGCCCTAGTTGCGCAAAAGAAACTCCCAATAAGCATTGTCAATTGCCCCATTATTCGGGAAGATGACGGCTTGGCAATGAGCTCGAGAAACAGTCGGTTGACACAAGAACAACGTGCTCTTGCCCCTTTGATTTACAAAGTGTTGCTTCAAGCAAAAGCATGGAAAAAAGAAAAAAATGTCGCACAAATTAATGAATGGGTAGAGCGCTATTTTAAGGAACATCCCGCCTTTGAATTAGATTATTTTTGCATCGCAAATGCGCAATCTCTTCAACCTGCAAAACGCTTGAATGATAATGAGAAAACTCGCGCTTTTATCGCGGTGAAATTGGGAGAGGTGAGGTTGATTGACAACGTCAATTTTTAATATCTTTGCGCCATGCAAATAGAAGTGTTAAAATCTAAAATCCATCGGGTTACTGTCACCGGGGCTGACTTGAACTACATCGGCAGTATCACCATTGACAAGGCCTTGATGGAAGCCGCCAATCTTATCGCAGGTGAAAAAGTGCAAATCGTTAATATCAACAATGGAGAACGATTAGAAACATATGTGATTGAAGGCGGAGAAAATACAGGAGAAATTACCCTAAACGGCCCAGCGGCTAGAAAAGTGCAAAAAGGCGATGTAATCATCATCATTAGTTATTGTACACTTGAAATAGAAGCAGCAAAAAAACTACAACCACAGCTGGTTTTTCCAAACGAAGCAACTAACTTGCTCTCATAGTGTTGGAAAAAATAAATCTTCGTAAAGTCGTTAAAACCCTTGTCCCACTTTTTGTGGGGGTGTTGTTTATCTATCTCTCTGTTCGTAATACTACAGAAGAAGACCGACAAACCATCTACTCTTCAATTAAAGACGCGCATTATGGATACATTTTTCTCTCGTTACTTCTAGGCTTATTGAGTCACTTTTCCAGGGCCTATCGCTGGAATTTTATGCTAAATCCTTTGGGTTACCATCCACGACTCATCAACAATATCTTAGCTATTTTTATTACCTATATCGCTAATTTAGGTGTGCCACGCTCTGGTGAGTTTTTTCGTGCAACAGTCTTACAGACCTATGAAAACATCCCTTTTGAAAAGAGTTTTGGAACCATCATAGCAGAACGAACCGTCGATCTCCTCATGCTTTTACTCACAATAGGCATTGCATTGACGCTGGAATTTGACCTCATCTATTCCATGCTAGAAGGAAAAGCCATTAATCCTTACAGCATCATTGGGGTAATTCTCATCAGCGGGATTGGTCTTTGGGTTGTTGTAAAGCAATTGAAAAAATCGTCTCATCCCCTGGCAAAAAAGATAAATGATCTCTTAACGGGTTTAGCCGAAGGTTTTCTTACCATCGTTAGAATGGAAAAAAAATGGGCCTATTTATTTCACACGCTCTTTATTTGGGCGATGTATATCGCCATGTTTTACATCATTAAATTTTCGTTACCCGAAACCCAGGGGCTAGGATTTGAAGCCTTATTAATCGGCTTTATTGTTGGGGCGCTTGCCATCTCTGCAACAAATGGTGGTATTGGTATTTATCCTTTTTCTGTTTCCTTAGTTTTAATTAGCTATGGTATTTCCAAAGAATCAAGTCTTGCCTTTGGATGGATCATGTGGACGGCACAAACGGTCATGGTCATCCTTTTTGGGAGTCTTTCCTTCTTTTTGCTTCCTTTGGTGAATCGCAAAAAGTAAGCGCCTAATTTTTTTGATAGGGCAGCAGGCTTGGTTAATTTTATCCCATGAGTAAAGTAAAAAAAGCTTTTTTTTGCCAAAAATGTGGCACAAAACACGCCCAGTGGCAAGGCCAGTGTAACAGCTGTAAAGAATGGAATACCTTGATCGAAGAAGTCGTAGAAAAACCTTCTACTAAAGGGTGGACACCTCAAACCAATGAAAAAGCTGCAGTTGCTCAACCCATCCCCATCGCACAAATAACCACCGATAAAGAGCAGCGTCTTCCTTGCACCGATCAAGAACTCAATCGCGTTCTAGGCGGTGGACTAGTCCCAGGGGCAGTTACCCTTTTAGGGGGTGAACCAGGAATAGGGAAATCCACTTTACTCTTGCAAATCTCTCTTCAAATGCCACACAAAATTCTTTATGTGTCGGGAGAAGAAAGTCAGCGACAAATCAAACTTAGGGCAGATCGAATTAACGCTAAAAACGAGCATTGCTATGTGTTAAGTGAAACACAAACACAAAAAATCTTCCAACAAATCAAGACCATTGTTCCTGATATCGTTATCATTGATTCCATCCAAACATTGCAAACTCAATACATTGACAGTAGTCCAGGAAGTGTTTCTCAAATCAAAGAATGTACCGCCGAGTTAATCCAATTTGCAAAAAAAACCCACACCCCAGTAATTTTAGTTGGACACATTACAAAAGACGGCAACATCGCAGGACCAAAAGTGATGGAACACATGGTAGATACAGTCCTTCATTTTGAAGGGGATCGCAACCACATCTACCGTATACTACGCGCGCAAAAGAATCGTTTTGGTTCCACAGCAGAGATTGGGATTTATGAAATGCAAACTGCAGGACTTCGCGGGGTCAATAACCCTAGTGAATTACTCCTTTCGCAAAACCCTTCTCAAATGAGTGGCCACGCCATTGCAAGTACAATGGAAGGAATGCGCCCGTTAATGCTAGAAGTGCAGGCCCTTGTTAGCACCGCTGTTTATGGCACCCCACAACGCAGCACTACCGGCTTTAATGCAAAACGACTTAACATGTTACTCGCCGTATTAGAAAAACGAGCCGGTTTTCAATTAGGAGCAAAAGATGTTTTCCTCAACATTACCGGTGGAATTAGCAGTGAAGATCCTGCATTAGACCTGGCCGTTGTTGCAGCCATTTTATCTTCACATCACGATATGGCTTTGCCAAAGAATACTTGCTATGCTGCAGAAATTGGCCTTTCGGGGGAGTTGCGCCCTGTGCCAAAGTTAGACCAACGTATTCGAGAAGCAGAAAAATTAGGCTTTGAAACCATCATTACTGCCTCCTTTAAACAAGACACTTTACCCAAAACAGGAATTCAAATCCTAATGCTCGATAAAATTGAAGCCGTCGTAAGTCAATTATTTGGATAAAAAAACTACCTTGAGTTATCAATTAATTCTTTTTCAATGGAAAAAATTATTCAAAATTTCCTCTCCCAAGTCAATCAACGCAATCAAAACGAACCCGAATTCATGCAAGCCGTTACAGAGGTTGCAGAAACGGTGATTCCATACATCGTTCAACACGACATTTACTATGGACAAAACATCCTAATGCGAATGGTTGAACCCGAAAGAGTCGTATCATTTCGTGTAGCATGGATCGATGATCAAGAAGAAATTCAAGTCAATCGAGGCTATCGTGTTCAAATGAATTCTGCCATTGGGCCTTATAAAGGAGGGTTGCGTTTTCACCCTTCAGTTAATTTAAGTGTACTAAAGTTTTTAGCCTTTGAACAAGTATTTAAAAACAGCTTAACCACCTTACCCATGGGAGGAGGAAAAGGAGGTTCAGATTTTGATCCCAAAGGAAAAACCGATACAGAAATCATGCGCTTTTGTCAAAGTTTTATGTCAGAACTCTTTCGCCATATTGGCCCTAATAGGGACATCCCAGCAGGAGATATCGGGGTGGGAAGTCGAGAAATTGGCTACCTCTTTGGACAATATAAACGTTTAAAAACAGAATTTTCTGGTGTCTTAACGGGCAAAGGAGTCAGTTGGGGTGGGTCTTTAATTCGCCCAGAAGCCACTGGTTATGGGGTGGTCTATTTTAGCCAACAAATGCTAGAAACAAAAAACAGTAGTCTTGAAGGTAAAAAAGTAGTGGTCTCTGGTTCGGGTAATGTAGCACAATACGCTGCAGAAAAAGTAATTCAACTTGGTGGAACCGTTTTGACTTTATCCGATTCTTCAGGATTTATCTATGATAAAGATGGCATAGATGCAGAAAAACTCGCTTTTGTAATGGACCTTAAAAATGTCCAACGAGAGCGTATTCATAAATACCTTGACAAATATCCCAATGCAGAATTTCATGCTGGAAAAACCCCATGGAATATTCCCTGTGATGTCGCCTTACCTTGCGCAACGCAGAATGAACTTCATGAAGAAGATGCAAAAGTATTAGTTGCAAACGGCTGTATTTGCGTGGGTGAAGGAGCAAACATGCCCACCACCCCAGAAGCCATACATCACTTTATCCACAATAAAGTCCTTTTTGCCCCCGGGAAAGCCTCCAATGCTGGTGGGGTAGCCGTCTCTGGTCTAGAAATGGCGCAAAACTCCCTGCGTTACAGCTGGTCTAGGGAAGAAGTTGATAGCCGTTTACAAACCATTATGAAAGATATTCATCAATCTTGTGTTGATTATGGGACAGAAAATGGCTATACGAACTATGTCAAAGGAGCAAACATTGCTGGTTTTGTAAAAGTAGCCGATGCCATGCTTGCACAAGGTGTGGTCTAAGAAATTCAAACAATGCTTGTAGAATCAAAAGCCATTGTTTTACACAGTATAAAATACAACGATACAAGTCTTATCACGCATTGTTATACCGAAAAACTGGGCCTACAATCCTTTATGCTGAAAGGTATACTCTCGGCTAAAAAAGGAAAGATACGCAAAGCCCATTTTCAACCATTGAGCTTGTTGCGGATTCAATTTCAGCACAAAAACAAAGGGGGGTTAAACTTCATAAAAGAACTTAAAGTTGACCCCCCCTATCAAAGCATCTATACTACCATAGAAAAAAACACCATTGCCCTGTTTTTGTCCGAAGTCTTGTATAAAAGCCTGAGAGAAGAGGAAGCAAATCCCCTTTTATTTGAATACCTCGAAAACGCCTTTCTATGGCTAGATTCACACGATAACAGCGCTAATTTTCATCTGTTGTTTTTAATAAAATTGACTCAATTTTTAGGCATTTATCCCAATCAAGAAGAAAATCAAGGGAATTACTTCAATCTTGAAAGTGGTTGCTTTAGTGAACATCAACCCATAGAACATCATGTAGAAGGTACTACAGCCAGCGTATTGAGAGAATTATTAGGCATGAATTTTGCTACAGTAAATTTGCCGAAATTAAATCAACAATCCCGACAGGAGCTACTCAATGCACTCGTCCACTATTTTGAACTTCACTTACATGGGTTTTCAAAACCAAAATCGCTTGAAATACTGCACCAAATTTTCCGCTAAATCATCCCTTCTTTTAGGAAGCATGTTCTTCTTCCTACTACAGTCTTATGGACAAACGATACGTGTAATCGATGCCTTGACACAACAGCCCCTTGAAGCAGTAATGGTGGTCAATCAAAATAAAGATAGCTACACCAGTACTGACCTCAACGGTGCGTTTTCACTAGAAACCTTTTCCTCTGATGACGTCCTTAATTTTCAATTAATGGGGTATGAAGGGCTCTCCCTTTCATACAAAGAAGTAACTGCAGGAAAACAAATCGTTGCCCTTTTTCTGGATGAAAAACAACTCGCTGAAATTGTCCTTTCGGTGGCAAGAACGGCAGAACAATCCAAAAAAATTGCTGAAAAAGTTTCCTTAATCAATCAAAAAACAATTGTCGAAGAATCTCCCGCCACTGGAGCCGATGTACTGCTTCTTGCCCCTGGCGTTCGTCTTCAAAAATCCCAAGGAGGAGGCGGTAGCCCTGTCTTAAGAGGCTTTGAAGCAAATCGCGTTTTATTAGTCGTGGACGGAATCCGACTCAATAATGCCATCTACCGTTCTGGTCATTTACAAAATGCCATCACAGTAGATCCCAATAGTATCGAACGCATCGAAGTGATTTATGGTTCTTCCTCTGTAGGCTATGGCTCCGACGCCTTAGGAGGTGTTGTACATTACTATACAAAAACTCCAAAAATCAATAATAGTAAACGATATACTGGGGCCTTTTCCTCCCGATATAATTCAGCGCTAAATGCATTAATCCATCATATTGAAGCAGAAGTGAGCTATAAAAAATGGGCCAGCTATACGAGTTTAACCTATTCTAGTTTTGGGGAGTTAAGAATGGGGAAAAATAGAACACATGGCTTTGATGATTGGGGATTGGTGCCCTTCTATTCAAAAAACAATGAAGAAACATTTTTTCCAACTCCCACGGTCAACTCAAACCCTACACTGCAAAAGAACACTGGTTATACCCAAGTCGATTTTATGGAAAAATTAGTGTTTAATTTACCTAAAGCTTCTCAGGTTGTCCTTAATTTCCAGCTCTCAAATTCTTCTAATATCCCGCGTTTTGACAAATTAAACGAATACCGGGACGGGTCGCTTCGCTTTGCCGAATGGTACTATGGCCCACAAAAGAGACTGTTGTTTTCCCCTCAACTTAAATTATTTCCAAAGAAACAATTGCTCTATAAAGGAACCATTACCACTGCCTTTCAAGCCATTGAAGAAACAAGGGTGCAGCGAAAGTTCAACAGTCTAACACGAGAAAGTCAAAACGAAAACGTCAAGGTCTTTACGGTCAATGGTGACTTTGAAATGGCAAAGAAAGAAAACAGTAGTATTGTTTATGGTTTTGAATTAGTGAACAATCGTATCACCTCTATGGCAGAGGCAAAAGATTTAGTTGTAAATGGAAACAACATTACATCATTTAACAACTTTCGAGCAATCCCTACACGCTATCCCAGTGACGGAAGTCATTATACTACGGCCGCAGTATATGGTAATTTTCGCCTAGATCTCTCTCCTAAAACTACCCTTGCTTTGGGAGGTAGATTTACCACAACCCGTTTAAAAGCCAACTGGAAAGAAACGGCTTTAATCGATTCAAACCTAGGTCAAATAGACACAAAGAACAATGCGATCACAGGAAGCTTTTCGGTTTCTTATCGCCCTCAAACAGCTTGGCGTCTCAATCTATTATTCTCAAGTGGTTTTCGCTCTCCTAATGTGGATGATTTAGGGAAAATTCGAGAAAACAAAGGAATGCTTTTAGTGCCAAACCCAAACCTGAAACCCGAGTATGTCTATAATATTGATGGCGGGATTGCCTATGTGCCAAAGGATAAGAACATGCAATTTAACCTTCGTTTATACCATAGCTCATTGCAGGATTATATTGGACGAATAGCCTACACCATTACCTCAGATCAAACCACACTTGCCCCTACTACAGTTGAGTTTATGCAAGACATTGTAACAACTCAAGCCAATACAAATATTGGAAACGGGCGTATTTATGGGGCTTCCTTTGAAGGAGGATGGCAGCCTGTAGAAGGACTTGAAGCTACTGCTTTTCTCACCTACACTCAAGCGGCAAAGAATGAAATGATTGGACCCTTACCGTCGATCCTCCCTTTTTATGGTGGGGCGAGCCTGCGCTATTCAAAAGAAGCATTACAGTTAAGCCTGCGCAATCGCTTTAATAGCGAAAAAGCACCCCAAGCCTATAGCCTTGGTGGGGAAGATGGTTTAGAAGAAACACCCCTGATTTCAAACGAGGGCGAGTCCCCTGTTTTTGCAGGAAGTCCAAAATGGTCCATCTTCTCATTTAATGCGAGTTATCAAATTCGAGAAAGGATTGTTTTAAACCTGGCCCTTGAAAATATTTTTGATATTCACTACCGTACTTTTGCTTCTGGGATTTCTGCTCCTGGAAGAAGTTTGATTGCAGGAACGCGTATTGAGTTTTAATGGGTTTTTGCCTCTAATGCCCTTTTGATAGTTGCCTCCCACTCCTTTTTGATAATACTTAAAACAGCACTGTCCCTGCGACCGGTAGTTGCGGTGCAATTATTTCGTAAGATTCCTTCAAGAGTACAGCCTATCGCTTGCATGGCTGCGATACTTTTGGCGTTTTTTGCGTCAGCTCTAAACTCAACTCGTTCCATGTTAAGTTCCTCAAAAGCATGGGTTAACAAGAGTAGTTTACAATGTCGATTTAATCCTGTGCGTTGAAATTCCTTTCCATACCAGGTAAATCCTATGCTCAAACTTTTATGATAAAAATCCATCGCATAAAAACGAGTACTTCCAGCTACTTTTCCTGTCTTTTTATCAAAAACCAAAAAAGGATACGCCGTTTTCTTTTCTCTTAATTCAAGAGCAGTTTTAAGATAGTTTTGAAGCTTTTCTTCTCCCGCAGCGCTAAGCAAAGAATACTCCCATAATTCGGGTTCTTTTAAAGAAAAAGGCAGTAAAAATGTTTCGTCTGAAGCATTCAAGGGGCGCAATTGAACACGCTCATTTTCAAGAATTAAGTCGCTGGCAAAGTCAAAAGTCATTGAGCGCATAGTATGTTGCTGTTTGTTCAAGGGTAAATGTATAAAATTCCTTAATTTCGCAGCTCTAGAACTACTCCCTATGGGCTTTAAAGAACATAAGCAACTAAATTTAGCGTCAACCGCTCAAGAAATCCTTTCTTTTTGGGAAAAGGAATCTATTTTCGAGAAAAGTGTAAGCACCCGCGAGGGGCAACCACCTTATGTTTTTTATGAAGGGCCTCCATCAGCCAATGGTATGCCTGGAATTCACCACGTAATGGCACGTGCGATCAAAGACATCTTTTGTCGCTATAAAACCCAAAAAGGATATCAAGTAAAACGAAAAGCTGGATGGGACACCCACGGTCTACCAGTAGAATTAGGAGTAGAAAAAGAGCTGGGAATCACAAAAGACGCCATTGGGAAAAGTATTAGCGTTGAAGAATACAATCAAGCGTGTAAAAATGCCGTCATGCGCTACACCGATGTGTGGAATAAATTAACCGAAAAAATGGGTTACTGGGTAGATATGGAGGACCCCTATATTACCTATGAACCCAAGTACATTGAATCGGTTTGGTGGTTACTCAAACAAATTTATGACAAGGATTTATTGTACAAAGGTTATACGATTCAACCCTATTCACCAAAAGCAGGGACAGGATTAAGCTCACACGAGCTCAACCAGCCGGGAACCTATCGTGATGTGACCGATACCACCATCACGGCCATGTTTAAAACAGTGCCCGAGAGTCTTCCCGCTGATTTAAATGGATCTTCCGAATTATACATTCTTGCTTGGACCACTACTCCCTGGACTTTACCATCTAATACCGCATTAACGGTAGGGAAAAAGATTGACTATGTAGTTGTCAACACCTTTAATCAATACACTCACCTCCCCATCAAGGTGCTTTTAGCCAAAGCGTTGGTGGGAAAACAGTTTGCAGGTAAATTTACCCAAGTTGAAACAGAGGAAGCCTTAGGAGATTATGTAGCAGGAGCAAAGAAAATCCCTTACTTTATTGGTCAAGAAATTAAGGGAGAAGCGCTTTTAGGCATACGCTATGAGCAATTATGGCATGAAGCTCCGCTACCTTTAGCGAATGCTCAAGATGCTTTTCGGGTTATTGCAGGTGATTTCGTAACCACAGAAGATGGGACGGGAATTGTGCACACGGCACCCACTTTTGGGGCAGACGATGCTCAAGTCGCCAAAGAAGCTGTTCCTCCTGTTCCGCCTTTACTGGTATTAGACGAAAACGACAATGAGGTTCCCCTAGTTGATCTAGAGGGGAAGTTTCACGCGAGCCTCCCTGGCATTGGCGGGAAATATGTCAAAAACGCCTATTATACAGAAAACGCCCCCGATAAATCGGTGGATGTTGAAATCGCCATTCGACTAAAAGAAGAAAACCGCGCCTTTAAAGTGGAGAAATACGTTCACTCCTATCCTAATTGCTGGCGTACAGATAAACCCATTCTTTACTACCCCCTTGACTCCTGGTTCATCAAGGTAACCGAGGTGCGAGATAAAATGGTCTCCCACAATAATGCCATTAACTGGAAACCAAAATCTACAGGGGAAGGGCGCTTTGGGAACTGGCTAGCCAATGCAAACGACTGGAACCTTTCCCGATCTCGTTTTTGGGGAATCCCATTGCCCATATGGCGAACAGAAGACGGAAAAGAAACCACCATCATCGGCTCTATGGAACAACTCATGGAAGCAATAGAGGCATCAATTGCAGCTGGATTGATGGAAAAGAATCCTTTTGCAGGTTTTGAGGTGGGGAATATGAGTGAAGAAAACTACGCACAAATAGATCTTCACAAAAATAGTGTTGACCCTATCGTCTTGTGCAGTTCCTCTGGTCAACCCATGCACCGAGAAAGTGATTTGATTGACGTATGGTTTGACTCTGGTTCTATGCCTTATGCACAATGGCATTACCCCTTTGAAAACAAAGCCATGATTGACGAAAACAAAGCCTTCCCTGCAGATTATATCGCAGAAGGAGTCGATCAAACACGTGGGTGGTTCTATACCTTGCATGCCATTGGGACACTTGTTTTTGATTCCATCGCCTATAAAAATGTGGTCTCAAATGGACTCGTGCTGGATAAAAATGGCCAAAAAATGTCCAAGCGTTTAGGCAATGCAGCAGACCCCTTTGAAACCCTTGAAAAATATGGTGCCGATGCCACCCGCTGGTACATGATTTCGAATGCTAACCCATGGGATAATCTCAAGTTTGACCTCGATGGAATTGCAGAAGTTTCTAGAAAATTCTTTGGAACCCTTCACAACACTTATTCGTTCTTTAGCTTATATGCAAACATTGATGGCTTTAGCTATCAAGAAGCAACTATTCCAGTAAATGAACGCTCGGAATTAGACCGCTGGATTTTATCTGAACTCAATCGCTTAATTGCCGAAGTTGATGCCGCTTATAACGACTATGAACCCACAAAAGCCAGTCGTGCTATTTCTGAGTTTGTTCAAGAAATCATGAGCAACTGGTATGTGCGCCTTTCGAGAAGACGTTTCTGGAAGGGAGACTATCAACAAGATAAAATTGCGGCTTATCAAACTCTTTTTGAGTGTTTGTTAAGTGTGAGTAAATTGATGGCGCCTGTCGCACCCTTTTATGCCGACCAGTTGTACCGGGATTTATGCGAAGCGACAAAGGTAGAGTCTTTTGCATCGGTCCATTTAGCCCACTTCCCAAAAGCAGTTGATGAAACCCGAGACCTTGCTCTCGAAGATCGTATGGGAAAAGCAAGAACCATCGCTTCTCTTGCGCTATCGCTGCGTAAAAAAGAGCAAATTAAAGTGCGCCAACCCCTGCAAAAAATCATGATTCCAGTGCGCAATGCAGAAGAAAAAGCAGCCATTGAATTAGTGGCCGATTTGATTCAATCTGAAATCAACGTTAAATCCATCGAGCTTTTAGACGACGCTAGTGATATCCTGGTCAAAGAAATCAAGCCAAATTTCAAAGCCCTCGGTCCGCGATTTGGAAAAAACATGAAGAAGGCTGTGGAAATAATCAACTCCTTAAACGATGAACAAATTAAACGCTTAGAAACAGGAGAAGGTGTTGCCGTTGAGATTAACGGTGAAGCTGCTACCATTGAAGCGGGAGATGTTTTGATTCAGTCCAAAGACATTGAGGGATGGCTAGTAGCAAATGGAAATGGTTTAACTGTCGCACTTGATATTCAACTCGATCAAGATTTGATTGATGAAGGAATTGCCCGCGAGATGATCAACCGTATTCAAAATTTAAGAAAAGATGCCGGCTTTGAGGTGACTGATAAAATTATACTATATTTGAGAGAAGATGTTGCCCTTGTCAACGTATTTGAAAAACATCAAGCCTACATACAACAAGAGACATTGACGAAAAAAATTGTGGTGAAAAAAGATCTGACCGAAGGAGAAATCATTGAATTCGATCATATCAAAACTATTGTTAACCTAGAAAAAGTTGAATCATGAGTACAGTCGTTAAAAATCGTTATTCAGACAAAGACCTAGAGGAATTTAAACGCCTCATCGAAGAAAAAATTGAAAAAGCGAAAGAAGATCTTGAACTATTGAAAAGTTCCTACATGAACAATGGAAATAATGGAACAGAAGACACTTCGCCCACATTTAAAGCCTTTGAAGAAGGATCTGAAACCATGTCAAAAGAAGCAAACACCCAGTTAGCACTTCGTCAAGAAAAATTCATTCGCGACCTAAAGAATGCCCTTATTCGCATTGAAAATAAAACCTATGGCGTGTGCCGTGTTACGGGAAAATTAATCCAAAAACAGCGCTTGATTTTAGTGCCTCACGCTACCTTGAGCATTGAAGCAAAAAACATGCAAAAATAAGCATGCTTCGGCTTTTGTTCGTCGGCTTGCTTTTTTGCAAACTAAACGCTCAAAATAAACGAAACCTTTTCTGGGAAGCAAATGCCTTTAAGGCAATTAGCCTAGAATTACCTTTTGCAAATACGATCGTGGTTTCTACTACTAATAGTGATCAAATTCACGTCAAATACCTCAGCGAAGGAGAATATCAAAACCACCTTGTCCTAAGGGCAAAAGAAGAAGGACAGGACTTGCAGCTTGTAGAGCAACAGGGGCCTAGTTTTAAAAACCATCACGATAAACTCAGTGCCCATAAAGTATGGGCTTCTAGTTTACGCCTTTTACTCCCCGAGGGGCTTCCCATTCAATTGAAGGCTGAAAATGCACAACTCAATTTACTAGGAGATTTTACACACTTATCGGTTGCATTAAAAGAAGGCAAGCTTTCGCTCTCTGGACAAAACGTCAATGGAAGAGTACAAACACAAAAAGCCGATGTCCTGCTTTATGGGCTAGAAAACGCCACCCGTGCTCAATCAAAATACGGCAAGGTAAACGGTTCCTTTTCCTCATTAGAACAGTGTGATTTAATCATAGAATCGGTCGAAGGAAATATTTCCCTTTTATCCGATAGAAAATAACTACTTTTGACCTTTCAAAAAGCATGAAGATTCAATTCCCAAAAATAACGTTTCAAACCGCACTTCTCATTATTGTGCTTGTTTTAGGGATAGATCAAGCCTCAAAGATTTACATTAAACTTAACTATCCCTTATCCCTTTATGGACAAAAAGCCATCGTTGATTGGGGGTTTTTTAAACTCTTATTTATTGAAAATAAGGGCATGGCCTGGGGTACAAAAATCAACGACATTCTCCCTTTTTTAAGTGAAGATGTTGCCAAATTGTTACTCACCCTCTTTCGCCTTGTCGCCATTAGTTACCTAGGATATTGGTTGTATTCCTTACTCAAAAAGGAAAGTTCTCAATTGCTGCTCTTTGCCCTTTCGTTAATCTTTGCTGGTGCTATAGGCAACTTGATTGATTCGCTTTTTTATGGTGTGATTTTTTCACATTCTTATGGACAGGTCGCCACCCTTTTCCCACAACAAGGCTATGCGCCTTTCTTTTATGGACATGTGGTTGATATGCTTCAGTTTCCGCTCGCCTCATGGACCTGGCCAAAATGGGTGCCATTTGTGGGTGGAGAAGACTATACCTTTTTTGAATACGTCTTCAATATTGCCGATGCTGCTATTAGCACTGGTGTGGGCATACTACTCTTTTTTAATAAAAAGATTTTTGATTAAACAAACGAGTACACCCGTTCTGGGGTAACACAGTAATGTAAAGGAATATCTGTTTCTTCAAAAGGGATTTGCTCTTCTGGAGGAAAAAACGAAAGCCCAACAAAAAGACAGCTTGGGGAACATTCTGCTAAAAAACGATCGTAATAGCCTTTTCCATAGCCTAGCCTTTGTCCTTTTTTATCATAGGCAAGAAGAGGAACAAAAACCACTTCCATTTGCTGTGGAGAAAGGGAAATCCCCCCAATGGGTTCGGGGATTCCAAAACGATTTTCCTTTATCGGGGTTGCATCGGTCAAGAGAACATGAGACAAGTTATTCTTTGTTTCCATTCTGGGAATAACCACCTCTTTATCTTTCTCTTGAAGAAGGGTTAAAAGCTGTTCTGTTTCAACTTCTTTGTGTCGTGTGCTACTTAAAAAAAGGTGGAAATAGGTCTTTTCCCATAAGGGCAATGACAGGAGACGATTCGTCAAGCGAAAACTTTTCTCTAAACGTTCTTGAGCCGTCAATAACTCCCGCTGTTTTTTATATTCTACTCGAAGTGAATTTTTGTCCATTATTCGCCCATTACGACACAAAGAAAAGCATTATTTTTGGCTTAGATCGTTTTACTTTATGGAACACACTGATCTTTCTGTGCAACTCAAAACCCTTCCCACTAGTGCGGGAGTGTACCAATATTTTGATGCAAAAGGTTCCATCATTTATGTAGGCAAAGCCAAAAATTTAAAAAAGCGCGTTAGTTCGTATTTTACTAAAAATCACGACAACCACCGCACCAGGATTTTAGTCAAAAACATTGTTTCCATCGAACACATTGTTGTAAAAAGTGAAATGGATGCCTTATTGTTGGAAAATAACCTGATCAAAAAACACAAACCACGCTATAACGTCTTGTTAAAAGATGATAAAACCTATCCCTGGATTTGTGTAAAAAAAGAGCGATTCCCACGAGTATTTGCTACCCGCAAGATCATTAAAGATGGCTCAGAATACTTTGGTCCATACACTAGTATGAAAACAGTGCGCACCCTACTCGACCTCATTAAAGGGCTCTACCCTTTGCGCACCTGCAATTATGATTTATCTGCCGAAAAAATAGAAGCCCATAAATACAAAGTTTGCTTAGAATATCACCTTGGCAACTGCCTTGCCCCCTGTGAAGCAAAGATTGATGCAGCGCAATACGATCAAAACATCAAAGCCATTCGCGCCATCATCAAAGGGAATTTTAAAGACTCCCTTCAACAGTTTAAGCTTCAAATGCAAGAGCACGCTGCAAATATGGAATTCGAGGAAGCGCAAAAAATCAAAGAAAAGCTAGATATTTTACAAAACTATCAAGCAAAATCCACCATTGTAAACCCTAAGATTTCTAATGTTGATGTCTTTTCGGTCATCACAGATGAAGCTTATGGCTATGTCAACTTCTTACAGTTGTCTTATGGATCCATTATACGATCGCACACCATTGAAATCAAAAAGAAACTAGCCGAAACCAAAGAAGAATTACTGTCTTTAGCCATCATTGAAATTCGACAGCGTTTTCATTCCCAGTCGCCAGAAGTTTACCTGCCTTTTACCCTGGATTTAGGCGATAAAATTAAGGTTACTGTACCGCAACTAGGGGACAAGAAACACCTGGTTGAACTCTCAGAGCGTAATGCAAAGTACTTCCGTATGGAGCGCTTTAAACAAATGCAAATTGTCGATCCAGATCGCCACACAAATCGTCTAATGGCGCAAATGAAAGCCGATCTTCGCCTAGCCGAAGAACCCCGCCACATTGAGTGCTTTGACAATTCAAATCTACAAGGGTCAAATCCTGTTGCAGCCTGTGTCGTCTTTCGAAATGGGAAACCGTATAAAAAAGATTACCGTCACTTTAACATCAAAACTGTAGAAGGCCCTGATGATTTTGCCTCCATGGAAGAGGTCGTTTATCGACGCTACAAACGCCTGCAAGATGAAGGTGAATCACTCCCCCAGTTAATCATAATTGATGGAGGGAAAGGACAGCTTTCCTCGGCACTAAAAAGTTTAGATGCTTTAGGACTTAGAGGAAAAATCGCCATTGTAGGAATCGCAAAGCGCTTAGAAGAAATCTATTTCCCAGAAGACCCCATTCCCCTTTATTTAGATAAAAAATCCGAAAGCCTTAAAGTCATTCAATTTTTGCGTAACGAGGCCCACCGTTTTGGAATTACCTTCCATCGCAATAAACGCAGCAAGGGGGCCATTCAATCTGGTCTAGACGCCATCCCTGGTATAGGACCAAAAACAAAAGAAACCCTCCTAAAAAAGTTTAAGTCCTTTAAACGCATCAAAGAGGCAAGCCAAAAAGACCTGATGAGCGTTCTAGGAGATAAAAAAGGAGCGCAGCTTCATCAACATTTACACCCCGCTTCGCAGGGGCGTTAATAAATCCCTAAAGCCGTTAATTGCTCAAGTGGAATTGATTAAATTGCTTTTCAAGTAAGTCATAAAGATGAAAAACAACTTTCTGTTTATAGTAATGAGTTTTTTTATGAGCATTTGCTGTGCACAAGAAAAAGATCTTCTCCCAGAAACCTCCTCACAAAATGCCTTTAAAGACGGGGAATGGTTTGAATTTCGAATCCACTATGGTGTGTTTAATGCCAGTAAAGTTACCCTGGGCATCACGGCAGATACCCTTGATCAAGTTCCTGTTTTTCATGCAAAGGGTTATGGGCGAACCACAGGATTAGCCCGCTGGTTTTTTAAAGTGGAAGATCACTACCAGTCCTATTTTGGACAAAAAGACGGTTTACCACGCTGGTTTCTTCGCGACATCGATGAAGGAGGCTATACAAAAGACCTCGAAATTCGCTTTGACCACACCAATAAAATGGCCCACATCAATGATAAAAAGAAAAAAAAGAAATCAAGTCATGCCATAGAAGATAATGTGCAAGACCTGCTTTCGGCCTTCTATTATATTCGAAATTTTTACGACACTTCACGCCTTAAAAAAGGTGACGCCATTCGACTCAATATGTTTTTTGATCAAGAAAACTATTTATTCAAGCTTCACTGTTTGGGAAGAGAAACCATCGAAACTTCTTTTGGAAAAGTGCGCTGTTTAAAACTGCGACCTTATGTACAAAGTGGACGCGTCTTTAGCGAGCAAGAGAGTGTTACACTATGGGTAAGTGATGATCAAAATAAAGTTCCCATAAAAATGCGTGCAGATTTAAGGGTAGGGGCTATTGACTGTGACCTTGAAAACTTTAAAAATCTTCAGTATCCCTTTTCAATTGAAGTAAAATAACTGTTGTTAACTTTCTTAATAAGTGCCCTCAAAAGTGCAGAGAATCCCTTAAAAGTTTGCGAAATTTGTAGTCATGATACGTCTTGTTATTCCTCTTCTTTTTTCACTTGCGTTGCTGCTTTTTTTTACTGGCTGTGAAGCCCCTGCCTCTCAACAAATCGTTGTGGAAGAAAAACCAGAAATCACCATTACACCCGATATTCGTTACGGTTATGATTTCAATCATTACAACGCTAAGCAACTCAAGATTAAACGAGGAGACACCTTTGGTGCCATCCTAGAGCGCAATGGGATTGATTACCCACAAGTGTATGAAATCTTGCAAAAGATCAAAGGGAAGGTAAATGTTCGTAAACTTCAAATTGGGAAACCCTACACCCTGCTTTTTGACAAAGATAGCATCACGACACCAAAGGCATTTATCTATCATCCCGACGCGCTGGGGTATCGTGTGATTCAACTGCGGGACAGCATCTTTGGAAAAGACGTCAAAAAACCCATTCGAACAGTTGAACTAGAAGCAACAGGAGTCATTGAAAGCTCGTTGTATGAAACGATGCTCAACAGTGGCTACAATAGCATGCTCACCTATTTTATGGCCGATGTTTATGCCTGGACCATTGACTTTACACGACTTGATAAAGGAGACCGTTTTAAAGTAATTTATACCGAAAAGTTTGTGGATGATTCCACCTCAGTAGGAATAGAAAAAATCAAGGCCGCCTATTTTGAACACCGAGGAAAGGGACTTTATGCCTATGAATTTGAAACAGACAGCATCAAAGGAATCGTGGATTATTTTGATGATAAAGCCAAAAACTTACGCCGTGCTTTTTTAAAAGCCCCTGTGAAGTTTAGTCGTATTTCCTCGCGTTATAACCTCAAGCGCAGGATTGCTTATTACGGAAGGGTAAAACCACATCGCGGCACAGATTATGCTGCCCCTGTAGGTACACCGATTATGGCAACAGCAAATGGCCGAGTCACAAAAGCAAGCTATACAAGAGGAAACGGGAACTATGTAAAAATTAAACACAATGGCACCTATTCTACCCAATACCTGCACATGAAACGTCGCAAGGTAAGAGTGGGACAATACGTCAAACAAGGAGACGTCATTGGCTGGGTGGGTATGACGGGTAATACATCGGGGCCACATGTATGTTATCGTTTTTGGAAAAATGGAAGGCAAGTTGACCCCTTCAAACAAAAACTCCCTGAGGCTAAACCCATTTCGGCCGAATTGAAAAAACGTTATTTTGCACATATAAAAGAAACTGAAACACAATTGAACTGCCTTTCTTTTCAAGGAGAAAAGAAAGATAATCTCGCAATGAACTAAACATGGCATTACCAAAAATCAACCCCACTACAACGGCAAGCTGGAAAAAATTAAGCAATCATTTTAACGCAATTAAAGACGAACGCTTACAAGACTATTTTAAAGCAGATGAGAAACGTTATGATCGTTATTCCATTCAATGGGAAGACATTTTAGTCGACTTCTCAAAAAACCGGCTTAATCAAGAAACATTAGTCCTATTAGAAGACTTTGCAAATGAAATGGGTTTAAAAGAAGCCATGAACGCTTATTTTTCTGGGGAAACCATTAATCAAACTGAAGGAAGAGCCGTGCTCCACACTGCTTTACGTGCTCCAGAGGACACCCAGCTTTATGTAGACGGGCTAGATGTCATGCCTGAAGTTCATGCCGTAAAAGCAAAAATCCGTTCTTTTTGTTCTAAAGTCATCAACGGTGAACATAAAGGCTATACTGGAAAAGCCATTAAAAATGTTGTGAACATCGGTATTGGTGGGTCAGATTTAGGTCCCGCTATGGTTACCGAAGCTCTCGCCTATTACAAAAATCACCTCAACGTTCAATTTGTCTCGAATGTAGAAGGCGATCACGTGCGCGAGGTCATTAAAACCCTCGATCCAGAAACGACCCTTTTTGTCATTGTTTCAAAAACCTTTACCACCCAAGAAACCCTTAGCAATGCAAACACCATTCGCGAATGGTTCTTAACCCATGCAAACGAGGCGGCCATTGCACAGCACTTTGTCGCTGTATCGACAAATCTTGAAAAGATTGCTGCTTTTGGGATTGCCCCAGATAATGTTTTCCCCATGAAAGATTGGGTCGGGGGACGTTTTTCGCTTTGGAGTGCCGTGGGATTAAGCATTGCACTTGCCGTGGGCCCAGACCATTTTGAGGCATTACTCACTGGGGCACATAAAATGGACGAGCATTTTAAAACCACCCCCTTTCAAGAAAATATTCCTGTCGTTCTTGCTTTAATAAGTATTTGGTACAATAACTTTTGGGAAGCCGAAAGTGAAGCCATCATCCCTTACACTCAATACTTGCGCAATCTCCCTGCTTACTTACAGCAAGGCATTATGGAAAGTAATGGTAAAGGGGTTGATCGAAATGGAGAAAACATCGATTACCAGACTGGAACCATCATCTGGGGAGGATCTGGAACCAACGCGCAACACGCCTTTTTCCAGCACATCCACCAGGGAACAAAACTCATCCCTGCCGACTTTATCGGCTTTAAAACTTCTTTGTATGGAGAAGAAGATCATCAACATAAATTGATGGCTAATTTTATCGCGCAAACAGAAGCGCTTATGCGTGGAAAATCCATGGCTGAAGCCGTGAAAGAATTAAGCGACAAAGGCTTGTCTGATGATGAAATCGAAGTGCTTGCTCCTTTCAAAGTCTTTGAAGGGAACAAGCCCACAAACACCCTTTTGATTGATAAATTAACTCCAGAAAGTATAGGGAAACTTATCTCCATGTATGAGCAAAAGATTTTTGTCCAAGGAATTTTATGGAACATCTATAGTTATGATCAATGGGGAGTTGAATTAGGTAAACAACTGGCCAATACTGTACTCGAAGACTTAAAAGGAGACCGTATAGGAAAACACGATGCTTCAACCACTGCCTTATTAAATCATTTAAAGCGTTAAGCGGTAGCGGTAGGGCGAATGTCCTTGACTTTTAATTGAAGTGAAACGGTCCCGTTCCACTCATTTTCGTCAAGGGTAAACAATAGATCAAAAGGCGCTCCGCTTTTAATGTAGTCATAGTGTTTTGCCATGCTAAACCCTATTCCTATAAGAGGGCCATTCTCTGTTTGAACAGAAAGGCGAAGATGACTTTGATCTTTTCCCACCACCCTTGTTTGTCCACTGTCAACACAATTGGAGCTATAAAAAACAGGCCGCATATTATTTGGCCCAAAGGGGGCCATCTGTTCAATAATGCGATAAAGTTTATGGTTTACCTCATCGATAGAAATGGCGAGATCATAGACAATCACAGGGGTTTTTTGTTCTGGAAGAATCCGCGAGGCCACTGCTTCTTCAAAAGCTTTTTTAAAGGCTGGAAGTTGATCTTCTCTCAAGGTTAATCCTGCGGCATATTTATGCCCGCCAAACTGCACCATCTGTTCTTTACAAGCAGTTAATGCTTCATACACATTAAACCCCTTAACAGAGCGAACCGAGCCCACATAGTGCTCTCCCGATTGAGTTAATACCACTGTGGGGCGATAGTGCGTTTCAATCAAGCGAGAGGCGACAATCCCCACCACGCCTTTATGCCATCCCGTGGCATAAACAACCGTTGTGGCCTTTTCTTTTTCATTTGCTTGTTGAATTTGCTCCAGCGCCTCTTGAGTGATGTGTTCATCGGTGATTCTACGTTCACGATTAAACGCTTCTATTGCCGCTACGGTTCTTTTTAATGTGTCCAAAGCAGTGCTTTGTAAAAGCTCTACCGCAAGTAAGGCGTGATCCATTCGACCGGCGGCGTTGATCCGTGGAGCTACTTTAAACACTAGATCGCTTATGGTGGCAGGTTTTTTGAGCTCGCCTAATAATTGTTGTATCCCAGGACGAGGACGTTGGCGTAACTGCGCCATACCAAAAAAGCTCAAGGTTCTATTTTCTCCATCCATCGGGACAATATCAGCAGCAATGGCCGTTACCACAAGGTCCAAATAGGGAAGGAGATCTTCTTGTGGCGCGTTCCAAGTTTCAGTAAGGGCTTGAATTAGTTTAAAGCCGATGCCACAACCGCACAATTCGTTAAAAGGATAGGTACAGTCCTCTCGTTTTGGGTCGAGAAGTGCCACCGCTTGAGGAAGTTCTTTTCCGGGTAAATGGTGATCACATATGATGAATTCAATTCCTTTTTCTTTTGCATAAGCCACTTTATCCACGGCTTTAATTCCACAATCAAGCGCAATAATAAGGGTGATCCCAGTCCTATGGGCATAGTCGATTCCTTGAAAAGAGATTCCATAGCCTTCGCTGTAGCGATCGGGGATATAGGGAGTTATTTTGTTGCTTTTTTTAGCCAAAAAAGAAGAAAGTAGCGCAACAGAGGTGGTGCCATCTACATCATAATCACCATAGACCATAATGGATTCATCGTTTTCTAATGCTGCTTGAATACGGTTAACAGCCTTATCCATGTCTCGCATTAAAAAAGGGGAGTGAAGATCTTCCCACTGGGGTCGAAAAAAGGCTTTGGCAGCATCAAAACTTTGAATTCCTCTTTGCACTAAAAGAGTAGCAATGATGGCGGAGACCCCCAAAGACTGTTGCAGCTCTTTTACCGTAGCTTCATCTTCGGCTTTTTTTGCTTCCCAACGCATGCTTACTTTTTTGTCTTTCCACTAATACAAACTACAAATTCCCCTTTTGGCGATTTTTGTCCAAAATGGGAAAGGGCATCTTCAAGACTTCCACGAAATGTTTCCTCATGCAATTTTGTCAATTCTCTTGAAACAGAGACCATGCGCTCTTTTCCACAAAAGCTAGCAAGTTGAGTCAAGGTCTTGATCAATTTATGGGGGGATTCATATAAAATAGTAGTTCGCTCTTCGTCGGCGATTTTTTCAAGGCGGGTTTGACGTCCTTTTTTAGGGGGGAGAAAAGCTTCAAAAACAAAGCGATCGTTCGGCAGTCCACTCATCACAAGCGCAGGAACAAAAGCAGTAGCCCCTGGCAGGCATTCTATAGCAATAGCATGCTTTATCGCCTCGCGTACTAATAAAAATCCTGGGTCTGAAATAGCAGGAGTCCCTGCATCAGAGATTAAGGCAATTTTTTTTCCTTGTTGTAGGTCCCCTATAATCTTTGGTAATGTCGCATGCTCGTTATGCATATGATGACTTTGCAATGGCGTAGTAATGGCAAAGTGTTGCATTAGTTTTGCACTTGTTCGAGTGTCTTCGGCTAAAATAAGGTCCACTTCTTGAAGTACTTCAATAGCGCGATAGGTCATGTCTTTTAGATTACCTATAGGAGTGGGAACAAGAAAAAGTTGTGTCATTAGGTTCTTACTTTATCTTTAAAAAAATAGGAAATGATTAAAAGAAAAAGAGCAATGATCGCCGGAGCATATTCGCCGTCTGCTATCATAACATGGGCCGATAAGGCCAGGACAAAGTCAAAGAATAATCCAGCATAGGCCCACTCGACCAGTTTTTTGTGGCGATTGTTCAATAAAACAAGTGCTGCTGTTGCTTTAGCAATCCCTAAAGGAAGGATGATGTATAAAGGAAATCCCAAGGCAGAAAACTCCTGTGCTACCTTAGCCGTTTGTGTGAAATAAAGACCCGCACTAACAAGCATCATTAAAACGAGTAGGACTGTAGCAGTCCAATAAAAAATTTGTTTGGTTCTCATAAAAAGAGGTTAAAAGTTTGATTCAAGGCATTTCAAAAAGCGGTTTTCAAAGTCTTCCTTGCCTTCCCAATTATTGTAGTCTGGTTTAATCATCTGGTCGATGAATGTTTTTGCTTCTTCCCAGCTCGCAAAGGTTTGGACTTGTGAAATTACGCGTTGGTAATCTTCTGCACTACTGTCAAAAAGGTTATTGATAAAGGCTAAGCGATCGTTTAGGCCGATATGAATCCCCTTTCCTAAGACATCATTTAAGTTTTTGGGCTGTTCCTGCTCCATCGGGGACGATGAAATTGCTTTAGGCGGTTGTTCTTCTTCTTTTTTAATAAAAACAGGGTTTGCAACGGTCGCAAATAAATCTTCAATGGCAGCAGCTTCTTCTTCTAAAGGTAACTCTGTCACCAATTCATTAATCTTTTCTGTCACAGGAACAACGTCTTGTTGTGCTTCAACCATAGGGGATTGTTGTTGCAAATGATCCAAAAGGATCAACTGCTTATAAACGGCATGCACTTTTTCCATGAGTTCGTTGACTGTAGCGTCGGCTTTCTGAGCTAGAATTTCATGTGCAAGTCGATCGAGTTCTTTTTTAATGGGATTAAGCATGGAACGATTCTTAAGAACAAATTGTTTTGATACCTTTGTTAGAAGGGAAAGGTATGTTACCCTTCTTGGTGAAAATACGAAAATGTTTTTAGAAAATACGGTAAATCAAAATGAACAATTTGGCTGGATCGAAGTGATTTGCGGCTCGATGTTTTCTGGGAAAACCGAAGAATTAATTCGACGTTTAAAACGCGCTCAAATTGCCCAACAAAGGGTTGAAATCTTTAAACCAGCAATCGATACACGCTATGATGAAGAACATGTCATTTCACACGATCAAAATCAAATTCGCTCTACGCCTGTTCCCGCTGCAGCGAATATCCCTCTTTTAGTAAACGACTGCGATGTCGTGGGAATTGATGAAGCCCAGTTCTTTGATGATGAAATTGTACAAGTATGTAACGATCTTGCAAACCGGGGTATCCGTGTGATTGTTGCAGGGCTAGATATGGATTTTAAAGGCAACCCCTTTGGTCCCATGCCCGCCTTAATGGCTACGGCAGAATATGTGACTAAAGTTCACGCTGTATGTACTCGCACAGGAAACCTTGCACAATATAGTTTTCGCACCTCTGCCGACGATGGAATTGTCGTCCTAGGGGAAAAAGAAAGTTATGAGCCATTGAGTCGTGCTGCGTTTTATAAAGAGAACAGTAAAAGAGCTGAAGAAAAAAAGAATGGTGCCCAAAAAAAATCAAGGTGACGCAGCTGGAAATCGATCTTAAAAAGCTTGCCCATAACTATCACAGCTTGCGCAAAAAGATGAGCCCAACAACTCGCTTCATTGCAGTTGTTAAAGCGAATGCCTATGGTCAAGGTGCCGCTATAATTGCACAAAAACTCGTCGAATTAGGAACCGACTGGCTTGCGGTAGCCTATGCCGAAGAAGGCATTGCCTTGCGTAAAGCAGGAATAACCACCCCCATTTTAGTTTTCTACCCACAATTTGAATCCATCAATCAACTCATTGATCATCAACTAGAGCCTGCCCTCTACAGTCCAGCCATTATCGATGCATTTAAAAACGCATTAGACCTACGCGCGTTATCCCACTATCCCATGCACCTAAAATGTAATACCGGTCTAAATCGTATAGGGCTTTCTGCTCAAGAGCTTTCGGCTTTTTTAACAAAAAAAGAGACCTTCCCCTTCGCATTAAAAAGCGTCTATTCACATCTAGGCTCGTCTGAAAATCCAAAACCTTGTGCCTTTACTCAAAAACAAATTACGCGTTTTCTAGACCTCAAAAGCGAAGTTGAAAAAGCCTATACGGTCCCTCCTCTCTTTCACTTGGTGAATACTTCGGGCATCTTTAATTACCCCGAATATCATTTTGATGCTGTGCGATCAGGAATCGGATTATATGGATTTGCTAATGAGGAAGACTGGGACAAAGACCTGCAGCCCATTGCGCGATTGAGTACGACAATCGTTCAACTACACAGCGTTGAAAAAGGAGAAAGTGTGGGCTATAATCAAGGCTGGATCGCAAAAGAGAAAAAAGAAATTGCAGTACTGCCCCTGGGGCATGCCGATGGTATCGGGAGGCAGTTTGGTCAAGGAATAGGAACAGTGTGGATTAACAAACAGCAAGCCCCTATCATAGGAAATGTATGCATGGATATGTTAATGGTTGATGTTACTGGGATCAATTGCGCGCTACACGACACTGCTATCATTTTTGACACAACTAACAAGGTAAATAAGTTCGCCGAAAAAGGGGGAACTATTTCCTATGAATTGCTGAGTGCGCTCTCCCCAAGGATCAAGCGAGTTTTTCGATAATGTTTTATTTATAACAATTTGTTGAATCATTGATAATTTCCCTTTAATGGTTGTTGACTCTTAGATTTATAGCTACTTTTGCCCAAAATAATCAAACTATGAAAGTTGCAGTTGTAGGCGCTACCGGGATGGTAGGAAACGTAATGCTAAATGTTTTAGCAGAAAGAAATTTCCCCTTAACAGAACTAATTCCTGTTGCCTCGGAACGCTCTGTTGGTAAAACCCTATCCTTTCAAGGAAAAGACTATACAGTAGTAGGCTTACAAACCGCAGTGGAGATGCAACCAGACATCGCACTCTTCTCGGCAGGGGGTGAAACTTCTTTAGCATGGGCACCAAAGTTTGCCGAAGCTGGGACGACAGTTATCGACAATTCCTCGGCCTGGAGAATGGATCCCGATAAGAAATTAATCGTCCCAGAAATCAATGCAAATCTTTTAACCGCAGAAGATAAAATCATTGCAAATCCTAACTGTTCAACTATCCAAATGCTGGTTGCGCTTGCTCCATTACAGGAAAAATATGGCATAGAGCGATTAGTCATCTCTACCTATCAATCCATCACCGGAACTGGGGTAGCAGCAGTGCAGCAATTAGAAAACGAATACAACAACGAAAAAGGTGAAATGGCCTATCCCTATCCCATTCACCGAAATGCATTACCACACTGTGACGTTTTCCAAGAAAATGGTTACACCAAAGAAGAAATGAAACTCGTCAAAGAGACTCATAAAATCTTAGGAGATGATAGCATTCGTGTCACCGCAACAGCGATTCGTATTCCAGTTGTGGGAGGACATAGTGAATCGGTTAATGTAGAATTAAAAGGCCCCTCTTCAGTCGCGGCCTTACGACAACTTTTACACGAAAGTCCAGGAGTGGTGGTTCAAGACAACCCCGAAACCAATACCTATCCCATGCCGATTTATGCCGAAGGAAAAGACGAGGTTTTTGTGGGTAGAATTCGTCAAGATTTTTCACAAGATAATACCTTCAACCTTTGGATAGTATCAGACAATCTAAGAAAAGGAGCGGCTACAAATACCGTTCAAATTGCTGAATATCTTCTTGAGAATGGTTTAATCAAGGCTTAAACCAACTTTAGCATTCATTAAAATAAAAAAGACCGCTTTAATAGCGGTCTTTTTTGTTGTTAGTCATTCATTTCAAAACTCTCCATGAATTTTGTGGTATAATCCCCTTTAACATAATCGGGTTCTTCCATCAATTGACGGTGAAAAGGAATGGTGGTTTTTACTCCCTCTATAATGAACTCATCCAAAGCACGTTTCATCTTGTTAATCGCCTCTTCTCGGGTTTGAGCAGTAGTGATCAACTTAGCAATCATAGAGTCGTAATAAGGAGGAATAATATAGCCTGAATAAACATGCGTGTCTAAACGTACTCCGTGACCTCCAGGAATGTGAAGGTTGGTGATTTTTCCTGGAGAGGGGCGAAAATCGTTGTAGGGATCTTCGGCATTGATTCGGCATTCAATAGAATGTAATTTTGGCAAATAATGTTTCCCAGAAATCGGAATTCCTGCCGCCACGGTGATCTGCTCACGAATCAAGTCAAAGTCAATGACTTGTTCTGTAATGGGATGTTCTACTTGAATGCGTGTGTTCATTTCCATAAAGTAGAAATTGCGGTGTTTATCCACTAAGAATTCTACCGTCCCTGCTCCTTCGTATTTGATAAATTCGGCTGCTTTAACCGCTGCTTCTCCCATTCGCTCGCGTAAATCATCGGTCATAAATGGAGAAGGAGTTTCCTCGGTTAATTTTTGGTGGCGGCGTTGTACTGAACAATCCCGTTCTGATAAATGACAGGCTTTTCCAAAGCTGTCACCCACCACTTGAATTTCAATATGACGGGGTTCTTCAATGAGTTTTTCAAGGTACATTCCATCATTTCCAAAAGATGCAGCGGCCTCTTGACGAGCGCTTTCCCATGCTTTTTCAAGCTCTTCTTCCTTCCACACGGCACGCATTCCTTTTCCACCTCCACCAGCAGTTGCTTTAAGCATAACAGGATAACCTGCTTCTTCGGCCAGTTTTTTTGTTTCTGCAAAATCCTTTAAGATCCCTTCAGATCCAGGGATGGTGGGTACTCCTGCTGCTTTCATGGTTGCTTTGGCCGAGGCCTTATCGCCCATTTTGTTAATCATTTCAGCTGAAGCTCCAATGAATTTAATTTGGTGCTCTGCACACATTTTAGAAAACTTTGCGTTTTCTGATAAAAAGCCATAACCTGGATGAATGGCATCGGCATTTGTGATTTCTGCTGCAGCGATAATATTCGCCATTTTAAGATAAGACTCTGTACTTGAAGGAGGTCCTATACACACGGCTTCGTCGGCAAATTTTACGTGTAAACTTTCAGCATCGGCGGTTGAGTAAACTGCAACCGATTTAATGCCCATTTCTTTACAGGTGCGAATGATTCGCATGGCGATTTCTCCGCGATTGGCAATTAGTATTTTTTTAAACATAAAAAAAGTGTTCGTTACCGTTTAAGATGGATCGATCAAAAATAATGGTTGCTCAAACTCTACAGGAGAGGAATCGTCTACCAATACTTTTACAATTTTTCCACTTACTTCTGATTCAATTTCATTGAAGAGTTTCATGGCTTCGATAACACATAAAACATCTCCTTCACCGATTTGCTGTCCTACTTCTGCAAAGACGGGTTTATCTGGAGAAGGTTTGCGGTAAAAGGTTCCGATAATGGGTGACTTTACAGTGATATAATTGTCGTTTTCTGCTGGTTTTTCGGCTGCGGGAGTTTCAGCGGGAACTGCTGCCGCTTGAACGGGTGGAGCTGCTTGAATGGGCTGCGCCATTACAGGAGGCATTTGCTGTACGATGGTGGTGTTTTCTCCAGCGGTTTTCCCGTCACCTGTTTTAATGGTGATTTTTACGTCATCCATTTCTAGGCTCACTTCTGAGGCCCCTGACTTAGCAACGAATTTGATTAAATTTTGAATTTCTTTAATATCCATTGGTTCTATGATTTTAGTTTTTGTAATCGTAATTCCATGTTAAATAGGCGGCTCCCCAGGTAAATCCTCCTCCAAAAGCAGTAAACAAAAGTTTATCCCCTTTTTTAAAGATCGACTCAAAATCTGCTAAAAGCAGTGGAAGCGTTGCTGCGGTGGTGTTGCCGTATTTAGCAATATTTGTTAATACTTTTTCTTTGGCTACGCCTAATTGATTAGAGGTAGCATCAATGATGCGTTTATTGGCTTGATGCGCGATGACATAGTCAATACTTTCGGGGGTAAGATCATTTGCTTGTATTACCTTCTTACTAGTTTCTGACATATGATTTACAGCATATTTAAACACTGTTCTTCCTTCTTGTTTGACAAAGTGTTTTCCTTCACTAAAGGTGTTTTCATTGATAGGGTGAAGCGAACCGCCATCGTGTATGTTCAAATAAGACCGACCAATTCCATCATTACCATGAATGGCGTTTTCAAAGCCATAGTCGTTATTTGACGGTTCAAATAGCACTGCTCCTGCTCCATCGCCAAAGATGATACAGGTTGTTCTATCGGTATAATCGACGATAGAAGACATTTTATCTGCTCCAATTAACAAAACGCGTTTGTATTGATTTGCATTGATAAATGATGCTGCTGTTGACATCCCATACAAAAAGCCCGAACAAGCTGCTGTTAAATCAAAGGCTAGTGCGTGTTTTGCTCCTATTTGAGTGGCAACATATGGAGCTGTTGATGAGACTTGATAATCGGGGGTGATGGTTGCGACGATAACCACATCTATGCTCGCTGGATCAATTTGATTTTTTTCAAGAAGATGTTGTGCTGCTTTCACCGCCATATACCCAGTAGAATGAGTAGGGTCTTTTGCGATGCGACGTTCTAGAATTCCTGTTCGAGAACGAATCCATTCGTCATTCGTGTCCACCATCTGTTCAAGATCACGGTTGGTTAACACTTCTTCTGGCACATAACTTCCAACAGCTGTTATGGCTGCTTTTGTTACTTGAGAGCTATCACGCTTCATTGTTTGCTTATCTTTTCCTTGAACGAATTGCTAAGTGAAGATAAATGTTTTTTGTTCGAAACAAAATCTTTTATATGAAAAATGCTCCCTTTAAAAAAGGAGCATTAATCATCTATGGTGTGTTCTAATTAGGCTGTAGCTTCTTCAGCGCTATCAATTAAAACTTTTCCTTTATAGTAAAGTTTTCCTTCGTGCCAGTGTGCACGGTGGTAAAGGTGAGCTTCGCCAGTAGTTTTATCTACAGCGATTTGAGAAGGTGCTGCTTTGTAATGCGTTCTTCTTTTATCTCTTCTTGTTTTCGATATTTTTCTTTTAGGATGTGCCATTTTCGTCCTGTTTTAATTTTATAGTAAATCTTTTAATTTATCCCATCGAGGATCATTCTCTTCAGACTTCACTTCTTTGGGTTGTAATTCTTCTAATTTTTTTAATAATGCTGAATCTAAACTTCCATCTTCTACTCCTGGGTGAATTTTTTTTATCGGCACGGCCAAGACAATCATTTCGTAAATCGGCTGGGCAACATTGACCTGATAACTCCCATGAGGAAGGATTAAAAACTCATCATGGTCGTCGTTGTATTCGTCTCCGAATTTTACAATCCAATCTAAACTCGTTTCAATGCGATGTTCAAATGTTTCATTAGAAACATCACAGGTTAATCCTAAACTCCCTTGAGCGGTAAAGCTGAGGTTCATCAAACCAGGTTTTTTATCGAAAAGGAGGTTTACCTTAACGTTAGGCTGGTCAAATTCATCATATTCAAATGCGTTAAAGAACGTTGTATCAATGTCAAAATCAAAACTGTGTTGACCGTCTTTGAGCCCTACAAATGGGATGACAAATTCGGTGAGCGTTTCCATATGCTTGTCATTGAGGGGGCAAATTTACAAAAATTTTTATTCCAATCTCCTTTTAGCCAAAGAATTATTCCTTAGGCTGAGGCGTATATTCTTGATGAGCCGCACGATTAAAGTAGATTTGTCTTGCATAAAAAAGCGCTTCTTCAAACGATTGTGTTTTTGCTTCTCCTTTTCCTGCTAGATCATAGGCCGTGCCATGGTCTGGTGAAGTGCGTACTTTACTAAGGCCTGCAGTAAAATTAACCCCATTCCCAAAGGTGAGGGTTTTAAATGGGATGAGCCCTTGATCATGATAGGTTGCTAGAACCGCATCAAATTGTTTTGGCAAGGCTGTGCCAAAGAAACTATCTGCCGCATAAGGACCAAAAATCAAGGTTCCCTGCGAGTAAATTTCTTTAATTGCCGGTCGCAGTATTGTATCGTCTTCTTCCCCTATCACCCCGTTGTCTCCCGTATGCGGATTAATCCCCAGAAGGGCAATTTTTGGTTGTGCAATGCCAAAGTCTTCTTGCAAAGACGCCTTCATCTTTGCCACTTTTGTCTTGATCAAGTTTGCGTCAATGGTCTTGGCGACTTCACTCACAGGAATGTGATCGGTTAAAAGACCCACCCTTAAATGGTCACTTACCATGAACATCAAGCTTTCTCCTTTTAATTCTTTGGCCAAATAATCGGTGTGCCCAGGAAAAGAAAAATCCTCACTTTGAATGTTTTGTTTGTTGATGGGTGCCGTTACTAAAACATCCACTGTGCCCTCTTTTAATGCTTTTGTCGCTGCCTTAAGAGAATTAATCGCAATCTCTCCCGCTTCATTTGTCGCTTGACCAAAACGCGTGTCAAAGGGCTGCTTGAAAACGTCCACCACATTGAGCTGCTGCTTACTGGGTTTTTTTCCTAATCCATAGGGAGCTAAACTCGTTTGAAGGTTAAAGTGCTTGCGTTGAGCACTCATCAACTTTAGGTTAGCAAAAACAATGGGCGTGAAAAAATCAAACATCCTTTTGTCTTGGAAGATCTTAAGGATAATCTCTATCCCTACTCCGTTAGGATCCCCAATTGAGATGCCTACTTTTATTTTGCGGTCTGTACCTTCCATTGCTTGATTATTTGCTACTTTTGGCAACAAAGTTAAACAATATCACCGAGCTTATGTTTACAGGAATAATAGAAGATTTTGGGACGATTAAACAGCTTAAAAAGGAGGAGGAAAATATTCATATTAGCCTAGAAAGCGCTTTAACTCCAGAGCTTAAAATTGATCAAAGTGTTGCCCATAACGGGGTGTGTTTAACTGTGGTCAAGATTGAAGGCACAGTATATACTGTTACCGCCATTAAAGAAACCATTGATAAAACGAATCTAGGTGAATGGCAAGTGGGCGATAAGGTTAACCTTGAACGTGCGATGAAATTGGGCGCTAGGCTTGACGGTCACATTGTTCAAGGGCATGTTGATCAAATAGGTAAATGCACTGGGGTAAAAGAAGAAGGAGGCAGCTGGGTGTATGACTTTGAGTATGATCCTGCCCAAAAAAACATCACCATTGAAAAGGGATCCATCACTGTAAATGGGACGAGTTTAACCGTAGTGAATTCTGGACGAAACACCTTTTCTGTTGCTATAATTCCTTACACCTATGAACATACTAACTTCCATACATTTAAGGAAGGCACCTTGGTGAATTTAGAGTTTGACGTAGTTGGGAAATACATCACAAAGATGCAGCAGCTTAACTAAAAAGGGATTATTCCTTATCTTGTCGTCAAACTATATAAAATGGAAGTACTTGAATTGACGACCCTATTGCTGATCCTCGCATCTGCTTTTTCACTAATTAATTTACGCCTTTTAAAACTCCCCATGACCATTGGCTTGATGATTCTAGCCATTTTTCTTTCATTGGTGGTGCTTGGGGTTGGCGTTCTCTTTCCTGCTTTTCTTGAAGCAGCAACAAGCTTAACAAAGGAATTTGATTTTAGTGAGTTACTCGTCAATGTGATGCTCCCTTTTTTACTCTTTGCCGGGGCAATCAGTGTGAATGTCCACGAGTTATTAAAAGACCGTTTAACGATTTTATTTCTCGCGTCTTTTGGGGTGCTGTTTTCCACCTTTACCGTGGGGACAGGCTTGCACTGGCTAGTACAACAGCCCTTCTTTGGGCTAACTTCTTTGGGGTTAACCTATGTTGACTGCTTACTCTTTGGCGCATTAATTGCGCCTACCGATCCCATTGCCGTATTAGCCATGGTCAAAAAGATGAACCTTTCCTCCATTACAGAAACCCGTATCGCAGGAGAATCTTTGTTCAACGATGGAATAGGAGTAGTCGTTTTTTTAACCCTATTATCAATCAAAGTGGGGGGAGCAGAGAATGTCACTGCAGCCAGTGTTGCCGCTTTATTTGCAACAGAAGTTATCGGCGGGGTCGCACTAGGAGCGCTAATGGGCTATCTAGGATTACAACTCTTAAAATATATCGAAAACGAACACACCGAATTAGAAGTGCTGGTCACGCTTTCGCTAGTGCTTTTATTACCCTTAATTTCGCATTACTTTCATTTTTCTGCTGTATTAGGGATCGTAGTAATGGGACTGTTTTTAAATCAAAATATCGATACCGACAAAGAAGAAGACGGCATTCAAAAAGCTATGGGAGACTATGTCTATAAGTTTTGGCACCTGCTTGACGAAACCCTTAACGCGGTTTTATTTATTCTTATTGGGCTCGAAATCATCCCGCTTTTTAGTGACTTTAAACTCAACTATCTTTTTATCATCCTTATTGCAATTGCACTAGTGGTGGGGTCTCGCTGGGTGGGAGTGAGTGTCCCTATAGGGATTCTTTCCCTCAAGAAAAAATTCGAACCAAAAACAGCACTAATTATTACCTGGGGTGGCCTGCGAGGGGGATTAAGTATTGCACTTGCCTTAAACCTCCCAGATACAATGGGGGATGCTAAAGGGTTGATTTTAATCCTTACCTATGCCGTGGTGTTATTCACCATATTAGTTCAAGGGTTGACCCTTAAAAAAATTGTGGACTAAGGAAGTTCAAATCCCTTTTTCTGTTAAATTTGTGATTGAGTATTTCGCGCTGTGACAACAGTGATGTTTAATCTAATGTAGAAAGGAGGTGTCTTATGTCTTATGAACAACATTTAGGGAGTAACGGACAAAAGGTGCCTTTTAACCAGGCCTTTTAATCCTACTCCTTATCTAATTAGATAAAAGCAGGCCGATGGGCCTGCTTTTTTTGCTTTTTCTCGTAATTTTAGGCTATTATCGCATAATCATGAAAAATATTCCTCGCGTAGATCTGAACGACTTTTTGTCACAAGACCCTTCAAAAAAAAATGCCTTTGTCAAAGCCTTAGGCGAAGCCTTTGAAAACATTGGTTTTGTTATTCTCAAGGGACATTATCTAACAAAAACACAAACCGATCTGCTCTATCAAGAAATCAAAGCTTTTTTTGATTTAACCGAAGCACAAAAACAAGCCTATGAAATTGATGGCCTTGCTGGCCAAAGGGGGTACACCTCTTTTGGTAAAGAAAGTGCCAAAGGGCGAACAGAAGGAGACCTAAAAGAGTTTTGGCATTTTGGGCAATACCGAAAAAAAGAAAACGGCCCAGTTTATCCCGATAATGTAATCATAAAAGAAAGTGATGCATTTAATGCCATAGGGAAAGAAGTGTTCCAAACCCTTGAAAAAACAGGACAATCTATTTTACAGGCTATCGCGCTTCACCTCAACCTTAAAGAAAGCTATTTTGATGATTATGTCGCTTATGGAAATTCCATCCTGCGTGCGATACATTATCCCCCCATTAAAACCGCTCCAAAAAATGCCGTGCGAGCCGCAGCCCACGGGGACATCAACCTTATTACCCTCTTAATGGGAGCCCAAGGAAAAGGCCTACAGGTCATGACAAAAGAAGGCCACTGGATTGATGCCATTGCCGAAGAAGGAGAATTAATCATCAACATGGGAGACATGATGGCGCGCTTGACAAACAACACCCTTAAATCAACCTTGCATCAAGTAATCAATCCCCCAAAAGAACAATGGGGCAGCTCGCGTTATTCTGTTCCTTTCTTTATGCATCCCAGTTCTGAAATGCCGCTAAATTGCCTCGACGACTGTGTCAACGATGAAAACCCTAAGGCATATGAAGATTGTACTGCAGGAGAATTTTTAGAGGAACGCCTCAAGGAATTAGGGCTAAAAAAATAACCCATGGACACCACCGAACTTCTTTTCACGCTAGCAAATACAGGAATATTACTTGCGTGGATCCCACTATTATTTGCCCCAAAATGGCGACTCACTCAACAAATGCTTGCCTTTCCCTATATCCCCTTTCTTTTGAGTTTTTTCTACCTCTTTTTTTTGATTCGAGATGGTGGTCTAGGAGAAGCCGATTTTTCCAGTCTCTCAGGAATTCTCTCCCTCTTTCAAAACGCCACTCCCGAAGCTGCTGCTGCTGGATGGATGCACTACCTTGCCTTTGATTATTGGGTGGGTTGCTGGATGGTGCGAGATGCTCAAAAAAACGCTACACCTCACCTCTTGATCGTACTCCCCTTGTTGTGCACCTTTATGTTAGGCCCTGTAGGAATCTTACTTTATGTGCTTTTTACGCTTGCCCGAAAGCAACTTAAATCATGAGTTACCGCACCATCAATCGATTTAGAAAAGCCCATCGTTTTTTAGGTGTTTTTATTGGGATACAGTTTTTATTTTGGACCATTTCTGGGCTTTATTTTAGTTGGACAAATCTCGACGAAATTCATGGAGACCACTACACAAAAGCAGAAAACTCCCCTGCTGTTATTCAGCCTGTAATTGCTGATACTTTACTTCGGCAATTGCCTTTTCCACTGCATAGTCTAAAGGTAAAAGCGATAGGAGGAGAACCGTTCTTTTGGGTAAATGACTCCCTTTTACTCTCTCCTTTAACCGGTCAAATCCTCCCTGAAATTTCTAAAGAACAAGCCCTTGAAGTAGTCAAAAAACATCTTCTTCCTCAATATAAACCGCAAAAAGTGGAACGAATTACCGCTGTTGGTCCACATGATGAATACCGCGGCAGACCCTTACCTGCTTTCCGTATTTCACTTTCAGGAAAAGGAAATCCCGTTGCCTATGTCGCTGCGCGAAGTGGGGAGTTTCAACGTGTTCGCCACACACAATGGCGATGGTTTGATTTCTTATGGATGACCCATACCATGGACTATCAAGGGCGAGATAAGTTTAACACCCTTTTGTTGCGGGCCTTCTCTTTGTTTGGGTTGATTACTGTGCTTAGTGGGTTTGCTTTAGCCTTTGTCACCTCTTCATGGCGAAAAAAGATAAAACGCTAGTTTTCCGCTTCGCGTTTTGAAAGTACTAACGTGATTAAAATCCCTATTAATCCAAAGAAAAACCCCAATAAAAACCCATGAATATGCGGGCGGTTTTTTCGCTCTGCAATATAGGCTCCTATGGCTCCTGTTACTACTCCTAACGCAATGGCAATGTATAGGTTCATCAATTAAAATAAATACGATAATTCAAGACGAATATTACGACCTGTTTCTCCTGCAAAATAACGCAGTCGATTCAAATAATTACGGTAATCAAGGTCAAAAATATTTTCGGCGGTTAAGCTAATTCTAATCTTCTCCTTCAACATTGTTTCCAGAGATAGATGCATTAAATGAAATTGATCGGGAGGAGAACTAATGTCAATTGTTCGTTCGACTAGGGAGCCGTTTTCAATAAAAGCATAGGAAAAGTTGTTATCAGGATACTGGGTTTGTCTCGCTTGATATTGACTGCTCAATCGAAGGGAGAACGGTGTTTTTTTAAAGGGTTGAATTACTACCTCTTGGGTAATGTTTAAAGGCGGGATATCAACTAAGGGAGTCCCTAGTATTGTTTGTGCTTTGACCCATGCAACAGTCCCTTGATAGCTAAAATGCTCATTCAACCGCAATTTAAACTCTGCATCTATTCCCATCATATTTACACGATCCAGTTGAGTGTATTCTCTTACTAAAAAAGCACTATTTCTCGCTTGATCAAAGCCTTGTTCGCTGGGCTGAAGGACGATGTAATCGTTGATCCTGCTACAGTACCCCGATAAGGCATAGTTTAACCTTGCTGTTTTCTTTTCGATCGAAAAAACTCCTTTTAATGCGCGTTCTTGTGAAAGGCGTAAATCTCCTTGTTCAATCGTTGCCAGGGCGTGATGTAAACCATCGCTAAATAGCTCGGCAGGATTAGGTGATCGAGTAATATACCCCAGGTTGAGAAAAGCATATGTTTGTTTTCCTATCCACTGTTTTACTCCTGCCGAAGCAGAAAAGTTTCCAAATGTTTTAATTTGCTGAGTTAAATAACTACTCGCATTCCCCATTGATATTATCGTATGAACAAAATCATCATCATACCCTCTCGCATTCCAGTTATCAATGCGATAATACTTTTGAGCATCAATGTGATCATAATCATACCGCAAACCTACTTCTGCTGAAAAGTCATTCGTTGGCGCATACTCGCTTGTCACATAGGCCGCCAATTTATAGCGAACATAATCAGGTATTAAACGGCGAACTCCTGTATTTGGGTTGACAAAGTTATCCTGTAGTTGTGCTTGAAATCCGCTTTGCCACCTAAGGTTATTTTCTTGTTTCGACTTATAATTAAAAAGAACATCGTGAGTTAGTAACCGTATGTCTAAGGCTGCGCGATTGTTTGCATCACCACGGCGTACATCAAATTCTTTCCGGTTATTTGCTTGAAAACTATACTGTAAGTCCCATTTTGCTTGATTCGCCATTCGCTTGTCATAGCGTAAACTAAGGCCGTGATGAACTGTACTTTGTTTGGGGTTATTTATCTTTCGTGTCCACGGATTTTCATAGAGTGGTTGAGTGCTTTCAATGGCCCGCGCTAGATCTCCTACTGTCCCGATATGGGCGGCAGACAAGATTCCTGCCTCTTTTTGAAAATAGCTGTATTTAATTCTCCATTCCTGGGTAATGGTATTGCGCCCAAAGAATACTTTTGCATGCTTTTCTCTGTTTCCTGTATTAGAGAGAACATGATTAGGATTCGTTAAATCCCCTGCGTTTTTAATCGAGGTATTTCCGCCGAAATAACTCCCGTTTCGAAAGGTTTTTGTTAAATCGGTTAAAAGATATCTTGCTTTTCCTTGTGAAACAACTCCAGAAGATACTGTGCCAAAAAGACTGTCTTTTAACGCAAACTTTTGTGGGACCAACTGGATAACACCCCCCAATACATCTCCACCAAATTGCAGGGCGGTAGCTCCTTTGATTAATTGTAATTGATCGGTGCCATTAACATCAATGCTAGGGGCATGATCGGCGCCCCACTCGTGGTCTTGTAACCGTATTCCATCTTGAACAATGGCTAAACGAGAACCCGTAACCCCATGAACCATGGGCTTTACAATAGCATTCCCTGTTTTTATGCTTGAAACGCCAGACAATTGCGCCAGTGCATCCCCTAAACTTTGAGATTGAAACCGTTGAAGCTCTTCTTTAGACAAACTACTTTCTATCCCTGTTTTAGTGGTGTTTTTTTGTCCTTTATCGGTGATAATAATCTCTTCAAGTTCGTTGAGGTGGTGTTCTAAATAAAACTTTCTTTGGATCGCAGAAGGCTGAGCGATTTTAGTCGTCATTGGGCTACAATCTGGATGTTCTAACAAAAGGGTATAGCCTTGCTTACATAAGGAAGGAAAAACAAAGCTTCCGTTTTCTGTGGTTTCTAAATAGCGATTCTCCTCTAATAGGGTTACCCTAACACCCTGCAAGGGAATGTTATCATGTAAATCATAGACCACCCCAAAGATGGATGCATTACACTCTTGTGCGCTTAGATGGCTCGTGAGACAAGTCAAACAGAAAAAAAGAAGGTGTTTTTTCAAGGGTAATAAATGGGGCGATTCACTTTAAAGAATCGCCCCATTGGATTAAGTGTGTGTTATTGAATCGATACAGGGAAACTTAACTCTACGTCCGATGCGCCACCTATGGCCCCACGTGTTGTTCCTGCTTTGTCATTGGGTTCATGAATTAAAAACAAACGAATCACCCCGTCGCTAGCCTCGGCTGCAACCCATTGTGTTTTTAAATTAATGCTCACCCCGTCACTATCAATGACATCATTTGAGGCGGGTGAGATGGCTAAATTCGCACTAGCTACTTCATAAAAAACAAAGTGTTCGTCGGCCTCTTCGATAACTTCTTCGGTAATGTCTTCTACATCAGAAGCGTCCGAGGCATCATAAAAATGAACACTAACAGAATAGGTCGCATTTGCCGCTAAGGCAACCGTTGGAATGGTGTCTCCTTCGTTCCAGGTATAATCTGTTGTTGAATTATCACTGGCTGTTACACTAAGTGTAACGCGATTGATCACTTCTTCTTCGTTGATTTCTTCTGGAGTGTCTTTCTTACAATTTGTAAATAATAAAAAGGCGCTTAAGGTAAATACTGCGCGTGAAATAAAGGTATAGGGTGTAATGGTGAAATTTTTCATTTGATTGGATTTATTTGATGTTATTGATTTTTTCTTTAGCTAAAGTTCAACAACTGTGGTGGTCCTCTTAAACGAAAAAAATTGATTTGTTGGAAAAAATAGTTGGGTGAGGCAGTGAAGACATCTTGTGAGATTTCAACCTGCTCGTCAAAAACGATTGTCTTTATCCCTGCCAGGGTGTGAGGGTTTGTAAAGGTTGCATTTAGTTCACAAAAGGCTTCTTCTGCGTGGAAATGCACTTTCTCCTCGGTACATTGACGTTCGTTGTGATGTGCTTCAGCTAAATGCACCCATTGACCAATGCTGGGAGAAAGGAGAACCCCCAACAATAAAAAAGGAATCAATATGCTGCCAAATTTGCTTCGCACTTCGTTATTTTTAAGTAAATGTACTTATTTCCACTGGGAAAAGAAACTTCTTGAAACGTTTAGCGCTATCGGGTCAACAGGAGCCCTTTCCCCTTTTTCTCGATTGTTGTACTTTGTGCTCCATGCAAGAAAAGAAAAACGTCTCCTTTAAATGGGCCTTTAAAGAATATATTTGGCCGCGCCGCGCCATCGTGTCATTAGGCTTATTGCTAATTATCATTAGAAGTCTCTCGGGCTTAGTCCTTCCTTATGCCAGCAAGGCACTCATCGACGAGGTTATTCCGTCCAAAGACACGACCGCCTTGTCCTATTTACTTATCGCTGTGGGTGTCGCTTTATTACTTCAATCCATCAGCTCTTTTTCCCTCACCCGATTATTGAGTGTTGAGGCACAACACCTCATTTCTGTCCTTCGGGCTAATGTCCAAAAAAAATTGCTGAAACTTCCCATCAGTTTTTTTGATAATCAAAAAGCGGGAGCCCTGGTCTCCAGGGTCATGACTGATGTAGAAGGGGTGCGTAATTTAGTGGGAACTGGTTTAGTGCAATTAATAGGTGGGTCAATTACAGCGGTGATTTCGCTAATTATATTGATTAATATTAACGGATGGATGACCCTTTTTGTCCTTCTTCCAGTAGGCGTTTTTGCTGTAATTGCCCTAAAGGCCTTTGGGTACATTCGACCCATTTTTCGCGAAAGGGGAAAAATCAATGCCGAAGTTACCGGTCGCCTCACCGAAACCCTCAATGGGATTCGAGTGATTAAAGGTTTTAACGCCGAAGAACAAGAACAAAAAACCTTTGAATTGGGCGTGGAACGTCTCTTCCTAAACGTCAAAAAAAGCTTAACTGCGACTGCTTTTATGACCAGTGCCTCTACCTTTTTATTGGGGATTGCTTCGGCAGGAATCATGGGAATTGGAGGCTATTTTATTATGCAAGGCTCCATGACCTATGGAGAATTTGTCTCCTTTACACTCTTTCTTGGCTTTATGATTGCCCCCATAGTGCAAATGAGCAATATCGGAAGTCAATTAACCGAAGCCTTTGCTGGGCTAGATCGCACGCAAGAATTAATGGCTACGCCAGAAGAAGACAATCCTGTCGATCGAACCCTACACCTCAAACAAGTAGATGGATCTATTGTCTTTGACCAGGTTTCTTTTGCTTATGAAGAAAACAAAGCCGTACTGCACGACGTTTCTTTTTCGGCAAAAAAAGGGGACGTTATCGCCCTAGTGGGATCCTCGGGTTCTGGAAAATCGACGATTGCAGGTTTAGCTGCTGGTTTTTTGACTCCCTCAAAAGGACAGATAAAAATTGACGGACAAGATCTAGCGAGCGTCAACCTGAGAAGCTATAGAAAACACCTTGGTGTGGTGCTTCAAGATGATTTTCTTTATGAAGGAACGATTAGAGAAAACATCCTTTTTCCTCGTCCCGACGCTTCACAAGACGAGGTCCTTCTAGCAGCAAAAGGAGCCTATGTCACCGAATTTACCGATCGCTTTGACAGCGGTCTTGATACCCTTATCGGGGAACGAGGCGTGAAACTTTCTGGTGGGCAACGACAGCGAATTTCTATCGCGCGGGCACTTTTGGCTCAACCAGAAATCGTCATTTTAGACGAAGCTACCTCAAACCTTGATACCCAAAGCGAACGTTTTATTCAAGACAGCCTTGGGGTATTGATGAATAACCGTACCACGCTGGTCATTGCTCACCGCTTGAGCACCATTCAAAAAGCCGATCAAATCCTTGTCATTGAAGAAGGCAAGATTGTCGAACAAGGGAAACATCAAGAATTGTTGGAAAAACAAGGGCGTTACTTTGAACTTTACACCTATCAAACCCGAATGTAGTTTAAGTCAAATTCTTTATTTTTAGTTTTTTAAAACCAAACAATGAAAAAAACATTCGCTTTATCTCTGCTCTTTTGCGCTTTGTTTCTTCAGGGACAAACACAAAAAAACTCCCCTTGGCACATTGTCGCAGACGAAATTGACCCAACAAATTATTATGGAATCACCGTGGCTAATGGCATGGTAGGAATGGTTTCCTCTCCAGATCCTCTAAAAGTAAAAGACGTTGTCCTCAATGGGGTGTATGACTACTATCAACGTGGTCGGGTAAGTAATATTCTCAAAACCTTTAGTCACATGAACATGCATCTAGAGGTAGATAAACGCCGCATCGACCGCAAGCAAATAAGTGATTATGCACAAACCCTAGACATGCAAAATGCCGAACTAATTACCTCCTTTAATGTGCCAAAGAAAGTTCAGGTAAAACACCGCTTAATGGCCTTGCGCAATTTGCCTTATACTGCGATGAGCATAATCGAGATCACTGCATTAAGCGATGTTGAGATTGTACCCATCAACTATATCGAAACCCCTAATCACATTGCTGATGTACGCAACCTTTACGCAGAAATTGATCGCCCGCATGTTCTAATCCCATTAATGAGTTCGGTGGGATATAGCCCAGGGAATAAAAAACTGGCCGCCTCTACCTCCTTTATTTTCCCAGAAAAGCACGGACATGAACCTAAAATAATTCACGAAGACTGGGACTACAACATGCACTTAATGAAGTTCAAAAAGCAGCTTAAAAAAGGAGAAACCTATCGCTTTGCTCTAGTGGGGTCTACCCTTTCTTCGGTTCAAAACAATGACCCACATAATGAGGCCGAGCGCCTCACCCTATTTGCTAAACTCGAAGGCATTGAGCGCCTTTATACCGCTCATCAAAAGGCCTGGCAAGACCTATGGAAAAGTGATATCGTTATCGCAGGAGATTTACGCTCACAACGCGCTGTTCGATCGGCCATGTATCACTTATATTCCTTTGCACGCAAAGGAACCGCTTATTCGCTTTCTCCCATGGGCCTCTCGGGCTTAGGCTACAACGGTCATGTTTTTTGGGATACCGAATTATGGATGTACCCACCCTTATTGGTTCTTCAACCCGAGATTGCGCGCTCTCTTCTAGAATACCGCTATCAACGCCTAGGCGCAGCCAAAGAAAACGCTTTCTCTCACGGCTATGACGGAGCGATGTTCCCTTGGGAATCGGCAGAGGATGGATCTGAAGACACCCCTATTTGGGCCTTAACAGGCCCTTTTCAACAACACATTACCGCTACGGTGGGATGGGCTTTTTGGAAATACTATGAGGTAACCCAAGATAAAGAATGGCTTGCAAGTAGAGGCTATCCCGTTTTGAAAGAGGTCGCTGCTTTCTGGGCAAGTCGTGTAGAGCGAAAAGGTCCTGGACGATATGAAATCAATAATGTCATTGGAGCAAACGAATGGGAAGAAAACATCGATAACAACGCCTTTACAAACGGGATGGTGAAAACGGTGATGGAATATGCTAGTCTCGCAGCAGAAGCCCTGGAAAAAACACCCCCTGCAGATTGGCGAAAAGTGGCTAGAAATATCCCCATCCTAAAATTTCCAGATGGAACAACTAAAGAAAATGAAACCTATGCTGGGCAAATCATCAAACAAGCCGATGTAAACTTACTGGCCTATCCTTTAAAAATTGTGACAAAAAAAGAGGATGTTGTTCGTGACCTCGATTATTATGAACCCCGTCTTTCTCCCGATGGTCCTGCCATGGGCGGCGCAATTTTATCGGTTTTAGCGGCACGATCTGGAAAAGCAGAACGCGCCTATAAAATGTTTGAAAAAAGCTATCAACCCAACGAACTTCCTCCCTTTAACGTGATTGCTGAAACCGCTGGAGGAACAAATCCCTATTTTGCAACAGGTGCCGGAGGAATGCTTCAAGCTGTTCTCTTTGGAATAGGAGGCCTCGATATTCAACACCATGGCATTGAACAACTTCCTACACAATTACCGAACGCCTGGAAATCCCTTACCCTCAAAGGAATTGGAAAAGACAAAACAACCTATAACATAACAAAATAATGATGCACTTACTCAAAAAACTCTCGCTGATACTTCTGTTCCCTTCTGTGCTTTCTGCACAAGTATTTCACTTTAGTGAAAACGACTTAAACCACCGTATTATGCTAGATGATAGTTATCTTATCGAAACGGTTTACCATAAAGAAGATGGAAAATTTGCCTTTACCCGCGGAGGCTTTTATCAAAAAGAAGGCAATCAAATCTCCGTGGCTTTTGAGTTTAACTCGGCTTTTGCAAAAGATAGTTTAAAAGCCATGACCTATTCCCAAAAGGACTGGGTCAAGGTGTCAAAAAAAGATCAGGCCCTAGAAGGAAAATGGTTGATGGCAGGACGAGTAAAGCCCGAGGGGGAACAACGTCGCGACTTAACGCGTTCACGTAAAACCATGAAACTATTACTTGACGGGCATTTCCAATGGACGGCTTTTGATACCGCATCCATGCGTTTTATGGGCTCGGGTGGAGGAACCTATACTGCAGAAAATGGGGCCTATATTGAAACCCTAGAATACTTTTCTCGCGACGATTCTAAGGTGGGAAAGGTGTTGCCTTTTGAGTTTACACAAAAAGAAGACGACTGGTACCACAAAGGAAGCAACAGCAAGGGGCAGCCCATGCACGAAATCTGGCATAAAAGAACAAATCAATAACCCTTATGAAAAAAATAATAGCATCCATCCTTTTATTGGCGATAGGAATCCCGTCAATAGCACAAGAGAAAAAAGACAAAAAAGGTCTTCCGCTGGAAGCAGCTCGTTCCCTTGATATCTCAACCGATCAAGGCACCTGGATCTCCCTTGATGTGCACCCCGATGGATCAAAACTTGTTTTTGATCTCCTGGGCGATCTCTATGAATTGCCCATTGAAGGTGGGAAAGCTAAGCGAATCACTGAGGGCTTAGCCTTTGATTCGCATCCAAAATATTCTCCCGATGGAAACGCTATTCTCTTTTTATCTGACCGAAGTGGAGGAAATAATGCCTGGATTATTGACCGTGAAAAAGAAGACACCTTGCAATTGACGAAAGGAGATACCTTTAAAATGCAATCGGCAGACTGGTCACCAGATGGGAATTATGTTGTGGTGAGTAAGGGCACCCGAAATTTTAAACTTCACCTATACCACAAAGACGGTGGAGGGGGAACACAATTAATTAGCAAACCAGAAAATTTAAAAACATCCGAACCCACCTTTAGTGCAGATGGACAACACATCTGGTTTTCACAACGCACTGGAGCGTGGCAATACAACGCGCGATTCCCACAATATCAATTAGCGACCTATGATCGCGAAGATGGCAAAAAAGAGGTGATGACATCCCGTTACGGATCTGCCTTTAGTCCCACCCTTTCTCCCGATGGAAAATGGCTGGTTTATGGAAGCCGATACAATGATCAAACGGGCTTAATAAAACGAAATTTAATCACACAAGAAGAAGAATGGTTAGCCTATCCTGTTCAACGTGATGAACAAGAATCCATCGCCCCACTGGGTGTTTTACCCGCCATGTCCTTTACCCCAGATAGTGAGGCATTAATTGCATCCTATGGAGGAAAAATTTACCGCATTCCGATTCAAGGTGGAGCGGCACAAAACATCCCCTTTAAAGTAGAAGAAAAAGTGGCTTTAGGGCCACAGTTAAAATTTGATTATCCCATCGAAGACACCCCCACCTTTGAGGTCAATCAAATTCGCGATCCTCAAGTCTCTCCAGATGGAACAGCAATGGTCTTTACGGCTCTAAACAAGTTGTACTGGATGAGCTTTAAAGACAAACAACCCAAACCACTCACCACATTAAATGCAACGGTAGCCATGCCTGTATGGCGTCCTAATGGAAAAGAAATTGCTTTTGTGAGTTGGAATGAAAAAGAAGGAGGGCATGTCTATAAGCTTCGTCTTGATAGAAAGGCTTCTCCCGTTCGATTAACACAAGAAGCTGGAGTATATACGCAACCCGCCTGGAGTTCCTCTAATCGTATTGTTGTCTTTAAAGGAGCGGCACAACAATTTAAAGATGCCGATGGCCCTAGAGCCTTTCAACAAAAATCTAGCTTAGTATGGTTAAATCCAGAAAAGATTGGAGCATCAACCCTTATTACAAAAGCAAGCGGTCTTTCAAACCCGCATTTTGCGCAAATGGATGATCGTATCTATTTAAATTCTTCTAATGGGCTAATTTCAATTCGCTGGGATGGCACCGACCAAAAAAAACATGTACAGGTTGATGGAATAACCGTTTATGGATCGTCGTATGATGAAAACCATTTATTGGCAGATTCGCCCACGGCGCCAAAAAAGAAACCCTCAAAAGCAACCACAATTTTACGAGCGCCAAAAGGAAATTATGCCTTAGCACAAATCAACAACGACCTCTATGTCGTTACCGTTCCCTATGTGGGAGCAGATGGGGTAAAAATCAATGTCAAAGACGCCGCAAAAGCATCTTTTCCATCGAGAAAACTCACCAAATTTGGCGGTCAATTCCCCAGTTGGAATAACAATGGAGATGTTGTCTTTTGGTCCTTAGGAAATACCTTATTTCGCTATGATATCAAGCAAGCAATTGCGCGAGAAGAGGAACAAAAACAAGCCAAAAAAGACCAAGAGGATAAAAAAGAAACGACAGAAGTTGCGACCACTGAAGTAAGCTCATCTACCGAAGAGGAAGACAAAATAGCCGATTATCAAGCGACCGAACTCGATGTTGTAGTCAATGCAAAACGCGCCATTGCACAAGGAACGCTAGTCCTTAAAAACGCGACCATCATTAGCATGAAAGGAGACGAAATCATTGAGAACGGTACTGTTGTGGTAAAAAACAATCGTATTACAGCAGTAGGCTCGTCTATTGAAGTACCCGATGGAGCAAAAGTAATGGACCTTAACGGAAAGTATCTTATGCCTGGTTTTGTCGATACACATGCCCATATGTGGCCATCGTGGGGCTTACACAAACGCCATGTTTGGGTCTATGCCGCTAATCTGGCCTATGGAGTAACGACCACCCGGGACCCACAAACGGCAACAACAGACGTGCTTACCTATGCAGACATGGTAGAAGCAGGAATCATTCCTGGTCCCCGTATTTATTCCACTGGACCAGGGGTGGGTTACTGGGGATACAACATCAAAAGCCTTGAACATGCCAAAGATGTTTTAATGCAGTATTCAAAATACTACAATACTAAAACCATCAAGATGTATTTGACGGGGAACAGAAAACATCGTCAATGGATTATTCAAGCGGCTAAAGAGCAACAACTGATGCCCACCACAGAGGGTGGATTAGACTTTAAGTTGAATGTAACCCAAATTTTAGATGGCTATCCAGGACATGAACACTCCTTCCCCATCTATCCCCTTTACAAGGACTTTATTTCCTTTGTCGCAGGGTCAAAAACAGCCTATACTCCCACCTTACTGGTTTCCTATGGAGGACCATGGGCAGAAAACTATTACTATGCAACAGAGGATGTTCAAGGCGACGCCAAATTGAACCGTTTTACACCAAAGTCGGAATTAGACGCAAAATCCCGTAGAAGAAATGCGGGTTGGTTCATGGAAGAAGAACATGTTTTTGCCGATCATGCCGTGTTTGTTAAAGACCTTGTTGAAGCAGGAGGAATTGCTGGTGTAGGATCTCACGGACAATTGCAAGGCCTTGGGTTTCACTGGGAAATGTGGAGCATGCAAGCTGGAGGAATTGCTGAACATGATATGCTCAAAGTAGCCACGATAATCGGTGCAGAAGCCCTGGGGCTTTCCAATGATATTGGAAGTATTGAAGAAGGCAAAATCGCTGATTTTGTGATTCTAAATAAAAACCCCTTGGAGAATATAAGAAACACAAATACCATCGATAAAGTGATTAAGAACGGTTTTGTCTATGAGGGCGAAACACTCAACACCGTCTATCCCGAAGCAAAAAAGCAAGATTACCCCTGGACACAAGCCCCTCCTGCAGCCACTTTACCAGGCGTTGGGAAAGGTCAATAGCGACTAGTCGTTTGACAAAAAATCGGTTCCTAGGTAACGGTCATCAGCATTGGTGTACCACGCGCGATCTTTGGGCATTTTAATGCCCGCTACAATTGCTTCGCCAGTGAGGAGGATGTATTCTCCATCATTTTTTTCTTCATCGTGAAAAAACTGATAGTGGCGCAGTTGTGCGGTTGTTTTGTCCAGATAGAAATACCAGGTGTCTTTTCCTACCTCTTGGGAATAGGTGACTTTGAGGCAATCATAGGTTATTCCCTTTAAGGTTTTCTTGTATACCTTGGGGTCAAGTAGTGTCCCAGGATCATTTAATTTCATGGGGAGACCATACAGATAAGTGTAGTAATTCTTCATTTTTGTGGTGCGCTCACAGTTCAAGCCGTGTTCTTTTGCCTGGGCAGCTGTAATGCTTGTGCTGCCTTCCAGCAGGTGAGTACACTCTCCCGCTTTCCAGATGGCGGTGGTCTTTACCCCGCCCTTATCTACGGTACTCTTAAAATATTGTTGAGGAAAATCTACTTCAATTTGTGTGGTTCTAAGCGGCCGATTTGGCGTTTCCATGGTGATGGTAAAGTTCGCTTTAAAACGACTCCATTTTCCTTCTGGGTCGTGATATGCAATGCTTTTTTCTAGTAAAGCTTTGGCTGGACTCTGTTGTGCTTGACCAGAAAATGCAAGAGTGATAAGAGCAATTAAAAAAGATGATCTCATATTAATTGCGGTAATCTAGCGCGGGCTCACGATCGCCTAATAAAGGAATGTATTGAAAGTCTTCTCCTCTAATTTGTAAAAACTCCTTTTTTGTCGCTTCTATAATTGATGGATCATCGAATAATTGCATCCCCGTCAAGGTCAAGGCTTTTGCAGCAATCATCAAGCCTTTGGAACCGATGGAGGTTCCTCCCGCTGCAACCGCCTGCCAGCTGTGTGCAGGAGTTCCGGGCACCCATGTCGCTGCTCGCAGTCCCGCAGTGGGAACAGTATAGCTTACATCGCCCACATCGGTTGAGCCACCTGCTTTTGCGTTGATGTCATAGGGCTCAATCCCTTGAACATAGTCCATGTTAAGTGGTTTCCCTAGGCTTTTTGAAATGTCTTTTGCAAACGCCATTTCTTCTTCAGTATAGTCATATCCACCGATGGTCACAAAGTTTTTATGAACGCGTTTTTGAAGACTTGGAACATATAAAAGATCGTGGGTTCCTCCTATCATTTCATAATCCATGGTTGTCCCTGTTCCCATTGCAGCCCCTTCTGCCGCTTTAACAATACGGTCAAAAAGTGCTATTACCGCATCACGTTTGGGATGGCGAGAATAGTAATAAACTTCTGCAAAATCTGGAACAACATTTGGTGCTTCACCACCACGGGTAATCACATAATGGATTCTAGCCGATGTGTCCATGTGCTCGCGCATCAAATTGGTCATGTAGTTCATGGCTTCAACTGCATCTAAGGCCGATCGACCTTCTTGTGGTGCGGCGGCGGCGTGGGCAGAACGCCCATAAAAACGGAACTTTGCGGATTTATTTGCCAGAGCTGGGCGAGGGTTTGCCGAGTTTCCACTCCCGGCATGCCAATGTAAAGCAATGTCAACATCGTTGAACAAGCCTGCTCTAGTCATATACACTTTCCCAGACCCTCCTTCTTCGGCAGGACATCCATAGAAACGAACCGTTCCTTTGATTTTGTTTTTCTTCACATAATTTTTTAGGCTTATTGCTGCCGCTGCCGAAGCTGTTCCAAATAGGTGATGCCCGCAAGCATGACCGGCACGCTTCCCATTTGAAAGCTTATAAGCGACTGCTTTTTGAGATAAACCAGGAAGGGCGTCGTACTCGCCTAAAATGGCAATTACTGGTCCTCCGTTATTGTATTCTGCAACAAAGGCGGTGGGAATTCCCGCCACTCCTTTAGTTATGGTAAAGCCTTCGTCTGCTAAGGTTTTTTGCAAAAGGGCACTACTTTTTTCTTCTTGGTAGCCCATCTCAGCATAATCCCAAATGGTCATGGCAATTTTAGCATAACGATCGGTGTCTTTTTCAAGTTTAGATAGTATTGTGCTGTGATCTTGGCCAAAGGAAATCGCCATAGAAAACAGCAGGCAGAGGAGTTGAATTTTTTTCATCGGTAGAATTATTTCCCTTAAATGTAAAAAAAATCCTTGGCTTTCTACAGGCCGAATAAATACTGAAATTTAAAAAAGAATTGTGTGCGGTTGAATTGAAAGAGTTGAAATTGTAATTCGTCGATTTCTTCTATCGTTCTTTGGTTCCCTCCTAAATAAAATATCGTGGATGGATTAGGGTTCCATTGGACTAAGGGTTGCAAAAAGAATTGATCGGTAAAGCTGTTTTTTTCTGCAACAAGTCGCACGGTAAAATCTGTGCTAAACTGGTAACGAAGATTTAACCGGGCAATATTTCCATTAAAATAATCCTCTCCTCCATTCAAGCGTTCAAGACGAGAATACCGCAAAGAGGGATTGATGGTAAAATTGCTATTAAGTTGGAAACTCATGGTTAAAAATGCCGAGCGAAGTTTTCCCACCTCTGGGATTTCTTCGTTAAACGACAAATCTCTTCCGCGGTCAATTTTAGCGCGAAAGTTGAGTGCCTCACTGGGGGCGCCATTGATGGAAAAAGTATGGGTGGGGAGGTTTTTAAACGGAATGTTTAAAAAGGTTTTTCGCGCATCGTAATCAAGGGTATAGGACAACTCGGTTTGTCCATAGGTTTTGAGGGAAGCAAAAAGGTCAACACTAAAGTTTTTATAGAGCTTTTCAAAGGTATAGACCATGTCAATCTTTGTCCCAAAACCAAAGGATTGTATCCCTGGTTTATTCAAAATGTTAAGGTATTCGTGATAAAAAGTTCCCCACTGGCGGTTGTTTTTTACCACAAAACCAATATCGGCTCGGTATTGTGGAGAAATATTGCGATAGTATAGATAGCTTCGCCAAAATTCTGTTTTGCGATACAATTGAACATAAAGCGCATCCCCGTCTAATTTGTCCCCGTCAAGGGCAATGGTTTTGCCTTGAATGCGTTCATCTGTATCAATCCAATCTTGAATGGGTTCTTGATTAACATTCTTAAAAAACTCAAAACTTAAACGCCAGTTTTGATTGAGCAGAAATAACCCGTCTGCTCCAAATAAATGTCCATAGCCCCCACCGTCATAAAAACGATTCATCATCACTCCACCAAAACGAGCACTGGGGTTAACCAGGTATTGATAACGCAGTACATTGACAAAGCTTTGTCCTCCTTGCCCTAAATAGGAGCGATCTTCTCCCCCGACTAAATAGGGCGAATTTTTGTCCAACGCATTTAAGAGAAATAAGCGGGATTTTCTTCCCTGGCTTAATATTTTTGAGGCGATAGAGGGATTCACAATTGAACGAGAATAAAAAGCACCATCGGCAAAATTTACAAGATCTGTTCCTCGATTGAAAAAAGGGCGACGCTCTGGATACTGTAAAGAAAAAGAGGAGTTGACATCGATTTGAGTAACATCTGCTTCGACCTGTGAAAAATCTGGGTTTAAGGTTACTTCCCAGCTGGTGCTTTTATTAAGATCAAGGTTTATCCCTAGACCAATATTTGCGTTGACGGGATCATAGCCCATCTTATCCCCTGGGTTTTGTCGCTCTCCTTGCAGGTTGCTTGATAAATAGGGAAGTAATTCTTTTCGTTTGTCTATTTTAATTCCTTTAAAGAAAAGTCGGTCGGTGGTTTGACAAACAATGCAGCTGTTGTTGCGGTCTCTTATTTGACTACTTACCTCAATGTCGTTACCATTCTCTACATAGCGACGATAAAAGTTGACACGCCACATTTGATCTTCCCCGTTAGGAAAGGGAATCTCGGCAAAGGGGATTTTCATTTCGATTTGATAGCCGTCTTCTACGATGACCCCTTTGGATTCAAAGTTAACATTAAAAGAGCTGTCATAGCGCTGCTCGTCACTCAATGCGTTCACCTGTTTAACATCAAATTGACTTCCCAGGGCATTAACGGCTAAACCAATATTAAAACGAGCATCCGCAAAAGGATCAAGCCGCAGCAATACTACATCATCGTTCCAAATGTTTCGATCATCCCGAGGACGAACTGCAGCACGAATTGCTTTGGGGTCATGCTTTGCATAGACCCCTACAAAAAGATGGGTAGAGGAATAGGCGATGTAGGCCGTAGTCTCTTTTTTCGCGGGTTGATTGTTTGCTGGGTTAAACTCAATATCGAACGGAACCTGAGTGGCTTTTTCCCAAATTGGTTCGTTCAATTGACCATCAATAACAAAGTCGCTCTCCTCTACTATAGGAGGCCGAAAACTCTCTTGAGCAAAGGATAGGAAAGGGAGAAAGAGCAGGGACAGTACGATCTTTTTTAACATAGCACAAAAACAAAATTGTTGTCTTTTTTTTTGCAATACTATGCTTTTTCTGGGAATTGAGGGGTAGAGAAGTCCTGCGGTTTATTTTGCGTGAATAAAATTCCCTTTTTTTAAGATAGAAAAGAAAAAGATCCCTAACGATCTAACATAAAATCATTAGGGATTCTTTGGGTGGTCCAGCCTGTATTTTAACTAAGAGTGATATTAATTTTTAACTTATTGGGGGAGGTCTTTAATTTTAATGATGTTCTAATTTCTTGTTAAACAGCACTCTAATTCAAAAATTGAGTTTCTTGTAACTGAGAAAGAACTTTTTTTCTTAAACCCTAATCGGAGGGATTATATATCGGGATTAATTTTTTTTTGAAATGCAAAAACATATTTTTACATCATGAAAGAAAAAATTAAATCCAGTCTAGTAAAATTACTTAATGATTTTGCTAATGAAAATGAAATGAAATTAGATAAGGATGTTGTTTTAGGTGAAGACACAAGGTTAATTGGAACATCTTCAGTTTTTGATTCCATGGAACTTGTTCAATTCATCGTTGAAGTTGAAAGTTTATTAGATGAGGAATTTGAAATAGAAATTGAACTAACATCAGAGAAAGCAATGTCCAGAAGGAACAGTCCTTTTATATCAATTAATACATTGACTGACTATATTGTAGATGAATCCTAAAATGAAAACTGTTTTAATTACTGGTAATAGAAAAGGAATAGGAAGATACCTTTCTGAATACTATTTAGAAAAAGGATTTAATGTAATAGGTTGTTCTAGATCTGATTCGGATTTATCTCATAAAAATTACACCCATTATTTGTGTGATGTAAAAGCAGAAACTGAAGTTAAAACAACTATTAGAGAAATAAAAAAACAGAATGGTGGAGTTGATGTCTTAATTAATAACGCAGGTAAAGCTTCCTTGAACCATTCTATTCTTACACCCTCCGAAACAGTTAAAGACCTTTTTGAAACTAACTATTTAGGAACTTTTCTGTTTTCAAGAGAGTGTTCTAAACACATGATAAAAAAGAAGTGGGGGAGAATAATCAACTTTTCTACAGTAGCTGTTCCTCTTGATTTGGAGGGAGAAATGGCATATGCATCCTCCAAAAGTGCTATCGAGAAAATGAGTAGGATAATGTCTAAAGAATTATCAACCTATAACATTACCGTTAATACAATAGGTCCTACTCCTGTATATACTGATTTGATTAAAGTTGTCCCCAAGGATAAAGTTGAGGAAATCATAAATATGCAAACAATAAAACGGTTTGGAACTTTTGAAGATATTTCAAATGTGACTGATTTTTTCATAAGTGATGAAAGTTCTTTTATAACGGGTCAGAAAATATATCTTGGTGGATTGTAATGATTGAACTAATTAAAAAATACGAAGGAGAATGTATAATTGACCTAAATGGAGCTTACACTTTTTCTGATCTTGTTAGTCAAACAAATAAATTCAAAAATCAGCTATCTAATAAGATTAGAAATCATGACAGAGTTTTGATCTATTCAGATTATACTTTTCATTCCATATCACTTCTGATATCATTATCTGATCTTAATATTAACATAATTCCTTTAGTTAAAACTACAGAATCAGAATATCAAGAAAAAGTTGAGTCAGTTAACCCTCACTTGATTCTGTCATTTAATGATGACAATAAACTAATCATTAAGAATTCTAAATTAACTCCAAATAAAGAAACTGTCTTTAATGATGTGACTAACAAGGGAGATACAGGAATTGTTCTGTTTTCGAGTGGTACTACTGGAAAACCAAAAGTAATGATTCAAAACCTTACCAAAATTATAACATCTATTAAAGCTCCTCGAAGACAAAAAACTTTAAGGTTTATAATTCTATTAATGTTTGACCATATAGGAGGATTGAACACTTTATTTAATTGTTTAATCAATGGGTCTCCTTCTGTTATTCCTAAAGACAGAAGTCCCTCTTTAGTGATTTCTCTTATAAACAAACATCAAGTTAATATTCTTCCCACTACACCAACATTTCTGAACCTTTTAATGATAGATGAAAGTTTTAATTCTTCAAAATTAAAATCTCTGAGGCTTATTACATACGGAACAGAACGGATGTCAGAAATAATTTTAAATAAACTAAACTCAAGTCTACCAAAAGTTAAGTTATTACAAACTTTTGGGACTAGTGAAACAGGAATTCTTAAAACACAAAGTAAATCGTCTAATAGTTTATTTTTTAAAATAGTTGATGATGAAAAAGAATATAAAATAGTGGGTGATGAACTTTATTTGAGATCAAAAACTCAAGTCAATGGATATGTCAATCATAATAATGATAATTTTTTAAATGATGGTTGGTATGCTACTGGAGACCTAGTAGAGACAGATGATGATGGTTACATTAAAATTATAGGAAGAAAAAATAAATTAATTAATGTGGGAGGATTAAAAGTTCTTCCAAAAGAAATTGAAGATGTTATCAATTCAGTAAATGGAGTCGATGATTCAACAGTTTTTTCAGAGCAGAACAATCTTGTTGGTAACATTGTTTGTGCTAAAATATTCACTAAATTGGAAAACACTAAAGAATTAAAATCAAAAATTAAATCCGTTTGTAGAAAAAATTTAGATAAGTACAAGGTGCCTGTTAAATTGTATTTTGAAAAACTAGAAATGACAAATAGAGGAAAGAAATGTTAAAATTAGGTGTTTATGGTACAGGAGGGTTTTCTTTAGAGGTTTTTGACTTAATCAAAGATATTTACTCAACTACAAATTTCAATATTGATGAAAACGTTTTTTTTATTGATGATTTAAATAATAATAATAAACATTTAGGGTTAAATATTGTCAAGTCATCAGACATTAACTTTGAGAAATCAGAAATTATCCTAGCTATAGGAAATTCTATAGTTAGAGAAAAAATTGTAAATAGTCTTCCTCCAAAAACAATGTATGGAACTCTTATCCATCCCTCTTCATATGTTTCTCCAAGCGCTAAAATTGGAAAGGATGTAATTATTTCTCACCAATGTGTTGTCTCTTCAAATGTTCAAATATCTTCCCACTCTCATTTAAATTATCAAACATGTATTGGTCATGAAAGTAAATTGGGTAAATATTTTACTTCCGCACCCGGTGTAAGAATAAGTGGAAATTGTTATGTAGGTGAAAATGTTTATTTTGGGACTAATTCATGTACTGTTCAGGGTATAAATGTGAAAGACAACATTAAAGTCGGAATAGGGTCAGTTGTTGTTAACAATCTTAAAAAATCAGGCACCTATATGTTCAACCCCTCAAGAAAGGTTTTTTAAATCATACCCCACAAAACTCCTCCCCAACTTATCACAAACTCTTCCAGTAGTTCCACTACCCATAAACGAGTCTAATACCAATTCAAGCTCTTTAGAAGTTTGAAGAATAGGTAAGGTGATGATTTCTTCTAAAAAAGAATCAGGTTCAAATCTTTGGAGAAATTAAAAAGGCGCTAACAGTAAGTTTTCTGTCAACGCCTTTCTTTGTTGGTGGTCCCACCTGTACTCATAACTAATTATAACTTATTGATTTACAGTA
>JBMZGM010000003.1:0-240870 GCA_049615925.1 Flavobacteriaceae bacterium | reverse complement strand
ATAATTACAGGGGGAAGAAAAGGAGTTATTCGCAGTTATTAACCGTTTGGTTTTCGTGATAAAGAAGAATTTTATATTTTAAAGAAACCAAATCTTATCCTTTATGACCCGAAAATTCAAAGGAAAATACCGTGTCGATACCACCCAGGCAAAATGGTGGAATTACGCCCGAAATGGGATCTATTTTGTAACCATATACACAAAAAATCGCCAGCATTTTTTTGGGGAAATTGTCCAGAATAAAATGATATTAAATCCCATAGGGGAAATCGCCCAGGCCTTTTGGCGGGAAATTCCTGTTCATTTTCCGTTTGTGGTATTGGATGCATTTGTCGTCATGCCCAACCATATTCATGGAATCATTATCATCAATCGTCAATCTGTTGATACGACCGTAAATGCAACCGTTGATACGACCGTTGACACGACCGTAGATGCGCCCAAATTGGGCGCATCTACGGGTAATGAACACAAACAAAAAACCAATGCAAATAAAAATTGGTCGCCTGGGGCATTGGGGGTAATCATCAATCAATACAAACGTATTTGTACCATCCATGCACGAAAAATAATCCCCCATTTTATGTGGCAATCCCGATTTTATGACCATATCATTCGTAACCAACGTGCCTTCGAAAACATCAGACGTTATATTGCATATAACCCTCAAAAATGGCAGCGTGATCGTAATAACCAAAATGGATTGTGGCTGTAATTTACCTCACAATATTATCCGAAAGCTGAACCTTCGTACTTTTTGTAATTCCTTTATAACCTCCACTTGAGGTTTATTTATTTCAAATGGTATACTAGCGGTATCTATGAAAAAGAAAACGCACAACAAAATGTATGAGTTTTGTTTTTAGTGTGCTTGGAGGAGGTTTTTGTTAGGCACAAAGGTTTGTGCGTTGGTCAACATTCCCCACAATAGGAGGAAGAAAGGCATAAAAAAATTAAAAGGGAATTGTTTCACACAGTAAGTTTTGGGTGTTTTAAAATTAGTAATAATCCTCTAAAACACCGGCCTAAAACTCCCTTTTTCGTACCTTTCCTATGAAAAAGAAAAATACGCATGCCGCTACTGGAATTCACCTCAAAAGGAATTTACTGTAAAGAAGCTGATGTCTATCTCGATCCCTGGCGTGGGGTAGATAAGGCCATCATTTCCCACGGTCATTCCGATCATGCACGCTGGGGCAGCAAACACTATATCACCCAGGAAATCAACGTTCCCATTATCCAACATCGCTTAGGAAAAATCTCGGTGACAGGAAAAAAATACGGTGAACCCTTCAGCATTAATGGAGTTAGCTTTTCTTTTCACCCTGCTGGGCACGTACCTGGCTCATCACAAATTCGCGTTGAACACAAGGGAGAAGTATGGGTCTTTACCGGTGATTATAAAACCCAGTACGACGGGATTTCCACCCCCTTTGAAGCTGTTCGTTGCCATAGTTTTATTACCGAGTGTACCTTTGGCCTCCCCGTATTTCAATGGGAAGAACCCAAAAAAGTGCATGAAAGCATCAACAACTGGTGGGCAAAGAATCAAGCCGAAAAAACCACCAGTCTTTTAATGGGGTATTCGCTAGGAAAAGTACAACGACTCTTAAAACAACTCGACCCATCCATCGGGAAGATCTACACCCACGGAGCTACAGAACAAATGACCCAAGTCTTGCGCCAATTCATCGATTTTCCTGAAACAGAATTAATCACCCGTGAAACCACAAAAAAGGAAATAGAAGGCAATATGGTCTTAGCCCCTCCTGCTGTATTAGGCAGTGCCTGGGTCAAGAAACTGGGACGCCTCTCCACGGGCTATGCCTCGGGATGGATGGCTTTTCGTGGGGCGCGAAGAAGACGGGCCGTTGACCGTGCCTTTGTTCTTTCAGATCATGCCGACTGGCAAGGATTGCTCACTGCCATAAAAGCCACGGGCTGTGAAAATGTCATTACCACCCATGGCTATACCGATCTTTTTGCCCAGTATTTACGGGAACAAGGCTGGAATGCCCGTACCGAAAAAACCCAATATGAGGCCGAAACCCTTGAAACCACCACTGCCGAATGAGACGTTTCGCCGCCTTGATTGAGCAACTGGACAGCACCAATAAAACCAACCAAAAGGTCGCTGCCCTAACACAGTATTTTATGGCTGCGCCAAAAGAGGACGCCCTTTGGGCCGTGGCCCTTTTATCCCACCGTCGCCCCTCGCGCCCCGTGACAACCACCCTAATGCGACAATGGGCCGCAGAACTCGCTCAATTACCCGAGTGGCTCTTTGAAGAATCCTACCACATAGTGGGAGATTTAGCCGAGACTATCGCGCTTCTTGTTCAGCAAGAAGCCCAAGGAACTCCCCCTTCCCTGTCCCAATGTATCGAAGAAATTATCGCCCTAAAACCTAAAGAAGAAGAGCAAAAAAAAGCCTATATCCTACAACGCTGGCAAAGCTTCAACAATTTTGAACGCTTTGTGTTTAACAAAATTCTTACCGGTGGATTTCGCATAGGCGTAAGTCAAAAATTAATGACACGTGCCCTGTCAAAAGCGGTTGAGATGGATGAAAACGTCCTCGCCCATCGCTTGATGGGACAATGGAGTCCACAAACCACTACCTTTGATGCGTTGATTCTGCAACCCAATCCCGAAGATCAAATTTCCCAACCCTACCCCTTCTTTTTAGCCCACGGCCTAGAAGAAGGTTTTCAAGAAAAAGAAAAGGCAAAAGACTGGTCGATAGAACACAAATGGGACGGCATGCGCGCCCAACTTATCATCCGCGAAGGGAAACACTTTTTATGGAGCCGTGGGGAAGAATTAATCACCGACAAATTTCCAGAGTTAGGTCTGCTCGCAACTCATTTACCTAACGGGACAGTGGTCGATGGAGAACTGCTGCCCTTCAAAGACGGAAAAATAGGGGATTTTAATGCCCTGCAAAAACGCATAGGCCGAAAAACCGTTTCCCAAAAATTACAAAATGACATCCCCATCGTCATCATGTTATATGATCTCCTCGAATGGGAGGGCAAGGACATTCGAAGCTGGCCCCTGCACAAACGACAAGCCCTACTTGCTGAACTATTTCAACATCATCAAGGGGATGGAATTCCACTTTTACTATCAGAGACTATGCAGTTTTCTCGCTGGGATGATATAGCAATAGAGCGTGAAAAAGCCGCTGAAAAACAAAGCGAAGGCTTGATGCTAAAAAAGCGTGAATCGACCTATGGTGTAGGACGAAAAAAAGGAACATGGTGGAAATGGAAATCTGATCCTAAAACCATCGATGCCGTTTTAACCTATGCCATGCGTGGACATGGACGGCGAACCAACCTTTATACAGATTACACCTTTGCCCTGTGGGAGGGAGACCAATTGGTCACCTTTGCCAAAGCTTATTCAGGACTAACCGATGCTGAGATCAAAAAAGTGGATCAGTTTGTCAAACAAAATACGCTGGAGCGATTTGGTCCAGTTCGCCAAGTAAAACCAGCACTGGTCTTCGAAATTGCCTTTGAAGGTATTGCGGCTTCTTCTCGTCATAAAAGCGGGGTAGCCGTTCGTTTCCCTAGGATTTTGCGCTGGCGACACGATAAAAAAATCGCCGATGCCAACAGCCTAAAGGATTTAAAACAACTGCTCTCATGAAAGCAATACAGCAGTGGTTTAAGGATCAAGGGTGGAAACCCCAAGCGTTTCAAAAGGAGTGCTGGAAGGCCTATAGCGAAGGAAAAAACGGCATGCTACATGCTCCCACAGGGAGTGGAAAAACCTATGCCCTATGGGGCGGGATACTTCAAGAAGCGCTTGAACAAAAAAAGCAACCCAAAGGGGTTCAAGCAGTATGGATTACCCCGTTAAGAGCTCTGGCAGTTGAAATTCAGCAGGCCACCCAGCGAATGTGCAGTGACCTTCAGCCAGAAATAGCCATCGCCCTGCGTACAGGAGACACCGCTCAAAGTGAGCGGGCGAAACAAAAGCGAAAACCCTCCTTTGGGTTAGTGACCACTCCAGAAAGTTTGCATGTGTTGTTAAGCACAAAAGACCATCAAAAAAGCTTTCAGCACCTCAAGGTAATTGTCGTAGATGAATGGCATGAACTCTTGGGCACAAAACGCGGGGTACAGGTCGAACTTGCCCTGGCTTATTTACGTTCTTTCTTGCCCGGGTTAAAGGTTTGGGGGATTTCTGCAACCCTAGGGAATAAAGAACTTGCAAGAGAAATTTTGTTGGGACCCATTGAAAATTATGTAACGGTTAACGCCCAAATTAAAAAGAAAATCAAGGTAAAATCCATTTTACCAAAAAGCATGGAAAGCTTCCCTTGGCGGGGGCATTTAGGCATTCATTTACTCCCTCAAGTGCTTCAACTAGTGCAAAAAAATAAGACCACTTTAATCTTTACCAACACCCGTGCACAATGTGAAATTTGGTTTCATCGACTGCTTGAAGCCGATTCTAATTTAGCTGGAAACATCGCCATGCATCACGGCAGTATTGACAAAAAAATTCGCCTGTGGGTAGAAGATGCCCTGCGCAATGAACAACTCAAGGTGGTCGTTTGCACCTCCAGTCTCGACCTGGGGGTGGATTTTAGTCCCGTTGAAAACTGCATTCAAATCGGAAGTCCCAAAGGTGTTGGAAGATTCATTCAACGAGCTGGTCGCAGCGGGCATCGCCCAAAGGCGGGGAGTACCATTCACTTCCTGCCAACCCATGCCATGGAATTGATCGAATCGGTAGCGCTACAACGCGGGATTGAACAACAACAAATTGAAGACCGCATTCCTTACCTCAATTCTTATGATGTGTTGTTGCAGTTTTTAATGACCTTGGCGGTGGGAAGCGGCTTTCAGCCGAAAGAATTATTCTCCATCATCCAGCAAACATTTTGCTTTCAAACCCTCGATGAGGAACGCTGGCAATGGCTCCTCAATTTTTTAGTCAAAGGAAGTCAAAGTTTAGAACACTATGATGAATATAAAAAAGTAAGTGTACTTGACGATGGAACTTTAAAAGTAATGAATAAGGGAATCGCCATGCGTCATCGCCTTTCGATGGGTACCATCGTTAGTGATGCTAACTTAAAAATTCGCTACCAAAAAGGAGGCTATCTAGGAACTGTGGAAGAATGGTTTGTGGCTAAATTAAACCCAGGAGATATCTTTACCTTTTCTGGTCGCAATCTCGAATTGATTCGCATGCATAATATGGAAGTAATCGTTCGCAAGTCAAAATCAAAAAAAAGCCGAATTCCCGCCTGGATGGGAGGACGAATGAGTTTTAGTGCACATTTGAGTGATTTGCTAAAAAACGCCTTGTTTGAAGAACGCAACCACAACACCCCAGAATTTAAGGCATTGCAACCCGTCTTTTACCAGCAACAACGGGAATCAATACTCCCACAGCCGCAGCAATTCCTAATCGAACGCTTTCAAACAAGAGAAGGTTTTCACACGGTATTTTACCCTTTTGAAGGCTATGCCATTCACGAGGCCATGGCCAGTTTAATGGCCTATCGCATTAGCTTGCTTTCACCCATTAGTTTTAGTATGTCCTTTAATGACTATGGCTTTGAATTACTGTCTGATCAAGCATTTTCCAAAGAAGATTTTCTTGACAACGACCTATTAACCTGCGATCACTTGCACGAGGATTTAGCAAAAAGTATCAATGTATCAGAAATGGCACGAAGGAGATTTAGGGATATTGCGGTGATTTCTGGGCTAGTTTTTCAAGGTTTCCCAAATAAACCCATCAAAGCAAAACATCTTCAAAGTGGCGCACAGTTATTCTTTGATGTCTTTAAAGATTATGAACCCGACAACCTGCTCTATCAGCAAGCCATGGAAGAAACCTTTGATCACGGTATGGAACACGGGCGCATGACTCAGGTTTTTGAGAACATTGGGACGCAGGAAATTATTTGGCGGGATTGCAGTCAACCCACGCCCTTTTCTTTCCCCTTAATCACCGATAGAATTCGCTCAAAACTCTCCTCTGAAAGTGTGGAAGACCGCATCAAAAAAATGTACCTTCAACTCGAAAAAGCAGGACAATGAAGCGGATAAAAATAAAAGGGGAACAATTCATTCTACACCCCAGTGGCGCAGTGTTTTGGGAAGATCAAAACACCCTTTTATTGGCCGATGTCCATTTGGGAAAAGTCGCTCACTTTCGCAAAAATGGTATTCCCGTTCCTCGTAAGGTCGAAGGGGAATTTTACCAAAAAATCACCCCTTTATTGGACTGCTTTAAGGTAAAGCGCCTACTCTTTTTAGGTGACCTTTTTCACAGTTATCAAAACAACGAATGGCATTTGTTTAGTGCATGGGTGAAGCAACAAACTGCCGAAATAATCTTAATCGAAGGGAATCACGATGTAATTCCTGCCACAGAATTTGAGCAGTTGGACATAAAGGTGTATGATTCTCTCATTGAAGAAGGCTTTTATTTTTCGCATTTCCCCAGTGAAAAAGAACCTCTTTTTGTTTTTTGTGGGCATGTTCATCCAGGCGTTAAACTCAAAGGAAATGGCCTAGCTCAACTCAAATTACCCTGTTTTTTTCAATCCTCAAAACAACTCATCCTCCCAGCTTTTGGGGCCTTTACGGGCCTACATCTTTTATCTCCTAAAGCAGAACATCAGGTTTATGTGACCACAGGGAAAGAAGTGATGGAAATCAAGGGGAATTAACTTGCAAGCCGTTATATTTGCCAAAAAAAGCGATAGAACCACTCTTTAGCGCCTTTACTGCATCTCCTTCTCAAAAAAGCATAGACACTGTTTTTTTACAGGAAGGTCCTTCCCTTCATTTAAAAGGTGTAGTAGGCTCTGGCTTAAACTTTCGTTTAGCGGCGGCCTTTGAAGAACATCAAAAAACGGTGCTTTTGGTCTGTGAAGACCGCGAAAAAGCTGCTTATCACCTCAACGATTTAGAACAACTATTGGGTCAAGAAAGTGTCTTGTTCTTTCCCTCGAGTTACCGAAAACCTTATCAAACTGAAACCACGGATAATGCCAATGTTTTATTGCGGTCTGAAGTACTCAATAGGCTGAGTAATTCCAAAAAAGCCCGCATTATCGTTACTTATCCTCAGGCTTTATTTGAAAAGGTAGTATCACAAGCTACCTTGCGCAAAAACACCCTTGAAGTAGTTAAAGGAAGCCAACTTTCCCTCGACTTTGTCAATGAGGTATTGTTTGACTACAACTTTGAACGGGTCGATTTTGTCTCCCAACCGGGAGAATTTTCAGTACGTGGAGGAATCATCGATGTTTTTTCGTTTGCTAATCAACACCCCTATCGCATCGAGTTTTTTGACGAAGAAGTCGAAAGCTTACGCAGTTTTGATGTAGCAACACAACTCTCCATCGCCTCGCTAGAAAAAATCAAGTTGTTACCCAATACGAGTGAAGGATTTAAACGCGCTACTCGAAAAAGTCTCATTGAACTCATCGCTCCTAGTGGAGTGCTAGTAATGCAAAATCTCGACGGTTTAGCCAGTCGTTTAGATCATTACTTTGCCGAAGCCGAAAAAAACTTTGCGGCCCTATCTGGTGAAACACAACACCTGCCCCCCACCACCCTCTTTTTATCGAAAACAGGCTTACTTGAAAGTATTGATTTACTCTCCTGGATGAGTATTTTACCTGCAGAGGAAAAGAAAACTTCGGCTACAGCCTTTGTAAAACAAAGTCCACAACCCGCCTTTAACCGCAAGTTTGATCGCTTGATTCTTTACCTCAACGAGAACCACGAAAAAGGCTATCAAAATTATATCTGTTGTGCCTCGGTCCAACAAGCCGAACGCCTCAACGCCATTTTTGAGGAAATGGAAGAAACGGTGCATTACAAAACCCTTGTTCAACCCCTTTTTGAAGGATTTGAAGACATTGAAGCAAAGAGGGCCATTTTTACCGACCATCAAATCTTTGAACGCTACCACAAATACCAACTCAAATCGGGTTATACCAAAAAACAGGCCCTTACCTTAAAGGAACTCACCCATCTTGAAGTAGGTGATTATGTCACACACATTGATCATGGGATAGGCACCTTTGGCGGTTTACAGCGCATCGATGTAGATGGAACCATGCAAGAAGCCATTAAATTGGTCTATGCCGATCGTGATATTTTATATCTATCCATCCACTCTTTACACAAAATTTCTAAGTTTAATGGAAAGGATGGGAAGGTACCCAAAGTCTATAAACTAGGTTCAAATGCGTGGAAAGCCTTAAAACAAAAGACCAAAAAACGGGTCAAAGAAATTGCCTTTAATCTGATTGAACTTTATGCTAAGCGCCGTCAAAAAATAGGAACCGCTTGCGCACCAGACAGTTACCTTCAATTAGAGCTAGAAGCGTCCTTTATTTTTGAAGACACTCCCGATCAAAGTTCGGCTACTGCAGCGGTAAAAGAAGACATGGAGAGTGAACGTCCCATGGATCGCCTGGTGTGTGGTGATGTTGGTTTTGGAAAAACCGAAGTAGCTATTAGGGCGGCTTTTAAAGCAGTTGATAATGGACGTCAAGTGGCTGTTTTAGTTCCCACAACCATCCTTGCTTTTCAGCATTTTAAAAATTTTAGCAAGCGCTTAGAAGATTTCCCTGTACGGGTGGATTACCTCAACCGTTTTCGAACTGCAAAAGAGAAACGACTGGTGTTAGAAGATTTAGCCGCTGGGAAAATTGATATCGTTATCGGGACGCATCAACTGGTAGGAAAAGGAGTTAACTTCAAGAATCTTGGCCTTTTGATTGTAGATGAAGAGCAAAAATTTGGGGTATCGGTCAAAGAAAAACTTCGCGCTTTAAAGACAAATGTGGATGTTTTAACCCTTACAGCAACCCCCATCCCACGAACCTTGCAATTTAGTTTAATGTCGGCACGCGATCTATCGGTCATTGCTACTGCACCGCCAAATCGCTATCCCATCGAGAGTGAAGTAATTCGCTTTAATGAAGAAATGATTCGCGACGGTGTTTTATATGAAATGCAACGTGGCGGTCAAGTTTATTTTATTCATAATCGTGTTGAAAATATTCAGGAAGTAGCCGGGATGTTGCAACGACTTGTCCCCGATGCACGCATCCGCATTGGCCATGGGCAAATGGACGGAAAAAAACTCGAAAAAAACCTGCTCGAGTTCATGGAGGGGAAATACGATATTTTGATAGCCACGACAATCATTGAGAATGGGCTAGATGTCCCTAATGCCAATACCATCTTTATCAATAATGCCCAAAACTTTGGCCTAAGTGATTTACACCAAATGCGTGGGCGTGTGGGACGAAGCAACAAAAAAGCCTTCTGTTATTTCATTACACCTCCCTTAAGCGCTATGTCGAGTGATGCGCAAAAACGCATCCAGGCCATTGAGCAATATGCCGAATTAGGCTCTGGAATTAAAATTGCCATGAAGGACTTAGAAATTCGTGGTGCAGGAGATTTATTAGGAGGGGAACAAAGTGGATTCATCAATGACATTGGTTTTGAAACCTATCAAAAGATCCTAAAAGAAGCTGTGGATGAACTCAAAGAAAACGAGTTTAAAAACCTTTACACTGGAAAAGAAGAAGAGGGGCCTAAAAGCTATGTGAAGGAAGTACAAATCGATACCGACCTTGGCATATTATTACCCGACGATTATGTCAATTCGGTGTCAGAACGCTTGTCCTTGTATAACCGATTGAGTGAACTAACTACCGAAGAGGAACTCGTACAGTTCCAAAAAGATTTAGAAGACCGCTTTGGCCCATTACCCAGTCAAGCAGAAGACCTAATGAATAGTGTGCGTTTAAAATGGAAAGCCTTGCAATTAGGTTTGGAACGTTTGATCTTAAAACGCGGACAACTCTCTGCCTACTTTATTGCCGATCAAGAGAGTGAATTTTACCAAAGTGAGCGCTTTAACGCTTTGCTTCAATGGGTACAACTAAGCAAGGGCAAAGTAGAACTAAAGGAGAAAGAGACCCGTCAAGGCTTACGCCTTCGACTCGCAATTAAAGCGGTGGACAGTGTGTCAACGGCCCTAGAGCAACTCCCGGATTTATAGGTCTTTTAGTTCTTTGATCGCTTTAAATGCGGCATTGACTTGATCTTCTCCAACGATGATGGTGAATTCATTTGAGGTAGAAATGACTTCATAGATATTCACCCCTTCCCATGACAAACGCTGAAAGATAAAATAATAAATTCCAGGAATGGTGACATTCTCGGTCGGTAACTTGATGGAAATAGAGGAAAGATCTTCTGTTTTTTCAATGAGACGTTCCTTTTTAAAGTAATTTTCTAACTGTGCTGCTGCGTTACTACTAACGATGATGTTACTTTCTGTTACCCCTCTAGAAGAAGTGTAGAACACATTGGTGTTCTCATTAACCTCATTTAAAAATTGTGCTTGAGCGTGAAGTAAACTATCGGAAATTTTAAAACTGTAATCAACCAGATTTGATCGCACTGTAATGTCACCAATACCCTTTAACACTTTGACAATCTTATGCGTGGAAAGAAACTCTAAGTTATCCGAAATACGTTTTAACGCCATCACTATTGCTCCACTTCGTGCCGGTTTTTGTAAAGTGGCTTCTATCTCTGGCTGAATTTGTCGTGCTAAAGAAGTTAAATTGATGATGCCTTGAGTCATCGCGGTGGATAAATACGGCTTTGTCTTAATGTATTGTTCTACAACAGATGCAATGGTTTTCATATTCTTATGGTTTGCGCAAAGATATGTAAATAAAACTAATTGTTATAATTTAAACATTTATTTAAAAAGGATAAAAAGCATTGGGTAAATGTTTGAGTTGCCAATCGCCCTTATTTCTTGAACAACTAATGATATCAAAGCGAACTTCTACAGCCAGGTTGCGCTGTTGTATATAAGCATCAACCGCCATGACCAATAAGTTGATTTTCTTTTTTGAAACAAAGCTTTCTGGGGATCCAAAATAAAGCGAGCTTCGTGCTTTTACCTCAGCTACAACAAGTAAATCATCCTTGCGAGCGATGATATCTACTTCGGCTTTTCGATAGCGATAATTTTGCGCACAAATTGTAAAGCCAAGGGAGCGATAAAAGTTTGCAGCACGTTCTTCTGCTTCTTTACCAAACTGATGAGAAGTAGCCATGGTCATTGATTTAGGAGATCGAATTAAATTTAGCCGAATTAGCCTAGAAAAAGCTTATTTTTGCCTAAAATTTTACTCCATGGCGCTCAACGCAAAACGCTACACCGTTACCGCTGCACTTCCTTATACAAACGGTCCCATCCACATTGGTCACTTAGCAGGTGTATATGTCCCTGCCGATATTTATGTGCGTTATTTACGCGCCCAAAATAAGGACGTTGCTTTTATTTGTGGGAGTGATGAACACGGAGTAGCGATTTCAATTCGAGCAAAAAAAGAGGGCGTGAGCCCAAAAGAAATCATCGACAAGTATAATGCGATGATTAAAACATCCTTTCAACAATTAGGAATTTCATTTGACAACTATTCAAGAACATCAGCAGCGATTCATCACGAGACTGCTTCTGAGATTTTTAGTCAAATGAACCAAGAAGGGAAATTCATCGAACAAACAACCGAACAACTTTATGACCCCGAGGCAAAACAATACCTTGCCGATCGCTTTGTCACAGGAACCTGTCCCAAATGCGATCACCCAGAAGCTTATGGGGATCAATGTGAACAATGTGGAAGTTCCCTTAATGCAACCGATTTGATTCAACCCAAATCCACCTTATCAGGCGCTTCTCCCGAGCTAAAATCAACGAAACACTGGTTCTTACCTCTGGATCAATATGAATCCTTTATCAAAGAATGGATTTTAGAAGGGCACAAACACGACTGGAAACCCAATGTTTATGGCCAAGTTAAATCCTGGGTGGATGACGGTCTAAAAGCACGAGCCGTAACCCGTGATCTCGACTGGGGGATCCCAGTACCCGTAGAGGGAGCCGAAGGGAAGGTCTTATACGTATGGTTTGATGCTCCCATAGGATATATTTCCTCTACAAAAGAATGGGCAGCAAGAGAAGGAAAAGACTGGGAACCCTACTGGAAGGATCAAGACACCGAACTCGTCCATTTTATTGGAAAAGATAACATTGTTTTTCACTGCATCATTTTCCCTGCGATACTCAAAGCAGCAAAAGAATATATTTTACCCGAAAATGTCCCTGCAAATGAGTTTCTCAACCTTGAAGGAGATAAAATCTCTACCTCAAAAAATTGGGCCGTTTGGCTACATGAATACCTAGAAGAATTTCCAGGACAAGAGGATGTATTGCGCTATGTCCTTACTGCTAATGCACCCGAGACAAAAGACAATGACTTTACATGGAAAGATTTTCAAACCCGCAACAACAGCGAGTTAGTCGCCATCTTTGGAAACTTTATCAATCGTGCGGTAGTTTTAACCCACAAATACTATCAAGGAAATGTGCCAAAGAGTGGAACGCTTTTAGCACAAGATAAAGCAGTGTTAGAAGAACTCAAACAATTTCCACAGCGTGTGGGAAATTCGATTGAAAAATACCGCTTTCGTGAGGCGAGCCAAGAACTAATGAACTTAGCGCGTTTAGGAAATAAATACCTCGCCGAGGAAGAACCGTGGAAACGCATCAAAGACGCTCCAGAACGTGTCCCCACCATCATGTACATCGCATTACAAATCGCTGCTGCCTTATCCTCAATATGTGAACCATTTTTACCGCATAGTGCGCAAAAACTTTGTAGAATTCTCAACATTTCTCACCCAATAGCATGGGAGAATATTACCCTAGAAAGCACTTTACTCCCTGCAGGACACACCATTGGTCAACAAGAATTGTTGTTTGCTAAAATCGAAGATGAGACCATCGAAAAACAATTGGCAAAACTAGAGCAAACAAAGGTGAGTAATGAAAAAGAAAACAAAAGTTTTCCTGCGCAAAAAGAACTCATCAGTTTTGACGACTTTACCAAACTGGATTTAAGGGTTGGAACTATTACAGCAGCAGAAAAGGTCAAAAAAACCAAAAAACTATTACAGCTTCAAGTGGATCTTGGAGAAGAAATTCGCACCATCGTCTCTGGCATTGCCGAGACCTTTACGCCCGAAGAAATTGTAGGGAAAAGAGTTACCGTTTTAACCAATCTAGCGCCGCGTAAAATTCGAGGTGTAGAGAGTCAAGGAATGCTATTAATGAGTGAAGATGCCGATGGAAATAGTGTTTTGGTGAGCCCCGATAAAGGAGCAGAAAATGGCTATTCCATTGCCTAATGCTTTCCATTGCCTATCATCCTATTTATCAACTTCCTTTACCAGCGGGACATCGTTTTCCCATGGAGAAATACGATCTATTGCCCAAACAATTATTGCACGAAGGAAGCTGTACAGCTCAAGATTTTTTTGAACCAAAACCCATTGATGAAAAAAGTATCCAAAGGGTTCATTGTCCTCACTATCTAAAACGCTTGATCAAGCTGGAACTAGAGCGCAAAGAAATTCGAAAAATTGGTTTCCCCTTGAGTCAACAGTTAATTGATCGAGAAATCACCATTGCTGGAGGAACAGTAGAAGGAGCAAAACGCGCCCTCACTACAGGAATAGCTATGAATATTGCGGGAGGGACACACCATGCTTTTTCAAACCGTGGAGAAGCATTTTGCCTGTTAAACGATCAAGCCATTGCAGCACAATATTTACTGGACCATCAACTGGCTAAAAGCATCTTAATCGTTGATCTCGATGTACATCAAGGGAACGGCACGGCAGAAATCTTTAAGGATAACCCCAATGTTTTTACCTTTTCGATGCACGGAGCAAAAAATTATCCTTTTCAAAAAGAAAAAAGTGATCTTGACCTCGCCCTAGCAGATGGAATGCAGGACGAAGCTTACTTAAAATTACTCAAAAACACACTACCACAATTACTGGATCGCGTTGCTCCAGATTTTGTCTTTTACCTGTGTGGCGTTGATGTAGTTGCGACAGATAAACTAGGACGCTTGGGAATGAGTATAGAAGGCTGTAAAGAACGGGATAAGTATGTTTTGGAAACATTAAAAACCAAAGAAATCCCTGTTCAATGCAGCATGGGAGGAGGTTATTCAAAAGACATCAAAATCATTTTAGAGGCGCATGCTAATACGTTTCGCATTGCTCAAGATCTCTATAATTGATGCCAGGTTGCCCCGCGTAAATTTGCGGCTGCAATCACAATATCCTTTCTACTAACTTGTCCCACTAAATTCCCATTTTCAACCACAGGAAAACGTCTTCTCCCTGTAGAATGAAACTTTGAGGCTGCGTCAAATAGACTTAAAGAAGCTGGTAGGGTTTCCACTTCTTTGGTCATGAAATGACCTACCGACTTATCCAAAATAGGCATGTTGAAATAGCGACTGTCAGAAATTTCTTTCATACAATCTCCTTCAGATATGATCCCTATGAGCTGCATGTTTTCATCAATGACTGGTCCACCAGATATTTTATGTTTGATAAAGGCTTTCATCACATCGTGAATACTTTGCTCAACAGTAAAACAAATGATGTTTTTTGTCATGATATCTTTCACCAATAAATTAGCTGTTTTTGCTTTTTTTGTAACGGCTCTAGGCCCTTGAAAACTTTTGACTGCCATAATTCTTTCGGTTTTGGTTTTTTTTAAGGTACAAAAAATAAAATAAGTGTCTTTTTCTGCTGCTAGCTTTAAGTATCTTTATCTCGTTAATATGAGTATCGAAAAGAAAGATAGTGTTGGAATTTTAGGCTGTGGATGGCTGGGACTTCCATTAGCGCAACACTTAGTCAATCAAGGATATGATGTGCATGGGTCTTCCACCCAAAAGGAAAAACTACCACTGATTGCCGCGACAGGAGCCATTCCCGCCATTGTCCATTGTGATGAAAGTGAAGCAATTGGGTTGTCGGCTTTTTTAAAAAAAATTGATTGTTTGATTCTCACCCTTCCGCCTGGAATTCGAAAAGACCCAAAAAGACGTTTTGATCACGTAATTAAAACCATTCACCGCGAAGTGATCAAACAAGGTGTCCAAAAAGTGATTTTTATTAGTAGCACTGCAGTCTATGGCGATGCAAAAGGGAGGATTGATGAAAGTACCCCTACCACTGCAGTAACCGAAAGCGGAAAACAACTCGTGCGGTGTGAACAACAATGGTTAACTACCCCTGGGTTAAATGCTACCATTTTACGCTTTGGTGGTCTAGTTGGTCCTAATCGTCATCCCATCTATGCATTAGCAAAACGAGATCGAATCGACAATCCAAAAGGAAAAATAAATTTCATCCATTTAAACGACTGCATTAAACTCATTAGCTTATGCCTCAATTCATCTCGCTCTACAGGAATTTTTAACGGTGTTTCGCCTTATCATCCCCACCGAGAGCAGTATTATTTGCACATGGCAAAGTTAGCGGGGATAAAACTTCCCCATTTTGATTCCAATCAATCGCATGAGCGGGTAATTTCTTCTCAAAAGGCTGAAAATGAACTTGGAATGCATTTTGCAGTGGATAACTTGTTGACATTAAACTGAAGCGGCAGGTAAAACAGCGCGCTTTCTAACGTATCTTGTTGTTGTATTCAAAACGCATTAATTATGTCAAAAGAAAAAGACATTATCGTTCTTTTAGAACGCTTACTCAACCAGAGTAGGCAAGACAAATTAATGTACCTCAACACTGCCGACAAGCAAAACCTCCCCTCGTACAAACGCTTTTTAAATCAACAAGCCCTCTACAGGAACAGTATGTTCAATGAATACAGCACCCTGTTATCAACTTATGGCATTGAGGTAGAAGAAGTGCTTCTCAAGCGTCCTGATATTCGTCAATTGATGATGACCACTGTAAAGCGAGAGAAAACAAATCCTTTTGAAAAATGCCTCGCACAAGACCATATCTTTAAAACAAACTTAGAACAATTAATGGTCCTTGACACGCTCCCAAAAAATCAAGAAATCTATCTAAAGCAACTCGATAAAATAGTGGCTTGTATTGAAGAAAACGACTACTTCAGTGAACAAGTAGCACTTAAGGATTTAACTAGTTCTGATCTTTATTCGTAAGGTCGCTTCCATTTACACCCTCTTCTTGAACGTCTTGTGATAAATCCTCAATGCGTTTTAAATAAGCCCTATAGGCGATAAAAAGAGCCTCCATACTTTGATCCAATTCTTTTTGCATTTCTTCTAGCCCATAATAACGTGCTTTGAGTAATTCGGTTTTAACAACCTTAAGACGACTTTGGATTTCTGGGGTATTAAATGGGGAGGGTATTTCTTGTTTTAAAAGGGCATTACATTTTACAAGCGTTCCTAATAAAAATGGGGTAATCCCTTCGGGTTTTAGTTTAATCAAATTTTCCATTGAATCTTGAAACGCTTGAAAGGTTTTAATGGGCGTTAATAAGGAATCAATTAATGGATCTGTATTGAGTTGATATACCTCAATGTCTAGCTTACTAACAAAAACAGGGGCTTTTTCTGTGACATCGATGGGTTTTTTTTCCTCAGACGGTTGATCACATGAACTAAAGAGTAAACCGATAAAACAAAACAGGATGCTATAGCGCATTTTGAAGCGTATTAATTTGTAAAAGAAGAATCGTAAAAAAGATAAATTGTAAAAGGAATAGATGATGAGTAAAGCTACCTTTGACTTCAATTTTTAGCCCCTGATAAATAAGGTGTAAAGGTAGGGCAACGGCAAACCAGCCAATATAATTTTGTGTAGGAGCGACACCCCCTGTAAATTCCCAAAAATCCAAGAGGGGTGCGATGGGTTCAATCACGAAATCCAGTAGCAACATTAGCCCCACCCCTAAAAGGGTTTTAGTGATAAAATTTCCGGCAAGATCGGCGGCAATAGCACCACAACATATGACTAAAATGGACCAGTTCACGCCGATTAACCACGGGACTCCAACAATTTTAGGACCCAGGGCGTCACCATAATTATATTGCCCAAAGATCAATCCGTAATTCACCCCCAGCGCTTCTGCTATCATCCCTGCTAAAAAAGCGATAAAAGCCATTAGAAATACTTTGGGAACCATTCTATTGGTCAGCATAAGTAAAGCAAAAGAAAGGCATAAATTTAAAGGAGTAGCACCCACAAACCACTGGGAATCTCCATATAGGATGCCTAAAATCCCACATATATGAAACAACCATATAATCCCTATGGCAATATCATTGAATGCGATCGTCTTTTTGATTATCATACGAGATTTATGCTAATAGCAATTAGGAACATCCTAATCCTAGAAACAAAAGTATCGAAATTAAACGTAGAAAATAAAAAAAACGCCTCTGCTGATAGGATTTTAGAATTTGACTTTGGAAGTAAATTAGCAGAGGCGTTGAAACCAAATTGAATTAAACTGTTTAAATATAATTCATTTTTCTTATACAAAACAAGTTTTAGTCAATCTTTTTGCGTTTTTTGTTAAACATTTTTTTATTTGGATTGAGAAATTGACAAATTATTGCCCATTCTAGGCATCTCATCTTAATCCATTGACGGGGTTTCCTTCATTTTTATTAATTTTGTGTAAACACTAAATTTTCACTTATGACGACCACTTTTGTTGCCAACACTGTAATCCTTACTACCATAATCGTCTGCATCTTTATCGGTCGTGATTTGCTTAAAAAGTAAGCCATGAAACTCAAGAAGCTTCATTCGCTAATCGATAAGTTCATCTACATTCTCATCTTTTTGAATGTAGGGGCGATGATATTAGAATCGCATGAAAGTATACGAACTAGCTATGGTGGTTTTTTCTCTGTTTTTGAGGTAATATCCATCGTGATCTTTAGTGCAGAATACCTTTACCGTATTGTTCACTCTATTTATAAAGAGGGAACCAAAGGGGCTGTTGCTTATGTCTTTAGTTTTTATGGATTAATTGATTTGATTTCAATCTTACCCTTTTACCTCAATCAAATCATTAAAATAGACGGTCGTTTCTTTAGAATCCTGCGTCTATTTCGATTAACACGTATTTTTAAAGTAGGTAGAAAGAGTAAATCCCTTAAGGTGTTTACCCGCGCATTAAAATCGGTTAAAAGCGAGTTGACTTTTACGTTATTCCTTTCTGTTATCACCATTCTTTTTTCAGCTTCAGCAATCTATTACCTAGAAAACGAGGCACAGCCAGATAAATTCTCAAGTATAACAGAATCCATATGGTGGGCAACAGTATCGCTTGCCACAGTGGGCTATGGGGATGTTTATCCCGTTACTGTGGGTGGAAAGATTTTCGCTTCCTTGATTTCCCTTGTTGGGATAGGGGTCGTTGCTATTCCCACCGGGGTGATCAGTGCTGCCTTTGTGGAAGAAATCTACAAAGAACGTATCAAGCGTAAAATGTAGGGAAAGCACAAGTGATTTAGAATTATCACTTATCTTTACATCGCTATGAAAAAAATAATTGTTGTAGGGTCTGGATTCTCCTCCCTTTCAGTCGCCTCTTATCTTGCTAAAGAGGGACATCAAGTTGAAATTTTTGAAAAAAATGAAATGCCCGGTGGGCGGGCACGACAGTTTAAAAAAGAGGGCTTTACCTTTGATATTGGGCCATCGTGGTACTGGATGCCTGATGTTTTTGATAGCTACTTTGCTGATTTTGGAAAAAAAGTTTCCGACTACTATCAGCTTGAAAAATTAGACCCTGGATATGAGGTCTATTTTGACACAAAAGAATCCATTAAAATCGGAGACACCTTAGATAAGATATATCAAGCCTTTGAAGCAGAAGAAGCAGGGAGTTCAATCCCTCTAAAACGCTTCATCAAAAAAGCTGAAGATAATTATGAAATCGCCATCAAAGACCTGGTTTACCGTCCAGGGATTTCTCCCCTTGAGCTAGTAACCCCTGTGACCATTAAAAAAGTTGGGTACTTTTTAAGCACGATCAAGAAAGAGGTAATGAAGGAATTCAACAACCCTCGACTAGCACAAATTCTTCAATTCCCAGTGCTATTTTTAGGTGCAAAGCCCAGCCAGACTCCCGCATTTTACAATTTCATGAATTTTGCCGATTTTGGATTAGGCACATGGCACCCCGATAAGGGAATGTACAGCGTCGTCGAGGGTATGGTTCGACTAGCAAAAGAATTAGGAGTAACCTTCCATCTCAATGAAACAGTAGAGGAGATTATCGTCGAAAATAAACGCGCTAGCGGCATCGTTTCCAATGGGAAAAAACATACGGCCGATGTTGTCATTAGTGGCGCAGATTACCATCATTCTGAAACATTACTCCCTCCACAACACCGCGCCTATAGTGAAGCCTATTGGGACAATAAAGTGTTTGCACCTTCTTCCCTTCTCTTTTTCGTTGGCTTAGACAAAAAAGTAAAAAATGTATCGCATCACACCTTATTTTTTGATGTTGATTTTGATGCACATGCTGCCGATATTTACGACCAGCCTAAATGGCCAAAAGAACCTTTATTCTATGCCAACTTCCCTTCTATTACCGATACCTCTATGGCACCAAAAGGAAAAGAAGCATGTTTTTTACTCATTCCCATTGCTCCTGGACTTGAAGACACCGAGGAATTAAGAAAAAAATATTTTGATCTGGTCATTAACCGTTTAGAGCATTTAACCGATCAATCCATTCGTGAAAGCATCCTCTTTAGTGAATCATTTTGTGTCAATGATTTTGTTGAACAATATAATTCCTACAAAGGAAATGCATATGGCATGGCAAATACCTTGTTGCAAACGGCTTTCCTTCGTCCAAAGTTAAAGAGTAAAAAAGTAGAAAACCTCTATTTTACAGGTCAGTTGACGGTTCCGGGTCCTGGGGTTCCTCCGTCTCTAATTTCTGGGAAGCTTGTAGCCAATCTGGTTTCTCCCCCCACCACCAAATAACGGTCCATTGATCCTCTTTGGTTTTTATGACAGAATCTAACACCTGTATATTTTCTGTTAGAATGTCATTGTAGGTGGTCAACTGTTCATTGATTTGCAACCACAGTTCAAGGCGTTTAAACAAATTGTATTTAACAAAACGATCTTTTTGGATGTAGCGTCGATTCTTAACCCAAAATTGGTTATCCTCTACATCAATTCGCTCTAAATCAAATACCCATTGATGCGCTAAACGGTGAGTAAATTCTTCGATATAAGTTTTCTCTTCTTTATCGGTATTAATCATTAAGTATTTAAGGAAAGTACCGTCATAGTTGTCATTGACTAAACGCCCTATTTCTGACCCAAGGAAACGAAAGGTTCCATCCAGCTTAATGGCATCATACACCACTCGTGGAGGGTTAAAGGGATCGCGATTGGTATAGAACGCCATGGGGGCATAGTAGAAGTCTTCTTCCTCTTCATAAAAAAGAAAAATACTATCGTTGTCCTGCTCCCATCTCCTGTATTGTTCTTGATACATCGCCGTAACCCACTCATTTTGACCAATGTATTCCTGTGTATAAACCTGCATTTCCTTTAACTCATCACGAAGGTTCATCAAGTTATCAATGTTTTTACCGCGATCGTCAAAGTCTTCTCCTTGCTGCTCTACCGAAAAAGACACGAGTACCCCAAAAAAGACAATCAAGAATTCGACAAATCCTTTCTTTAAACGATCATAAAAATCACGTAAAGAAAATCGATCTCCCACCGTGAATAACCGGATAAACCAATTGAGTTCACTACGATCTTTCTTTTTATTCGCCATAAATACAGTTCTTCTTCACGCTAATTCTAGCGCTCATCCTTTTCCAAAGATACAAAAGACTTTTTCTCATCAAAGATTTCGTCAACTAGCTTGACTAAATAGTGTTCAATTTCTTTTTTAAATACCGCATCAACCTCGTTAGGGGATTGATCTTTCGCTCGATCTTTTCTCACTAGTGGGAGCACATAAGCCTTAGGCGTTTTAAGTGAAATAATTCCCAGCGATACCGTCTTCGTAGTCCCTTGCGCCCATGAATACAACAACAATTGAAATAGGGCTTGTCTCGTATAATCCCCCACAAAACCATCCCAATTGGACCAAACCAGTTTTGACGATTCAACTGTTCCTGTTTTATAATCGATTAATCGTGTTACACCATTGAATTCGTCTATTCTATCGATGGTTCCACTGATATAAACCTCTTGCTTAAAAGAAGGATGTTGCAACGGCACCTTAAAGGGTAACTCCAGGGCCTTGATCACGATACTATTCCCCTCTAAAACTAACGCTTGTTCCCGCTTGAGAAATTGTTGTAAACTGCGTTCATAGGCTTTTAATATAAGGTGATTCTCACCAAAGGGTACTGGTGAATTAGGATATACTTTTTGATAATGGTGAAGCAATTTATCGGGTAATTGGGCTAGCATGGTGTCATAGTCATCTACCTTCATTGGTTGCTCCACATAATCAGCATACAATTCTTCTAGGCAATCGTGAACAATGATTCCCCGTTGAAAGTGTGAAAGTGTCTTTGTGGGAGTGAACTCCTCTTTTATCTTCAACAAATAACGGTGATAAAAGCTCATGGGATCTACAAGATAGGCACTTAAAGAAGTCGGGGAAAACCCTAATAAGGCTAACTCCCGTAACTGCTCGATCATCTTTGCGGTCTTAAAGACCTCCTTTTCTTTAGGGCGTGGAGCGACAAAAGGTAAGTTAAATTGACGATCGCTATAATTGTGTTGCTTTAAACCGGTCAAGGCTAATTGTCGTATGAACCGACTTTTTTCTCCTGCATTTAAACCCTCACTTTTTGAATTATACAACAGGTATACATTTTTTGCTCGTTGTAACAAACGATAAAAGTGATAACTATAGATCGCGTCGTTGTCTAAAAAAGTGGGGAGGCCAAATTTCTTTTTCATGGCAAAAGGGAAAAAACTCTGATCATTTTTACCCACGGGTAGAATCCCTTCATTGACATTTGTAATTAAAATATGATCAAAATCCAACGCTCTTGTTTCTAGCATTCCCATCAATTGAACCCCTTGGACAGGATCCCCTTCAAAGTCTAGTGTTTGAAGAGAGATACTTTCTTGAAATAAAAAGTAAAAGGCAGCGCAATCCACAGGAAAACTAGCGGTCTTTAATTGAACAACCATTTGGTTGAGTACCTTTTTAATTAAAGCGAGAACAGCACAAGTAAAATATTCGTTGTTGTGATAAAAGTCCGTTTCAAAACCTTCGGCTAGTTCAATTAAACTATCGGCAAGTAAAAAGACATCTTTTGTGACGGTTGAAAAAAGTAATCGCTCTTTTTTAGTTCCCATAAAAGAGGACATTTCCTTTACCGATACTAGCGGGTGAAAATTTTCATTCAATTGATGGCGAAGCTTTTTTACCGCCAGTCCATCGTTTGTCAATTGTCGTTCCAATGGAGGAAAAGATAAAAGTGAAATCACCTTTTTTCGATCGAATCCTTCTGCTGGGGCTGTTGCGTGTAGATCAATTAAAGAAAGAAAGAAACCACAAATGGGCAATTGCTCTATGGCATATCCCATTGTTACATTCCAATGGGACAAATTTGAAGGCAAATTAGCCAATACAGGAAGAAGCAAATGTTCATTTCCCAAAACAACAGCCGTTTTCCCTTTTTGATTTTGATGAGTGGCCAAAAATTTCTTTACAAACTGCGCTTGTTCCAGGTTTCCACTAAATCCAATAGCTTGGATATTTTTAGGTTCCAAAAAAGAGGTGCCATCAAAGGTTTGAGGATGTTGTCGATAATACTTCCATTCTTTTTGATAGTGGCGAATAAAACGCCCTGCAGCATGGATAGGATCATCGAAAAAATGTTGATCTAAGTCCCACAGCACCTCTCCCTTATTTTTGGCTAAAAACTCTTGAATCATATCTTGTTCGGCTTGATTCAAAGCATTAAACCCGATGAAGTAATGGGTTTTTTCTGTGTGTTGTAAATAAATTTCAAGAGCATCAAGGGCATCTTGGTAAAGCATCCCCAGTGTTGCAGTTTGCTGAGAAATGAGTAGGGCTTGAAAATCGGAATATATCGCAAACAAGGCTTCCCAAAACACAGGGCGAAAGTAGGTTGTATTCTCGGGAAGATTAAACCCCTCTATTTGATAAAACTCCCCTAGGTTTTCTAAACTTACCTTTGCATTGAGGCGATAAGCATCTATATCGTTAAAATCTTTAAGCAGGCGAGTTCCCCACTGCATAAAGACGGTGAAATCGTCTTGAGCTTCTTTTGGAACATTCTCTTGATAGGCCTGGTAAAGACAAAATAATTGATGGGTTTGATTTGCCTTTTTAAAACTCGATAGATGCTCAATAAAGGCTTCTATGCTAAAGATGTCTGGAGCAAATTGAACCGCTTTTATTTCTTCGATTAAATACTGCTGAAAATAAACCCCTGCACGCTTACTGGGAAGGATGATAACGACCTCTTGTAAATCATCATGATGATTTAAAATGGATTTTATCGCCTGCTCTAAAAAAGGTGTCATAGGGTTAAATTGATGTTTTAATGTAAGAAAAAGAAAACACTATGTCGCAGGTGTTACACAAAAAAAAATGCCTTGGTTTCCCAAGGCATTTAAACGTTTTAGCGAAAAGGATTACTTTCCTACAGCAAACTGAACACGTCTGTTGCTTTTTCTTCCTTTTGCAGTATTGTTGTCACCAATTGGTCTTTCTTCGCCAAAGGCCTGTGTAGAAATACGTGAAGCATCTACTCCAGCAGCAACAAGAGCTGCTTGTACTGCATCGGCACGGCTTTGAGAAAGCTTTTGGTTATATCCTTTACTACCGTCACTTGAAGCGTGACCTTCTACAACAAAATCATAGGAAGGATAGCTTTCTAAAATTCCTTTAATTTTTGCAATCACGGCTGCAGACTCTTCCCCAACGATTTCAGCTGATTCAGCTCTAAAGCGAATCATTGTACCTTCTTCGTTTAACGTAGCAATAACGTCTTGAGGTAATTCTGGGCAACCGTTGTTTGCAGCAATTCCAGCTAATTCTGGACAAGCATCGTCTTTATCAGCAACACCGTCGCCATCAGCGTCTGGCCATGGGCATCCGTTGTTTTCTGATGGACCTGCTTCTTCTGGACATTGATCGTCTTTATCGTTAATTCCGTCACCATCAGTATCAGGGCATCCACCCATTTCAACAGATCCTGGACGATTAGGACAAGCGTCTTCAATATCCGAAAGGCCATCACCATCACTATCTGGGCAACCGTTCATTTCTTTTGATCCAGCGCGGTTAGGACAAGCATCTTCTTTATCTGTAATGCCGTCACCGTCTGTATCAGGGCATCCTTGAAATTCTTCAAGACCAGCTACTTCTGGACATGCGTCATATTTGTCATAAACACCATCCCCGTCGGTATCAACACCACCGAATTTGATGTTTAACCCAAGTTGGTGTTGAAAGTGATTAACACCACCTTCTTCAATAGCATTTTTATAATTTGCTTGATAAGAGAACCCTAAATTGTCGCTAGCCCAGTAAGCAAGACCTGCTCCAATGTTGAATATAAAAGAACCGTCTTCACCTAAGAATACGTATCCTCCACCGGCTTCGGTGAAAGGCTCCCATGTGGCGCTTTTCTTCGCAAAAGATCTTCTTAAGACGAGGTCGGCTGATTTGTAGATAAATCCGTTTGTAACCGTTTCACCACCGAAATTGGTTAATTTATTAAAGCTATAACGCCCTGATAAAGAAAACCCTTCTGTAATGTGACGACTAATTCCCACAGTAGTGATCGCAGGGAGTGTATTCCAGTTTTGAGTTTCAAAGAAGTTCTCAAATAATTTCCCCGTGTTTCCTATGTTTGGTCTTTGTTGGTTCGTAGGGTAAGTATCTACTGCATTAGTTGCTACAGTAACTACCCAGGGATTATTTTCATCTTGGGCAAAAGCCGTGTTTGAAATAAACATTGCAGCAGCAATGAATAAACATCTACTTATAATTTTCATTTTTACGCTATTAATTTGCACAAAAATAGTAGATATTGTCGAAGTTTCAAAGGGATTTGCCACGTAATGTTAAACAATCACTTTAGGATAGTTCTACTACAGTTATGTGATTATTAGAAGCATAGTCTAAATAAACAAGAAAAGCATGGACTTTTTTCCCTGTGATTTCTCCAATCCATTTTGCATAGGCCTGTACTTGAGTTTTGTGAACGGGCTTTTCTTTCCCTGTTTTATAGTCAATTACAACGGCATCATTTTCACCTACTCCCACTCGATCGGGACGTAGTAAGCCATTGCCAGGAATTAAAATCGCCTTCTCATTCATTACCTTATATTCCCTTGAATAATAGTGGTGAAGGAGCGTGTGTTGCACTAGTCGATTAAATAAATCGGAGAGGATTTTTCCTTCTTCAATCGTAATTTCTCCTTGCAGGCTAGCTTCATCAATAACGGCTTGAATCATGTCTGCATAATCTATCTTTTGTAATAAATCATGGATTCGAAGCCCCAACAGTCGAGCACTTTCCCGTCTTTCGTTTCGAGTTAATTGTAGCACTAACTTTTCTTCGTAAGGGTAGCTTGATGGTTGTTCTTCTACCTCACTAACTTCTTGTTTTTTTATTGTGTTTTCTTCCCCTTTTTTACATGCAGTATCTTCTCCCCATTCATAAATTTGCTGCTTTTCTTCTTGTCTATTTCTTTCGGGGATGAGTGCATTTAAGACCTTGACATAACTCTCTTTTTCAATGTTTGTATCGCTGGCAAACAAATGGAGTTGCTCAACAGCTCGAGTTGTGGCGACATAAAAAACATTCCAGCTATCCATTTCTTCCTCTTGGCGTTTTTTGTGATAACTGCGCTCGCCTTCCTTCCCATAGTTTAAAATTCTTTTTGAATACCCGACCCATGCCAAGGGAAAAGAATCCCCGAGTAAAGATTGGGTTGACAACCACAGCTTGTTTTTTTGATTTGTATGGATCAAACTATCTGCATAGGGAAAAAAAACAATGGGAAACTCCAATCCTTTTGCTTGATGAATTGTCAAGATTTTAACCCCCTCAATTTCTTCTGGCAAAACAAGGCTAAACTCTTCTTTTTTTGCCTCCCAGTGATCTAAAAAGGCGCGTGGTGTAGCTTCCTCTTTTTGGCAAAAATCAAAAACTAAATCCATCAGTGTTACAACATAGAGGTCGTTCAATGATATCCCTGGGAAAATCCCACAAGCTTTCTCCATTACTGTGTGTAAATCACGATGATCAAAAAGAGAAAAATCAAAAGGAATTTCTTCCTCTTGCCAAATCACTTCTAATGGTCGAACCAGTTGTCGCAACAAGAAATCATGACGGTCTTCTTTACGCGCTTTAACGGCATACAAGAACGATAAATGCTCTTTCTTGACCTTCATGTCTTTGGGATTTAAATATAATTGAAGCAGTGAGCAAAGAAAACCTACCGATGTGTTATCCTTTAACTTCAAAGAGGTGCTGGTAATGGTAGGTATACTTGCTTCAATTAATGCCTGTGCTATTTGATCGGCTTGTTTTTTTTTGCGCACTAGCACAACCATATCTGTGGTAGTATAGCCCTTTTCAATACAACCGTGAATCGCTTCAATAATTCGTGCGGCATAAGGATTTAAGGTCTCGTCTTTCTCGTCCTCAAAAAGCGTTAGTTTAACATATCCCTCAAAAGCTGAAAAAATCTCTTGTTGTGCCCGCTTTCCAAAAAGATGCTTGTTCTCGGGATAAATCAAATGTTCTACTAGTGTAGCATACAGGACATTATTAAAGTTGACAATACTTTTAGCACTGCGATAATTTACCGCTAACTCCTCTACTTTTTTTTCAACATTAAATGGATTTTCTTCTTTGATTAAAGACACAAATTGGTCGACATTCCCTCCCCTCCATCGATAGATGGATTGTTTGGGGTCACCGACTAATAATAAACTTCCTGTTCTATCGTCTTCATTAAGACTTTCCAAAGGCGTTGCAATTAAGGGAATCAAATTTTTCCATTGAAGTGAGGAAGTGTCTTGAAATTCATCCAGAAAATAATGGCGGTAATTCTCTCCCAAACGTTCATAGATATAGGGGGTGGGTTGATGGAGAATTTCTTTCGCAATGCGTTCATTAAAGGTTGATAACAACACCCGGTTCGTTTCATTTTGATAGGCGTTTAACTCCTGCGCTAGTACCGTCACTAAACTCAATGGAATCCATTGTTTCCTGATATCTTTAACCAGTTGCCACTGGTGAAAATGACCTAAGCAAAGCTCAAAATGGGTTAAAATATCCCCACTTAAACGGTCGATACACTGTTGCACCTCTGCCGGGGTCTTTTTAGGATAAAGGGGTTTCCCTTCGAGCATGTCCTCATAAAGTTTCCCATTATCAAAACCTTCAAATGATCCTTTTGATAATTTTAAAAATCGGTTGTAGAGTGTTTTGCGGGTAAAATGATCAGCAACTAGTCCGTGTTTGTGGAAATACGAAATCATCTTTTTTCCACCTTCTTCAAGTTCCTTTTTTAAATGATGTTGTTTTTGTGCGAGAAAAAGCTGTTGCGCATTACGTTCTGTGGCAGTTAAGCGTGCAATTTGCTGAATATAACCGTGGTCATTTTCATTTAATAACAACCTTGCTGAAGCGATCAAGTTCTTTCTTAATTCCCAACTTGAAACTCCATCATCATCCATTTTTTCATAGGTGAATTGCTCGAGTAATCCCGTTAAATTAGCATCCTCTCCTACACGATCCAATACACGATCAACAATGATTTCCAGGAAGCCGTCTACATCCAATGCAACATCAAAATTATAGGCCAAGCCTAAATCTTTAGCAAATGTTCGAATCACCCGATGCGTAAAACTGTCTAGCGTAATTACGTCAAAAGCGGCGTAATCATGTAAGATTTTTTTTAATGCCCGTTGAGCCCTGGCTTTTAATTCTAATGGCGTAATCGCCAAAGCTTCCAATAACAGCTTGCCCATGGGATCTTTATCCAACGCGTTCGTTGAAGTTGTGATTGCTTGAAGCTGTAAAAGGATGCGATACTTCATTTCAAAAACAGCCTTGTTTGTAAACGTCAAGGCCATCATACGGTTGAAATTTTCATCGTATCGTCCACTCAACAAACGTGTTAAGTATTTTTGTACAAGCAAAAAAGTTTTCCCTGATCCTGCAGAGGCATTATAGATTTTAAAGGGTGCGGGAATGTGCTTCATGATGATTCATTAAATGTAATTAATCTTTAGATTTGCATCATCAACCTTTTAAAAAAAAAGATATGGCTTTTGAATTACCACAATTACCCTATGCTTATGATGCTCTTGAACCGCATATAGATGCGCGTACAATGGAAATTCATCATGGAAAACACCACAATGGTTACACCAACAATTTAAACAATGCTATCGCTGGAACTGCACTTGAAGAAAAAACCATCGAGGAGATCTTAACAGGACTCGACATGGACAATGGTGCTGTACGCAATAATGGTGGAGGTTTTTTTAACCACGACTTATTTTGGTCTACAATGGGACCCAATGCTGGCGGCGAGCCTACAGGAGACTTAGCTGCAGCAATCGATGCTGCTTTTGGTTCTTTTGAAGCATTTAAAGATGCCTTTAGTAAAGCAGCAGCGACGCGATTTGGCTCTGGATGGGCATGGTTATGTGTGCATAAAGGTGGAAAAGTTGAAGTTTGCTCAACGCCAAATCAAGATAATCCTTTAATGCCAGGTGTAGGATGTGAAGGAACACCTATTCTAGGACTTGATGTTTGGGAACACGCTTATTATTTAAACTATCAAAATAGACGTCCTGACTATATTGCGGCATTTTTCAATGTGGTAAACTGGGAAGCGGTGAGCGCCCTTTATGCTAAAAACGCATAAAACACTTTAGAATTACATTAAAAAAAAGAGGGCACTAGCGCCCTCTTTTTTTTGTTTAAAATAGATGGAAAATAAAAAAGGAGGAATAAATTCCTCCTTTTTTGCCCCAAATCTTACCATGAACTTAACCTACTTATGTTCTGGTGATGTAAAAGTGCAATTTCTGGTTAAAGAGAAAGAATAAAATCGATTAAATGCAAATTTAACCGATAAACTGTTAATACGCTCTTTCTGATTTTCCCTCATAAAAATTCATAAATGCCTTATTTACAACACGATTACCCCCTGGAGTCGGATAATCCCCAGTAAAATACCAATCTCCTTTATTTTCTGGACAAGAAAGATGTAAGCCTTCTACGGTTTGATATATAATCTTAACGTCACAAGAAATGGACGCATGTGTTAGGAGCGCTGCAATCTTTGTGGATACTTCCTCTTGAGTAAAAGGAGCATAAAGTGCCTTTACGTGATTTGTCGCTTCGGTTTCTTTATTTTCTACACTAGCAATACACTTCTCGTAAATCGCTTTTAAGGTAGTATCGAGGGTTCCTTTATCTCGGTGTAAATCAAGTGCCGCTTGAAAAGCAATAAAATCTTCTAGTTTAGCCATGTCAATCCCATAGCAATCGGGATAACGAATTTGAGGCGCGCTAGAGACAACAATTATTTTCTTTGGCGATAGCCTATTCAACATTGTCAAAATGCTTTGTTTTAGTGTAGTTCCTCTTACGATACTATCGTCAACGATAACGAGATTATCGGTGGGCTTCACTACTCCATAGGTGATGTCATAGACGTGCGCTACAAGGTCATCTCTACTATTATCTGCCGTAATAAAGGTGCGTAGCTTAGCATCTTTGATGGCAATTTTCTCGATGCGTGGACTCAAATTGAGTAATTCCTTCAATCTTTCCTTGTCCATTTGATCGCTTTCAATCTCTTTGCTAATTTGCGTTTGCAAATGCTTTTGTGCTGCGCCTATTAAACCATAAAAAGAGGTTTCTGCAGTATTAGGAATGTATGAAAAAACCGTGTTTTTTAAATCGTGTGTAATACTCTCGAGTACTTGTGGAAAAAGACGTTCCCCTAGGTTTTTTCGCTCTTGATATATGGAAGCATCACTTCCTCTAGAAAAGTAAATTCGCTCAAACGAGCAAGCTTTTTTCTCAAGGGGTTCAAGCACGGGGTCAATGGTTACTTTTCCAGATTTTTTTATGATGATTGCATTACCAGGAGTCAATTCTTGAATGCTCTCTAGCGGGACGTTAAATACAGTTTGTATCACTGGACGCTCTGATGCGACGACGACCATTTCATCATTCTCGCAATAATAGGCTGGTCGAATCCCCGCAGGATCCCTTAAAACGAAGGCATCACCATGACCTATCATTCCTGCCATCGCATAACCCCCATCCCAATTTTTTGCTGCCTTTCTCAATATCTTCGCGATATTAAGTCTCTCGGCAATTTGAGGAGATGCTTCAAATTTGTTGAAGCCTTCTTTTTTTAGTTTCTTATATAATTTTGCTACTGCGTCATCTAAAAAATGACCTATTTTTTCCATCACCGTGATGGTGTCGGCTTTTTCTTTAGGATGCTGTCCTAGCTCAACGAGGTTTTCAAAGAGTTCGGTAACATTGGTCATGTTGAAATTTCCAGCAACGATCAAGTTACGGTGCATCCAATTATTTTGACGCAAAAAAGGATGAACGCTTTCAATACTGTTTTTACCAAAGGTACCATAGCGCACATGCCCCAACATTAACTCCCCAACATAGGGAACATTGCGTTTCAATAGCTCTGCATCTTCATTGAGTTCTGGACGCTGCTCTATTCCCTCTTGAATACGCGCACTTATTTGATTGAAAACGTCTTGAATGGGCTGTTGAGCACTAGAACGCACTCGACTAATGTAACGCTCCCCAGGAGCCATATTGTACTTAATGCTTGCGAAACCAGCACCGTCTTGTCCACGATTGTGCTGTTTTTCCATCATCAAATACATCTTGTTGATACCATATAACGCCGTACCATATTTCTCTTTATAATAAGAAAGAGGTTTTTTTAATCGAATAAGGGCAATTCCGCATTCGTGTTTTATGGCATCACTCATAAGTTCAATGTTTTATCATTCCACTCAAATGCTGTGAGTTCTCTAAAGCGATGAATTCGTTCGTTTAAGGCAGTAGCCTGCACTTCTTCAATGGCTTTTACCCCAAAGGCCTCAACGGTGAAAGATGCAAAGACCGATCCCACAACTAAAGCTTGTTTGATGGTTTCAAAGTTAATCGTATCGGCTTGCGCTAAAAAACCTGCAAGTCCACCGGCAAAACTGTCTCCTGCTCCTGTAGGATCGACGACTTGATCGATCGGATAGGCCGGAGCGATAAAGACTTTTCCGTCTCCATAAAGTTGCGCTCCATGTTCTCCTTTTTTGATGATCACATAACGCGGTCCCATCGCATGGATTTTTTTAGCTGCCTTTGTCAAAGAAAATTCGCCTGTCAAGATCCTAGCCTCTTCATCGTTAATCGAAATTAAATTCACTCCAGCAATGACCTGATCCAAAATTTCTCTAAAATTTTCCATCCAAAAATTCATAGAGTCTAGTAAGGTGAACGCATCAGGATTTGTCAATTGATCGAGCGCCATTTTTTGAACCGCAGGATGAAGATTCCCTATCACTACTACTTCACTGTCACGAAAAGCTTCAGGAACTTGAGGCGTGAAATGTTCCAAAACATTTAACTGAGTATCCATCGTAGTTCTAGTATTCATATCATCGTGATAGCGTCCACTCCAGAAAAAGGTTTTTCCACCTTTGACTTGTTCTACCCCATCTGCATTGATCCCTAGAGAGGTAATTTTTTCCATATCCGATGCGACAAAATCTTCTCCGATAACAGAGACAAGACCGCAACGGTTGGAGAATTTTGAAGATGCTAAAGCGATGTAGGTGGCCGCACCCCCTAAAATGCGATCTACTTTTTGATATGGGGTTTCGATAGCGTCATAGGCCATAGTACCTACAACAAGAAGTTTTTTACTCATACGCAAAAATAAACTTCTTTCGGCTTCTTCAAAAACAATTTGACTGCATTTCTATGCTTTTTGTGACAATTGCTCATAATAATGGTCATGTTCAATCGCCATCTCTTTTGCTGCAAAAACAGCGAGTTGATCACAACGCTCATTTTGCGGGTGATTATTGTGGCCTTTGACCCATTCAAAACGAACGTGATGTCGCGCATAGATTTTTAAGAAGCGCTGCCAAAGGTCGGGGTTTTTCTTGCCCTTATAGTTTTTTTTGGCCCATCCAAAAACCCATTTTTTATCTACAGCCTCAATGACATACTTTGAGTCAGAGATCACCAAAACATCCATAGGGGACTGTTTTAACTTTTCCAGCGCATCGACAACCGCCCACAACTCCATTCGATTGTTTGTCGTGTATTTAAATCCTCTGGAAAACTCTTTAATGTAATTCTTGCCCACCCATTCCATTATGATTCCATAGCCACCAGGACCGGGATTTCCTAGCGCAGAACCATCGGTATATATTTTTACCTTGGCCATTTAACGCAATACTTGTTCTATCACCTGTGGGAAGAATTCATATTCAAGTTGCTGAACTTTTGCAGCAATCTCACTGGGAGAGTCACTTGCTGCTATTGCAACTTCTTTTTGAAGTATAATCCCTCCTTCATCATAGTGTTCGTTCACATAATGTATGGTCATTCCACTTTTTTGCTCATTGGCATTTTTTACCGCCGTGTGAACGTGCATGCCGTACATTCCTTTTCCACCGTATTGAGGTAATAAAGAAGGATGGATGTTAATGATCTTATCGGGAAATGCTGCTGTAATCGCAGGGGGAATTTTTCTCAAGTAGCCAGCTAAAACAAGTAAATCGGGCTGATGTTTTACTAAATAGGTCTCCAAAGCTTCTGGTGTAGAAGCGTCAAACCACAAACAGTTAACGCCTAATGCCTTTGCACGTTGATACACACCAGCTTCTTTTTTGTTACATAAAACACTGTGCACCTCTATTTTTGGGGTCTCACTAAAATAGCGGATGATATTTTCTGCATTTGTTCCCCCACCAGAGGCTAAAATGATAATTTTTTTGGCCATAACTTTACGCTTCAAAATTAGGGCTAAATCCTTGAAATAACAAAGCTTTCAAAGGGATTAGCTATTCTTAGCTTAGTAAAAAAAAGCATTTTAACTTCTTGAAAACATTCTATGCTGTAAAGTTTTTATATTTTTGCTCTCAAACAAATTTTAAAACCAATTGTAATATGTCTGACATTGCATCAAGAGTTAAAGCCATAATCGTAGATAAATTAGGCGTTGACGAAAACGAAGTTGTAACAGAAGCAAGTTTTACCAATGATCTAGGAGCTGACTCTCTAGATACCGTTGAACTAATTATGGAATTCGAAAAGGAATTCGATATCCAAATCCCAGATGACCAAGCAGAAAACATTGCTACTGTAGGTCAAGCTATCCAATACATAGAACAAGCCAATTAAATTTTGGTCAAATGAGTCCAAGACGTGTAGTTGTTACCGGATTGGGAGCATTAACTCCTATCGGAAATTCAGTCCCTGCCTATTGGGAGGGACTTATTTCTGGGAAAAGTGGAGCTGCCCCTATCACCTATTTTGATGCATCTGAGTTCAAAACCCAGTTTGCATGCGAACTTAAAGGCTTTAATGCCTTAGATCACTTTGATCGCAAAGAAGCAAGAAAACAAGATCGTTTTACCCAATATGCCTTAGTCTCATCTGATGAAGCTATCCTCGATGCGGGAATCACAGAAGACAATGTAGATAAAGACCGCGTAGGTGTTATCTGGGGGGCAGGAATTGGTGGACTCGAGACGTTTCAAAATGAAGTACTCAATTTTGCCAATAACGACTTAAAACCTCGCTTTAATCCCTTCTTTATCCCAAAACTAATTGCAGACATTGCTCCGGGAATGATCTCCATTAAGCACGGATTTAGAGGACCTAATTTTGCTACAGTTTCTGCTTGTGCATCCTCATCAAACGCCTTGATTGACGCTTTAAACTACATTCGCCTTGACCACGCCGACGTTATCGTTGCCGGAGGATCTGAGGCTGGTGTGACTTATGCCGGTATAGGTGGTTTCAATGCAATGCATGCACTCTCTACGCGCAATGATGACCCTGCAACTGCCTCTCGTCCATTTGACAAAGATCGCGATGGGTTTGTATTAGGTGAAGGAGCTGGTGCAATCATTTTAGAAGAATATGAACACGCAAAAGCCCGAGGGGCAAAAATTTATTGTGAATTAGCTGGTGGAGGACTCTCTGCCGATGCTCATCACATGACTGCTCCTCACCCAGAAGGATTAGGGGCTAAGAATGTAATGATTAATTGCTTGCGCAATGCAAACCTTCAACCCACCGATGTTGACACCATTAACATGCATGGTACTTCAACGCCTCTAGGGGATATTGCAGAGTCAAAAGCGATTCAAGAAGTTTTTGGAGAACATGCCTACTCCATCAATATCAATTCAACAAAATCCATGACCGGGCATCTTTTAGGAGCTGCTGGAGCTGTTGAAGCCATTGCCTCCATATTAGCTATTAAAGAAAATACCGTCCCCCCCACAATCAATCATCAAACTGCAGATGAAAACATTGATCCAAAGCTAAACTTCACTTTTGGGAAAGCTCAAAAAAGAAGCGTAAAAGTAGCATTATCCAACACCTTTGGTTTTGGTGGACATAATGCCTGTGTTGTATTTAAAGAAATTGATTAAATTGCTATGTGCAATTTTTTCCTAAAATTTGGTTAAGAGAAGAGAAAAGTCCTTCCTTAGATTCAGTTCTAAAAGAAATCTTGGGCTTTACCCCTAAAAATAAATCCCTATACCAAACTGCTTTTACCCACCGCTCTGTCAATCACAAAAACGAAGAAGGGATTTACATCAATTTCGAGCGGCTTGAATTCTTGGGAGATTCTGTCATTGACACTGTTGTAGCCCATCATCTTTACAGCGAACTCAACCATGATGACGAGGGTGAACTAACAAAAATGAAGTCCAAAATCGTTAGTCGTGAAAAACTCAACTTTATCGGCAAAGAAATAGGACTTCTTGACCACCTCCACTGCACTGGAAATAAAGACAATTTTGGGGATGATATTAACGGGAATATTCTTGAAGCCCTAATAGGTGCAGTTTTCATTGACAAAGGTTATGAACGATGCAAGAAAGTTGTTTTTAAACTAATTCTCGATCCGCATATATCATTAAATGAAGTAAAAAAAGAAATCATCTCGTATAAAAGTGTGTTGATTGAATGGGGCCAAAAAGAAAAACAAAACGTACAGTTTCTTACAGAAAAAGAAGACAGTAAAGACAGTACCATCAATTATTATTGCAAATTAATGATCAACGACCAACTCATGATTAAAGTGAGAGAGGTTTCAAAGAAAAAAGCAGAAGAAAAAGCAGCAAAAAGAGCTTATAAAGTAATGAGAATCAAAGATCAAATTTAGGATTAAACTAAATTTGTCCACTATTTTATTGTAAATTTACTGCTGAATTAAACCGCTCTTTTTAGGAGAAGAGTATGCCGTTAAAAAAAATCATATTAAACGTTGAACTTGACGAACAAATTGAGGAAGATCTCTTTGCTGTTCACAGTCCATCGGAGGATTATTTTTTAGCCTTTCAATTGAATAAAACCTTGGGAATACAATTTAAAAATGTAACAGAAACCATTGATTCACAGGCCATGGTTCCCTTTTTTAGCCGCTTTATCTGGGAGAAAAGTCCTGGTGAGCTTCGCTGGGAACTCATCGCAAATCACTATGTTTCTGCTGTAAAAGACACCAGAACAAATCAATTGTTTGACACCTCTTTTGAAAAAAAAACAAGCTTAATCCCAAGTTTACCAAAGGTAGATTACTTCATCAAAGCTCCAAAGAATGTGCTGGACCGCGAGAAAGTAAAAACCCTACAATCCCTAAATGAAATTCAATTGATCTATTCAATTAACGATACCAAAATAAAACAAAATCCAAATTTAATTTTTGACTAATGCCGAAAGTAAAGAAAACCAAAATTGTTGCTACTCTTGGACCTGCATCTTCTAGTGAAGAAGTCATTGAAAAAATGATGCTTGCAGGAGTAAATGTTTTTCGCATCAATTTTTCTCATGCAGATCATCAAGACGTCGCAGAACGAATCAATATCATTCGCACACTTAGCGAAAAACACAAGACATATATCGCTATACTAGCCGACCTTCAAGGGCCAAAACTAAGGGTAGGCGTGATTGAAGAAGGCGCAGTAGTGGAACCAGGAGACATGGTAGAGTTCATTACGAATGAACCTTTCGTTGGAAACGCTCAAAAGGCCTATATGACCTATCAACGCTTCCCCAAAGATGTCTCCCCTGGGGAAAAAATCCTGCTAGATGACGGAAAACTTATTTTTGAAGTTGTTGCCACTGATCAAAACGAAAAAGTTACTGCAAAAGTGCTTCAAGGCGGCCCATTTAAATCTAAAAAAGGGGTAAACTTACCTAACACAAACATCTCCCTACCTGCATTGACAGAAAAAGACATCGAAGATGCACTCTTTGCCATTAAGCAACAGGTGGATTGGATTGCACTTTCTTTTGTTCGAAACAGTGAAGATTTAATGGGGCTAAAACAGCTAATTGATGAAAATAGCCCTCATAAAATCCCAATCATATCAAAAATCGAAAAACCAGAAGCACTCGAGAATATTGATAAAATCATAGCATACTCGGATGGATTAATGGTTGCTCGTGGAGATTTAGGGGTTGAAGTACCTGCCGCAGAAGTTCCCTTGATTCAAAAACAGCTGGTCAATAAGGCTAAAAAAGCGCGCATTCCAGTGATTATTGCTACCCAAATGATGGAGACCATGATCGATAGCCTCACTGCGACAAGAGCAGAGGTGAACGATGTAGCCAACTCTGTTATGGATGGGGCAGATGCTGTTATGCTATCTGGCGAAACATCTGTAGGGAAGTACCCCGTTCAAGTCATTGAAACCATGACTTCGATCCTAAAAAGTGTGGAGAACTCACCTTTAATTGAAGTTCCTCAAACTCCACCCACAATTCGAACAAAACGCTACATCACAAAATCGATTTGCTATCACGCAGCATTAATGGCAAATGAAATCGATGCAGCTGCCATTTGCACCTTGACCAATAGTGGCTATACGGCTTTTCAAATTTCGGCATGGCGTCCACAAGCCCATGTACTCGTCTTTACGTCCAATAAAACTATCTTATCACAGCTCAACCTATTATGGGGGGTAAAAGCATTTTATTATGACAAGTTTGAAAGCACAGATAAGACAGTGGAGCAAGTTAACACAATGGCGTTAGAAAACGGCTGGGTAGAAAAAGGAGAGATGTTGATCAATTTAGCCGCTATGCCTATTGTAGAGAAAGGGATGGTTAATACGCTTAGGGTATCACAAATCTAGAAAGGAAGACTTAATTGAACGTCTAGAACGTTCTTTTCTTCTTTCCTTTTTTCTGTGCTTTGTTGATTGTTAAGGTTGGATATCGTTAAACCGATTAATCGAACAGAATTAAGTAGCTTTTCTTGATACAATAATTGTTTCCCATACTCGATGATCATGCTTTTATCGGCGATAAAAAAAGGCAAAGTTTTACTTCGAGTTTGGATGACAAAGTCACTGTATTTTATTTTTAAGGTGATGGTTTTACCCGAGGCTTTATGACGTTTAATTCGCTTATCGAGTTCTTCTGCTACCGCTTTTATTTTTTCTTCTAAAAAAAGTTCACTGCTAAGGTTTTCGGCAAAAGTGCGTTCGGCTCCCATGGATTTTGGAATTCGCGAGGGCTTTACTTCGCTTGTGTGTACCCCGCGCACAGCATTGTAATAATAGTGTCCTGCTTTTCCAAAATGTTCAGTTAGATAGGCCAGAGAACGTTCTTTCAACTCTTTCCCGGTAAAGATCCCTAAAGCATACATTTTCTTTGTGGTTACCTTCCCTATCCCGTGGTATTTGCGAATGTCAAGTGCTTCTAAAAAAGGAATCACTTCTTCTGGTGGAACGGTTTTTTGCCCGTTTGGTTTATTGTAATCACTAGCGATTTTTGCTACTAATTTATTGATTGATATTCCTGCTGAAGCTGTTAAACCAGTGGTTTGATAGATTTGCTTTCGTATTTCTTCGGCCATTTTTGTGGCAGAAAAAAGTTGCTTCTTATTCTGTGTGACATCAAGATAAGCCTCGTCAAGGGATAGGGGCTCGACTAAATCGGTGTAGGAGTAAAAGATTTGTTTTATTTGTGCAGAAACTTCTTTGTAACGATCAAAACGAGGTTTAACAAAAATTAAAGACGGACAATTGCGTTGTGCAATAATTCCACTCATGGCACTTCTCACCCCAAATTTACGGGCTTCATAACTGGCAGCAGCGACAACTCCACGAGGACCTCCACCCCCCACTGCTATCGGTTTATTGCGAAGTTCGGGATGATCTAATTGCTCTACTGATGCAAAAAATGCATCCATGTCCACGTGAATTATTTTTCGGCATTTTAAGTCTTCATCCATCGCCTAAATTTACATATCTTCCCTTAGTAGAAAAAAATCTTTATGATTGAAATTGAACGCAAGTTTCTAGTGGAGAGAGATGATTTCATTTCTTTGGCCACATCAAAAGAAAGCATTACACAAGGATATTTGACTAAGGATCCTCATCGCACGGTGCGTGTACGCATAAAAAATAATCAAGCCTATTTGACCATAAAAGGAATTTCCTCTTCAAGTGGGATGAGTCGCTTTGAATGGGAAAAAGAAATCCCATTAGAAGAGGGGAATGCTTTAATCGATTTGTGTTTACCTACAGTGATTGAAAAAACAAGATATATTGTACCACAGGGGAAATGGCAATTTGAAGTTGATGTTTTTTATGGAGAACACCACGGACTAATGTTAGCTGAAGTAGAATTGCCTAGTGAGGATACCGCTATTGAATTACCCCATTGGGTGGGGAAAGAGGTCACCGGAGATAAGATGTATTACAACAGCTATTTATCCTCTAATGAATCAAAAAATTCACCATAAGTTAAGCGGTGGATTTTTAAAACTTTATGAAGACTTTTTAATGTACAATTCGTCCCCTTTTCCATCTTCCAATATTGGATTCGGCTTAAATTGTTTTCCCAAGCAAAAACCTCATAACTCTTATAACCTGCCTTGATTCTCAATGCTTTAATTCGTTCTCCAATTTGATTAATGATAGAATTGAATTCTTCGGGTTGTGCGTTTCGCATAGATAGTCTTTCTTGTTAACGACTATTAACAAAGAACCACATAAAGATGCGCATTCATTACTTCATTAAATATGTATATTAAAAAATATCACGCAATGACTTTACATATTTTTAATGAATAAGAAGTGTACCACTTCTCTTTTCCTAATGCTTTAGCATTAAGGTGCGCTCTATTGTGTCTCCATTTTTCTATGGACTCTAGTGAGTCCCAGTAACTAACAGTGATCCCTAGGGTATCTCTTGCACTGTCCATTCCTAAAAAACCAGGCTGGTCTTTTACGAGCATCTCCATCTCCTGTGCCATAGCAACATAGCCATCGGCAGTGTCGCTTAAGCTAGAAGTAAAAATAACCGCATAATAGGGCGGTTTAAGTTTATTCATCTTTGTATATCTTGACCTTGAGATTCCCCAGCCGATCCATGTGAGCGCGATACATCCCTGCGGTATTAAATTCAAGGGCGACATCCCCTTTGGCATCCATCACAATTACGCCTCCATCTCCACCGAGGTCTTCTACTTTTTGAAGAACTTTTTTTGAAGCAGCGGTTACTGAAAGTCCTTTATACTCTACCAAAGCCGCAATGTCGTGCGCCACAACAGAGCGAATAAAAAACTCCCCCCATCCAGTGGCAGAAACAGCACAACTGTTGTTGTTTGCATAGGTCCCAGCTCCTATAATAGGGGCATCGCCGATGCGGTCCCATTTTTTGTTTGTCATTCCTCCAGTAGAGGTTCCAGCAGCAAGGTTGCCCTTTTTATCTAAAGCAACACAACCCACCGTCCCAAACTTACTGTCCTTGATAAAGGGATCATAGAAAGAGAGTTTTTTCTTTTCGCTCGCTTGAACCCGTTGAAGGGCATTCTTTCTTCTTTCGGTAATAAAATAATTATTTGGAACGGTCTCCATTCCTAGCTCGTTTGCAAATTCATCGGCTCCTTGACCCGATAGCATCACATGAGGGGATTTTTCCATTACGGCTATGGCGGTAGAAATCGGATTTTTAATATGGCTAACCCCCGAAATAGCACCTGCATTTAAGGTTTTTCCATCCATGAAAGACGCATCTAAGGAAGCCTTCCCTTTTGCCGTTAAGACAGCTCCTTTTCCAGCGTTGAATAAGGGGGAATCTTCCATCACGTGAATGGTTTTCTCTACTGCTTCCTGGCTAGTGCCTCCTGCTTTTAATATCGCATGTCCCACTTGAATAGCTTCTGCTAAAACCTTGCGGTAGGCTTGATCCATTTCTGGGGTCATATTTTTCTTTAGAATGGTTCCTGCACCACCGTGAATGACAATCCCAAAGTTTTCTTCTGATTGAGCTTGCTGTGCCAAGGCAAATTGAAAACAAAAGATGGCGAGTAGGTAAAACATATTTTTGAACATAGCAGATGATTTAAATCACTAAGGTATAAAAAATCTGTGCGCAAAAGTTCTTTGCTATTTTTGGCTGAAATAGAGCGAAAACGTACATTTAAAAAAAGTGAAATCATGATAGAAACAACTCTTGAGAAATTAGGAATTTTAGATAAAGCCATGGGAGGCTCAACAGGAGAAAGTTGGTTTGGTCAAGGGACTACCATCACCTCTATTTCACCCGTTGATGGAAAAGAAATCGGAACAGTAACGACTGTTACCGTTGAAGAATATGACAATGCAATCGATCAAGCCGAAATGGCTTTTCGTGCTTTTAGAAAAATCCCAGCTCCTAAACGTGGGGAGATGGTACGTCAATTAGGCGACGCTTTACGCGAAAAGAAACAACCACTAGGTGAATTAGTCTCTTATGAAATGGGTAAATCCTTGCAAGAAGGTCTGGGAGAAGTGCAAGAAATGATTGATATCTGTGATTTTGCCGTGGGGCTATCCCGCCAGTTACACGGTTTAACCATGCACTCGGAACGGCCTTTGCACCGTATGTATGAACAATATCACCCTCTAGGGGTTGTGGGTATTATCTCTGCCTTTAATTTCCCAGTAGCAGTATGGAGTTGGAATACCGCTCTAGCCTGGATATGTGGGGATGTAACCGTATGGAAACCCAGTGAAAAGACACCTTTTTGTGCGATTGCCTGTCAAAAAATCGCTGCCGATATTTTTAGTGCTAACGGGTTACCTAATGGAATTAGTACACTCGTTACAGGTGATGCTGAAATTGGAAAATGGATGGCGGCAGATCATCGCATTCCCTTAGTCTCTGCCACGGGCTCTATTCCCATGGGACGCAGTGTCGCCCAAACTGTAGCGGCTCGCCTTGGGAAATCCCTATTAGAATTAGGAGGTAATAATGCGATAATTGTCACCCCATCGGCTAATATAAAAACTACCATCATAGGAACTGTTTTTGGTGCGGTGGGAACAGCAGGACAGCGCTGTACTTCTACGCGACGCCTAATTGTGCATGAATCTGTCTATGATCAAGTTAAAAATGGACTGAAACAAGCTTATGGTCAACTTGAGATTGGGAATCCACTAGTGGAAAGCAATCACATGGGACCATTGATCGATCAACAAGCAGTAGCACACTACCTTGCTGCTCAACAAGCGGTTGAAGAAGAGGGAGGTAACTGGGTGATCAAAGGAGAACAATTAAGCGGTAAGCAGTATGAAAGTGGATGCTATGTCTCGCCTTCTATTGCAGAAATCTCTCCCGACGCCGCCATTGTTCAAACCGAGACGTTTGCCCCGCTACTTTATTTAATCAAATACAGTGGAAGCATTGACAATGCGATTGAAATTCAAAATGAGGTAAAGCAAGGACTATCATCGGCGGTAATGACACAAAACATTCAAGAATCCGAAGCCTTTTTATCCCATTTGGGAAGTGATTGTGGGATTGCAAATGTAAATATTGGAACTTCTGGAGCCGAAATCGGCGGTGCCTTTGGTGGAGAAAAAGAAACGGGAGGAGGGCGCGAAAGTGGCTCTGACGCTTGGAAAGTTTATATGAGAAGACAAACCAATACCATTAATTTTTCTGATGAACTCCCCCTAGCACAAGGCATAAATTTTGATTTATAAACAAAGGATTATTGTATCTTCACTAAAAAATTAAAGACATGTATTCTGTACTAAAAACCGTTCATTCTTATTGGGCATATCTTGCACTAGCCATCTTAATCATCGCTGCTGTCAATGCGTTAATGGGCATGAGTGCAAAACGAGCCTTTGGCGCAAAGGATTTGCGCCTCTCTCTTTTTGGGCTAATTTTTTCTCATATCCAGCTATTAGTAGGTTTGATTTTATATTTTGTTTCTCCATGGTTTGCACAGTGGAGTGCACTGGGCATGGGTGGCGTGATGAAAGACGCTCAAACACGTTTGTATCTTGTGGAACATCCTTTCACGAATATCATTGCCATTATCTTAATTACAATGGGATGGTCAATGCATAAACGTCAAACCGAAGAAGGAAAAAAATTCTCTCGTATTGGGATATTCTATACACTAGGTTTACTCTTATTGCTTTCAAGAATCCCTTGGGATAGCTGGTTATAATTCAACACAATCAATGATTGCACAACCCCAAAGGGCAATTCGCAATCGTTTCTTAAAATCCACTAAAAAAATTGGTGTTTTAGGAGGCGGTAGCTGGGCCACCGCACTGGTTAAATTATTAACCGAAAATAAACGCAATGTTCATTGGTACATGCGCAGTAGTACTGCCATGGAGCACATAGAAAAACACGGGAATAACCCCCATTATTTATCTGCAGTTGCGCTGCGTAAAAAGAGACTTGTTATTAGTACAGACATCAATGAAATTATTGATAAAGTAGATGTTCTTGTCTTGTGTATTCCTGCTGCATTTCTTGCCGATTCTCTTTCAGCGATAAAAGGAACACTTAAAGATAAACTCATTGTATCTGCAGTCAAAGGAGTGATTCCAGAAAGCTTGCAAATCGTGGGACACTATTTGAACGAGCACTGGGAGGTTCCCTATGATCAAATTGCTGTGATCGCAGGGCCTAGTCATGCCGAAGAGGTGGGCATGGAAAAACTTTCTTATTTAACCATTGCTTGTCAAGATGAAAAAAGTGCAGACTTTATTGCTTCACTTTTAAAAACCCCGTATGTGCGTACAAAAATATCAAATGATATCTTTGGGACAGAATATGCCGCAATGCTTAAAAACATCTATGCCATTGCAGCAGGTATTGCGCATGGTTTAGGCTATGGAGATAATTTTCAAAGTGTTTTAATGAGTAATGCTATTCGTGAAATGAAGCGCTACATTAGAAATGTACATGCGCTAAAGCGCAACATCAATAACTCTGCCTACTTAGGGGATTTATTGGTTACGGGTTATTCGGTTTTTAGTCGTAATCGAACCTTTGGGAATCTTATCGGAAAAGGATACACCGTAACTGCAGCTCAAGCCGAAATGAATATGGTCGCAGAGGGCTATTACGCCACAAAATCAGCCCGCTTGCTCAGCAAAGACTTTAAGACACGAGCGCCGATAATTGAAGCGGTTTATGCCATTCTTTATGAGGGAAAATCCCCAGAAAAGATTTTTTTAAAACTCAGTAAAAAAATCAACTAAAGCGTTGACTTAAATTGCTCTAGAAAACGAAGGTCGTTTTCGAAAAACATGCGAATATCTCCTACCTGATATAACAGCATAGCGATACGCTCTATTCCCATCCCAAAGGCAAAACCTGAATACTCGTTTGGATCAATACCACAATTCGTTAAAACATTGGGGTCGACCATTCCACAGCCCATAATTTCTAGCCAGCCAGTCCCCTTGGTGATACGGTAATCCACTTCGGTTTCAAGTCCCCAGTAGATATCTACCTCTGCGCTAGGCTCAGTAAAGGGAAAATAGGATGGACGCAAACGTATTTTTGATTTCCCAAAGAGTGCTTTAGTAAAATAGAGTAAGGTCTGTTTTAAATCGGCAAAAGAAACGTCTTTATCGATATACAAACCTTCTACTTGATGAAAAATACAATGTGCTCTTGCCGAAATGGCTTCATTTCGAAAAACACGACCTGGAGAAATGGTGCGAATCGGTGGAGTGTTATTTTCCATATAACGCACTTGAACAGAAGAGGTGTGCGTGCGTAATAAAATATCTGGGTTAGTTTGAATGAAAAAAGTGTCCTGCATGTCTCGTGCGGGATGATACTCGGGTAAATTCAAGGCCGTAAAGTTATGCCAGTCGTCCTCAATTTCTGGACCTTCAGAAATGTTATACCCTATTTGATTAAAAATCTCAATGATGCGATTTTTGACTAAGGTAAGGGGGTGTTGACTCCCTAATTGCACTGGATATCCTGGACGGCTAAGGTCTAATCCATTTGTTGCATTACTGGAGTTAGCCTGTGATGCTTTTAAGGTTTCTACTTTTTCGGAGACCGCTGTTTTTAACTGATTTAACACCTGGCCATAGGCCTTTTTTTCTTCATTTTTTACTTCTCGAAAAGCAGCAAATAAATCATTTAAAATTCCTTTTTTTCCAGCGTATTTAATGCGGAATGCTTCAATGGCTTCAGGCGATGTCTCAGAAAACTGCTCTACCGCTGTCAAGTGGTCTTTTACCTTATCAATCATGGGCGTAAAAATAAGAAATATACTATTGAATCACCTCTTTTTCTAAGAAGTAATCGACAATGGCTTCCTTCATTAAAATGGCTTGCTCTCCGGGTTTTAAAACAGGGAGTTCTTCAATTAATTTAAAGTGGGGCCACCCCTCTTCATCATAAAAATCAAATCGATAATACCCATAGGGTTCTAGCACAGTACAAATGCCAATGTGAATGATATTGATGTTATCATCTTTTTTAAATCGTTGATGTATTTTCCCTAACTCTTGAAGACCGATTAAATACAAAACTCCTTCGATTTCAATTTCCTCGGTTTCAGAAAATTGTTCGGTTAACTGGATGAGGAGTTGCTCCCATCGCTCTTTTAATTGTTGATCTCGTGCCTTGATTTGCATAAAACAAATATACCGAATCTCGCTAGAGCAAAAGAAGAGAAAACGATATCTTTAGGACATGAATTATTTGGATATCATCCTGGGTGGTCTCATCCTTTATGGCGGGGTGAAAGGATTTTTTAAAGGCTTTATAATAGAAGCGGCATCTATTCTTGCACTGATTTCAGGGATCGTAGGTGCTTTGCTTTTTGCAGCTTCTGTCAATGATTTACTCCAGTCTTATTTTGATTTTGAAAAGGTTCCCCCTGCCGGAATTGTGTTTGCTCTCATCTTTATTGCCATCATCATTTTTGTCAATTTACTGGCAAGGCTACTCACAAAAGTGATTAAAATGGCGGCTTTAGGTTTAATCAACCGTATTTTAGGAGCACTCTTTGGCGGATTAAAATTTGCCTTGGTGTTAAGTGCTTTACTTTTAATCATTGATCAGTTTACCTTTTTATTTCAGTTTTTTGACACGACTATTTTAGAAGAATCATTGTTGTATCAACCTGTGAAAAGTATCGGAAAAGATTTTTTTGAATGGTTACTTGATCGAAAGGAGCTTTTACCGCAAGCCTTAGTTTAAGACCTTGATGGCATCATTTTCTATCCAACCCTCGGAACCATTAGCAAGTTTTATTTTGGACCATCCTTCTAATTGACTTAAGACCTCTAGGCGCGTACCTTCATGTAATAAAAACAGGACATCTGCACGTTTGTTTGGTTCTGCCCAAATTTCAATTTCAGCAGTAAAGACAATGGCTTTTTGTTGTTGATTCTCTTGATATTTTAACTGTGTTAAAGACATGCTAGCCATGGTGAGCAGCAAAGTGAGGCAACCCAAAACAAAAAATAAACGCTTTATATTTACCTTTCGCTGAAAGCGATAAATGATAAAACACAAGAGGCTTATCCATGCGAAGGCCAAGCAGATTTTTGCCCATTGATGGAGTGCAAAACGCATCAAGATTTTTTCTTGTAAACTTTCTAATTGAGTTTTAGGGAGTTCTTCAATGGCGTCCAAGGTCATATTTTGAGCAAAAGCAGCATTATTTTGCAGGGTTTTGTCTGCAGGCTGTAACCGTTTTGCTTGCTCGAAATAATAAACACTTTCTGCCACATTACCTAAGCGATAATGAGTGTTGCCAAGGTTAAAATAGAGTTCGGCACTGTGTTGATTTTGCCCTAAAATGGCTTCATACTTTTCAACTGCTAAAGCGTAATTCCCACCATTATAAGCGGCATTTCCTTGCTCAAATAACGTCTGAGGACTTTGAGCAATAAGTTGATTGATCACGATAAAAGCGAGAAGGAATAGGTTAAATTTCTTCATATTTCACGATCTAATTGCGTTATGGTTTGCACTGTAAAGTCAAAATCTTCTTGCATGCTCACTTGATTTACAGGAGAATAGCGCGCTGCTTCACACTTTTCAAGAATTGAAATAAAAGCAGTTATTGACCCTTCACTACTTTTTTTCTGAGCGAGTAAGTTGCTAATGCGTTCTTTGCTAAACTCTGCAGTTTCAAGCGAGAGCTTTGCCTTAAGGTAATTATGTAATGCACGCTCAAGAGCATTATAAAAACGCTCCTTCTCTCCTAATTCTTTTTTGGCAGAGCCTAAATATTTTTTGGCAAGACGGGCGGCACGACGTTGTTTTTTTGTTACTGGATCTTCAGTATAATTCTCTGCACGTCGCTTGAATAATAAGACCATTATATAAATGGCCAAAGGCAATAGCATAAGAAGCCAGAACAAGGTCGAGGGATAAAATCCTTCTTGATTAATGGGCAATAAAACGGTTTGTAACTTGATGAAATCAAAATAAGGGTCGGTGGTGATCACTTGCTTGGTCACCGCAGTAGATCGTTGAGGTGTAGCGGCCGTGGGTCCTTCATAAACATCAATGAGGGTCTCATTAGACGAAAGGCTCACATAACGTTCTTTTACAGGGTCAAAATAGCTAAAATTGACCGAGGGAATGGGATAATTCCCTTGATATTGCGGAACAATGGTATAGGTATCTTCTATACTACCTTGCATTCCTAAAAGATTTGTTTTAATCGACTCTTTATGCTCTGGTTCATAGACCTCTAGTGAACTAGGCGCAGTGAGTTTTGGCAATGAGAAAAGGGCTAAATTTCCTCGACCAGCGACCTTAATGGTGGCTTGAAAAGACTCGGAAGATTTAAGCTCGGTTTTATTGAACTTAACTTTTAGATCAAAATCCCCTACCGCCCCATCAAAATCTGCTGGTCGTCCCGCCTGTGGTAAAGGACGCACTGTAATGGTTCTTTTTCCAGCAGTGATGACCTTTGGCGTTTTTTGATAAATACGATTCCCGAAAAAGTCTCTTCGGTTTGTGGGAACATCTACCGAAACATTGAGGGTTAACGGAGCAATAACTAATTTCCCTGTTTTTTGCGGATATAGGACTGTTTTTCGCCAGGTCACATAATTATAAGGTTGTCCTTTATACTCACCACGTTTGATCTCTAATTTAGCAATGGGAATTAAATGACTCCAAAAGTCGCTGTACTTTGGCATCTCAACTTCATTGACATTAGAAACGTTTATTTCTGAAGAGAAGTATAATTTATAAATGACGGTAATCGCCTCATTCAAATAGGGGTTTCGTTTTGAAATTTCGGCAACGAGATGCAGGTTTTCATCGGCGATAGCATTTGCTCTTGCCTGTGGACTATTGGGATTATTCACCGCTTGTGTCACCTCAACTTGAACTGGACTTGTTTTATAGATTTCCCCATCAATCTCGATGCTCGCTTGACCAATTGAAAGGGTTCCTTTTTTTGTTGGGGTAAGAAAATAGGTATAGGATTTTGAGAAACTTTTTACTCCATTAACCCAACTGTTACTCACCGACTGGTTAGGTCCTCCTACAACGGTAAACCCATCAAAAGTGGGTGGATTAAAGTTATCGCCATTTTGGTTCATTTCAAAAGTAACCCTTAGGCGTTCATTAACGCCCATGCGGTTTTTACTCACCTTAGCCTGAAAGCTTACTTGAGCAAAACTGTGGCTAAAAATCAGTAAAAAAATACTACTAAAGAGCTGAATGTGTTTCATGGGGTGTTTACCAATCTTTTTTTGTTTTAACCGGAACTCCTTTTACTTTTTCTGCATTGACCTTGTCTTGGACATTTTTCTCTTGTTGATTCATGGCCTCGAGAAGGCTTTTAACTTGTTCAGGAGAGATTTGACCAGGTTTCCTTGGTGGTGGTTTCTTTTGATCTTTTTGCCCATCTTTATCGTTTTTGGGCTTTTTGGGGTCGTCTTTTTCTTTGTCCTTTTTGTCCTTGTCTTGTTCTTCTTTCTTCTCTTGATCGTCTTTGTTCTCTTTTTGATCGCCCTCTTCCCCGTCATCAGAAGGTTTTTCTTTTTGATCGCCTTCTTTGTCGTCTTGGTTCTCTTGTTGATCCTGGTTGTCCTGCTGGTCTTGTTGATCCTGCTGGTCTTTTTGATCTTGATTGTCTTGTTGATCCTGCTTTTGCTTTTCGAGCAATTCCTTCGCTAGGGCATAATTATATCGCGTTTCATCATCGGTGGGATTGTTACGTAGGGCATTTTTATAGGCTTCAACCGCTTTTTCATACTCCTTTTGCTGCATAAAGCCATTGCCCATATTGTGAAAAGCCAGGTGTTTTTCAGTTTTATTTAGGCTGTTTTTTTGGGTTTGAAAATAGCGTTGATTTGCCTGTGCATAGTCTTTTGTTCGGTACAATGAATTGCCAATGTTGTGCTGGGCTTTTGTGTTAACACTATTGATTGAAAGGGCTTTTCGATATTGCGCTTCTGCTTGAACATAGGCCTCTTCTTGGTAGACCTGATTCCCATCGGCAATAAGATTTCGTTCTTTTTCACCTTGCGCAAATAAGGTTGCAAAGGAAAAAATTAAGCTAATGCTAAAAATAAATTGTGTTCTCATATCAAGCAGCTTCTTTTTCATTGAACAAGTTTAATCGAGCAATCCATTTTGTCCTAGTCTCTAATAACAAAACGTCTATCAAAAATAAGAGGAATCCTGCAATCAAAAAAGGTTGAAAACGATCTTTATAACTCACAAACTTCTTTGCTTCAAACTCTTTCTTTTCCATTTGTTTTAATTCTTCTCGTACAAAAGCTAGGACTGCCTGGGTGTCATTGCCGTCCATATAGGCTGCCTCTGTTGTACTAGCAATGGATTCTAGAACAGTAGAATTACGTTTTGTTATGACCACTTCGTTGTTCTCATCTTTCTTGTAGCTTTCGACAATTCCATTGCGTTTGATGGGAATGGGAGCACCTTTATCTGTGCCAACCCCCAAGGTGAAAATTTTGATCCCCATCGCATTGGCCTGTTGTGCAGCATCAATGGTTCCCTCTTCGGCGTGGTCTTCTCCATCGGATAGGATAAAGACAACACGGTTGGTTTGTTCTTCGTCGTCAAAATACGTTGAAGCTAATTCAATTGCTGCATCTATTGCTGTTCCTTGAGAAGAGAGCATATCGGTGTTTAAGGCTTGTAAAAACATCTTTGCAGCACCGTAATCTGTTGTAATGGGCAGTTGAGGCACCGCTTGTGCAGCATAGGCAATAATCCCTACACGATCGCTGGCTAAATCGTTAAGCAAAGCAGAGACGAGACGCTTTGCTTTCTCCAAACGATTGGGTGCGATATCTTCTGCTAGCATACTTTTGGAAACATCAATGGCAAATACGATATCTACCCCTTCGCGTTTTACTGTTTCCAGTTGTGTCCCTATTTTAGGATTAACCAAGGCTAAAATAAAACAGCTAAAGGCCATAGTGATGACCACTAATTTTAAAAGCGGTTTAAAGCGTGAGCGATTAGGGCTTAAAGCATCTAATAATTTTGACGAAGCAAAATTCGCTTGCGTTTTCTTTTTCCAATTACTCACCCATAAATATCCTATCCATAAAACGGGCAGGAGTGCAAAAGCATAAAAATAAATTGTTTCGTCGAGTTGATACATTAGATAAAGCTTCTGTAAATGGTGTTCTTTAATAACCACTCAAGGAATAATAGGGCCATAGCGATTAAGACTAGGATACGGTATTTTTCTTGGTAGTTATAATATTTAAATTCCTCTATTTCTGTTTTTTCAAGTTTATTGATTTCGTCATAAATAGCTTCTAGGCTGGTATTGTCTGTTGCACGAAAATATAAGCCTCCAGTATCTTGAGCGATGGACTTCAGGAGTTCTTCATCAATTTCGACTTTGGTAATACCATATTGAAATTTACCATTGGGTAAAATTCCTATAGGAGCTCTTGCATTTCCGTTACTCCCTAGTCCTATTGTGTAAGTTTTAATCTGAAATTCCACGGCTAGCTCTGCGGCTATCTTTGGGTCAATAAAACCAGAGTTATTCACTCCATCGGTCAGTAAAATGATGACTTTACTTTTCGCTCGACTATCTTTTAATCGATTAACTGCTGTAGCTAATCCCATTCCAATGGCAGTTCCATCATTTATTACGCCATCATAACGTATTTCGTTTAAGGCGTTTTGCACAATACGCTTATCACTTGTAATGGGGGTTTTAGTGTAACTTTCTCCAGCATAAATCACCAGTCCAATACGATCATTACGTCGTTGATTGATAAAGTCACCGGCTACGTTTTTTAGCGCCGAGAGGCGATTTGGCTTTAAATCTTGCGCTAACATACTTGAAGAAACATCAATCGCCATCACGATATCGATTCCTTTATTTGTTTTTGTTCGTGTTGACACGTCAACAGTTTGCGGTCTAGCGGCGGCGACAAGAATAAGCGCTAAGGCTAGTATTCTCAAAATAAAGAGTATAGGGTAAAGTTTTACCCAAATGGACGTTGATCCTTTAAATCCATCTAAACTAGAGATGGAAAGACGAGCTTGTTGCTGTTTTCGGTTAAAAAAATACCAAATCCCCAGTGGAAGTAGGACAACTAATCCCCACAGATATTCTGGATTCGCAAATTGTATGTTCCCTAACACTTTATAGTTCTTTTATAATTTCTAATGAGGCTACTATTTTTTCTTCTATGGCAGGACCATAGCGATCGTCTTTGGGGTAAATTATTTTCAATTCTATCGTAGTGGCTTCAAAGGGAAAAATAACCGATACAAATCGACAACGAATGCTTTCTTCTCCTTCTTTCGCTAAATCTAAGGATCCATATAGTCGAAACGCTTCTGTTCCATCTAAAGATGAAAAGGTGTCATTTTGCACTAAAAGATTTGTTGCACCCATTCCTTCATAGCGCGCAACGGCTTTGTCCATGATAGCCCGTGCAGCAGCTTCTTTTTCTTCTTCGGTGGCTTCTTTTTTATCGTTTGGCGTTCTTTGTTCAAAAAATAACTGGGTGTAAACGTCGTCAAAAGGTGAACCGCTCGCATATCGACTTACTGGAGCAACAGCGTTGATATCTCGCACTAAAACCTGTGGTGTTTCTAACTGCACAGGTGGAGTGCCATATTGACTTTTAATCCATGTCCCGTCGAGGAGCACTTTTGTTGGATAACGAAAAATCGTGTCTTTTACTGGAGTAAATCCATAGATGGCGACAGTTATGGCAGCAACAGTAACTACGATACCTAAAGCAGAAATACCCAACAGTTGCATTTTTTGCTTACGGCGTTTGCGCTCTACCTCGCGTTGATAGGCCGCAGTTGCCGCCAGTTCCTCCTCGGTAGGGGCAGGGAGGGCCTCTTTCGTCTCAATAACGACTTGTTCGACTATACTGCGATCGGTAGTAGCGATTCCTATGGCTGGGGCAGAACGTGCGAACTTGACTAAATCGGCGTTACTCAATACTTTCTTTAAGTTATTGAGGGTTTCCATACTCAAGTCCAATGTTCCAGCATCTTTACGCAACTCTAATTTATCAAGTAACTCATCCGAGGTGCTTTCAAGGGCATCAATGGCAGCCTCTTCTTCTAAATATCGCCGAACAACATCGGTTAATTTAGAGTAGTACGCTTTGTATTCCTCTTGGGCTTCGGGCAAGCTGTTTTCTAATGCTTTTAATTCTTGGATCGCACGATCAAAAGGAGGAATTTCTTCAAAAAGTGCTTCTTTCTTTTTTTGGTATTGACGGTTTAATACATATAAAAGTGCTAGAAGCAAACAAAAGACAAAAAGCAATAAACTGTTTTTTATCAATTGATTATAGGAACGCTCCACCACTTGAATGGGCTTTATATCATAAAGTGGTTGTTGAATGGTATCCACCACAATATTTGCCACTTCAATGGCAATTGAATCTGAAAACTTTGAAAAGCCATCCACCATAATTTTTTGAGGTGGGATCCAATATGCTCCCGAATCAAATTGAATTAAAGCATATCGCTTTGTGTACAAATAATAGCTTTGTGAACGCAGGGTGTCAATGGGCGATTCTTCAATGATTTCAAAGGGAAGGAAAAGGGGTTCTGGTGAAAATTCCACCATGGAAAGTGAATCGGTTTTCACCTGAAGTATAAGGTTAATTTGCTCCCCTATTTTCACTTGAGTACTATCGACAGCAGTGGTTACCTCTGCAGTTAATTGAGCGTAAACACTACTCATAAAGAGCAGCATCAATCCTAAAAAAAGACGATTCAAGTACTTCATGATTTATATCCTCGCTTTAAAATATCCCAATAATTTTTTGACATAGCTCTCGTCTAATCGACAATCAATGGTTCCCGCTCCATTGAGTTTAAACAATTGCTGAAAAGCTTCTTTTCGCTCTCGTTGAAACACGGCATATTGTTTCCGTACTTTTGCCGAAGCTGTATTGATCCACTGGGTTTGCTGGGTTTCACTATCAACCATGGGAACGATTCCCAGGTTGGGTAATTCTTCTTCCAGTTTATCGTAAACCCTTATTCCGGTTAAATCGTGTTTTTTTGCTGCAATACGTAAGGTTTTTTCATATCCCTGATCCATAAAATCGGAAAGCAAAAAGACAATGGCCTTTTTCTTTAATACCCCAGATAAAAACGCCAAAGCATTGCCAATATCGGTCGCTTTACTCTGTGGTTCAAACTCCAATAATTCACGAATAATTCTCAAAATATGCGAGCGTCCCTTTTTTGGTGGAATAAATAATTCCACCTGATCTGAAAACAACAATAAACCAACTTTATCATTGTTTTGTAAGGCAGAAAAGGAAAGCGTCGCCGCTATTTCTGTCAAAACATCACGTTTAAATTGTTGCGTTGTCCCAAAAAATTCAGATCCACTCACGTCCACCACAAGCATTAGTGTCAATTCTCTTTCTTCTTCAAAGACCTTGACAAAGGGCTCATTGTATCGAGCAGTAACGTTCCAGTCAATGGCGCGAACATCATCCCCAAATTGATATTGTCGCACTTCACTAAAGGTCATCCCACGCCCCTTAAAGGTGCTGTGGTATTCCCCCCCAAAAACGTGATCGCTCAATCGGCGGGTTTTGATTTCTATTTTCCGAACTTTTTTGAGTAGTTCTTTTGTATCCATATGTGCAGGGACTGGGGATTATCTCCTAAGGAACTTCTACGTGATTGATGATTTGTGCGATTAAATCCTCGGTGGTAACATTTTCTGCCTCGGCTTCATACGTTAACCCAATGCGGTGACGTAAAATATCATAAATAACCGCTCGAACGTCTTCTGGTATAACGTATCCACGGTGTTTTAAAAAGGCATAACATTTTGCAGCAGTGGCTAAATTTATACTCCCCCTAGGTGAAGCACCAAAACTAATAAGCGGCTTAATTTTCTCCAATTGATAATTCTCGGGATAACGGGTCGCAAAAATCAAGTCGAGAATATAGCGCTCAATTTTTTCGTCCATATAAACTTCTCGAACAGTCGCTTGAGCCGTCATAATTTGCTTTGTTGTCACAACGGGTTTGACCTTTTCAAAAGAGGATTGAAGGTTTTGACGAACAATGTGTTGTTCATCTTCTAGGGTGGGATAATCAATTACCGCTTTTAACATAAAGCGATCCACCTGTGCTTCTGGCAAAGGATAGGTTCCTTCTTGCTCTACTGGGTTTTGAGTCGCCATGACTAAAAAGGGTTCTTGTAGTTTAAAGGTAGAATCCCCAATGGTAACTTGACGTTCTTGCATGGCTTCCAGCAAGGCAGATTGAACTTTTGCAGGGGCACGGTTGATTTCATCTGCCAAGACAAAGTTGGCAAAGATGGGGCCTTTTTTGATCGAGAAATCGTTCTCTTTTATGTTATAAATCATAGTCCCCACAACATCTGCAGGCAACAAATCTGGAGTAAATTGAACCCGACTAAAACTTCCTTTAACCGCTTGACTCAAGGTGTTAATGGCAAGGGTTTTTGCCAGCCCAGGCACTCCCTCTAATAGAATATGCCCACGCCCTAAAAGCCCGATCATCAAACGCTCGATCATTTGCTTTTGTCCTACAATGACTTTATTCATCTCCATGGAGAGAAGATCCACAAAGGCGCTTTCTTTTTCAATCTTTTCGTTAATCTCTTTGATATCAATACCGTTTTGGGTGCTCATAGTATAGTTATTTTATTGGAAAACAAATTTGCTCTTTTTTTTTGCGATAGCTTGTTAATAATTGGTTAAAAGTAGTTATTTCATAAGGGCTAAGCTTAAAAAGTTACTCCTTAAATTTAAACTACTTTAATGGATAATACGAATTAATGAATAGAATAATTTTAGGCACCATGACCTGGGGAGAATGGGGAAGAAAGTTCTCACCACAACAAGCGGCCTCCCTATTGACGCAATGTGTCGAAAATGGCCTCACTACTTTTGATCATGCAGACATCTATGGTGGCTATACCACCGAAGCTGATTTTGGCAAGGGAGTTAAAGAAGCTGGACTAGAAAGAGAAACGTTAATTTACATCTCAAAGTGCGGGATTCAAATGCCCTGTGAAAAGAGACCCCTAGAAATAAAACATTACAATTACACCAAAGAGCATATTATTCGCTCGGTGGAGCAATCCTTGAGCAATCTTAAAACAGATTACCTCGATGTTCTCTTATTGCACCGACCCAGTCCACTTATGGAGGTAGAGGTAATCGCAGAGGCATTCAATACACTGGAACGCAGCGGGAAAGTAAAGGCCTTTGGAACATCAAATTTCACTCCATCACAAATCGAGCTCTTATCCACAGAAATTACCCTAGAATGGAATCAAATCGAATGTTCTTTGAGCCATAATAAGCCGCTATTTGATGGTAGTCTGGACCACCATCGCACAAAAAAAATCGGAACAATGGCCTGGAGCCCTTTAGGGAATTTTTTTAAAGAGGAAACCAAAGCAACTAATCGCTTAAAATCCCTGTTTAAAACACTTTCAGAAAAATACAATGCGAGTGAAGATCAACTTTTACTCGCCTGGTTACTGCAGCACCCCGCAAATATACATCCCGTAGTGGGAAGCACAAGAATAGAACGATTAAAAGCCGCTCATGCAGCGTGCAAAATAAACCTCACCATTGAAGATTGGTTTTTACTTTTAGAAACACAATGGGGACATGAGGTTCCATAAACAAAAAAGAGATGAAAAAGAAAACTATATGTATCACTGGCGCTAGTAGTGGAATAGGAAAAGCTGCTGCTCAACTTTTTGCACAAAAAGGACATCGCCTTATTTTATGTGGTCGACGTCAAAATCGCCTCGAAGAACTCAAAACAAACCTCAACACGCCCATTCATTTATTGAACTTTGATGTTCGGGATAGATCGGCAGTATTTGAGGCAGTCGCCACCCTTCCTAAAGAATGGAAAGAAATTGATGTTTTAATCAATAATGCCGGAAACGCCCATGGCCTCGATCCAGTAGAAACAGCCAACCTAGACGACTGGGATGCCATGATTGATGGAAACGTCAAAGGATTGATGTATGTAACCAAAGCCTTTTTACCTCAAATGGTCGAACGAAAAGAGGGACAAATCATCAACCTAGGCTCCATTGCAGGAATAGAAGTCTATCCTAAAGGGAATGTTTATTGTGCGAGTAAATTTGCCGTAGATGCCTTTACTCAAGGCCTGCGAATTGATTTAAACCCCTATGGCATTCGCGTATGTGCCGTACATCCTGGACTGGTCGAGACAGAATTCTCCATGGTACGCTTTAAAGGCGATGAACAACGCTCTGAAAGTGTTTACAATACACTTAACGCACTTCAAGCCGAAGATGTTGCAAATGCCATCGCATACATGGTCGAGGCACCACCACATGTTACTATTGCAGATTTAACCCTGCTTCCCACCGATCAAGCAAACGCCACTGTCATTAACCGTAAAAAATGATCAATAAGCGACTTTTAGTCAAAGCGCTCTTGTCACATAACGACGAGAACAGCTTTTATGATAAAAAGTTGCAGCTCAATCTAGCCTCTAAAGAGGGAAAGGCAAAATTCCTAAAACATATTTGCGCCCTCTCTAATTCAAATCCTAAAAATAATGCCTACATCGTTGTAGGCATTGAAGATAAAGTCAATGGAATTGTGGGGGTTGATTTTTTTGATGATAGCAAACTACAAAATCTCATCAATGCCTATCTCGACAATCCCCCTTTAGTCCTTTACGAAAACATCCCCTTTCCTCACCTTCCCGAAGGAAAAGTTGTGGGGCTAGTCACCATTAGACCCATAGAACAAGTCACCGCATTACGCAAAAATATCTGGAAGTACTTTGGCGGAATGATTTTTTTTCGAGAAGGAAGTATTTCCATGCCAAAGACGGTTGACATTGAACTTAAAGACAGCAACAGTGAGCGCGTAAAAATCATTGAACAACACGCACAAAACAACATTAGTCTTACCCTTGACGGTGTCGTAGAATTTTTACAAAATCACCGAGAAGAGTTATGCCCTACCTATCGTGTCTTTAAAGAAACCTTTGTCGTGTGCTGGTCGGGATTGCAAAAAAAAGTAAAGGATAAAACCTACTATTCTAGAGTGGATATCGAACTCATTAACGAACAGGTTAAACTCTTTTATTCCAACCTTGACGAAGTAGAAATCAATGTGACCGAAGATTGCTTTATTTTAACCGAATATGTACGTCTAGGCTTAAACGATCAAGTCAACTACTATCCCCTTGAAGAAGTAACCATCACCTTTAAGGAGAATGGCAGTTATGTCCTAGATACCCAACTCTTATTCACTCCCCCTCAATTAGACAAACGCAGCTTATATCATTTGTTTAATGCAAATAATCGTTTGCTTGAAAAATTAAAAAACAAAGGTCGATTTACACTAAAAGAAGAAAGCGATCTGTTTAACCTTTGCGCTATTTATATGCTCTGTGTATTTAATGAAATCCCTAACGCTTTTGAACAACTCGAACAAGCCAAGTCGTTTTTAAAAGATAGGGATACAGTGCTTTATCAAACCTATAAAGATTGTCAGCGTATTTTGAGAAAAGTCAAATACAATTAATTTATTACATTTACTGGGTAAACAAAAGCCTACATCAATGCCAAAAATGAACATCACCAAGTCAATACATATTGACGCCGCTCCAGAAAAAATATTCCCCATCATCAACGACTTAAGTAACTGGAATACCTGGTCTCCTTGGGTAATTGCAGAACCCACAGCAACTGTGAATGTTGCCAAAGATGGAAAATACCACGACTGGGATGGAGACATCATAGGAAGCGGCAATCTAAAGATTGAAGAGGAAACCAAAAACAAATCAGTGGTGATGAATCTTCAATTTTTAAAACCGTGGAAGTCAAAGGCCATCACAACATTCCAACTAAAAAAAACAAAAAAAGGAACTCAAGTGAGTTGGACCATGGAAAGTAGCTTACCCTTTTTCTTATTTTGGATGAAAAAACAAATGGAAGTATTTGTGGGTATGGATTACGATCGCGGGCTTGCCATGCTAAAGGATTTAGTTGAAACTGGAAAAACAAATTCCACCCTAGAATTTAAAGGAGTTCAACCTTTTCACGCTACAAAATACATCGGAATAAAAACCAGCTGTGCCTTTTCAAAAATTGCAGAAAACATGGGACGAGATTTTGGGGCAATGATGCCCTATCTCATGCAACACCACCAGGATAAAATGAGTGGTCATGCACTTTCAATTTACCACAAAGTTGATGTAGTAAAAGATACCGTAACCTATACCGCTGCCCACCCTGTAAGTGAAGTGCCAGCCGATTTACCCAGTGAATATCACCAGGGAGAACTGCCAGAGTTTTCTGCCTATACCATTCGTCATACTGGGCCGTATCATCACATTGGCAATGCCTGGTCGGCAGGGATGATGCATCAACGGGCAAAAAAATTCCAACCCACGCGAAAAATCGTTCCGATGGAAGTGATGTACAATAGCCCCATGAATACTGCACCAGAAGACTTAATTTCTGAAATTTTATTCCCTGTAAAATAAGCCCCTATCCCTTTGTAAAAACACGAATGTCATCCAATTCGTAGGTGCCATCTATAATCCGCAAAATGAATTGTACCTACAATTTAGCTTATTTTAAATTAGCTGTACCTTATATACCAATCTTGCCCCATGCTTAAAAACATTTTCTCTTTTCCTTTTCTATACACATTGATTTTGTTTGTCGGTTATTTTGACATCTACAGCTATTATTCCTTCTTTGGAATTGAAATTAGTGGCTTTATGACAACGAGTGAGATACTCACCTCCTTTTTCTCTAGGACCCTGGTTATTATTCCAATTATCTCACTTTGGTATCTAGTAGCCCTTATGTTTAATCGAAGGATAGATAACGTTACTTCAAAGCACCCTAAGAAAAGACTCGATAGATTTTATGGTTTTTTTCTTTGGAGGAGAATTCCTTTAAAAAGCATTTTTAATGCTGTAAATAAACTTTTTGTCATATTGGCTAAATTATATTTTTTGTTAGGATTCCTCCTCTTTCCAATTTTTGTTGGATGGTACTTGTTTTTTACAGATTTATCTAACGAAGTATTCCTTCTAAATCACAGGTATACCCCCATGATTTACATCTATTTCGTTATTTATATTGGAGTCTTTTTCTCTAAAGATAAATACCATGTCGAACTACTTACAGGGTATGCGATATTAGTAACTTCCTTATCATATATTGGACTAAGCAATAGAGAAAAAGCCAAATCAATCATATACGGTAAACCCACACATCTCGTTAGTTACTCTATTAATTCAAAGAAAGTTAGAACTGGTCCCTCTTATATCTTTTTCGGCATGACTGAAAATTATCTTTTTTTTAGAAACACAAGCGAAGGGAGTAACTCAATTGTCAAAATTGAAGACATTCAAGATTTAAGTATATCTAAATTAACCATTTAAACTAAATCTCACCTCTTTCCTCGTTTGCATTTCTTTTATCAAAACAAACAAGCTTGCCCCTCCATTTTATAATTCATCGTAAATACTTCTGTTTTCATCTTACCGGTTTTCACAGATGCTGACAAATGCATTTCATTTTTTATCATTTTCCAGCTGTTTTCAGCGCTGTATTGAGACAGAACGTGTAGGGAAGGTAGTTAAGAGGAAGCGTCCTTTAAGGTTGTTTAAACGCGCTAATAACGCTGTATAATCCTTTTTTGAATACCCGTCGTAGTGTCCCAGATCGGTATCGATGTATGGCAGATCTAAAAAGAAAAACATGTTCGGATCATCTCATCCATATTGTCAATAACGTTGAGGGCATCACGGCAGAAAATCTGCACGTGTTCCAAACGCCTTACGTAGCGTTCATCAAAATTGCGCTTAACACACTGAAAGTAATCGGCTTGATTACGATGTGCTCAACGTTCCCCATTGATTATTGGACTAGCAGAAATTGAAAATAAATGGTACTGCGCAGCATCACCCAACATAAAAAACTTGCACCTTATGCCTACGGAATGGTTCATTTTGAAAGCCCAGATTATCGAGGGATTGATGTTGCTTTACTTTACCAAGAGAACCATTTTACTCCAGAGAGTCAAAAGACTGTGCGTCTTGATTTAATCGACCCAAAAACGGGACGCAAGCGAACTACTCGTGATATTTTAATCGTTAGTGGCTACCTCAACCAATACCGCCTCTCCATTCTTATTAATCACTGGCCTTCGCGAAGGGGTGGCAAAGTGAAAAGTGCCCCTCATCGTTTCAAGGCAGCCCAACTTCATCTTAAACTTACCGACTCTTTACTGCGAAAATATCCCAAAGGAAAAATCATTAGTATGGGGGATTACAACGACAATCCCACAGACAAAAGCGTGCAATGGATTAAAGGAAAAAAAGACCAGAACGTTTTATTTAATCCCATGGAGGCCATGGCCAAAAAAGGTATCGGGAGTTTAGCCCATAACGATCGCTGGTTTTTATTTGACCAACTACTTTTCTCTGAAAATTGGAAAGACGAAGAAAACCTCCTTTTATTGAAGACCGCTGTCTTTAACCCCAAATTCCTTCAAACCAAACGCAGTAATTATCAAGGCTACCCCTATCGAACTCAGCATTCGGCAAATGGTGTAGATGGTTATTCCGATCATTTCCCTGTCTATGCCGTATTGGGCCTTATCACAGAAAAAAAGCCATAAAGCACTGGTTAATTAAGCACACGGATGACAAAGCCGTCCAGGGATTCTTGAAATACTCCTGAAAATTCTTGACCAACTTCAATGGCCTTTGCACGTAAATAATCGCTGTGGCGGAAGCTGTGATACAATACATCAAAATCGATTTCGCCTTGTGCATTAATCACCTCATCGCCTGCGATATTGTAAACATATAGTGGTGGATCTGTAGCATCCATAAAATCGCGATAGTCAACAGCGTCTAAATCTGCTTGAGAAGGTTCACCCCCATAGAAACTTAAAAATAAGGTTTGTAAAAAGGGACTCATTTGGCGTAGTCCATCTAAACTAAAACCAGGAAATACATTTTCCCACTCATACAAGTCATAGGTGCTTTGTGCAGCAATGGCCATCACCCCTTGAACTTGAGCGTTAATATCGTTTTTAAAGCCGTTCCACTGGGCAATTCCCGCCCCTGCAGAGGTTCCTGCGAGAACAATTTTATTGGAGGGAATATTGAGTTGCGCTTGTCGTTCTTGAATAAAGTCAATGACGGCAGTTCCATCTTCTAGGGCAGTAATAACCCCTTCGCTCCCTGGGGTAGTCAGTAGGGTATAATTAGCACTAACAATCGCGATGTTGTTGTCTAAAACAGTTTGCATGGTTTCCTGCAATAGGGGGTCAAAGGCCTGCTCTTTATCTCCTCCAGTAAACCCACCTCCATGAAAAAACAGCACAATACCACTGGGTGATCCACTGGTAGGCATTAAAAGATCCAGTTGTTGACGCGCTCCTGTTCCATAGGAAATATCTTCAAAAAAATCCTCCTCTCCACCCAAGGGGGAGGCTGTTGCAGTTACGCCTAGAAATTCTTCTAGATTAATGGTGGAAGGGCTATCATCACTTTTGGAACAAGCAAAAATAAGGAGCACAAAGCAAAGGGCAAATAACTTTTTCATGGGTAGGTTTTTGTTTAAAGGTATTAATTTTTCACTACTCCTCTAGGCCTTCGGGATAGAGAAAGTGATTATAAGGAAAACGCGTAACATGGATATCACGAATGGCCGTATAAGCCCGCTTTCTAAAGTCCGTTAAATTCTCCTTGTTTAAGGCTGATATAAAGAGGGCATTCCCATTCATTTTTGCCATCCAGGTATCCTCCCACTCTTTTAAAGAATAATGTTTGCTCGTGCGTTCAGTCACTAAATCGTCTTGTTCAATCACCTCGGGGGTATAGGCATCAATTTTATTGAAAACCATAATGGTGGGTTTGTCTAAACTATCGATTTCTTGCAAGATGTGATTGACCGAGCTAATGTGCTCTTCAAAATTAGGATGAGCAATATCCACCACATGTAAGAGTAAATCTGCTTCAATAACTTCGTCTAAAGTGCTTTTGAACGACTCTACCAGTTGTGTGGGTAGTTTGCGAATAAAACCTACTGTATCACTCAACAAAAAGGGGAGGTTCCCAATAACAACTTTGCGCACGGTTGTGTCCAGGGTAGCAAAAAGCTTATTTTCCGCAAAGACATTACTTTTTGAAAGCACATTCATTAGGGTGGATTTTCCCACATTGGTATATCCCACTAAAGCCACGCGAACAAGAGCCCCGCGGTTTCCTCTTTGGGTCGCCATTTGTTTATCAATGGTCGTGAGTTTTTTCTTGAGCAAGGTAATTTTATCCCGAACAATTCGGCGGTCGGTTTCAATTTCTGTTTCCCCGGGTCCTCGCATCCCGATTCCCCCTTTTTGACGCTCTAGGTGAGTCCATAGTCCCTTTAATCGGGGTAATAAGTACTGGTACTGCGCTAGCTCTACTTGTGTTCGCGCATAACTGGTTTGAGCCCGTTGCGCAAAAATATCAAGGATCAATCCTGTACGATCCAAAATTTTACACTTTAGGGTTTTTTCAATATTATTTTGTTGAGCAGGCGTCAATTCATCGTCAAATACTACCGTACTCACATCATTGCTTTCGACAAATTCAGCTACTTCGGCTAACTTCCCGCTTCCAATAAAGGTTTTGGGATTAGGCAAACTAATTTTTTGAGTATAGCGCTTAATGACATTTCCACCAGCGGTTAGGGCTAAAAAAGCGAGTTCATCCAGGTATTCTTTTGATTGCTCTTCGTCCTGTTGCGCATTGATGATGCCAACCAATACCGTATTTTCTACATTTAGGGTTTTCTTTTCTAGCATGGGCTAAGCCTTCTTCCAACTTTTTAATTCAAGTTCTTTTCCATTAAAAACAGCATAGGTATAATGCGTGATCCAGTCGCCCAAATTGATATAGCGTGCTTGTTGATCTATCGTAATATCCAATGGGATATGGCGGTGGCCAAAAAGGTAATAATCCCGCCCTTTTTCTGCTTGTTTTCGCTTTACATATTGTGCTAACCACTCGTTTTCTTCCCCTAAAAACACATGATCTTCATCCCCAGAAATGGTCTTGTTTTTAACCGATAAATAGTGCCCTATTCGCATTCCAATATCGGGATGCAACCAGCGATAACACCATTGAAAGAAAGGGCTAGTAAACACTTTTTTCATGCGCTTAAACCCTTTATCATTAGGACCTAAACCGTCACCATGACCAATAAAAAAATGTTGCGCATTAAAGGTGAATTCCTGTGGGGAATGATGTACAGTAATCCCAACTTCTTTTTCAAGATAATCGATCATCCATAAGTCGTGGTTACCCACAAAAAAGTGAATGGGAATACCCGCATCGGCTAGTTCGGCTAATTTCCCTAAAACACGCACAAAACCTTTGGGAACAACTGTTTTGTATTCAAACCAGAAATCAAATAAATCTCCTAATAGAAAAAGCACCCCCACGTCTTCTTTGATGTGATCGAGCCACTGCACAAAGAGGCGTTCTCTGGGAGCGCTGGCCTCTGGGGTGGGCGCTCCAAGGTGATTATCTGAAGCAAAATATATTTTCTTTCCTTCTGGGAGTTGCATGGAACTGTTTCTAGGGTAAAGATACCATCTTTCTAAGCAATGGCATTGGCGAGGTCGTCAATCAAGTCTTGAGCATCTTCTATACCAACACTTAAACGAATAAGTGAATCAACCACACCACTCTTTTCACGTTCTTCTTTTGGGATGGAAGCATGTGTCATGGAGGCAGGGTGTCCTGCTAAACTTTCTACACCGCCCAGGGATTCTGCTAGAGTAAAGAGTTGAAGGTTCTCTACAATTTTGATGGCCGCTTTATAGTCGGCCCCTTTTGGGATAAAAGAGAGCATTCCACCAAAATCTTTCATCTGTCGTTTTGCTACTTCGTGATTAGGATGGGTTTCAAAACCGGGCCAGTAAACCTTTTCAATTTTTGGGTGTGCGGCGAGATATTCTGCTACAGCTCTTCCATTTTCACAATGGCGTTGCAAGCGAACATGCAAGGTTTTTATTCCGCGTAGCGTTAAAAAGCTATCCATAGGACCTGGAACTGCTCCACTAGCATTTTGTATAAACGAAAGACGTTCGTGTAAATCATCATCATTCACTACTAATGATCCTAAAACAACATCAGAGTGTCCCGCAAGGTATTTTGTTGCAGAGTGCATGACAATATCTGCTCCAAAATTAAGCGGTTGCTGTAAATAAGGTGATGCAAAAGTGTTGTCAACGGCGAGGAGTAGATTGTTTTGTTTCGCCAGTTGTGCTACTGCGTGAATGTCCACCACGTTCATCATGGGATTCGTTGGGGTTTCCACCCAAATCATTTTTGTGTTCGCATTAACAGCTGCTTGAACATTAGCTAAATCATTCATCCCCACAAAGTGAAATTTTAACCCAAAGCCTTCAAAAATCTTTGTGAAAAGGCGATAAGACCCCCCATATAAATCGTTTGTTGAAATTACTTCATCTCCTGGCTGTAATAACTTTAATACAGCGTCCATCGCCGCTAGGCCAGAAGCAAAGGCTAAACCGTGCTTTCCGTTTTCGATGCTAGCAAGGGATTTCTCGAGTGCTTGACGGGTGGGGTTATGGGTACGACTATATTCAAAGCCTTTATGTCCCCCAGGGGTTGTTTGTGCATAGGTGGAAGTTTGATAAATAGGAGGCATCACCGCCCCAAAAGCTGGATCGGGTGCTTGTCCACCGTGTATTGTCGCACTGTTAAAACGCAATTTTTTCTCCATGATGTTGATTCAAAAATATGCTTACAAAGGTAAGAGATTCCCCCGATTTCTCTTTGCTTTGAGGAATTTTGATTTACTTTGTCCAAAAGGGAAAATACAATGAATCTATTTTATTATTTGAGTAGCTGTGATACCTGTAAACGCATCATGAAAAGCCTTAATTTAAGCGATGATGTCACACTAATTGATCTCAAAAAAAACCCTTTAACCAGTTCCCAACTCGATGACTTATACCAGTTGAGTGGATCCTACGAAGCCTTGCTTAATAAACGAGCACAAAAATTAAAGGACATTGATAAAAGCACCTTAAATGAAACTAAAATTCAATCCCTTTTACTCGAACACTATACTTTTTTAAAACGTCCTGTATTCGTGCATAAGGGGGAATTATTTATCGGCAATGCCAAAGCTACTGTTGCCGCAGCAAAAGCAGCTCTCGATGGATAAACGCTTTCTTGCCCTCTTCGCCGCTGTGGGAGCAACAACAATTTATGGGCTCAATCACACCATCATGAAAGTGATTATGCCCAATTATATTGGCCCTTATGGACTTGTGTTGTTACGGGTTACAACGGCCAGTATTTTATTTGGGTTATTGAGCTTTTTTTACCCCTCTGAACGGATTGAAAAAAAAGATTATATCAGGATTATTTCAGCCTCGGTTTTTGGGATGTGCTTGAACATGCTTTTTTTTATCAAAGGCCTTAGCCTTTCAACTCCCATCAACAGCTCTGTAATTATTACAATCATGCCCATTATTGTCATGATACTCTCGGCCATTTTTCTAAAAGAGAAGATCACCGCATTAAAATCGATGGGGATTCTCTTCGGTTTTACGGGGGCAATAATTCTTGTCCTCTATGGTAGTGCTTTCATCAAAAATGCACCAAATATTCCATTGGGAAATGCCATGTTACTGGTCAATGCCTTTAGCTATGGTGCCTATTTAGTGATCATGAAACCCATTACAAAAAAGTATCACGTGATTACTTTAATGAAATGGATGTTTCCCATAGGTGTTTTGATGAACCTCCCCTTTGGAACAAAAGAATTACTTGCTGTTGAATGGCAGTCCTTACCCTGGGAAGCGATTTGGCGCATTGGTTTTGTATTGCTTTTTACCACCTTTTTTGCATACTTACTCAATATGTACGCTTTGCGGGAAGTACCGCCCACCACCATCGGGGTGTTGACTTATGTCCAACCCATTATTGCTATCATTTATGCTACTTTTACAGGAAATGATCAACTGGATTGGATCAAAAGTTTAGCAACCCTTTTAGTGTTTGCAGGGGTTTATTTAGTAACAAAAAAAGCAACGTAATGGAGTCCTCTTTCTTTTCTAATTTTTCAAAAAATACTCTGATTCTATTCGGAACTATTTTTTTGTTTTCGGCCTGTATTTCAAAACAAGCGGCCGATGAAATTCTAATTAATGGTAACATCTGGACGGCCAATAAAAATCAACCTACGGCAGAAGCATTTGCCATTAAAGGGGATAAAATCATTGCTGTAGGATCATCAAAAGAAATATTAAAATTTGCTGGCAAACACACCAAAATAAAAGATCTTGAAGGTGAATTTGTTCTTCCAGGCTTCATCGACTCTCATGTTCATTTAATGACAGGAGGAAGAGCATTACTCAATGTAGATTTAAGAGCGGTCAATAGCAAAGAAAACTTTCGTAGAGAGGTTCGTGATTTTGCGAAAACTCTACCAGAAGGGGAATGGATTTTAGAAGGCAATTGGGACCATACACTATGGGGAGGAGAATTACCCACCAAAGAATGGATCGATGATGTGACTCCAGACCACCCTGTTATGCTTTTTCGTTTAGATTGGCATATGGCATTAGTCAATAGTGCCGCAATGAGGTATGTTGGCTTAGATAAATTTACTAATGATATTGAAGGAGGAACAATTATTAGGGATGCACAAGGAAACCCTACAGGTTTACTCAAAGACAATGCTATGAATTTAGTGTTAGATAAAATGCCTCTAATGACAGCCCTTCAGAAAGAGCAATCTCTTATCGCTGCACAAAATTATTTCACTCAAAACGGCATTACATCAATTCACGATGTTGATGGATTAAATAAATCCCTTTCAAGTTATTCTACATTAAAAGATTTTGAAGCAAAAAATAAACTTATCGTTCGTGTTTATGCAGCAGCACCTCTAGATGAATGGCAAAAAGTAATCCCACTAAAAGAACAATCAACGAAATGGGTAAAGACAGGTAGCTTAAAAGGATTTGTGGACGGTTCGTTAGGCTCTCATACAGCTGCATTTGAAGAGGACTATTCTGATAAAACTAACGATAATGGCTTTTTTATCACTACAGAAGACAATCTTTATAAATGGATTTCATCGGCAGATAAAGAGGGGCTTCATTTACTCATTCACGCGATAGGAGACCGAGCGAACAACCGTCTTTTATCCATTTTTGAAAGGGTAATTAAAGAAAATAAAGTTCGTGATCGCCGTTTTAGAATAGAACATGCCCAACATTTATTACCAGAGGATTTTCAACGCTTTGCAGATTTAAATATCATAGCAAGTGTACAACCCTATCATGCCATCGATGATGGTAGGTGGGCAGAAAAATACATTGGGAAACGCATTGCCAGCACCTATGCATTTAACTCCTTTCTTCGCGCGGGAGTTCGAATGAGTTTTGGGAGTGACTGGGCAGTTGCACCAGCTTCACCCATAGCAGGAATTGATGCCGCTGTTAATCGTAAAACCCTTGATGGGGAAAATCCAAATGGATGGGTCCCTGAACAAAAAATTGGCGTCATTGATGCTCTAAATGCTTATACTATCAATGCTGCATATGCCAGTTTTGAAGAAAAGGTTAAAGGGAGTATAGAAGTAGGAAAGTATGCAGATTACATCATTCTTAGTGAGGACATAACTAAAGTAACCAAGGATAAAATTAAATCAGTGGTTGTAAAACAGACCGTTGTGGGAGGTAAAATCGTTTTCGAAAGAAATTAACTTTATTTACAGAGCATTTTTGCTATTCTAATGACTAGCAATTACTTTTAACCTATATTATTAAATCCTATGAAAAAAATCTTCTACTTTATAAGTCTTTCGATCCTAGTTGCTTGTGGCTCTTCTAATGAAAAAAAAGAAGATGGCTTCAAGTTCAATCGTACTAAAAAAGAGGAACAAAAGGCCGCAATTGAAAAAACAGCAACTCCAGTTGATTTAAACAACAAAGGCATTGGTCCAATGGAGGATTTAGTTTTTGATGCAGCAATAGATGAGGCGATGGTAGCGACAGGAGCTGCAGCCTTTAAGCAAAAATGTACTGCTTGTCATAAGGCAGAAAGTAAACTAATTGGCCCTGCGATGAAAGGTATCTATGAGCGTCGTCACCCAGCATGGGTCATGAATATGTTATTGAATCCCACAGAAATGGTCAAGGAGGACCCTATTGCTAAAGCCCTCCTTGCAGAGTATAATAATATCTTGATGATCAACCAAAACCTGAGTCAGGAAGAGGCTAGAGCCATCGCCGAGTATTTACGAACATTATAAAGCCCAGGCTTTACCCCCGGTAGCTTCTTGTAAATCTACACAGCCTTGTTGTTGCCCTGGAACAGGAGCATAAGCTAAATGCTCTTTCCCAATAATTGCATTCCCTTCAAAAGCACGTATGGCTAAAGAGCGAAGGTTGTACAAATAACTTTGACACACCCCTTCTATAGGTGGTGCACCAGCCGTTCCATCTTCAAGGCCTTTGAGATAAGCTGCAAATGCTTCTCCTCTTGTTGCTTGATCCTCTGGTGTAGCGCGTAAAAATTTGTTTAACTGCAAGTCAATGTCTTCTGCAGTGAGATCAGCGGTGTTTTCTTTGCCAGCCGCTGCTAGGGCTACTCCTGCAAAAATTCCTGTGGCCATTTTGGCAAATTCTTGTTCCTCTGGACTGGTCACTTTGGCGAGATAGCCATCGATGAATTGAATCAAATTGAGGTCACTTGCCCCCGGTACATTTGCTGTAGTGGGTAACATGACATCAATGATTTTTGCCATTACATCGGCATTTTCTTGGGAGAGTAAGGTAGGGACCCATCCTGCTTCAGCTGTTTGACAACTTTGTAATAAACTGGCTACAGTGGGTGTTAAGACAACTGCCCCAAAAGATAATCCTATGTTTTTTAATGCGGTTCTTCTTTGCATGATTTTTACTTTAGATATTATTCTTTTTTAGTTCTTCTACGGCAAAGTTTACTGCTCTTGCAGTAAGTGCCATATAGGTCAAAGACGGATTAACATTACCCGCTGAAGTCATACAAGCCCCATCTGTCACAAATACATTAGGCACTTCATGAAGTTGATTATTTCCATTGAGCACGGAGGTCTTAGGGTCGCGACCCATTCGAGCTGTTCCCATTTCGTGAATTCCTAAACCTAAATGATAATCATTATCATAGCCTTGGACATTTTTAAAGCCTGCTTCTTCAAGCATTTTGATGGCTTGCTCTTTCATGTCTTTACGCATGACTCGCTCGTTCTCTTTGATATCTGCGTCAAAGGTAACAGTGGGTAACCCCCATTCGTCTAGTTTTTCATAATCTAGGTACATGCGGTTTTCGTGGTAGGGCAATACTTCCCCAAAACCGTTGAGTCCCATGGTCCATCCACCTGGTGTTAATAAGGCTTCTTTAAACTCTGGTCCATAGGCCATCTCTTTAACATTCTCTGTCCAGGAACCTCTACCTGCTCCACCTTGATATCCATATCCGCGTAAGAAATCCTTGCGGTCGGTGTCCCCACCGATATTTCTAAATCGCGGGATATAAATTCCATTGGGTCTTCTTCCGGTATAGTACTTATCGTGGAAACCGTCAAATTCACCATAAGCCCCCACTTGGAAGTGGTGGTCCATGATATTGTGCCCTAATTCACCCGATGCATTCCCCATACCATTTGGGAAATATTCTGATTTAGACTGTAATAATATTGAAGTAGAAGCAACCGCAGAGGCACATAAGAAAACTACTTTAGCCTTAAAGACCATGCTTTCTTTTGTTTCTGCATCGATTACTCGCACACCGGATGCTTTCTTTGTTTCAGGATCATAAATCACCTCGTGGACAATGGAATTAGGACGTAAGGTCATATTTCCAGTCGCCTCTGCCATAGGTAAAGTAGAGGAATTACTACTAAAATACCCTCCAAAAGGACAGCCGCGCATACAGCGGTTGCGGTACTGGCAGTTAATGCGTCCTGCACCAGGTTTTGTCCCCTCTGTTATATGAGCAACTCGCCCGATCGTTAATACGCGATCGGTATATTTTTCTGCAATGGAATCTTTTAAGTGATCTTCTACACATAATAATTCCATTGGTTTTAAGTATTCTCCGTCTGGGAAGTGGTCTAGCCCTAATAATTCCCCAGAAATCCCTGCATGTTGTTCTACATAAGAATACCAAGGAGCAATATCTTCATAACGAATGGGCCAGTCAACTGCAACACCATCTTTTAAATTTGCTTCAAAATCAAAGTTACTCAAGCGGTAGCTTTGTCTTCCCCACATAATGGAACGTCCCCCTACATGATACCCGCGACACCAGTCGAATTGTTTGTCTTCGTTATAAGGGTGTTTGATATCATCAACAAAAAAGTGTTTTGAATCCTCACGTGTTGTGTAGCCGGTTCGACTTTGTTTAGGTTGTCGCTCTCGTGTCTCGTTTGTGATCACGTTTCCATGTGGAAAATCCCATGGATCTTTATTCATGGTGGGATAATCGTCAATGTGCTTGACCATTCTTCCGCGTTCGAGAACTAAGGTTTTTAAACCTTTTTCTGTCAATTCCTTAGCTGCCCAACCACCGCTGATACCGGTTCCTACAACAATTGCGTCGTATTGGGCTTCAAATTTAGCATTACTCATTATTCGGGTGATTTATGTTAACCAAAATAGGATTAAGATTTGAGCTTTACTAAAAATTCTTCCTTAATTATGATGAAAAACGAATTTAAAACGTTTTCGTTTGAATAAATAAAAAGGAGAACCTCATCTTTCTTCCCTTTTTTATAAGTATTATTACATTGTTTGTATTAATTTGACTTACTTATGAAACGAAGAAAATTTATTCAGAACGGTTTAACCTTTGGTTTAGGAGCAACGGCACTTGGCAGCTTATCTGCAAAAACGCTAGGGGAACATTTATTAGGTTCATCTCCAGCCACTACCCCATTTTTCAAACTCTCTTTAGCCCAATGGTCGTTGCATAAAGCCATTTGGGAAAAAACATTAAATCCCTATGATTTTGCCGCAAAGGCAAAAGAATTAGGCTTTGATGGAATAGAATACGTCAATCAATTATACACCGATGTGACCAAAGCAAAAAATAAAAACAACGCTTTAAAGCAGTTTATCGCCCAGTCGAATGCTGCCGCAAAAGAGCAGGGAGTTGAAAATGTTTTGATCATGATTGACGGGGAAGGAGATCTTGCTGTGCCCAGTCAAAGTGAACGCAATACGGCCATTGAAAATCACAAAACCTGGGTTGAAGTTGCTGCAGCAATGGGATGTCACTCCATTCGCATTAACCTCTTTGGGGAGCGCGATGAACAAGCCTGGATTGCTCAATCGGCAGAAAGTATGCGAAAATTGGGAGAGTTTGCCTCTTCCTACAAGGTGAACATCATTGTAGAAAATCACGGCTACCTTTCTTCTAATGCACAATTAGTGATGAAAATGCTCGACCAAGTTAATTTGAGTAATTGTGGTACTCTTCCAGACTTTGGCAATTTTTGCCTTGAAAGAGAAGCTGGAAAAAGATGGGATGCAAAATGCATCAAAGAATACGATCGCTATCAAGGAGTAGAAGAATTACTGCCGCGTGCCTTTGCCGTTAGTGCGAAATCGCATGATTTTGATGCGCAAGGAAATGAAACACATACCGATTATGGACGCATGTTACAACTGGTGAAAAATGCTGGGTACAATGGTTTTATCGGTGTTGAATATGAAGGCAGTGGATTAGCTGAAGTGGATGGCATCCTAGCCACAAAAAACCTCTTGCTTGAAAAAGCAAAAAACATCGTTTAATTAATACTATCAACCAAAATGAATTCAACGACTAAATTTCAATTATCCCTAATGATGTTCCTCCAATTTTTTATTTGGGGAGGATGGTTTGTCACCCTAGGAACTTTTTTAGGAAATAATCTAGGAGCCAGTGGTTCTGAAACCGCCATGGCCTTTTCTACACAATCCTGGGGAGCTATTATTGCCCCTTTATTCATTGGACTTATTGCCGATCGCTACTTTAATGCCGAACGTATTTTAGGGGTGCTCCATCTTATTGGAGGAGGATTAATGTATTTAATGGCACAAGCTGGAGATTTTGCTACTTTTTACCCTTATGTCTTTGGCTACATGCTTGTTTACATGCCCACGCTCGCCTTAGTCAATTCGGTTTCCTTTAATCAAATGAAAGATCCAGCAAAAGAATTCTCCTTGATTCGCGTTTTTGGAACAATTGGTTGGATTGTCGCTGGTTTAGTCATTAGCTTTTTGAGCTGGGACTCACCTCAAGCCATTGCAGATGGAGCTTTAGCAAACACCTTTCTCATGGTTGCTGCGGCTTCCTTTGGTTTAGGATTATTTAGTTTCACACTGCCTAAAACACCTCCTGCAAATGCTGAAGGAAAATCGTTATCCATTGGGGACCTCTTAGGCTTTGATGCCCTAAAACTGCTGAAAGATCGCAATTTCTTAATGTTCTTTATCACCTCGGTTTTAATTTGTATTCCATTAGCTTTTTATTATCAACAAGCGAATCCTTTCCTGGTAGAACTTGGTATGGAAAACCCCACGGGGAAAATGACATTAGGTCAAATAAGCGAAGTATTATTTATGTTACTGTTGCCTGTATTTTTCAAGAAATTTGGGTTTAAAAAAACCATCCTTGTAGGGATGCTTGCATGGGCGGTGCGTTATGCTCTATTTGCCTATGGTAATGCTGGAGAAATGACTTTTATGCTGATCATCGGAATTGCCTTACACGGTATTTGCTATGACTTCTTTTTTGTTTCGGGACAAATTTATACCGATTTCAAAGCTGGAGAAAAAGTAAAAAGTGCCGCGCAAGGGTTGATCACTCTGGCAACCTATGGTGTGGGAATGCTCGTTGGTTTTTGGGTAGCAGGAAAAATTTCAGACGCCTATTTATTGGAAAACGGAACCCATAATTGGGAAATGATTTGGTTACTACCTGCTGCATTTGCAGTAGGCGTCCTCGTCCTATTTATGCTTATCTTTAAAGACGAAATAATTGAACTAAAAGAAGAATAAATTGAGTCATAAAATACGTTTAGGAATTTTAGGAGGTGGTGGAGATTCCCTTATCGGTGGAGTACACCGCATCGCCTCGTCCATGTTTGATCGTTACCAGATTACTGGAGGGTGTTTTAACCCTAACCCCAGCGAAAACAAAGAATTTGCAGAATACATAGGGGTCCCATTAGAACGGGTTTACGACAGTTTTGAGGACTTAATTGAAGAAGAACTGAAACTCCCCAGTGAAGAACGCATCGAGGTAGTTTCTGTATTGACACCTAATTTTCTTCACTTTCCCATGGCAAAGAAACTCCTAGAAAATGGATTCAATGTCATTTGTGAAAAACCTTTAACGACTACTCATGAAGAAGCCCTGGAACTAGAAGCCTTACAGGCTAAAAAGAAGGTGATCTTTGCCGTAACCTATACCTATACGGGCTATCCTATGGTGCGTCAAATGAAACAAATGATTGCCGACGGTCTCATCGGTGAGGTACAAAAAGTCGATTTACAATACTATCAAGGCTGGATCAACCCATTCATGCATCAACCCGAATTACGCAAATCTGTTTGGCGCCTAGATCCAGAAAAAGGGGGAGCAAGCTGCTGCATAGGAGACATCGGCACCCATGCCTTTGACATGGTAGAATATGTCACGGGAATGCGAGTAAAACAGCTCCTCGCCGACCTCAACTATCGTTATCCCGACAATCAACTAGACGTTGATGGGACCATACTTGTTCGTTTTTCTGATTATTGCAAAGGAGTGCTGCGTGCCTCACAAATTGCCACAGGAGAAGAAAACAATTTCACCGTGCAAATTTATGGTCAAAAAGGAAGCTTGAAATGGGGACAAGAAAACCCAAACTACCTCACCTATTTACAAGAGGGTCAACCCATGCAAGTGATAAAACCTGGCTATGATTTCAACACTAAAGCAGCACAAGAAGCTACAAAACTTCCACCAGGACATCCAGAAGGACTCTATGACGCCATGGGAAATATTTACAATGGCGTTGCCAAAGCTATCCGTGGAGAAGAACATTCAAAAGGTGACTTCCCAGATATGGAAGAAGGAGTACGCGGTATGCTCTTTATCGAAAAAGTATTAGAATCCCATCAAAACGGTAACGTTTGGGTGAACTTATAAAATCATAACGTGTGAAAACAATCAAAGGACCCGCCGTCTTTCTGGCACAGTTTATCGATCAAAAAGCTCCCTTTAACAGCCTTGAAGGCTTGTGTAAATGGGCTGCCGACCTAGGGTACAAAGGAATCCAAATCCCTACCCTAGACAAATGGCTCATCGATTTAGACACTGCAGCAGAAAGTCAAACTTATTGTGACGAACTCAAAGGAAAAATCAACTCCTATGGGCTAGAAATCACTGAACTATCTACTCATTTGCAAGGGCAACTCGTCGCAGTTCACCCTGCCTATGATAAAATGTTTGATAATTTTGCCCCCGATGCAGTAAAAAACAACCCCAAAGCTCGAACAGAATGGGCGGTAGATCAAGTTAAAAAAGCCGCTATCACTAGTCGTCGATTAGGCATTACAGCCCATGCGACTTTTTCTGGCTCCTTGTTGTGGCCCTACTGGCATCCATGGCCACAACAACCCGACGGACTCATTGACCTTGGCTTTAAAGAACTCGCAAACCGCTGGCTCCCCATACTCGATGTTTTTGATGAAAATGGTGTTGATGCCTGTTATGAAATTCACCCTGGGGAAGACCTACATGACGGAGAAACCTTTGAACGATTTCTCGCAGCAACTGGAAATCACAAAAGAGCCAACATCTTATATGACCCCAGTCATTTTGTACTTCAACAACTCGACTACATTACTTACATCGACCACTACCATGAGTTCATAAAAGCATTTCACGTAAAAGATTCAGAATTTAAACCCAACGGGAAGAAAGGAGCCTTTGGTGGATATGGTGACTGGAGAGATCGCGCAGGACGATATCGCTCCCCTGGAGATGGGCAAATTGATTTTAAAACTATTTTTACGAAATTGACAGAATACGGCTGTGACGTCTGGGCCGTAATGGAATGGGAATGTTGTATCAAAAGCCCTGAACAAGGCGCAAGAGAAGGAGCAGCATTCATTAAAAACCACATTATTGAAGCGACCGAAAAAACCTTTGATGATTTTGCAGGTGGCGACATTGATCAAGATCACTTAAAAAATATTTTAAACATTTAACTCAAATGAAAAAACAACTACTCATCATCACAGGACTAATCGTATTTGCGTCCTGTCAAGGAACCGCACAAAAGAAAAAAGAAGACAACACTACAGCAAAAGTTGAACAAACCACGCAAAGCGATCAAGAATGGATTTCCCTCTTTGATGGAAAGACCTTGAATGGCTGGCACCAATACAACGGGGATGCCATAGGCGAAGAATGGAGCGTAAAAGACGGTGTCATGACCTTTGAACCCAAAGAAAATAGACAATGGGGAGATGGTGGAAAAAACATTGTCACTGATCAAGAATTTACCAGTTTTGTCCTTTCCATTGAGTGGAATGTATCTGAAGCTGGAAACAGCGGTATTTTTTGGGGAGTGCAAGAGGGAGAAGAATATGGCGAGCCTTATGTAACTGGCCCCGAAATTCAAATCCTAGACAATGAACGTCACCCCGATGCAAAGGCAAACCCAAAGTTTCACCAAGCGGGTGCACTCTACGATTTAGTTCAGCCTAAAGCAGATGTATGCAACCCAGCGGGGGAATGGAACCACGTTTTATTAACCGTAGATCACAACATCAATGAAGGGAATGTTGTCTTTAATGGAACCGAAATCGTTCGCTTCCCATTGAGTGGTGATGCGTGGGATGAACTGGTCAACAACAGTAAATTTAAAGGGTGGAAAGGTTTTGGAGAATTCAAAACAGGAAAAATAGGACTACAAGATCACGATGATAAAGTTTCCTTTAGAAACATCAAGATCAAAGTATTATAAAGCAAAGGAATGATAGTATCCATGACGGGCTTTGGGAAAGGTGAAACCCAATTTCAGCATAAAAAAATCACCGTTGAGTTAAGGACTTTGAATAGTAAAAACATAGATCTTAACATTAGAACACCCCATTGTTATAGGGAACTAGAACCGCTCTTTCGCAATCTAATCAACACAAAGTTGACCCGAGGTAAAATTGACGTTTCTGTTTTTGTAGATAATTCTGGGGCAGAGAGTACCACGGTACTAAACAAAGAGGTGATTCAAAATTACCTCGCTCAGCTACAAGAAATCCATGCAGGGGATACGACAGAATTACTCAAAATGGCGGTGCGCTTACCCGATGCACTTAAAACAGAAAAAGAAGCTTTAAATCCCGAAGAAAAAGAACTACTCCTCGCCTTGTTTTCAAGCACACTTGACAAAGTCAATGTTCATCGAAATGATGAAGGAAAAGCGCTTGCTGTTGACTTTGAAAAGCGCCTAAGCAACCTAGAACAGCTTTTGAGCGAAGCCATTGCCGTTGATCCAGAACGAAAAATAAAAGTGACCGAAAAACTCAATAATGCCCTCGAGCAATTGAGCATAGACGTAGATCAAAACCGACTTGAGCAAGAATTGATTTATTACCTAGAAAAATATGACATCACAGAAGAAAAAGTTCGTCTAGCCAACCATATCGACTACTTCAAAGAAATCATGGCACAAAACAATGCCAATGGAAAAAAATTAGGTTTTATCGCGCAAGAGATGGGACGAGAAATCAACACCATTGGGTCAAAGGCGAATCACGCTGGTTTGCAAAAAATCGTCGTTCAAATGAAGGATGAATTAGAAAAAATCAAAGAACAGTTACTTAACGTTTTGTAAAATGAACTCTGGAAAACTCTTTGTGTTTTCGGCTCCATCAGGAAGTGGAAAAACCACCCTAGTTCGTCACTTGCTTCAACAAGATCTTCCGTTGGGATTTTCGATCTCCGCTACTTCAAGAGCGCCACGTGGAGAAGAACAAGATGGACAAGATTATTATTTCTTAAGTGAAGAAGAATTTCGCCAAAAAATCGAAGAAGATGCTTTTGTAGAATACGAAGAAGTCTATCAGGGTGCTTTTTATGGCACACTTCGATCTGAAGTAGAGCGCCTATGGGCAGAGGGAAAGCACGTTCTATTTGACATTGATGTCAAAGGTGGTCTCAATGTAAAAGCACAATACCCAGAAGAAACCCTGGCTATTTTTGTACAACCTCCTTCCCTAGAAGAATTAGAAAAGCGCTTGCGAGAACGCAACACTGAAACCGAAGATAAAATTCAACAACGCTTGGATAAATCAGCATCAGAATTGACCTATTCCCAAGATTTTGATGTAATTCTAGTCAACGATGACTTGACAAAAGCCAAACGAGAAGTAGTACGATTAGTAAAACAATTCTTGCAATCCTAAGCAATTTGCTACCTTTACAGCATGCAACACATCGGCTTATTCTTTGGCACCTTTAACCCCATTCACAATGGTCATTTAATTTTAGCCAATCATTTTGCAGAACACACTAATTTAGATCAGATTTGGTTTGTCATAACCCCGCAAAATCCTTTCAAACAAAAACAAAGTATGCTGGCAAATCATCATCGTCTTGAAATGGTTTATCGCGCGACAAAAGAATACCCTAGGCTTGAACCTTCTACCATAGAATTTGATCTTCCCACACCCAATTATACCTGTGATACCTTAATTCGATTGGAAGAAAAATACCCGAATAAAAAATTTGCGCTCTTATTAGGGGAGGATAATTTAACCTCTTTTCACAAATGGAAAAATTACGAGGTAATCCTAGATCGCTACCCCCTTTATGTCTATCCTCGTAACGGGGCTGGAGCACCTTCAAATAAATTAGAAAAATACTCGAGTATTCATTTAGTTGATGCGCCAAAGGTCGAAGTGGCTTCTTCCAAAATAAGAACCTGGATAAAAGCAGGAAAAAATGTTCGCCCACTACTTCCTCTTGAAAGCTGGGAATACTTGAATGAAATGAACTTTTACAAATGAGTATGACCCAAAAGATAATAGGCGTCTCCTCGCTTGTTTTTCTCTGCATACTTTGGGGATTTACTGCAGTCCATTTTAAGGACTTACCCCCTCAAATTCCAATTCATTTTAACGCAGCTGGAACAGCAGATGGTTTTGCTACACGAATTCATATATGGGGCTTACCACTTATTGCTACTGCCCTTTTTGCTTTATTTAAACGACTACAAAAAAGACAAAAAATTCAACCCGTGGAGGTACAATTACTACAGTGGATGCAATTTCTAATCACAGGAATTTTTTGTTACATCCAACTGCAGACTTTTCTAGTCGCTTTAAATCGAAGTGAAGGTTTAGGGAATTGGTTTTTACCCGTGACCATGATTGGATTTATACTTCCTGTAGTGTGGGTAATTATTCAACAACAACGCGCTTAAGAAAGCAGGTGTTCAATCAAGCGTTCTGTGATCGCTTTTCTACTCCATTGATTCATCTCATTCATTTTGTTTTTCAAAGGAGGATCCTGTTCGTACAAGGCTTTGATGTATCCTTGAATTCCCGGGATATTTCCTTTTGCAAACATTTTTGCATTTGTCCCTTTTGCCATAAAAGCCGCTGCATCCGATTCTGGGTCACCCAGCGATAAAACAGGCACTTGGGTCGCAAAATACTCTAACAACTTTCCCGAAATCATTTGCGAAGTCGCGCCTTCAAAAATAAAATTCACTAATAGATGGGCACTTTTCATTAAAGCAACTGCATTGGAGTGAGTGAGATAACCCTGATAATTTACTTCTACCTTTGGCAACGCCTTTTGAATGGATTGAATAATGGAAGGCGTGATGTTTCCAGCTAGGCTTAACCGTATGGGACGCTCAATTGATACTCCTTGTAATGCTTTTACAAGAGAAGGATAGGCTTGCTGCTGGGTCAATAAACCAGTATAAACAATATGAAATACATCTTGTGGAGGGGCGGCACTCACTTGTTCCATCAACTCGGCGTCATAACCATTCGCAAGAGCGATGAATCGCTGTTGTGGGGCTTTTGCTTTTAAGCTTTGATGGAAAGCTCCCCCTATGGTTGTGAACACGCCATCTGCTGCCGTTAACACCTGTTTTTCTAAGGCTAAATCCTTGAGCTGACTGCGCTTTGTGCGACGCATTTGCTTGTTGTAAAATACTTCTGACCAAGGATCACGAAAATCGACCCACCAATTGATCGAGTAATGTTTTCTCAAATACAAACCCACTAGATGGGTTGAATGGGGAGGTCCAGTAGTGATCACATGAGCGATGTCCTCTTTTTCCAAACAATCTTGTGCTGCTTTTCGTGCAAAAGGAACCCATCCCTTTCGCGCATCAGGGATAAAAAAGTTCCCCCGAATGTAGGCCGCACATTTCCCTAGAAAACCTTGCGTGTTAACTTCACCTTGTGGGATTCCCCCTTGAGAAGAACCCGACATGAGTTTTGCATAAAGTTTTAAAGGTTCGCGTGTTCTTGTTTTGATTACTCTAATCCCTTCTACCTCTTGAGTTAAACTATGATCAAAACGGGCATAGGCCGCTTGTTGTTCGTCCACTGTAATTACAATAGGTTCCCAGCCTAATTGTTTGAGGTACTTTGCAAAATACATCCAGCGTTGTACTCCAGATCCGCCAGAGGGCGGCCAGTAATAGGTGAGAATCAATACTTTCTTTGATCGAGACAAGCTTACTTTTTATACAAAGGTACAGAAGAACAGGCTTCTCCGTACATCAAACTTTTTACAACGGGCTGTAATTTCTCCACTAAAGAGATAAAAGCTGTAGGCGGGATAGCTTTCTCGGCACAGCCTTTTATGATCACGGGTTTGTCTTTATACGGTTCAACAGAGAGCTGATGAATCACTTCTTGAAATAGTGCCTCTTCTAATTGCTGTAAAGAACCCCATATTGTTTTTTTTGTCCAAGGGTGTAAATGGGTCGTCACTAATAAGTTTGCCCAGGCAGGAAGCAATGCATCGGTAGAACAATACAAAGCGACATAAGCGTCTTTATAGATAGAGAAATCAACCTCTTTTAATGCCGCCCTAAAGTCTTTTTCTTTGAGGACAAATCCACCTTCTAACCATTGACTTAAGTCCAGCTTTTTTCGCTCCCCTAGAGGATATAATTCCTCTAAATCAATTGTAATCAATGGACTTTTTGCAACGCGATTGACAATTTCCCCGGCCATATTATAGCATGCCTAATTCTAGCTTAGCCTCTTCACTCATCAAATCTTGCGTCCATGGAGGATCAAAAGTGATCTCCACCTCGGCATCTTTTACTTCATTGATGGACTTGACTTTTTCTTCTACTTCCACAGGAAGGGTTTCGGCCACAGGACAATTGGGTGTGGTTAAGGTCATGAGAATTTTAACCTCATAGGCTTCATTGACAAAAACGTCATAGATCAAGCCTAATTCGTAAATATCAACAGGAATTTCTGGATCAAAAATGGTCTTGAGGACGTTGACAATTTTCTCGCCTAGGGCATTGGTATCAATGGTTTCTTCTGACATAGTTAGTTGAGTTGGGTTTGAAAAGCGATAGCGTATAATTTAATCTGCTTAATCATTGCGACTAGTCCATTTGCTCGGGTGGGAGACAAATGCTCTTTTAATCCGATTTGATCGATAAAAGAAGTATCGGCATCCAAGATGTCCTTTGGGTGTTGATTTGAAAAAGTACGAATCAAAATCGCAATGATGCCTTTTGTAATGATGGCATCACTATCGGCAGAAAACTGAAGTTTGTCTTCCTCAAGCTGCGCATGCACCCACACCTTACTTTGACAGCCCTTGATGATGTTGTCTTCGGTTTTAAATTCTTCTGGGATTAAAGGAAGGGATTTCCCCAGTTCAATCATGTATTCATAACGTTGCATCCAGTCGTCAAATAAACTGAATTCCTCGATGATTTCTTGTTGCGTTTCTTGTATGGTCATAGCCTTATAAAGGTACGAATTATTGCAACATCGCCATAGCGCGTTTAAGGGCAACAATCATGTGATCAATTTCCTCTTTTGTATTGTAAAAAGAAAAGGAAGCACGAATGGTCCCCGGGATGTGAAAATAGTCCATAATGGGTTGTGCACAATGATGTCCTGTGCGAACGGCAACCCCCATTTTATCGAGAATACTCCCGATATCATATGGATGAATCCCTTTTACATTAAATGAAATAACTGCTGTTTTTTCTTTGGCTTTGCCATAAATTTCTACCCCTTCAATAGCGTTGAGCTGCTTTGTCCCATAGTCTAATAGTTCCTTTTCATAAGCTGCAATAGCATCAAAACCAATGGCGTTCATGTAATCAATGGCTGCGCCAAAGGCAATACCCCCCGCAATATTGGGTGTGCCAGCTTCAAATTTGTGCGGAAGACCAGCATAGGTGGTTTTTTCAAAAGTAACCTCGGCAATCATCTCCCCTCCTCCTTGATAAGGCGGTAGCTGTTCCAGCAAGCTTTCTTTTCCATACAACATTCCTATCCCTGTGGGGCCACATAATTTATGGGCCGATGTGACATAAAAGTCTATGTCCAGGGCTTGAACATCTGCTTTAATATGCGGCGCTGCTTGTGCGCCATCAATCAATACTTTTGCTCCTTTTTCGTGTGCTTTTGTAATGATTTCTTCAATGGGATTGATGGTTCCTAAAGCGTTAGAAACATGGTTGACAAAAACCAGTTTTGTCTTCTCACTCAATAAGGATGCATACGCCTCCATGTCTAGTGTTCCTTGCTGAGTCATAGGGATCACCTTCAACACTGCTGCAGTTTTCTCACACAACATTTGCCAAGGAACAATATTTGAGTGATGTTCTAGCGCTGAAACCAATAGTTCATCTCCTTCATTTAAAAGACTGGCATAGCCAGCAGCAACAATATTGATACTGTGGGTGGTACCCGCAGTTAGGATGATTTCGTGAGCCTTTGCGGCGTTAAAGTGCTGTTGGATTTTTTGACGCGCGGCCTCATAAGCATCGGTCGCTTCTTGACTCAAACTGTGTACTCCACGGTGTATATTAGCGTTGTAACGGCTGTAATAATCTGCAATAACGTCAATGACTTGTTGTGGGGTTTGAGAGGTAGCTGCATTGTCAAAATAAACCAAGGGTTGCCCATTAACCTCACGTGATAAAATGGGGAAATCTTGACGAATTCTTTGACTGTCTAACCCTTTATAAGTCATGGCCTATTTCTACCCCTAGTTTCATTGCAATCAACTTGTTGATTCTTGTTTTAAGTGCTGGAATGGCAACACTTTCCAAGACATTATTAGCAAAGGCATAGGTGAGTAAGCCTTTGGCTTCCTTTTTAGGGATACCGCGAGAGCGAAGGTAAAATAAAGCGTCTTCGTCTAATTGACCAATGGTGCAACCATGCGAGCACTTCACATCATCGGCAAAAATCTCGAGTTGTGGTTTTGTATTAATGGTGGCTTTATCGTCAAGAAGAATATTATTGTTTTGCTGGAAAGCATTGGTCTTTTGAGCAATTTGATCCACATAAATCTTCCCGTTAAACACGCCCACAGCTTTATCAGCATAAATTCCTTTATAGTCTTGATGACTTTCACAATTGGGTTGCTCGTGATTTACCAGGGTGTAATGATCAACATGTTGTTGATCTTCTATGATGGTAATGCCTTTCATGGTCGAGTCAATGTGCTCGCCCTTTTGATAAAAATTTAAATTATTCCTCGTGAGTTTTCCCCCAAAAGAAAAGGTGTGAACCTTGACATTACTATTGCTTTGTTGCGCGATATAGGTGTTATCCACAAGGGAGGCATCGTCGCGATCATTTTGGATTTTATAGTAATCGACTAGGGCATTTTTATCCGCAAAAATCTCGGTTACTGCATTGGTCCATACAGCGTGTTCGGCTAAACTTTGATGACGCTCAATGATTTGTACCTGGGCATTTTCTTCGGCAATGACTAGTGAGCGAGGTTGTAACATAAAATCGCCTTGTTCTCCTGTGGAAAAATGGATGATTTGAATAGGCTTTTCTGCTACAACAGATTTAGGAATATAGATATAAGCACCTTCCTTGGCAAAAGAGGTATTTAATGCGGTTAAGCTTTCCTCTTGATCGGCTACTTGATTAAAGTATTTCTCGATTACCGATTTATATTTTGGTTTAGTCAAGGCTGCTGATAGCAAGCATACATCAATACCATCATGGGTCGTATCGGATAAAAAAGGACTATAGACCCCATCAATAAAAACCACCTTGTAAGAATCAATTTCATACAAGAAGTATTTTTTGACGTCTTTCAATTCAATGGTCGTCTCTTTTTTAGGGAAAATACTGTAGTCTTTTTTTAATAGCTTCGCCAAAGAGGTGTATTTCCATGCCTCTAATTTACTGTTTGGAAAGCCTTTCTCTTCAAATGTTTTGAGACTTTGAGAGCGAATATCATGGACAGGAGCGCTTAAATCAAGCTCTTGCTCTAACACCATGAAAGAGGATAGCATTTTTTCTTTTAACTCCATTTTAAGCATGCTCTTGTTTAATCCAGTCGTATCCTTTTGCTTCTAACTCGTGAGCTAGTTCTTTTGTTCCAGATTTTACAATACGACCATTGTATAATACATGAACAAAGTCAGGAACGATATAATCTAAAAGACGTTGATAATGGGTGATTACGACCACTGCATTATCCTTGCTTTTGAGTTTGTTCACCCCATTTGCTACAATTTTTAAAGCGTCAATATCAAGTCCCGAATCAGTTTCGTCCAGTATAGAAAGTTTTGGCTCTAGCATCGCCATTTGAAAAATTTCATTGCGTTTTTTCTCTCCACCCGAAAAGCCTTCGTTTAAAGAGCGGGATAAAAATTTGGAATCAATTTCTAACAACGCAGCTTTTTCACGAATCTTTTTCAGCATCTCATTTGCTGGCATGTCTTCAAGCCCTTGTGCCTTTCGAGAAGCATTAATGGCGGTTTTAATAAAGTTCGTTACGGTGACACCTGGAATTTCAACGGGATATTGAAAAGAGAGGAAGATGCCCCTGTGGGCGCGTTCTTCTGCATCTAGCTCGGCTAAATCTTCTCCATCAAAAAGAATGGACCCTTTTTCTACTTCATAATCTTCATGTCCTGCAATCACAGTGGAGAGGGTGCTTTTCCCTGAACCATTAGGGCCCATAATAGCGTGTACTTCTCCTGGATTGACTTGCAGGTTAATTCCTTTTAAGATTTCTTTTTCTTCTACACTAGCGTGTAGTTCGTTTACTGTAAGCATATAGTTTATCGATTACCCTACTGATCCTTCTAGGGAGATTTCTAATAATTTTTGTGCCTCTACGGCAAATTCCATCGGAAGTTTATTGAGTACTTCCTTACTAAATCCATTGACAATTAATGCAATGGCTTTTTCTGTATCTATACCACGTTGATTGCAGTAGAAAATTTGATCTTCTCCAATTTTACTAGTGGTCGCTTCATGTTCAATTTGAGCAGAATTATTTCTCGCTTCGATGTACGGGAAAGTATGTGCTCCACAGTCATTCCCCATCAACAGGGAATCACATTGAGAAAAATTACGGGCATTTTTTGCTCGAGGGTTGACCTGAACTAAACCGCGATAGCTATTTTGTGATTTCCCAGCAGAGATTCCTTTGGAAATAATTGTCGAGCGAGTGTTCTTGCCTAAGTGAACCATTTTCGTTCCTGTATCGGCTTGCTGGAAGTTATTTGTAACGGCAATGGAATAAAATTCACCTATGGAATTGTCTCCTTTTAAAATACAAGAGGGATATTTCCATGTAACGGCAGAACCTGTTTCCACCTGTGTCCAAGAGATTTTAGCATTGGTATGGCAAATCCCGCGTTTGGTTACAAAATTGAACACCCCACCTTTTCCTTCTTTGTCTCCAGGGAACCAGTTTTGAACGGTAGAGTATTTTATTTCGGCATTGTCAAGAGCGATCAATTCCACACAAGCAGCATGCAATTGATTTTCATCTCGAGATGGAGCAGTACATCCCTCTAGATAGGAGACATAACTACCTTCATCGGCAATAACAAGGGTGCGTTCAAATTGCCCTGTTCCTGCTTGATTGATTCTAAAATAAGTCGATAATTCCATAGGGCAACGCACTCCTTTGGGGATATAACAAAATGACCCATCAGAGAAAACAGCCGAGTTTAAGGCTGCATAAAAATTATCTTTCACTGGAATGACCGAACCGATGTATTTTTTGACCAGTTCTGGATGTTCTTTAATCGCTTCAGAAATGGAACAAAAAATGATTCCCTTTTCGGCTAATGTATCGCGAAAAGTGGTTGCCACAGAGACAGAATCCATCACGATATCTACAGCTACTCCTGCCAGCTTTTTTTGTTCATCTATGGAAATACCCAGTTTATTGAAGGTTTCTAATAATTCTGGATCAACCTCATCTAGGCTTTCGTACTTATCTTTCTTCTTTGGTGCAGAATAGTAGGAAATGGCTTGAAAATCGGGTTTATCATAGTTGACATTTGCCCACTCGGGCTCTTCCATTTCTTTCCATGCAGCAAATGCATCGAGGCGCCATTGTGTCATCCACTCGGGCTCTTCCTTTCGTTTAGAGATTGCACGAACAATGTCTTCGTTTAATCCCACGGGAAAGGTGTCGGATTCAATATCGGTATAGAAACCGTACTCGTACTCTTTTGTTTCGAGCTCTTTTTTTAATTCTTCTTCCGTATATGCCATAACCTCATTCTTTAGAGCGAAAAGCTTTCTCCACAACCGCAAGTTCTATTGGCGTTAGGGTTGTTAAACACAAACCCTTTTCCATTGAGACCGCCAGAATATTCCAATGTTGTTCCCACGAGGTAGAGTAAACTTTTTTTATCCACAACGATTTTTACTTCATTATCTTCAAAAAGCTGATCGCTTTCTCCTTGAGCTGCGTCAAAAGAGAGATCGTAGGATAGGCCAGAGCATCCCCCACTTTTAACCCCTACACGCACAAAGGCCGAGGTAGGATCAAAGCCTTCTTCTTGCATCAATACAGCCACTTTTTCCTTTGCTGAAGTAGAAACCTTTATCATGTGTGAATAATCGTTTTCTGATTTTAGTGCAAATATAGGTCATTTCGACCACTATAGCACCTGTTTCATCATAGATAAACCCAATAGAATTATTCTAAAACAACATCCCAAAGAGCAACAAAAAGATCTTTGTCTCCACGGTTATTTTCAAAAGGGCCGTTTTGACTTTCGGTACTACCCACAACAATGATTTGGCCATTGGCTCGTGGAAGTAATGCGTGAGCAAGATCTTGCCCACTTCCTCCCAAATTAAAATGTTGTATTGGAAAATGATTTTTGTCCAGTTGAAGTACGGCAACATCATTGTCCCCTGCATTGGTTGAAAAGTCGAGATCATCGCTTTGGCTATAGCCTACTAACCATAATGTATCCTCATGGTCAAAGGCTAAATCTCGTCCTACATCAAAAGCCGTTCCTCCATAGGAGGACTCACTAAGCAATTCTCCCTCTTGTGTTAGTCCGATAAGCCAGATATCAGAACTTCCCATGGGCGAAGAAAGGTCATGATCTTCACTAAAGCTATTGCCCACAACATAAATGTTTTCTTCTTGATCTAGTACAACTGCATTTGCTGCATCATACTGTCCTCCACCGAAGGAACGCTCCCAAATTAAACGACCGTTTTGATCTAATTTAATGACCCAAATATCATAACCCCCTCTCGACCGTGAAATATCGACATCTTCACTTTCTGTGGTTCCCACTACAATAAAAGCACCGTCCTGGGTTTCAACGGCATCATACGAGCGATCATTATTAGTTCCCCCATAGTATTGTCTCCATAACAGTTCCCCTGAAGCAGCTATTTTATGTACCCAAAACTCTCCAACTCCATGACGGAAACTACTTCCTTGTTTTTGAAAACTGCTTCCTTGTCCTCCCGAGGAAGTAACATCTAAAAAGCCATTGAAGAGTAACCCTCCATCCTGGGTAGCAATGATGTTATAAGCGTGATCATGCCCCGAAAAACCAAAACTCTTTTCCCATACTATTTCTCCCATAGCATCCACTCGAATAACCCAATTATCGTGCTGGCCTTGATTGACAGTAGCGTCTCCATCTTGACTCATGGCATAGCCTAAAAGAACATAGCCTCCATCGGGTAATTGAACGAGAGAATGCCCCCTGTCATCTTGAGAACCTCCATAGGTTTTATGCCATGCAATACTCGCATCTGCATTGTATTTAATGAGCAATAAATCAGAGACTGTACTAACTTTTCCCGCTAGATCACCATCATTACTTTTGGTATTACCTAAAACGGCAAAACCGCCATCTTGAGTGGCAATAATTGCATGAGCAATATCTTCTTGGCTACCGCCAAAAAGGTGAACGCTTTTTAGCTGGTGTTTTTCATTAATGGGAAGTGTATTCTTTATAGAAGGTTTTGAGCAAGCGCCCATCAACAAAAGCAAAACAAATGGAAAAAAATCCGCTTTCATTTAATTGCCTTTTTGAACCAAAAAGAGTCCTCGGTTTGTATCACTTACTGCGATTACTCCACTTTGAAAAAAAGGATATACGTTCCACACCCCGTCAAAACTAGCATTATTATTCTCTGGATAACTGTCGAAAAAGCCAACCTCTTGCATGCGCTGATTGACAATTACCGACACGTCAATTTCTCGAAAACCTGCCGTGTAATTTGATACGAAAAGTGCATCGTCTTTGACATATCCATTGTGATCAATTGCTGCTGTTGCACCTTCATAGGTGTGATGTAAAACAGGATTATCTAAATCACTCATGTCAAAAACTAAGGTTCGGGTATTATTGCCATAGCGCACTTCATCTAGTTCATCACCCAGATAAAAAAAACGCTGATTAGCATCCACCCACCCTTGATGGGTATAACCACCGTTTCCATAGGTTGTAGAAGAAATTAAGCGTGGGGCATCTTTATTGGTCACATCCAACACAATCACCTTGTTATTCTCACCTCCGTCACTATTGCTTCCAAATAAAATTTCACGTCCCTGATAATCCGCATCGGGCCCTTGATAGGTCACAACATGTGCGTCATGGGTATAGGATGAGCCGCTATAACCGCCCACCTCTTGTGGCATAGTGGGATCATTTATATCAATAAATACTGGACCCCCAGCATAATAAGAAGAACTTCCATTACGAGCACCGATAACATAAGCAAAACCTGTCGCCTCGTTGATGGCTATATTATGGGCGCTTCCAAAGCTGTTTAATACCGTCACCGCACTAAAGGTTTGAAAGTCGGTTTGATCGCGTAATCGAGTTAAATCAAACACCTGCATCCCGTGATCGGCTGCTTCACTCACGATAAAAGCATGATTATTAAATACCTTAATATCGCGCCAGGTACTATCGTCTGTAGCGGTGGGTAATTTCCCAATGTAGCGCATGGCTGAAGGAGTAGAAATATCGATAAAAGCAACACCATTATTTAACCCTTGAAGCACGTATTCTTTTCCTGTTTCTGGATCGGTCCAACCCCAATTATCATTAGCAAAAGAAGTCCCAAGGTTGGCTAAACTTATGCGATTAATCAAATCGTAATTCCTGCAGGGATACTCTCCCGCAAAACCACTTTCACATGGAACAGGGGTTGCGGTAAATACAGGGATGGGTTGATTTTGAGGCGCTGGAGTAGGATCAACAGGTTCAACGACATTGGGAACATCCATAGTGTCGTCCTCATCCATCGGTGCGCATTGTATTGCTAGAATTGAAGCAACAAAAAATAGGAGGAAATGTTTTTTCATAAAAGAAGATTTACGCACAAGACAAACATAGCAAAAATCCTACCAATTAAATGTGCAATAAGGGCGTAAAGCAATTCTGCTAAAAAGGCTGTACTTTTGCCGTATGTTTGAAGATAAAAAATCCAACCCTACACCTCTTTCTTCCTTAGGAGAATTTGGCTTAATCGAAAAAATAAAAGAAGGCTTCCCCATTGAACAAAGTAGTTCAACAATGGGAATAGGTGATGATGCAGCAGTGTTAAACCTCACCGATCACACAGTAGTTTCTACCGATTTATTGGTTGAAGGAATTCATTTTGACCTCAGCTATGTCCCTTTAAAACATTTAGGGTATAAAGCCGTGATGGTCAACCTTTCGGATATTTATGCCATGAACGCTCATCCTTCTCAAATTACGGTAAGTATTGCGGTATCAAATCGTTTTCCACTAGAAGCCATCGAGGAACTTTATGCTGGAATAGGTCATGCGTGTACCCGTTATAAAGTTGATTTAGTAGGGGGAGATACCACGAGTTCTCAAACAGGCTTGGTCATTTCAATCACCGCTATTGGATCGGCAAAAAAAGAACAACTAAGTTTTCGTTCAGGAGCCAAAGAAAACGAATTGATTGTCGTCTCGGGCGATCTAGGAGGCGCCTATGCTGGCTTGCAAATTCTAGAACGCGAAAAAGCCGTCTATCAAGTGAACCCACAATCTCAACCAGATTTAGCGACTTATTCCTATGCGGTAGAGCGACAACTCAAACCCGAAGCTCGAAAAGATGTTATTGAACTATTAGCCGACTTAGACATCAAACCCACCGCCATGATAGATGTGAGCGATGGTTTATCCTCAGAACTGCTTCACATCAGCAAGGCGTCTAATGTTGGTATCCAAGTCTATGAAGATAAAATTCCTATTGATCCTCAAGTCTTAGCGATCTGTAAAGAATTCAGCATCAACAATACCACTGCAGCATTAAATGGGGGTGAAGATTATGAATTGCTCTTTACTGTTGATCAACGTCATTATGACGCCCTAAAAAACCATCCTTTATTGAGTATTATTGGACATGTCACCGATCAAGCATCGGGATGTAATCTCGTTACTGGTTTAGGGCAGCAAATAGAATTAACGGCACAAGGCTGGACAAGTCACCCAGAAGAAGATTAACCTAAAGCTACATCAAGAGACATCATCACAATAAAGCCTCCGATAAAGCCTAGTGTAGCAATATCGGTGAATTTATCCTGTTGTGTTTCAGGGATAACTTCTTCTACAACGACAAAAATCATCGCTCCAGCTGCAAAGGCAAGAGCATAGGGTAAAATAGGGGTGAAAAAAGTAACCGCTACAGCACCTATTACGGCAGCTACTGGCTCAACAATAGCTGATAGTTGACCATACCAAAATGACTTTAATCGACTCACTCCTTGCCGTCTCAATGGCATAGAAACAGCAATTCCCTCTGGGAAATTCTGAATACCAATCCCTAAAGCAAGGACTACTGCACCTGCAATTGAAGCCTCAGGAAGGCCAGCGGCTACACCACCAAATAAGACGCCTACCGCTAAACCCTCAGGAATATTGTGCAAGGTAATCGCAAGTACTAAAAGTGTTGTTTTATGCCAGGGAGTTTTAATTCCTTCACTCTCTTTAAAGTTAATGTGAATATGCGGCAGGATTTTATCCAGTGCAAAAATAAATAAGGCACCAAGTCCAAAACCAATCGCCGCAGGCATTACTTTAACAAAGCCCTCGCCTGGACTCATTTCTATTCCAGGAGCAAGCAAGCTCCAAAAACTTGCCGCGACCATCACGCCTCCTGTAAAGCCCAGCATCCCATCGAGTAAAGCACGATTCAAGGCTTTAACAAAAAAGACTAATGAAGCCCCTAGAGCGGTAAGTCCCCAGGTAAACAAGGTTGCATAAAAGGCACCTAAAACAGGATCGGTAGATTCAAAAAAGGAAATAATAGATTCCATAAACGGTTCAAATTTGGTTTGAGCCACAAAACTAAGGATTTATAAAACAATCCCTATTGGTATCCAATGCAATTCCTTATTTTTGATTGCTTTGAAAAACGTAAAAAAATTTGATATCATCATTTGTGGTGGTGGTGGTGCTGGCTTGCTACTGGCTCATGGGCTCGTCAACGATCCTCACTTTAATCATTTCTCCATTGCCTTAATCGAAAAAGACAACAAAGATCAAAACGATCGCACTTGGTGCTTTTGGGAAGAGGGGAAAGGCGACTGGGATCATTTGGTAAGTGCACAATGGGACAATGCTGTTTTTACGTCCTCTAATCATAAAGTTCATTTCCCACTTACCCCCTACAAATACAAGATGATTGAGGGAAAACACTTTTACCAAGACCTATACCCCAGGCTTGAAAAAGCAAACAACATAAGCTTGTTTCGCGAAGAAATTACTAGTCTTAACCCCGGGAAAAATGAAACAATAGTAAGTACAAATAAGGGCGAATATCGCAGCAAAAAAGTGTTCTCAAGTCTTCCCCAAGAAAACTACAAACTGCAAAAAAAATATCCTGTTCTACAACAGCATTTTATCGGATGGTTTGTCACTACCGAAGCGCCTATTTTTGAGCCCGACAGTATGGTCTTCATGGATTTTGATCTCCCCCAAAAAGGCAATACACGTTTTATGTATGTCTTGCCTTTTAGCTCAAATAAAGCCCTTGTCGAATACACCTTATTTTCAAAAGACCTTTTAGAAAATAAAGAATACGAAGATGAAATCACCTGGTATCTTCTGCAAAAAAAAGCAGGAAAAGTGACCATTGACGCAAAAGAACAAGGAAGTATCCCCATGACAGCCTATCCATTTGATCAACACAATCGCTCCAGTTTAATGCATATTGGAACCGCTGGAGGATGGACCAAAGCTAGTACTGGATTCACTTTTCAAAAATCAAATGAGAAAATCAAAGAATTGATCCAGTACCTAAAGAAAGAACTGCCGTTAAACCAATTTCCGCAACGCAACAAGTTCAATTTTTATGACCTGCTATTTTTAGATGTTTTAGCCAAACACAACGGGGAAGGCAGCCAGCTTTTTAGCAGAATGTTTCAGCGCAATTCCCCCCAGCGAATTTTTCAATTTCTGGATGAAAAAACCAGCTATGCACAAGAAGTGCGTTTAATGAGTTCTTTCCCTATAGGACGTTTTGTACGCGCTTTATTTAAGCGTTTATTTTCACTATAACTTTCGTTCCATTAAGGCTTGAGCAAAGCGATTAAAAAGCGCTTTTTTCTCTTCGTTAATAGCAAATTCTTTCACTTCTTGAAGTGCATTATCTGTATAGTGTTGTATTAATTCTTGAATAGCTTGGTCTGCGGCGGTAGCTTGAAAGAGGGCTTTTACTCGGGCAATTTTATCGCTTGGATCTTGAGGCTGTGTCTTAAAGAGCGAAGACAGTTCTGCTTGTTGGCTTGCATCCCCTTTTTCTAAGGCTAAAAGGTACAGTAGCGTCTTTTTATTTTCAATGATATCACCTCCCACCTGTTTTCCAAAGGTGGATGGATCACCAAAAGCATCAAGAAAATCGTCCTGTAATTGAAAGGCCAGACCCAACTGAATTCCGAAATTATAAAAAGGTTGACTCGCCGCTCGACTTAATCCTCCCACCATTGCCCCCATCTGGAGAGAACAACCCAATAAAACGGCAGTTTTAAATCTAATCATGTGAAGGTACTCTTGTTGCGTAACTTTTTCCTGTAAAGGAAAATCCATGTCATACTGTTGTCCTTCACAAACTTCTTGTGCCGTTTGACTAAACAGTTGAGTTAAAGCCTTGAAAAGTTCGGCGGGATAACCCTCTAGGCATTGATACGCTTTGACTAACATGGCGTCGCCAGATAAAATCCCCGTATTGACATCCCATTTTTCATGAACGGTGGCTTGTCCTCTTCGCAAGGGTGCTTCATCCATTATGTCATCATGAACCAAACTAAAGTTATGGAATACCTCAACGGCTAAAGCCGCGGGTAAGGCTTTTTTAAAATCTCCCCCTACAGCATCGGCTGCGATTAAAGCTAAAACAGGTCGAATACGCTTTCCGCCTAAGTCCAAAATATAACGCATTGGTGCATAGAGAGAAGCAGGTTTTTCTTCCTTGTATTGAGAAGATAAATAGTCCAAAAAGGCAGTTTGATAGGTTGTAATCACAGCAATTAATTTTCACAAAAATAACCAAATTTTACTGGCAGTAAGTTTTCACAAATAAACGATGGAAACTAATTAGGTTTTTAAAGTTTCCTTTACTAATTTTGCAGCAAATTGCTATGAAAGAGAATATTGTACTCAAAGCCAGCGCACTTTTTATTCAAAGAGGGTTCAAAAGTGTTACGATGGATGACCTTGCCGAAGTGCTGGGAATTTCAAAAAAAACACTATATACTCATTTTGACAACAAAGTACAATTAGTACGAGAAAGCTCTTTCTTTGTTTTTGACTCGGTTTGTAAAGAAATCGAAGCCATCAAAGAAAAAGCTGCACACCCTATTGAAGAATTGTACACGGTTAAATCTGCCGTGTTAAAATACTATCAAAATGAAGACGGTTCTCCTGTCTATCAATTGCAAAAGTATTACCCTGAAATCTATAGTGAACTAAAAGATCAAGAATATGATCGACTCGCAGTGATGGTACAATCCAGTTTAAAACTAGGCGTGAATACTGGCTTATTCCGACCAAATATTGACACAGATTTCGTCTCGCGTTTGTATTTAAACGGCATGCGTGGGATTCGAGATATCGGGATCTTCCCTCCAGAACAATTCAATATGAAAACCTTGTTTGAAAACTATTTAGAATATCATGCTCGAGCCATCGTTACTCCAAAAGGCTTGACCATCCTAAACGAATTTATTGCAACTACAGATCACCTATAAATGAAAAAGACCCTTTTATTAAGCTGCTTTATCAGTCTCCTTTTTGTGCGTGGAATCGCACAAGAAATTCCTACTTCTTTCTCTTTTGAGGAAGCAATAGAATGGGGCGTGGAATACAACCGTACGCTAAAAAGAGCTTCGCTTGAATACCAAAAAGCCCACAAAGAAAAATGGAAAACAATTTCCATAGGTTTCCCTCAAATCAATGCAAACTTTAATTACCAAAATAACATTGAACAACCCGTTTCCCTCATTCCAGCTCAATTCTTTGGCGGAGCCGAAGGGGAGTTTGCAGAAGTAGTCTTTGGGACCAAACAAACCGCCATGGGGATGGTTGAACTCAATCAATTGATTTTTGACGGCACCTATATTGTGGGGGTTCAAGGCATTCGTCACTACATAGAAACTGCGGCAAACGTTTTAGAAAAAACCACCCTTGAAGTCAAAAAGGCAGTAGCAACAGCTTACATCAATGTGTTAGCCGCACAAGAGAATGTAAAAATCCTCTCAAAAAATGCAGCAACGCTTCAAAAAAACATCACCGAAACAAAAGCCCTTTTTGACAATGGTTTCATTGAAGAAGAAAACCTTGAACAATTACAGTTAACACTTTCAAGCTTAAACGTTCAAATTAACTTTGCAAAAAGATCGGTTGAATTATCCGAAAATGTTCTGAAGCTTCTTCTAGGAATAGAAATTAGTGAAGCTCCTGCATTAAGTGATGATCTAGCAGGATTGACCACACGTCAATTACTAGGTGAACAAAACACAGAAGACTACAGCAATAACATCGACATTCGCTTGGCTGAAAATAACGTTACTTCAGAAAGTCTTTTATATCGCCTTGAGCGCGCTAAAGCACTCCCTTCCTTTAGTGCATTTATCAACGGCATGTACATGGGAAATAGCAATGAGTTCACCTTCACCGATCGCGATCAGAAATGGTTTGGTTCTTCCGCCTTTGGACTAAGAGTACGCGTCCCTATTTTTAGTTCTCTAGGAAGAACAGCAGGTTCCCAAAAAGCAAAACTGAGTTTACTTCAAGCCGAAACACAGTTAATTGAAACAAAGGCCCAGGTATTTGTCGAATGGCAAAACGCACAAAATAATTTTTCTTTGGCCAAAGAAAACTACACCACTGCTCAAGACAATGTTGCTCTTGCAGAACGTATTGAGCAAAAAAATACCACCAAATTTTTTGAAGGCCTAGTGGGAAGTTTTGAATTGCGTCAAGCACAATTACAATATTACCAAGCCCAACAAAACTTGATTCAAAGTATGCGTCAAGTCATCCTAGACAAAATCAACTTAGACACCATTACCAACAACGCACAATAAAGCACGCCATGAAAAAAAGCATTTTCCTCTTTAGTCTCGTCTTATTTATCCAATGTGGATCGTCAGACAAAAAAACCACTGCAGAAATCATCGCCTCAAATGACCTCGCGGCCATCCAACTCAAAAAAGCCGAAGTGGTAAAAAACATGAATACCTTACAACAAGAGCTTGAAAACCTCAACGAGGTAATCGGGCAATTGGATAATGAACAAAAGTTCCTTTTAGTCAGTAGTATTGTGGCAAAGGAAACTCCTTATGAGCATTTTGTCCGTTTTCAAGGAACCCTAGAAACCGACAAAAACATCCTTATGTATCCCGAAATTCCCGGTCAATTAAAGGCAGTGAACGTTAAAGAAGGTCAAAGCGTAAAGAAAGGAGAGCTGCTCGCTGTGATTTCAGATTCTGGCTTAATTGATCAACTCCAGCAACTCGAAATTCAATTTGAGTTAGCGCGAACAACTTTTGAACGCCAAAAAAGGCTGTGGGATCAAAAGATTGGATCAGAAATGCAATTTCTTCAAGCAAAAACCCAGTACCTCAGCTTGGAGAAAAGTATCGCTCAAATGAAAGACCAAGTAGCAAAAACTACCCTTACAGCTCCTTTTGACGGTCTTGTTGATCATTTACTAGCCGATGTAGGTAGCAATGTTGCTCCTGGGATGACGCCAGTAGTACGTGTCATCAATCTAGATGAAATGAAGGTGAGTGCGCAAGTGCCTGAAATCCATTTAAGCAACATCAAAAAAGGAGCAAAAGTTGACGTCTCCATTCCTGTACTCAACAAGACTCTCCCTGCAAAAATACAAGCCGTGGGGAATTTCATCAATCCTAATAACCGCTCCTTTAGAGTTGAAATTGCCCTTGACAACAGTACAGGTGAATTGAAACCCAACATGACAGCGCAGTTGAATATTAATGATTACAAAAATGATGCAGCGATTCTAATTCCTTCAAAAAATATCTTAGAAGATCAAACGGGGAAAAAATACCTTTACCTCCTTGAAACTGCCGATGGGAAAAACACCTTCAAGGCAGTAAAAACATTTGTTACCACTGGGAAAGAATCAAACAATCAAACCGAAATATTGGAAGGAGTATCCCCTGGTGATAAAGTAGTTGAAGAAGGAATTCGCCTCGTTAAAGACCAACAACTGGTAAAAATTATCCAATCATAATTCGACCCCAAAATGAAAAAATCATCACAACTAAAAGAATTTTCCCTCTCTTCCTGGGCCATTGATCACAGCACAGTGATCTATGTGATCATTGGGTTGTTTTTTATCCTAGGAATTAGTTCCTACATGAATCTCCCACGGGAAAACTATCCTGAAATTAACACAAACCAAGTCTTTGTGAGTTCCATCTACCCTGGGAACACGGCCGAGGACATGGAACGTTTAATTACAGACCCCCTGGAGGAACAATTAAAAGGGGTGCCTAATTTAGTAAGCATCGAATCTACCTCACTAGAAAACTTCTCGTTGATTACGGTTGAATTTGATGAAAACATCAGTAAAGAAAGTGCAAAAATCAAAGTTCAAGACAAAATTGATGCGGTAACCTCAAGCGCAGATTGGCCCACGTTTAACAACGCAAAAGTTGAGCCTACCTCCTTTGAATTTAGTCTTTCTGAAGAAATTCCTATTCTCAATATTGGCCTTAGTGGGGATCTTCCCATCGAGGAAATGAAATTCTATGGAGAATTACTGCAAGATAAAATAGAGCAAATGCCCGAAATCAAAGAGGTTGCCCTTAGAGGAGTGCAAGACTTTGAAATCGAGGTAGCTTTAGACCTGCTTAAAATGAATGCTGCGACAATTTCCTTTGACGATGTAATCAACGCAATTCGAAGAGGCAACAGCACCGTATCTGCTGGGAATATTGAAGGAAATGGTTTACGACGCAACCTTCGGGTTGTAGGGGAAATCTCTTCTCCAGAAGAACTGGAGAAATTTGTGCTAAAAAACCAAAACGGTACCGTTTACATGGGGGACGTAGCCACCATCTCATTCCATGAAAAAGAGAAAAATTCCTATGCACGCTCCGACGGAAAAAAAGCCATCGTACTCGACATCAAAAAACGCAGCGGAAAGAACCTAATTCAAACGGTAGAAAAAATTCGAAGCATTGTAAGTGATGTAGTTGCAAACGACTACCCTGCTGCCATAGAAGTTGATATTTCAAACGACCAATCCAATGCGACAAAAAACTTGGTGAGTGATTTAGCCAATAATATTGTCTTTGGGGTATTACTCGTCATTACTGTATTGATGTTTTTCTTAGGTTTTCGCAACGCCTTATTTGTAGGCTTTGCCATTCCTATGTCCATGTTCATGTCCTTCATGATTTTAGGTTTTCTAGGAGAAACCATTAATACCATGGTACTTTTTGGCCTCATCATGGGACTGGGAATGCTAGTAGATAATGGAATTGTAGTAGTTGAAAACGCCTATCGTTTAATGGAAAAAGAAGGGATGAGTTCCATTGAAGCCGCTAAAAAAGGAATCGGTGAAATTGCTTATCCCATCATTATTTCCACCGCCACAACAATTGCGGCCTTTGTACCACTTGGGTTTTGGCCAGGGACCATTGGAGAGTTTATGATCTTTTTCCCCATTACCCTTTCCATCGTATTAGGCTCGTCCTTAATTGTAGCCATCTTCTTTAACTCCATGTTAGTTTCAAAATTCATGGAAATTCAAGACAGAGAAATCAGTCAAAAAAGCTTGTGGCGAATGACCTTTATTTTAGGCGGCCTGGGGACACTTTTGATTTTTAATCAAGGGACTTTAAGAGGTTTGGGAACCTTAATGCTTTTAACTACGGCACTTTTTTGGGCATATAAATTCTTTATCAAGCGCTGGGCAACTCACTTTCAAGATGTTTCCCTCGTTCGTTTAGAAAAGCGCTACACCACTGTTTTGCGCTTTGCCTTAACAGGAAGAACACCCTATGTTTTCTTATTTGGAACCATCGGTTTACTCTTTTCGTCTTTTATTATTTTAGGTTTGGCTGCGCCAAAGGTGGAATTCTTCCCCGAGAATCAACCCCAACAAATTTTTGTCTATGCCGAATATCCTGAAGGAACCTCCATTGACAAAACTAATGCAACCTCAAAACTCATTGAAGCAGAGGTCGCCAAGGTGATCAATAATCCTAAATACATCGACGCTGGAGAAAACTTTATGATTGATTCCAATGTCGCCATGGTGGGCCGTGGGGCCCAAAATCCAGAAACCGATAAAGGTGGAGATCAAGACATGCCCCATAAGGCAAAGATTACCCTTACCATGGCTGAGTTTAAATACCGTCGTGGGTTTTCAAGTGAAACCATGCGCCAGGAGATTCAACAACAACTCAAAGGAAAATTTGCAGGAATTGCCATCTCTGTAGAAAAAGAGGCCGCGGGACCTCCTGCAGGTTACCCGGTTAATATTGAGGTGAGTGGAGAAGACTATGGCGAACTGATTCAAATCGCCGAAGAGCTTAAAAATTTCCTCAACAATGAAAGTATTCCTGGAGTAGAAGAGATTAAAGTCGATGTCAATAAAAGTAAACCAGGTTTACAGGTTAATATTGACCGAAGAAAATCGGGAAGTCTGGGTGTGGCAGCAGGACAAATTGGACAACAATTACGCCGTTCCCTCTTTGGTGAAAAAGCTGGGATCTATAAAAAAGACGGAGAGGACTATGACATCAATGTTCGCTTTGATGAAAAAGACCAAAATGACACCAGTACTTTACTTGACCAGTACATCGTTTTTAGAGATCAAGCAACTGGAAGAATCAAAGAAATTCCTGTGAGTGCCATGGTAGAGGTAGAAAACACAAATTCGTTTAGTGCCATTAAACACAAAGAATTGCGCCGTGTCGTAACGGTCTATTCTGCTGTACTTGCAGGCTATAATGCAAATGAGGTAGTGGATAATGTCAAGCAAAGTATCACAGGCTTTAGCGGTTTTCCAAGGGATGTGGACTATAAATTTACAGGAGAAGTCGCCGAACAAGAAAAGAACATGAGTTTCCTATTAGGTGCTTTAGGCACGGCATTAGGGCTAATTGTTTTCCTTTTAGTCTTGCAATTTAACTCCATCTCAAACCCTTTAATCATATTACTTTCGATCTTTTTAAGCTTTACAGGGGTTTTATATGGGATTAGTATTTTCTCCATGCCTTTTGTCATCATGATGACCATGATGGGAATCATTTCTCTTTCAGGGATAGTAGTGAATAACGGGGTTGTCTTAATCGACTATACTCAATTGTTAATTGCTAGAAAGAAGGAAGAATTAGGTATTCCATTAGATCAAATGCTTCCACGACTAGAAGCAAGAGAAGCTATTGTGATGGGGGGTGCAGCGCGTTTACGCCCAGTACTTCTCACGGCAATAACGACTATTTTAGGATTGATTCCATTAGCTACTGGATTGAATATTAACTTCTTTACCCTCATTACCGATTGGGATGCCAATATATACGTGGGAGGAGATAATGTCATCTTTTGGGGACCATTAGCCTGGACGGTGATTTTTGGTTTAACCTTTGCGACCTTTTTAACGCTAGTCATTGTACCGGCTTGTTTTTATTTGGTTTACCGATTAAAACTGAGGATAAACGCCTGGAGGAACAAATAAGAAAAAAGAACTTAATACCTTTACAAAGAATTTACTTTCTATGTTAAGAACGACACACTGCGGGGCATTGACCCTTGCACAACTAGGAGAAGAAGTAACCCTATCAGGATGGGTGCAAAAAACCCGAGATAAAGGGTTTATGTTATGGGTGGATTTAAGGGACCGCTATGGCATTACCCAAATTATCTTTGATGAAGAACGCAGCCCAAAAGCGGTGATGGAACTCGCTCAAAGTTTAGGACGTGAATATGTCATTCAAGTCACTGGTACAGTCATTGAACGCGAGTCCAAAAATCCCAAACTCCCCACAGGAGAAATCGAAATTTTAGCGCAATCCTTGAACGTATTAAACCAAGCGAAAACACCTCCTTTTACCATCGAGAATGAAACCGACGGAGGCGAGGAATTACGCATGCAATACCGCTATCTCGATATTCGAAGAAACCCTGTTAGAGAAAAACTTGTTTTTCGCTCTAAGGTAAGTTTAGCTATCCGCAACTACCTTTCTTCGCATGATTTTATCGATGTAGAAACGCCTTATTTAATCAAATCAACCCCAGAAGGTGCGAGAGATTTCGTCGTTCCCTCTCGTATGAATGAAGGGCAATTTTATGCTTTACCTCAATCCCCTCAAACCTTTAAGCAATTGCTTATGGTGGGCGGGATGGATAAATACTTTCAAATCGTAAAGTGTTTTAGAGACGAAGACTTACGCGCAGATCGCCAACCCGAATTCACCCAGATTGATTGTGAAATGACCTTTGTGGAACAAGAAGACATCTTAGTTCAATTCGAAGGTTTATTACAGCACCTCCTCAAAGAAATCAAAGGGGTAGAAACAGGACCATTTCCTCGAATGACCTATGCAGAGGCGATGGCAAAATACGGTAATGACAAGCCTGATATTCGTTTTGGGATGGAGTTTGCCGAATTAAATGAGTTAGCAAAAAATAAAGGATTCAATGTTTTTGATCAACAAGAATTGATCGTGGGAATTGCTGTTCCCTCTGCCGCCTCATATACCCGTAAACAGATCGACAAATTAATCGACTGGGTAAAACGACCTCAAATTGGTGCCAATGGTCTGGTTTGGGTAAAATGCAATGAAGACGGCAGCTATAAATCCTCTGTCGATAAATTTTATAGCGCGGATGATCTTGCCCAATGGGCAAAGGCAACTGGAGCTAAAGCAGGCGATTTAATTTTAGTAATGGCGGGAGACACGCATACTACCCGTACACAACTCTCTGCCCTTCGTATGGAATTAGCCGAGCAACTTGGCCTGCGCAAATCGGACGAATTTGCCCCTTTATGGGTGGTTGATTTCCCACTTTTAGAATGGGACGAAGAGACCCAGCGCTATCATGCCATGCATCATCCTTTTACCGCACCTAAACCAGAACAAATTGATTTGCTTGAAAGCAACCCTGGGGCAGTAAATGCTAATGCCTATGACCTTGTATTAAACGGAAACGAAATAGGAGGTGGATCGATTCGAATTCACGATGCAGCCACCCAAGAAAAAATGTTTTCCCTTTTAGGATTTAGCCAAGAGGAGGCACAAGCTCAATTTGGCTTCCTAATGGAAGCCTTTCAGTATGGTGCACCCCCTCATGGAGGTATTGCACTAGGACTTGATCGACTTGTTGCACTGCTGGGCGGACAAGAAACCATTCGGGATTTTATTGCCTTCCCAAAAAATAACAGTGGCCGTGATTTAATGATTGATGCTCCCGCGCCTATTGATACAGCACAACTTGACGAGCTAAATCTAACCCTTCAACCCATAAAAGAGTAAGTATGCGAATTATCCTCAATCTACTTTTTTGGGGAGGGATAGTGAGTTTATTCTATGGCTTCTATCATAAGAATTTTATTGCCTATGCTGAAGGAGAAAAATGGATAGGCTATTCGGTTTTATGGCTCACTTTCATCTACTTACCACTTTTTTTGGTCCATCGCTGGAAAGGGAAAAAATTAGAGGACTACACATTAACAGACGAAAATTTTGCGAAAATGCGAGATAAAAAGTCGAAAAAGACTGAAAATCAATAATTTTTAATTTTTTTTTAGTTCAAAACAAGGGTCGCCTGAGAAAGTTTAACGTACTTTTGTACATATTATAATTTTATATGACAGGTACAGTTAAATTTTTTATTGGGTCAAAGGGATATGGATTTATCACCAATGACGAAACAGGCGAAGATATTTTCGTCCATGCAACATCTCTCAATGGCGAAGACCTTAATGAGGGTGACAAAGTAGAATACGAAGAAGAAGACGGCAAAAAAGGAAAAGTGGCAGCACAAGTCCAACGTCTATAACATATTTGATTTTTATTTTGAATGGAAAGCAGGCTTTGGCCTGCTTTTTTTATCGCTTTTTTTGAAAAAAGCGTTGTAATAATATCGTTGCCTCTTCTTCCATTACCCCGCCTTTAAAGGTCGTTTTTGGGTGGGGCTGAATCCCTTGAGCAAATGCCCCTCTTTTAGGATCACTTGCCCCGTACACAATTCGATCTAGCTGGCTCCAGTACAAGCCTCCCATACACATTAAACAGGGTTCTAAGGTTACATAAAGCGTACAGCCTTTGAGGTATTTTCCTCCCAGAAAATTTGCCGCTGAGGTAATGGCCTGCATTTCGGCATGAGCGGTGACATCGTTTAAACGTTCGGTTAAATTATGGGCGCGGGCGATGATGCGTTGATCAATAACAATGATCGCACCCACGGGAACTTCATCTGCCTCATAGGCCTTTGTGGCCTCTTCTAGGGCTTTTTGCATAAAATAATTATCGTCTAATTGCATGCTAAATCTTGGAGTAATTCGGTTACTACTTGAGCGATTCGATTTGAGCTTAAGCCGTATTTATCGTATAACACCTCGGGAGAGCCTTGAGGAACAAACGTATCAGGTAAACCAATTCGCTTTAATTGGACCGAGAAATTTTTATCGCTTGCCCATTCTAATAGGGCGCTTCCAGCTCCTCCAGCAAGGGCGCTATCTTCGACAACAAGCAGCTGCTTAAATCGAGAGAAAATATCCTCCAGTAAGCGTTCATCTAGGGGTTTTATGGGGCCTAAATCATAGTGTGCTACAGTAGATGGTTGGCCCAACTGTTCGATGGCTTTCGAAACTTCTGCCTTCATGGTCCCTACCGAAATAAGGGCTAGCTCTTCTCCTTCTTTAATGCAACTTCCTTTGAGCACATCGATTGATTCAAAGGGAACTTCCCATTCGTTCAAGTTGCCGTATCCTCTGGGATATCTCAAGGCAACTGGACCTGCTAGCGGTTGTGAAGTAAGACTAAAAAGGAGTTGTCGTAAATGCAATTCATCGCTGGGAGCAAGTAGGGTTAAATTGGGGACTGTTCGTAAAAAAGCAATATCAAAAACGCCGTGATGAGTGGGTCCATCGTGCCCCACAAGACCAGCGCGATCGATACAAAAAAGAACGGGTAAATTCTGCAGGGCAACATCGTGAATGACTTGATCATAAGCGCGCTGCAAAAAGGTGGAATAAATGATACAAATGGGCAATAATCCCTGGCTGGCCATTCCAGCGGCTAGGGTTACTGCATGCTGTTCTGCTATCCCAACGTCCAGGCAGCGATCGGGAAAACGCATCATTAATTCACTAAGTCCACTTCCTGTGGGCATCGCCGGTGTCAAGGCCATTAAGCGTGGGTTGTCTTGAAAGAGTTCCTGTAAGGTTTTCCCCACGACACTTTGATACTTGGTTTTTCCTTGTTGAATTTTCTTATTCAATTTTCCCGTTAAAGGATCAAATTTTCCTGGAGCATGAAAGCCAACTTGATCGGCCTCGGCAGTAGCTAATCCTTTTCCCTTTATTGTTCGAAGATGAAGTAAACGGGGACCTTTTACTTTTTTTAAATCGGTGAGCGTTTGAATTAAAGTAGGGAGATCGTGACCGTCTATGGGACCGGTATAAGCGATATTTAAATGGGTAAAGAGGTTTTCTTTGCTTTGATTTTCAATAGAAAGGTGTTCAAAAAAATACTTTAAGGCACCCACACTAGGGTCGATTCCCATGGCGTTGTCGTTTAAGACAATCAATACATTCGCTTGGGTTGTGCCCAGGTGATTGAGCGCTTCAAATGCCATTCCACTTGCGATGGAAGCATCGCCAATTACGGCTATGTGCTGTTTTTCTGTTGTTTGTTGGTGCGCTAGTGCCATCCCTAAAATAGCTGAAAGCGAAGTAGAGGAATGGCCCGTGCCAAAGGGATCAAAAACACTCTCTTCCCGCTTTGGAAAACCGCTAAGGCCTTCCCATTTTCTCAATTGAGAAAACTCTTCTCGACGACCGGTGAGCATTTTATGTCCATAGGCTTGATGCCCTACATCCCAAACCAGTAAATCCTCGGGAGTGTTAAAAACATAATGCAAGGCCACCGTCAATTCTACCACTCCTAAGCTCGCCCCTAAATGGCCTTCGTGGGAAGAAACCACTTGAATGATTTCTGAACGAAGTTCTCCCGCTAATTGCTGTAGTTCTTGAGAAGAGAATGAACGCAAATCGCGCGGATGAGAAATACGATTAAGTAACGGCTCTTGCATACTACAAAGGTAGGATAAACAAAGGCAGGAAAAAATAGTAGTTGAATTCCTAATTTGGGGCCTGTTTTCCTTATTTGAATTGATTATCTTGTGAGGTAAATTCACGGTCTATGTCACAACCCAAACGCCTTTTTTTACTCGATGCTTTTGCCTTGATTTTTCGCGGCTACTATGCCTTTATCAAAAACCCACGCATCAATTCACAAGGAGTAGATACCTCGGCTATTTTTGGTTTTATGAATTCTTTATTGGATGTCATAAAACGAGAAAAACCCGATCATTTAGCCGTTTGTTTTGACAAAGGTGGATCTGTGGCCCGCACCGAAATGTTTGAAGCCTACAAAGCAAATCGAGATGAAACGCCAGAGGCCATTACCATCGCAGTACCCTACATACAAGCGATTTTAAAAAGCATGCATATTCCCGTGGTTGAAATGGCGGGCTATGAAGCAGATGACATCATTGGAACATTAGCCAAACAAGCCGAAAAAGAAGGCTTTCAAACCTTTATGGTTACTCCAGATAAAGACTTTGCTCAACTGGTTTCTGAAAATATCTTTATGTACCGCCCTGCTCGAATGGGAAATGGGATAGAAATCTGGGGGATTCCAGAAGTACAAGCAAAATTTGAGATTGAACGCCCTGAACAAGTCATCGATTATTTAGGAATGATGGGGGATGCGGTGGATAATATCCCCGGCCTACCAGGAGTAGGAGATAAAACCGCCAAAAAATTCTTAAAAGAATACGGGAGTATGGAAGGCTTACTCGCGAATACCGACCAGCTCAAAGGTAAAATGAAAGAAAAGGTTGAAGCAAATAAAGAACTGGGGCTTCTCTCAAAAGAATTGGCAAAGATTTTACTCGATGTTCCTGTCACCTTTGAGGCCGAAGCTTATGCCTTAACAGAACCAGACTTCCCCGCTGTTCAAGAGATCTTTGACACCCTGGAGTTTAGAAGAATGAAAGATAATTTGCAGAAAATCTTTGGCAAAGAAACAGCTACTCCAGCGTCAAATACGAATGAAACAAAACAAGTCCCTTCTAATACTAGTGGACAAATGGACCTTTTTGCTGCTGGAGCAGGAACTGTTACAGAACAAACTTCTTCGGCAAAAAAGAGTCTAGCGAACAGCCCCCATCACTACCAGCATGTTTCAACTCCCCTTGGGCGAAAATTACTATTGGAAAAATTACTCCAACAAGAATCGGTTTGTTTTGACACCGAGACGACCAGCCTTAATGCCCTACAAGCAGCCTTAGTGGGAATTGCCTTTAGCTGGGAAGCAGGCACTGGTTACTATGTTACTATTCCAGAAGAAAGCGAAGCAGCACAACGGGTGGTGGACGAATTGCGTCCTTTCTTTGAAAACACTAGTATTGAAAAAATAGGACACAACCTCAAATATGACCTCAAAGTATTATCCAATTATGCCCTCAAGGTCGCGGGGCCGCTTTATGACACTTTAATTGCCCACTACCTCATCAACCCCGATCGCCGGCATAGCATGGATCTCCTAGCCAGTTCCTACCTCAACTATGAACCACAATCGATCACAGAGCTCATTGGGAAAAAAGGGAAAAATCAAGGCTCAATGCGTGATGTTCCCATAGCGCAACAATGCGAATACGCGGTTGAAGATGCCGACATCACCCTACAACTCAAACATCATTTTGACCAAGAATTAGCCGCAGCAGAAAACGGAAAACTTTTTCAAGAAGTCGAACTCCCCTTAGTGGAAGTTCTCAGCGCGATGGAACAAGAAGGCATTAATCTAAATACCGCTTTTTTAAACGAATTCGAAACAGAACTGGCACAAGACATTAATCGCCTGGAACAACAAGTATTTCAACAAGCTGGGGAAGAATTTAATTTAGCTTCGCCAAAGCAATTAGGCCCCATTTTGTTTGATAAACTCAAGCTGGTGGACAAACCAAAAAAAACCAAAACTGGGCAGTACTCTACTGCCGAGGATGTCTTGAGTTTTTTGGCCAAAGACCATCCCATCGTAGCCGATATCCTCGAGTGGCGATCGGTGAACAAACTTCAAAACACTTATGTCAAGGCCCTACCCGAAGAAATCAACCCCAAAACGGGACGGGTTCACACCGTTTACAATCAAGCCGTTGCCGCAACAGGACGATTGAGTTCAAACCAGCCCAACCTACAAAATATTCCCATTCGTACTGCACGAGGACAACAGGTGCGCAAAGCCTTTATCCCCAGGGACGAAAACCACGTTTTACTCGCTGCCGATTACTCGCAAATCGAATTGCGAATCATCGCCGCTTTAAGTAAAGACCCTGCCATGGTAGAAGCGTTTCAAAAAGGGGAAGACATTCACGCAACCACAGCGGCAAAAGTCTTTGGCGTGCCATTAAATGAAGTAAGTCGAGAACAGCGTTCTAATGCAAAAACGGTCAATTTTGGGATTGTTTATGGGGTTTCCGCCTTTGGTCTTAGTCAACAAACTAACCTCAACCGCAGTGAAGCCAAAGAATTGATTGAAGCCTATTATGCCACCTATCCCCAGCTAAAAGCCTACATGAACGAACAGGTTGATTTTGCCCGTGAGAACGGCTATGTGGAAACGGTTCTGGGACGCCGCCGTTACCTCAAAGATATTAATGCACAAAATGCCGTAGTGCGTGGTGCTGCAGAACGAAATGCAGTCAACGCCCCCATTCAAGGAAGCGCTGCAGATATCATTAAAATTGCCATGATCAATATTCACAAAAGAATGGAAGCTGAAAAATGGAGCAGCAAAATGCTGTTGCAAGTCCACGATGAATTGGTGTTTGATGTTCCAAAAAATGAGGTGGAACGCCTCAGTGAAATGGTGAAAGAAGAAATGGAACAGGCGTTTCCTTTAACCGTTCCTTTAGTAGTCGATGTAGGCATAGGGCAAAACTGGCTGGAAGCGCATTAAGATAGTTAGGTACTAGATCAACCCTTTCCTCAAGGCCAGGGTAACTAATTCTGCTAGCGTAGCAGCATCAAATTTCAATTTTAATCGATGGTCGCGATCGCACCTTGATTTAAAGATGTAGCCAAAGTAGAATTTGGGATCGTGGGTAAATAGTTGATGGGAATACTTATCCATTCTGCACCATCAAAACCCAGCAAAAGAAGTTCCTCTAGTGCATCGTTCCATTGTTCCAGTTGGGCTTGTGGTGTCCATACTAATTGAAGTTTCGCCTTTTTTTGTCCATTGACCGACCAGTAAAAGTGGGGGGAAATTGCTGTTACTCCTGTTTCAAAACTACCAGGAGGTGGCGAAGCAGAATGAAATTGTAGTGTCAATGGAGCAGCATTCCCTTCGGAAATTTTAAGGGGAAAATACTTCCCAAGATCTCCCGATGGGAATTGAAAAGAAGCTTGTCCCTCGATGCTTACCCTCGCTTCACTATACGATTGAGCACTAGCATTAAACGCTTGTGCATTATTTAAAAAATAAAGGTGGGCTGATGTATCACGCGATAAAACGTTACCAGCATAAAAATATACCGCTTGATCGTTAATCGTTAAAGAAGTACTGACATTCAAATGGCCATATAAACCCATTTGGCCATAGATACTACTCGATAAAATCCCAAAAAGGAGTAGAATTATTTTAAACACATTCAATACATATAGTGTGGCTAATGTATAGAAATATATTTAAATATACTTATTTGGATAGACTTTTTGTTTAACCTTTGTAAGTGTTAGGTATAAAAAAATCCGTGCAATGCACGGATTTTCAATTTATTAGAGCGTTTACTCTTTTTCGATTACTAGACTAAAGCTAAACGTGCAAAAGCAGTAACAGATAAATCTGCATTCACAGATTGTACGTATTGTGTTACTGTTTGCTTGCTATCTTTAATGAAGGCTTGATTAACTAAGGTATTATCTTTAAAGAAACGCTTGATTTTTCCTTTAGCGATATTATCCAGCATTGCTTCTGGCTTCCCTTCTTGGCGTAATTGGTCTTTGGCAATTTCTACTTCTTTTTCAATGATTGAAGCATCAACACCATCTTCATTTAACGCAATTGGGTTCATTGCAGCTGCTTGCATGGCAACGTTTTTCGCTGCTTCTGCGCCTCCATCTACATTTGCTGATAAAGCAACGATGGTAGCAATTTTATTTCCAGCGTGAATATAGTGCCCAACATAAGGCGCTTCTAAACGCTTGAAACCACCGATTTCAATCTTTTCTCCGATAACCCCTGTTTGCTCGGTTAATTTTTCGGCAACAGTCATTCCACCAAAATCAGCAGCTAAAAGCTCTTCAATGGTAGTACTTTCAAGCGCTAAATCAAGGATTTGATTGGCTAAGGCAAGGTAACTGTCATTTTTTGCCACGAAATCTGTTTCACAATTAACAGATACCACTACACCTGCAGTGTTATCGGCGTTAACTTTAGCTAAAACAGCCCCTTCAGCAGAGTCGCGATCGGCGCGATTTGCTGCTACTTTTTGACCTTTCTTACGCAGGTTCTCTACCGCTTTGTCAAAGTCTCCTTCGGCTTCGACTAAGGCTTTTTTACAATCCATCATTCCAGCCCCTGTGGCTTGACGTAGTTTATTAACTTCTGATGCAGTAATTTTCATAGTGTATGTAGTTTTAAAAAAGCTTTCAAGAGGAAGACCTAGTGAAAGCTATTTAAGGTAATGTTTGATTTGTTCTTGCTTATGCTTCTTTGGCTTCGCCTTTATCCTCTGTTGCTGGAGCTTCTGGAGCAGCTTCTTCTGTAGCTACTTCAGCTGCTGGGGCAGCTTCTGCTTCAGTTGCTTTTGGCGCTTCTTCTTGGCCTTTGTTCGCAGCATCTTTTTCAGATTGACGTGCAGTTAAGCCCTCGCTTACAGCTCCAGTTACAATTCCTAAAATCTTTTCAATGGATTTTGATGCATCGTCATTTGCTGGGATAACAAAATCAACATCACGTGGATCTGAATTGGTATCTACCATAGCAAAGATGGGAATGTTTAGTTTTTGTGCTTCTTTGATTGCAATGTGCTCACGCTTGATGTCCACAACAAAGATTGCCCCTGGAAGACGCGTCATGTCTGTAATTGAGCCTAAGTTTTTTTCGAGTTTTGCACGTTGACGATCTACCTGGAGTTTTTCTTTCTTTGAAAGTGTTTCAAAGGTACCGTCTTTTTTCATGCGATCGATAGCAGCCATTTTCTTAACTGCTTTACGAATGGTGACAAAGTTCGTCAACATTCCACCAGGCCAACGCTCGGTGATATAGGGCATTTTAGCTTCAGATGCTTTTGCCGCAACGATGTCTTTGGCTTGTTTTTTTGTAGCAACAAAAAGGATTTTACGTCCAGAAGCTGCGATTTTCTTCATTGCTTCTGCTGCTTCGTCAACTTTTGCTGCAGTTTTGTAAAGGTTAATGATGTGGATTCCATTACGCTCCATGTAGATGTAGGGCGCCATGTTAGGATTCCATTTTCTGGTCAAGTGACCAAAGTGTACGCCTGCGTCAAGCAGGTCTTTAACGTTTGTATTTGCCATTTTTGGTTAGTTTACGTTCCGTAGTTAGCAATAAGGAAGTGGCATTTGAATGGCCTTACTTATTTAGATGCTAAACTAAGCCTCAGCGTACTGAGTGGGCAACGGGTTAAAAAATATATGAACAACGCCTTTTTTGGTAAAAAGGCGTGAAAAAAATTAACGTTTAGAGAACTGGAATTTCTTACGGGCTTTCTTTTGACCGAATTTCTTGCGTTCTACCATTCTAGGATCACGTGTTAAGAGACCTTCAGGTTTAAGGGCTGCACGGTGCTCTTCATTGATTTGGCATAAAGCGCGGGAAATGGCTAAGCGAACTGCTTCGGCTTGTCCATTAGTTCCACCACCTACAACAGTTACTTTTAAATCGTAGTTTCCTTCAGTCCCTGTTAGGGCAAAAGGTTGTTGGATTTTATATTGTAAGGTTGATGTTGGAAAATAATCAGTGTAGTCTTTTTTGTTGACAGTAATCGCTCCTTTTCCTTCAGAAACAAAGATGCGTGCAACAGAGGTCTTACGACGTCCTATAGTGTGAATTACGTCCATTAGTTGAATTTATTTAATTGAATGGTGGTAGGATTTAACCCTGCGTGAGTGTGCTCTGCACCATTGAATACTTTTAGATTTCTAAACAAGGCAGCGCCTAATTTGTTTTTAGGTAACATCCCGCGTACAGCATTTTCCACTAAACGTGAAGGACTTTTTGCATACAATTGCTCAGCACTTAATGCGCGCTGTCCTCCTGGATAACCGGTGTGACGCAAATAGATTTTTTGCTTCCACTTCTCCCCGCTCAATTGGATTTTTTCTGCATTGATTACGATCACATTGTCTCCACAATCAACGTGAGGGGTGTAATTAGGTTTGTGCTTTCCGCGAATTAGTTTGGCCACTTCTGAGGCCATTCTTCCTAAAGGCATTCCGGCTACGTCTACGACAACCCATTGTTTATCAACGGTGTTGGCATTGGCCGAAATTGTTTTATAACTTAATGTATCCACAATAAATTGTTTTATCTATTTCTTGTTCCCTTGCTTAAGGGCTGCAAATGTACTACAATAATTTTTGATTGACAACTGAAATAATTATGAATTAAGAATTTAGCTTTTCTTTCTTTGGTTCTAAAAACCATAGAACGAACTTTTCATCAAAACGGGTGTACACTGCAAAGACCCCAGGCTAGAAAGGCAGGTCGTCTTCAACTTCGTTATCTTTCTCTGGCGCTGCTTCAAAAGCCGATGCTGGTGGCATAGGGGGCATGTCTTGAGGGGATGCTGCAGGAGCGCCCATAGCTTCAATACGCCATCCTTGAACCGAATTAAAATATTTCGTTTCGCCTTGAGGGTTGACCCACTCACGACCACGAAGGTTAATGCCAATTTTTACATTTTGTCCCAATTGAAAATTATTGAGTAGGTCACATTTATCTTGCACAAACTCAACTAAAATATGCTGGGGATATTGTTCTTCTGTTGTGACGACTACTTCGCGCTTGCGAAAACCATTATTGCCATAGGTTTTTGTCTCGTCTAACCACTTTATTTTACCTGATACTTCCATCTTTATACTTAAATTTAGAGTGTAAAAATACGTATTCCACCGCAACTATTTCCCTCTACTAAACGAAAAAAAATAGCTCTTTACCTTCACTGGAAAAGGTTTCGATAATAATTCGGTAATTTAGAGCGTTAAGAACTTCGTGGTGTTTGAATCATTTAAACGTTTGTGGAAAAGCTGGGGGCTCTATGGTACATTTGCCATAGTCGTCTTGATTTTATGGAATACCAATGTGCTCTTTCAAATTGTCAAACAAGAAGAACGAATCAAAATGGAGTTATGGGCTACTGCCCAACAAGAACTTGCGGAGAGTTCAGACTTGAGTCGAAGTTATGGTAATCTTGCCTTTGATGTACTCCAAAAAATTGGTGTGACCCCTATGATTCAAGTGGATGAAAAAGGACATATCGTCGATTATAAAAACATTGCCTGGGAAGCAACATCAGATCCAGACTCTCTAGCATTGTACCAGGAACTGGAAACCTTAAAAAAACAAAATGCCCCCTTGCCTATCGTCTATAAGGATTTGATCAATCAAACTTTGTATTATGGCGACTCGCCCTTATTGGTTAAGCTGCAATACTACCCTTTAGCGTTGCTCTTAATCCTCTTACTTTTTGGCGGGTTATTGTACTTTTTCTTTCAAACGAGTAAAGCCTCTGAACAAAATCGCTTATGGGCTGGAATGGCAAAAGAAACGGCGCATCAAATTGGCACGCCCTTAAGTTCTTTGATGGGATGGATTACCTTATTAAAGGAACAGCACATTGCGCCAGCTTCTTTAGAAGAAATGCAAAAAGACATTGAACGTTTAGAAATCATTACCGAACGATTCTCAAAAGTGGGTTCTCTTCCCGAATTAACTCCTACCGATATTGTTGCAATAAGTCAAGAAACCATTGATTATTTAAAGAAAAGGACCGGTAGTCAAATCGAATGGCAATTAGACTTTCCTAATCATGCGATTACCCTGCCTTTAAATCCTGCCTTGTTGAGCTGGACGCTTGAGAATTTAATTAAAAATGGGCTGGATGCCATGAAAGGAATTGGACCATTAGGCGTACAAATTCTAGATAAAAAAAAGGAAGTACGCATCTATGTTACCGATCGTGGAAGCGGCATTTCCCCTAAAGCACTTAAAAAAATCTTTCGCCCAGGTTTTACCACAAAAGGCCGTGGATGGGGCCTAGGTCTTTCACTAGTCAAACGGATTGTTCACGACTACCATCAAGGCTATGTCCAAGTAAAGGAAACAAAGCTGGGAAAGGGGACTACCTTTGAAATTATTTTGCCAAAGGCGTGACCTTAAATTGCTTTTGCAATGGTTTCTGACAAAGCCTGCATCTCTGCTGCAGAAAAAGTTTCTTTTTTACCAAAGGTGGCATCTGCCATGGATTGCAACGGAATTAGATGAACGTGAACATGGGGAACTTCAAGCCCGATGACACTCATCCCTATGCGCTTACATGGGACCGCGTTTTTTAGGCCTATGGCCACTTTACGCGAAAACGCCATTAAAGCAAGGTATTCTTCTTGAGTTAAATCAAACAGTTGATCGGTTTCTTTTTTTGGGATACACAAGGTGTGTCCCTTTGCATTGGGGTTAATGTCTAAAAAGGCGAGGTGGTGTTCATCCTCGGCAACTTTGTAGGCGGGAAGTTCCCCAGCAATTATTTTAGAAAAAATACTCATTAGGCTCTAGTAATGGAGAGAATTTCTAGTTCAATGGTGCCATTAGGCACCTGAATGGCCGCTGAATCGCCAACTTCTTTTCCTAATAGCCCTTTCCCGATGGGAGAATCTACAGAGATTTTTCCTGAAGCAAGATCGGCTTCACTTTGTGCTACTAAGGTATAGGTCATTTGCATCCCATTGGCTTTATTTTTTACCTCAACGGTAGAAAGGACGAGCACCTTTGAGGTGTCTAGATCGGCTTCATTGATCAAGCGAGCATTAGACAAGGTCTCTTCTAATTTAGCGATGCGAAGTTCAAGTAAGCCTTGGGCTTCTTTGGCTGCATCATACTCAGCATTTTCACTTAAATCACCTTTGTCTCTTGCTTCGGCAATGGCTTGTGATGCTTTAGGGCGTTCTACGTCTTTGAGCTGATTGAGCTCTTCGCGTAACTTTTTTAAGCCTTCTTCGGTGTAATAAGATACTTTACTCATGATCTTTTCGTTTTAATAATATAAAAAACCCTTCATTTTAAAGAAGGGTGTCTTACAAAGATATAAAAATGATACTGAATTGGTTGATTGCCTTTAAAAACACGTTCTATCTAGCCCTAGTTATTCTTTTGATAGGGGGGTGCACTAGTGAGTCGCTAGAACGCAATCCTTATTTACCTGAACTGCGCTTTTCTATCCCCATTAATTTATCATTGCCTCAATACGACAACCTGCGCTTTACAGGAGGAGCTATTTTATTGCCTAATTATGGCCATAAGGGCATCATTGTATTTAATCTTAATGGCAACAGCTATTTAGCCTGGGAAGCTAGCTGTCCAAATCATTTGCCCAACGATTGCTCGCAAACCCAGCTTGTGGGGGTTCTCGCACAATGTTCTTGTGAGGATTATCAGTACAGCCTGGCTACTGGACAATTACTCAACCCAGAAGAAACGTTAACTACCCCTTACTCCCTGGTCATGTATCAAGCCATCTTGAGAGGAAATACCTTGGAGGTATCAAATTAAACCCGCCCAGTTTCCCAGACGGGTAGTAGAATTATAATTGTATCGTTGCGCCCAACAGGAAATTCGTCCCTGCCTGAGGGTAATACCCCACCCCTTCTATGGTCGTAACTTGATTAGGATTTGACCAAGTGTCATCATAGAAATAGAAATAACCATTGGATTCAAATTGATCATTAAAAAGGTTATTTACCAAAAGGGAGAAATCAATACTTTTTGCCCAGCTCGTAGCGCCCAGGCTGTATTGAACGGATAAATCGTTGATGAAATAGGCCGAAAGTTTGGATAAATCAGCGTCGATATTTCCCATGTATTGCTCCCCTACATATTTTGATAACAGCCCAATTTGAAAAGATGTTGAAGGAACAAAAACGAGGTTGCTTCCTGCTACTACATTAGGAGAAAATGAGATGTTCGTGTTCCCTAAGTTGGTTAGTTGGCCATCGCGTTGAAAGGTGAAATCGATGTTTTTATTTTGACTCAGGGTGAGATTGGGTTGCCATAACCATTGATCGCTTAGGGCTATTTTCCCTTCCACTTCAAGGCCTAAACGATAGCTATCCCCCACATTTTCTCGAATGGGTGCTCCCACATCATCAATATCTCCTGTCAAAACCAATTGATCTTTGTAACGCATATAGTAAAGATTGGCATTCCATTGTGCCCGGGGTCCTTTTTGGCGGAGACCCGCCTCGAAATCATTTAAAACTTCTGGTCGAGGGTTGCCGTTTTCATAATCGGTACGATTGGGTTCACGCTGGGCTTTTGCATAAGACAAATACCATTGAGTGCGCTCATTTGCGGTATAGGTGAGCCCTAGCTTTGGGTTAAAAAAGTTGAATTCATCCTCAATTGTAATGGTGCCTAATTCATTTAAACTCCCATTAGCTGTGTAATTGATTGAACGATATTGCAGGTCAACATAGGCCGAGATTTTAGTGTTGAGTTGCTGGGTCAACTTCCCAAAAAATGACACTTCTTTTTTCTCTCCTTTGTTGCGATAAAACTCATGATTGGGTTGTGCATTACTTGCAAATCTTGCCCAAATCAATTTCCCAAAATGATCCCCGTCATAATTGCTGTAGAGTCCCCCCAATACAAAATCGGTTGAGATAGTGGTATAATGAGCATTTGCTGTGACCACATAAAAATCATTGTCTAACCATTTGCGGCTAATGTTATCTGTCGTTGCTTGAACTACTCCACCTAAATTGACTTCATCAAGGCGAAGATTCACCAAAGAACCTCCATTATTGTATTCTTCATAATATCCACGACCATGGGTATAATTCAAGCCTAATGAGGTCACCCAATTAGTGCTGTAATTTTGATTCCAGTGCAGTTGAAAATGATCCTGTTTGTAGTTATCTACTTGGTTCTCATAATAGCCTGTAAGATCGCCATTCTCATTGTAGATTTCCCCAGCAGAATTATAGGTTCGATTATTTGTTAAAGTAAAGGGATCTACCCCGAACCACGATTGATACGTCACCTCGTGTCCCCCAAAGGTCAAGGCTTTGATAAGGGTGTTTTCGTCTTTATACAAGCCTTGAAGAAAATAGGATTTTAAATCCGAAGAAGCTCGGTCCACATACCCCTCCGAGGAAATTTTAGCTAATCGCCCCGAAAATTCAACACGATCGTTTAACAATCCCGTAGAAAATTTCAAGGTATTGCGCTGGGTGCCAAAACTCCCCAAAGCATTAGTAATTTCGGCATAAGCAGCAGGAGCAGCAGCATCGGTCAAGATATTAAGGCTTGCGCCAAAAGCACTTGATCCATTGGTAGAAGTTCCTACTCCCCTTTGCAGTTGAATGCTTTCTACCGAAGAAGCAAAATCAGGTAAATTCACCCAAAACGTCCCTTGGGATTCGGCATCATTATAAGGAATTCCATTGATGGTAACGTTTACACGAGTAGCGTCACTTCCACGAACACGAATTCCCGTGTAACCAATTCCTGCCCCGGCATCAGAGGTGGTTACCACCGAGGGCAAAAAGTTTAATAAAATCGGGAGGTCTTGTCCCAAATTTCGGGCTTTTAAATCCTTTTTTGTGATTTCAGAAAAAGGAACAGGTTGTTGATCATTGGCACGAAGTCCTGCAACACTTACTTCTTCTAGAGAAATAAGATTCCCATTGATAGTGTCCTTAACCTGCTCTTGTTGCGCATTGAGAGAAGATACTCCCAGGGCACAGAGGCATAAAATAACAGTTGTTTTCATTCGAAAAAAAATTGACGAATAAAAGGGGTAACTATTCTGGTTACGATTAAATTAAATAAAATCTACTTCCCTTGGCAGCATTACCCGCCCAGGTTCATAGGGTATGATCTCAGCTCTTTATTTAGAGCACCCCTTTGAGCATGCACAAAAGTACTTTATTCCCCCATATCGCCCAAACGATTTTTCTTTTTTGCTACTAATTCATCAATCGCATGAACTGCTTTTGACAAACGCTGTTGAGGGTCCCCCGTGAGGATTAAATAGGGGAAATCGAATTCATCTAACTGCATTTTGAAATAGGCAAACATCTCCTCTCGATTATTAGGTCGATCACGCAAATCATCTTTTTCCCAGGGAACATCGGTAGCGGTTAATAAGTACAAATCATAATGCGTTTGCTCGAGAATAGCATTGAGTTCAGGTGCGCAATAGCCTTCAAAATGGGTTTCAGACCATACCTTAGTCACAAGAATATTGGTGTCGCAAATAATGAGTTGCTTTGCTTGTTCCATCGCTGCATTCTCTGCTGCTAACTGTCCTTTGGCAATTATGGGTAAGTCGTCGAGGGTACACACGGCTTTTTCTTTGTCCCATTTTTCCTGCAGATAAGGCCGTGCAAATTCTTCCACCCAGGGGGTGTCATAGTAGTCCGACAAGGCCTTGGCCAACGTCGTTTTCCCAGTACTTTCTGGTCCATACAATACCACCCTTAGGCAGTGGGACTTAGTTTGAGTTCCTTTTTCCATGCGCGGTAGCCATAAACGGCGATGATGGTGAAAATAATATATTGAATGCTCGTTATGGTAAATCCTTTATAAAAATAAAGTGGAATAGAGATGATGTCTCCTAGGATCCAAAAAAGCCAGTTTTCTATTTTACGGCGTGCCATTAACCACATCCCCACAAAAAAGATGGCTGTAGTAAACGTATCCACATAGGCCGTCCAACTGGTCCACTTATCAAAATATTCATACAAGAAATACACTCCAATCAAGCTGCTCAAAAAAAGCACTCCGCCCAGCCTTCTTTCTTTCTCACTAACTTTGGCAATGGGGTGTAAAATTTCTTCTCCCTTTTTTTGTGTCCAAAAATACCAGCCATAAACACTCATGGCAAAATAGTAGGCATTGATCAACATATCCCCTAATAGGAACCATTTCCACAAGAGGTAAACAAAAATGGCCGTTGAAATCATTCCAGTAGGATAAACCGCTACTTTATTTTGTTTTGCATACCATACACTCGCAAGTCCTAGCATAACACCCACAAGTTCGAGCACAATGTCTTGAGGCAAATAGGCAGAATATTGCCCAAAGAAAAAATCAAACAAAGGGTCGATAGTTGCTGCGATCACTTTTAACAATTTTTAAATGAATCATTCCTGCTGTAAGCGCGTCAAAACAACGAGCAATTGCTTGGGTTAAAAAGAGCATCAAGGGTTCATAATCTCCGTAAATTTGTGTGCTTAACGAATTTTCATGGACCTCAAAAGAAGAGGCGCGTAATTCCCTTATAAATTCTTTGATGTGCTGTTCATAATCCTTTTGTAAAGGAGCAAGGGTAATCTCAATGGATACTTTCATAACAAAGCGTATGGGCAATGGTTAATTCATGCTGTTCAAAAGTACTGAATTGCAATTGAACCCTGCAGCGATTTTGTCCTAAATAGACTTGAGCGCTTCCCTGGGTGTCCTCCAATGAAAAAGGAGCTACCTCAATTTGTTCGGCTAATGATACGCCTGCTGTGTTCAAGGCTTTATAAATTGCTTCTTTTGCTGTCCATAGACGCGTTAATCCTTCTACTGCTGGAAGCTGGTTTAAAAAAGTCTCTTTTTCGTGGACGAACTTTTGAGCAATGCGGGTAATCTTTGGGCGATAGCCCTCCACATCTACTCCTACCCTATGGGTGGAAAAAACTGCTGTCGCAAAAGTCGCAGAATGCGAAAAAGAACAGAAGCCTTCGGGAAGTTGAGGGGCGCCATTTTCGGCCATTGATAAATTCGAAAGATTTTTGCCTAAACGAACAAAAGCAGCCCGCACACCTAAAAAGCCCAATCGCCCTTCGGGGGTTTTTCGTGCTACTAAAGCTTGATGCTGAACTGGGGTTAATGCCAGTTCTTTTCTCATCTCCGCTTCCGACTCAAGTATTTTCCATACCACTATTTTACAGTTACTTAAAGAAGTGAAATGATTTATCTGTGGCATAGGAATTTCTTGAGAAAGGTTATACTTTTGCCCCGTAAAGTTAACAAACCCATTATGAAAGAGAAAACAAACCTTCTCCCGTACAAAGTGAAAGACATTAGTCTAGCCGACTGGGGCCGAAAAGAAATCGAATTAGCCGAAGCAGAAATGCCTGGCTTAATGTCCTTGCGTGAAGAATATGCCGAAGAGCAACCCCTAGCGGGCGCTCGTATTGCAGGATGTTTACATATGACCATTCAAACAGCTGTTCTTATTGAAACCCTTGTTGCACTAGGAGCAGAGGTAACCTGGAGTTCCTGTAATATCTTTTCTACACAAGATCACGCTGCTGCAGCCATTGCAGCTGCTGGGATCCCCGTGTATGCATGGAAAGGCATGAACGAAGAAGAATTTGACTGGTGTATTGAACAAACCCTTTTCTTTGGTGAAGATCGTCAACCCCTCAACATGATCCTTGATGATGGAGGAGATTTAACCAATATGGTGCTAGATCAATACCCAGAACTTGTTGAAGGAATCAACGGTTTATCTGAGGAGACCACCACAGGAGTGCATCGTCTATACGAGCGCATGAACAATGGTACTTTACCAATGCCTGCGATCAACGTCAACGACTCTGTCACCAAATCTAAATTTGACAATAAATACGGCTGTAAAGAAAGCGCTGTTGATGCTGTGCGTCGTGCTACCGATGTCATGCTTGCAGGAAAACGCGTTCTAGTAGCAGGTTATGGTGACGTAGGAAAAGGTACAGCAGCTTCTTTCAAAGGAGCAGGTGCAATAGTAACGGTAAGTGAAATTGATCCCATCTGTGCCTTACAAGCTGCCATGGACGGATATGAAGTCAAAAAAATCAATTCTGTTGTAGATAATATGGACATTGTTATCACTGCAACGGGGAATAAGAATATCCTTACAGGGGAAGACTTTTTACAAATGAAAGACAAGGCCATTGTTTGTAACATTGGACACTTTGATAACGAGATTGATATGGCATGGTTAAATGGAAACTATGGCAACACTAAGGTGGAAATCAAACCACAAGTGGATCGTTACACACTAGAAAACGAAAAAGAATTAATCGTTCTAGCCGAAGGGCGACTTGTCAACTTGGGTTGTGCTACTGGACACCCCAGTTTTGTGATGAGTAACTCATTTACTAATCAAACCCTTGCTCAAATTGAGTTATGGAATACTCCAGAGAAGTATGAGAACAAGGTGTACATGTTGCCAAAACATCTCGATGAAAAAGTCGCTGCCTTACACTTAAAACATTTAGGAGTTGAACTCGAAGAATTATCAAAAGAGCAAGCAGATTATATCGGGGTAACCGTTGAAGGGCCGTTTAAACCTGAATACTATCGCTATTAATCTCTCATTAACATGGATAAAAAGGCCGAGCAATTGCTCGGCCTTTTTATTTGCTATCTTGTAGCAAAATAGTGCTATGCTAAGATTTCACTCCCTTATATGGGTCATTACCTTAACTTTTGCAGGGCCCTTATGGGCCCAAAGGAACCTCAACCCGTCCAAATTAGTTGATTTTGAAAACTACCTAAAAGCTGAGATTGAGGCGAAACAAATTGCTGGCGTTGAAGTATTGATTTATCAAGATCAAGAACTACGCTGGCATAAAGCATTGGGATATACTAATGTGAAAACGCAAGCTCCTTTAGAAAAAAACAGCCTCTATTTTATCCAATCCATGACAAAACCCATCATGAGCGTAGCCATCATGCAATTGATAGAAAAAGGGCTTTTATCACTTGATGATCTCGCACAGGATTTCATCCCAGAATTAAAAAATTTAAGGGTAATTAAAACGATTGAAACAGGGATTGAGGGAGCCACAGTAGAACTAAAACAAGCCATCACGATAAGACAGCTACTCACCCATACAGCTGGACTATCCCACGGACTTGAGGATCATCTTTTTGATCGGCAGCTTTTTAAATTAATGTACAATGACTTATTTGATCCTGCCATTTATAAAAAACTAGAAGAACCCGTTGCAAAATTATTATCGGTTCCTCTCATTGGTCAGCCTGGAGAACAATGGTACTACAGTGCAGCTCCAGATGTTTTGGCACTCATTTTACAAAAAATCACCCAGCAGCCCATTGATCAATATTTACAAGAGCATATTTTCACGCCACTTGAAATGAACGATACTGGCTACAATGTAACTAGTGAAAACACAAAACGCGTCATGGCGGTGCATTTAAAGAATGAAGATGGTGAACTTATTCCTAGTCCAGTTCAAGCACGCACGTCAAGCAATACCGTTTATGGAGGAACCTATGGCCTTTTTTCTTCAACCACAGATTATTTGAAATTTTGTCAAATGATTTTAAATAAAGGAACATTCAACGGGAAACGAATTTTATCTCCTGGATCGATCGTACAAATGACGAAAAATCAGGTAGGAGAACTTATAGGACCTGGACGAGGTTTTGGCTTAGGCTTTGGGGTTCTCTACAATACGGATAATGATCCAAGTCCAGCCAATACAGGGCAAATCTACTGGGGTGGTTTTTTTAAAACCCACTTTTTTATTGATCCTAGCGAGCGAATTATCGCGTTGATCATGACTCAAAAAATCCCCAATACAAAAGAATATATCATAGCACTAAATAGAGCCGTTTATGGCGCATTGGAAAATTAGGGCATAAAAAAACCCGCTCAATGAGCGGGTTTGATCTTTATTGTGTTTGTTTAAGCTTCAAAAGGAACAATAGAAACATATGATTTATTGTTCTTCTTTTTTGAAAATTGAACTACACCATCCACTTTAGCGTGTAGGGTGTGATCTTTTCCTAAATACACATTTTCACCTGGATTGTGAGCAGTACCACGTTGACGTACGATGATGTTTCCAGCACGTGCTGCTTGTCCACCAAAAATTTTAACGCCTAATCGTTTCGATTCTGATTCTCTACCGTTCTTCGAACTACCTACTCCTTTTTTGTGTGCCATGGTTGTATCGTTTTAAGTTGTTATGCTTGTAAAGCGGCAATTAAATCGGCTTTCTTCATAGAAGAAATTCCTGTAATTCCTTTTGCTTTAGCAAGGTCTTTTAATTCAGCTACCGTTTTTCCGCTTAAATCTTTTTGCGCTTTAGGTGCAGCTTTCTTTGGAGCTGCTTTTTTTGGAGCAGCTGCTTCTTTATTTTCAGCTTTTGCTTTTGGAGCGGCTTTCTTTGCACCTCCTTTAGCAGAAATACCTTCAATAAGAAGTTCTGTTAAGGCTTGACGGTGACCGTTTTTAACACGGTACCCTTTTCTTCTTTTCTTTTTAAAGACGATCACTTTATCGCCTTTTAAGTGCTTAACTACCTTTGCTTCTACCGAAGCTCCAGTTATAGCCGGGGCGCCTACAGTGACTGCTTTTCCATCGTCTAATAAAAGCACTTGATCGAAAGCAACTTTGCTTCCTTCTTCTTGTGCTAAACGATGTACAAACACCTTTTGGTCTTTCGCAACTTTAAATTGCTGCCCTGCTATCTCTACGATTGCATACATTTTTATTGAATTTTGGACTGCAAATGTACTTAATTTTTAAGATTATACAAGGGAAATTTAACAAGGATTCGTACACTATATTATTCTAGCCAACGTTAATAGAACAAAGGATTATAAGTTAAGCACAAAAATGATGTGCTATTTCTTTATCTTTGAACACTATTTTATTTCTATGAGGGGTTTACTAATATTGTTTGGGTTTTTAATTGTGCTGTGTTCATGCACGCCAGAATTTGTACCTCAATCCCTTTTAGAAGTTGATGAAAACGCACTAATTCAACCCACTAATGACCCTAATGGTCGTACTGGAGATGTCGAAGCGTCTTTTTTATCTTCCCAACACAGCTTTACGGTAACAAATAGCATGATCCCTAGCGATACCGTTTTTCGTGTGTCTTATGTAACCACTTCAAAAAACTTTGATGTGTTTAAATGGGTTTTTGAAGGAGGAACAACCAGTGTGGGCTCAACCACTATTGCCAGTGGTACGACAACTGTTGAAGGAAACATCAACGATCCAACCACTAGTGCACAGATTGCTGTATTGGTTGAATATGACAGTATTTTTGGGCGGTATGACATGAAACATGCTGTGGCAAATGCGACGAGTTTTGATATTGTGTCCAAAAAAGACTATGTGACCTTTGAATATCAAGATGACCTAAAAATGAAAAATGACAGTATTCCTTGGGGGTGGGATAATCCTCAGGATGGCTGGTTTGGTCCATCGGCAAATTCTACGGTAACTTTTTCTGCTTGTGAAAATGCCATGGTGGGATATTATATTGCCAATGGAGCTGGAGAAGACGAAATTTCCAGAATTTCTAAGGAATTTACAAATTTTGGTACTACTCCTAAAAATCTTGTTTTTGAGTACAAAATGGAATTTTTAGTCCTGCCGAATAATCCTGATGAAAATGTAAAAATTTCCTTGGGCTATACGCCTATTGTTTCAGGAAGTGGAAGCGTAACGATTGAACCCGGAGTGCTATGGTCCGACGGTTCCTATGATGTTACTGAGTTTCGCCAGGTGATCGTTCCTTTACCTATTATTCCTAGTTTTCGTTTATCGTTTGACAAACACCCCTCTGTGTTAAATAGCGCAGGCAGACAGCGCTATCCTTTTAGTGTATGCATTAAAAATCTGAGGGTGGTGCCAGGAAACCAATAATTTAGGCTATTGATCTAATGAGGTATAAGAGGAATTCATGGACTTGAATTCTGGCACAATGGTTTTCATCTTTTTTACTAAAGCAGTAGCGTCTTTCCCTAGATTAGCCGCTTTGATCAGGTCGAGAATGTTTTCTTGTTGTTCTTTAGAAAAAGCTTCTTTTTCGGCAATATAGATTAAAGGATTGTGGGATGGTTTCAAGCTTTCTTTATCGGTGAGGAGTTCTTCATAGAGTTTTTCTCCCGGGCGCAATCCGCTATATTCTAATTTAATGTCTTGCCCTTCAATTAATCCAGATAGACGGATCATACTGGTGGCTAAATCCACTATTTTAACGGGCTCTCCCATGTCAAAGACATAAATCTCCCCTCCTTCTCCTGTAGCTCCAGCCTCAAGTACGAGTTGACAGGCTTCGGTTATGGTCATAAAATAACGGGTAATCTCGGGATGCGTCACAGTAACCGGCCCCCCTTTTGCAATTTGTTCTTTAAAAATTGGGACAACAGAACCGTTAGATCCCAGTACATTTCCAAAACGAGTGGTGATGATTTGAGTCGTGGTATTTTCGGCCGCTTGAGCGACATACATTTCTGCAATACGTTTAGAGGCCCCCATTACATTGGAGGGGTTCACCGCCTTATCGGTTGAAACCATGACTAAATGAGTGACCTTATTTGCTAAGGCAACATCAACCACATGTTTTGTTCCTAGAATATTGTTGATGATCGCCGCTTTTGGGATAGCTTCTGTCATAAAAACGTGCTTGTAGGCGGCCGCATGAAAAACGACATCAATGGAAAAAGTAGCAAAGCATTGTTCTAATGCGGTTTTCTCTGTAATGCTTTGAAGATAGTAGTGCAGCTTAACCTTTGGCTTTTTTAAAGCCATTTCATTTTTTAAGTTGAATAAAGGCGTTTCTGCCTGATCATAAAGGATGATTTGCTCTGGTTCAAAGGGCAATAATTGTCGTACAATTTCACTCCCTATGGAACCTGCAGCCCCTGTGACTAGGATGGTTTTTCCTTGATACTGGGCTTTGTTTTTTTCGAGGTCAATATTAATTTGATCCCTTTTTAGTAAATCTTCAATTTTAATGGGTTGTAAATTACTCACAATCCCTTTATTACTTGCTAATTTATCAATGGCAGGGACGGTGAAGATTTTTACACCACGGTTTTTAAAGAATTGAAAGAGTTCATTTTTCTTTTTTTGGCTCACCTTTTCTGAAGTGATGATAACCTGCTGGATGTTTTTGTTCTCGATAAATTGTGCTAGTTTTTGATCTAGACGCATCACAGCAAGTCCTTCGATACTTCTTCCCACAGTTCCCGGATCGTCATCGATAAAGGCTAAAACATTAACTGCATTACTGTCGTCTAACGCTCTTTTTGTGCGAAGACCATTTGCCCCGGCCCCAAAAAGGAGGGTGTTTAGCCGCGTTTCTTCCTTGGTCACACGTGCATATAGTAATTTGATTACCAGGCGATAAAGTGAAAGCAAGGAGAGACTAAAGTAAAACAGTAATAGCAAGTAGTTGTAGTGCCCTCTTGTATCTGCTTTAATGTAGAGTGCATAAAGTGTCACTGTAAGCAATAGACCCGAGGTGATTTTACCAATGTCAATAAAGGTCGTAAAGCGCAAAAGCATTTTATAGCCTCTAAATAGTGTGATACACGCTAAAGCCAGTCCAATAAAAACCGGTTTATCTAATTGTGAACGAATAATCAAAACCGACCCATTGAGAAAAAGCAAGGCTTCTAGTGCTAGCCAGATACATAGCGCATCTAGCGCATAAGCGAATTTATTCGAATAATGATATTTAAAAATTCGTTCAAACATATTAGAGCGAAAATACTACTTTCAATCGACTTGTAATTCGTTCTTTTTCTTCCTGGGTTAAATTACTTCCTGATGGCAGGCACAACCCATTTTGAAAAAGTTCGTCGGCTAGACCGTTTCCATAATACTTTTGATGAGAGAATAGTTCTTGAAGATGCATGGGTTTCCAAAGGGGACGACTTTCAATGTTTTCTTTTTCAAAGGCTAGCCGCACCTCTTCCCTATGTACACCGGTGAGTATTGGATCAATAAGAATACAACTTAACCAGCGGTTACTGTAATAGGTAGCGGGTTCTTCTAAGAAAGAAATGCCCTCTACATGAGTAAGAAGTTGATGATAAAATAAGTGATTTGCTCTTCTAGCTGCCACTCGTTCATTTAAAACCTTTAATTGTCCCACCCCTATGGCTGCAGCGATATTAGACATACGGTAATTGTAGCCCATCTCGCTGTGCTCATAATGCGGTGCATTATCTTTTGCTTGAGTAGCTAGAAAACGTGCTTTTTGTAAGGCGGCAGTATCATTTGACAACAAAGCCCCACCGCCAGAGGTGGTAATGATTTTGTTCCCGTTAAAACTTAAAATACCGAAATCACCAAAAGAACCACAGGCTTTTCCGTCGATGGTAGCGCCTAAGGCCTCAGCCGCATCTTCAATCACTGGGATGTTGTATTGTTGTGCAATGCCCATAATTTCTTTCATTTTTGCTGGCATACCATAGAGGTGAACAACAATAATGGCCTTTGGCATTTTGCCTTTGCTTTTTAAATCGAGTATGGCCTCTTCTAAAGCAACTGGGCACATGTTCCAGGTAGTATGCTCTGATCCAATAAAAACTGGAATTGCTTTTTCATACAAGATGGGATTTGAAGAGCCGATAAAGGTAAACGACTGGCATAGCACCAGATCGTCTTGTTGAATCCCTAATAGGCGCAAGGCCAAATGAATCGCAGCTGTTCCAGATTGTACTACAGCAGCCCCTTTGGTTCCACAATAGTGTGCTAAATCTGCTTCAAATTGTTGAATAAAAGGTCCTGCTGGAGAAATCCAATTAGTGGCAAATGCTTCTTGAACATTTATTAATTCTTCTTCGCCCATATGGGGGGAGGAGAGGTAAATTTTGGGTTTATCCATTCGAAATGATTTTAGCAGGAACACCTATTACAGAACAATTATCAGGGAGGTCTTTTGTCACTACTGAACCCGCCCCTATAATTACATTTTTTCCCACACTACAATTGGGCAGGATGGTTGCATTTGCACCGACTAATGTTTCTTCTCCTACTGTAACGCCGCCACAAAGGGTTGCCCCGGGTGCAACATGAACAAAATCGCCTAGTTGACAATCGTGTTCAACGGTTGCGTTTGAATTGATGATACTGTGTTCCCCGATAGTAGTCCCACGATTAACAACTGTGCCTGGCATGATTTGTACACCTGCTGCGATACGTGTCAAGTGATCAATTTGAGCAGAAGGATGGATCGCTTGCCCTATGGGATGAGCGACTAGTTTGCTTATTCGTTTACGGGTTGCATTGTCCCCGATAGCAATTAAAAGCTTTGCCGCTGGAAAAAGCGATCGATCATATTCGCCTAAGTTCTTTATTCCGTCTAGACTTTGTTTTGTGGGGTCTGGATCAAAAACTGCAATCAGTTTTTTTTCTTCAGCCTCAATAACGCTAGCAAGAACTCGGGCATGCCCACCAGTCCCGATAAAAATGACATTAGTTTTCTCCATTAAACGGTTCCATAGTAAGTGCTTTTCCAGCATTGACATCTCGTAGTAATAACACTTTTCCTATTGTTTTGATTAATATTCTTATGTCCAAAAGAAAACTTTGATGTTCTACATAATACACATCTAGCGCAAGCTTTTCTTTCCAACTCAATGCATTGCGCCCATTGACTTGAGCCCAGCCTGTAATCCCAGGTTTGACTTCGTGGCGTTTATCTTGCACCTTAGAATATAAAGATAAGTATTCTGGCAATAAAGGACGTGGTCCCACAAAACTCATTTCGCCATTTAATACGTTCATCAATTGGGGTAACTCATCCAGGGATAATTTACGGATGATCTTTCCTATTGGAGTGATCCGCTCAAAATCGGGTAATAAACCGCCGTTTTCATCCCGGCTATCTCGCATGGTTTTGAATTTATATATTTTAAATAATTGTGCATTTTTTCCCGGTCTAACTTGCGTAAAAAATGGCCTCCCTTTATTTTGAACGCTTAATAAAAGTAAAATTCCTAAAAATAGTGGACTCAAGCAAAGCAAAAGAAGCAAAGCAAAAAGTTGATCCAGGAATTGTTTGATTGCCCTATACATCTTTTTCTAGTCGTTTATATTCTTCTAAAAGTAACTTCCAATACTGTTTTCTCTCAAAATTAGAGCCTATCATTGCTCTTGTTCGTTCAATGAATAGCTGCCGCTTATCGACTTCTTCATAGAGGGATTGCATTTTTTTAATTAGGGGTTGTGTTTGTTTTGGGGGAACAACTAGCCCGTTTACTAGATCTTCTATGATTTCGTTACAACCATTAATGTCAGAAACAATACAAGGAACACCCATAGCACCAGCCTGTAATACAACATTGGGGAAACCTTCGCGATAACTTGGAAACACAAAAACATGGGCCATTTTTAAAAAAGGCCTTACATCTTTTTGATATCCCGTTGAAATAATCTTTGGATTTGACTCAATGGCATTTATTGTAACTTTTTTCAGTGGATCAAGTTCAGGTTCTTGTTTGCCCACTAATAGTAACTTGATCTTAGGAATTTTATGCGATAAATATTCAAAGGCTTCTACTAATTCATTAATTCCCTTGTCTCCTACAAGACGACCAATGAAAAGAAAGACAAAATCATCTTGAGCAATGGTCCACTTTTTCCTGTGTTGATCTAGGTCCTTTGGCAGAATAACATCAGGATTGAAATAGGTGATATCAATACCGTTTGAAGATCCCTTTCCAATACATTTTAGTGGCGTATTACCTGCTAGCTTTTTCTCTTTTATGAACTCCATTAAACCTTTTGCATTTGGATATACATGAGTTGCACAGCGATAAGTTAGTCTTTCTACAGCAAGTAAAATTTGTCTTTTCAATCCTTTTGCCTCCATAAGTGGTAGTCCTGCAACTGTGTGCATGCGAATGGGCACACGAGTAATATATGCCGCTAGCATCCCGATGATTCCTGCTTTTGGTGTATGGCTGTGGACAAAATGGGGTTGCTCTTTACGTAAGAAACGAATGAGTTGAAATAAACAACGAAGGTCATGAAAAGGCGTAATTTTCCGTGTCATTTCAAGAGGAAAAAAGCCTACTCCTTGTTCTTCTGCCAGTTGTTGTAAATGATCTTTTTGAGCCGAAATTAAAGTAACCGCAAAGTGTTTTTTAAAAAAACTTGGCTGGTTTTCCAATAGTTTTTCCAAAGAGATAGTGACTGTAGTGATGCGAACTAACTTATTCATATCATAAATATAAAATTTCGTCCTTATATCTGGAGAAAATCTTCATATTCCTCAAGAGTAATTGAAAAGTCAAGTGCTTTTTGTTGCTCTTGACCTATTTTTTGTCGAGAAAGAAAGGAAGGAGATAGATCCATCATTTTTTTCAACTGCTCGATAAAGGTTGAAGGATTGTCCACAACTTTTCCAAAAGGATAGCTTTCTAAGATTCTTTTTGCATCACCAGAATCAAATGCAATTATAGGAGCCCCCACTGCCATCGCCTCAACTAGAACATTAGGGTAACCCTCTCCAAAAATCGATGTAAACAGCAGGGCTGAAGTATGTTGGTAAAACTTATAAATCTCTTTTTGTTGCCCTAAGATTTTGATTTGAGGCTGTATGTTGAGAGGGAAATAATCCAATGACCAACCTGCCCCTGCGATTAATAGTTCATGATTGGAATAGATTTGCAAAATATCCTCGGAAATCAAACGAAGTAAGGCGGGTCCTTTTTGAGGATTGAATCTACCGACAAATAAGAAATATGGCTTTTCATTAGGTGTCTTATCCTTAGAATAGTTCTTTGGTAATTTTGCTAGTCGGTTTACAATAACCTGTTGACGGCGTGAAGAAAAAAAAGCCTTTTCATGGACTTCTTTTGATCGATAAGAACAATAAATGATTTTAGGTGATAAAAGGCGAGAAGCAGCACCAAAAATTAATAACATCCCTTTTTGATAATATTCTTTAGGACCAAAATTTGAGTGCCTAATATTCCATGAAATTTTTTGTTTTCTTGAACCGTAAAATAATGACCAAATATGTGCCCAAAAAATCCCCTTGTACATCCAGCCTATGATTGTTGCATTTGGATGTTTTAGTAATATTTTTTTAGTCTCCTTAGGAGTTTGTTTATGGTGAATAATTTTAGCAAACCTAGCAAGGCTCTCATGGTTAAAATCATCTTCTGAACCTTGAGTTGTTATTACAATTTGATTTACACTATTTCGGTTGAAACCTTCTGCAATTTTGCAAAGGACGTTCTCGGCTCCTCCACTTCCAAGTGTTGAAATTATATGAATTAGAGTATTATTCACTAAAGGTAAAGATAGTTAGGATCATCATAGAAGCCTTTAATATCAAAGACTACTCCATTTTCTATTAAAAAGTCTTTTGGATTGAGTCGCTTGAATTGATCATGTGACACGGCTAAGACAATTACCTCATATTTTTTTTCAATTTGATGTAGTTTATCTACACCATATTCCTCGCGAAAAGTGGCTTCATCAGCTTCAGGATCAAAAACATCCACCCTAAACCCAAAATCCTTTAACTCTTGATAAACATCTACTACTTTTGAGTTTCTTAAGTCAGGACAATTTTCTTTAAAGGTCGCCCCTAGAATAAGTGCTGATGCATTTTTTGCAGTACTGTTTTTTTGCAAGAATTTTTTGACAATTTGATTGACAATAAATACTGGCATTGCATCATTAATCCTTCTTCCGGCTAGAATCATTTCAGGGGTATAGCCTAGCGCTTGTGATTTAAAGGCTAAATAGTAGGGGTCTACTCCAATGCAGTGTCCACCCACAAGGCCAGGGAAAAAATTTAGGAAATTCCATTTGGTCCCTGCTGCTTTTAATACTTCATGCGTATCGATACCCATTTTATTAAAAATGACGGCAAGCTCGTTAACAAAAGCAATGTTGATGTCCCTTTGGGTATTTTCTATCACCTTAGCCGCTTCTGCAGTTTTAATGGTGGGCGCCTGATAAATCCCTGCGTTAATGATTGAGCCGTATAACTCTGACAAAAACTCAAGGGTTTGTGGGGTTGAACCAGAAACCACTTTGGTAATTTTAGTAATCGTATGTTCTTTATCCCCAGGATTAATTCGCTCTGGACTATAGCCCACAAAAAAATCCTTGTTGTAAATCAAGTCAGAAATATCCTCCAGCAAAGGAACACAAACTTCTTCTGTTACACCAGGGTAAACAGTAGATTCATATACTATGGTATCTCCCTTTTTTATGACTGCAGCCACTGCTTTTGTTGCATTAATTACAGGCGTTAGGTTGGGTTGTTTACTTTGAGTGACCGGGGTGGGAACTGTTACAATAAAGACAGAGCATGCTTTGGCTTTTTCTATTTCTTTGGTAATCGTAAGTGTTTTTCCTACGACAGCTTCCAGCTGTTGCTTTGTCAATTCATTGGTCGTGTCTTTACAGTCATTGAGTTCGGCAATACGTTCATCGTTAATATCTATTCCGATGACATTATACTTCTCTGCAAAGGCGGCTGCTAAGGGAAGCCCTACATAACCTAATCCGATAATCCCTATACTTACCTTTTTCATATACTTACTTTATAATATTCTTTATACCAGGCAATAAAATGTTCAATCCCATTTTTAATACTCGTATTGGGTTTATAATTAAAATCTCGAACTAGATCATCAACATTTGCATAGGTGCTAGGAACGTCTCCTGGTTGAAGCTCCATCATATTCATTTTAAACTTATCTCCAAAGGCATCTTCAATGGCATGAATAAAGTCCATTAATTTAACGGGATTATTATTCCCTATATTATAAATCTTATATGGCGCTTTTGTGGGATTCATTGCTGTTTTCTCATCGGGAATTTTTGCAGGGTTTAAAATGACATTAATTATTCCTGTCACAATATCATCAACATAGGTAAAATCACGTAGCATTTGCCCATGATTAAACACTTTTATAGGCTCTCCCTTTCGTAAAGCCTCTGTAAAGAGGAATAAGGCCATATCTGGACGACCCCAGGGGCCATAAACGGTGAAAAAACGAAGTCCAGTCGTTCTAATACCAAAAAGATGTGCATAGGTATGAGCCACCAATTCATTTGACTTTTTTGTCGCTGCATAGAGGGAGATTGGAGAATCCACACGGTCTAGGGTACTAAACGGTAAATCTTCATTTCCCCCATAAACCGATGAACTCGATGCATAGCACAAATTATCTACCTTGTAATTGCGACAAGCCTCAATGATATTTTGAAATCCAATGATATTACTTTGAATATAAGCATCTGGGTTTTCAAGGGAATAGCGCACCCCTGCTTGTGCCGCTAAATTACAAACAGCTTCGGGTTGTTCTTTCTCAAAGATTAAATTTATCGTTGTTTTATCTTCTAAGGAAGCTTTATAGAAAATGTAATTCTGATATTTTGATGATCGAATCCCATTTGTTGCTTCATCACTCCAGCTAATTCCTGAAAAGGCTAAACGATCTTTTTTTAAATTAACATCATAATAATCATTGACTTGATCTATGCCAATAACGCTGTGGCCTTCACGGAGTAATCGTTCAGCTAAATGGAATCCTATAAATCCTGCGGTTCCTGTGATTAAAACCTTCATTGTTTATGAATTTTAAGAAACATTGTTTCGTATTGTTTGATTATTTTATCTGCTCCAAAGCGAGCAAAAGCGTCTTTTTGGATACTAAGGCTATCCCAATGGTGATGAATTATTTTTTCCATAATTAATGGCCCCTCGTCTTCATTTTTAACAATACATCCATTTTTATTTTCAATGATCATTTCTCTGTGACCTCCTGGAGTATTAAAAACTACACAAGGCACACCGAAAGATAAAGCTTCTAAGACAACATTTGGGAAGCCCTCAACATAGGACCCTTGAATCAAAAAATTTGCAGAAGCATAGATAACCTCCATATCCTTTTGAATCCCCTTAAAAATAACTTTATCCTTGATTTTTGAGTTTTTAAGTTTTTCTTTAAGTTCTTCCATTAATGGGCCATCGCCAATAATTTCTAATACAAAATCAAAATTAACTTTCTCAAATAAATCTAAAACGCGTTTATGACCTTTATTTATAACCAAACTTCCGACAATAATAAATACTACTGGGGTTTGAAAATTTAGAGCTGATGATCTTGTTGTATTTGGGGTAAAGGAGATTGGATTATGAATTAGAATTCCATTTTTTGAAGGTATTCCAAATGTTTGCTCAAAGTCATGTTTCATGTCTTTAGACTGATATATTAAAGCATCTAAATTATGATAACATTTTTTTAACAAAAAAAAAGGAAGTTCCTTTTTATGATTATAGGCACTCATTTTACTGTATACACTAGCCTCTCTTGCAATAAATTTTACTTTTGGAAAAAAGGATTTCAAAAAACCAAGATAAATATTGATGTGCCCAATACTTGAAAAAACTAGATCAGGTTTTTCGGTTATTATTGTTTTTATGATAGCAAAGAAGGCGTTTCTTAGCCGAGCTTTATTAAGATAAATTACATTTTTGTCTGGTACTGAATAATGATTGTCTTTTTTAAAACCGAGGACGACTAGTTTTGGGTCAAAAACAGTTCTATCTAAGCTTTTGAAGATAAAAGAGACCACTCTTTCAGCTCCACCTGCTTTTAGGTGTGGTAAAAAAAATAAAATCTTCGTTTTATTCATTTGTGCTTGGATTGTTTTTAAACCATTTACTCAATACATAAACTCTCCATATGTAAGCAGAATAGTCCCCCTTATTTGCAAAATGCAATCGCATGAAATTTTTGACCCTTTTTACATTTAATCCATTTATACTATCCAAAAACTCGTCGGTTAAGTGAAATTTAATATCTTCTTTTAGCTCATTTCGCATCCATTGAGCCAAAGGAATTGCAAAGCCTTTTTTGGGTACATCAAAAACGTTTTCAGGGATGTAATCATTAAGAATGTCTCTCAAAATTCGTTTCCGCTTTCCATTTTTAAAACGATAGGAAATTGGTAGTGTTCTAGCAAATTCAATTACTCTATAATCCAAAAAAGGGCTTCGTACTTCTACACCATAGGCCATACTAGCACGGTCAACCTTAACATTACTATCATTTTCTAGCCATAGTTTAATGTTTAAGTCTGCTGCTCGTTGAAGAGGTTGGTTTGATAAAAATTTGAATAACTCAAATTCTTGAAGCCAATCTAATTTTTTACTCTTTAAAAGGAGAGGACCATAACCTGTAAAAATACCTTCAATAAAATTATCAAAAGTTTTGTAATTCAATATGTTGTGAATGCCTTGTCCTCTTTTACCAAACCAATTAAATGGAATTATACTTGTGATCAGTCGTCTTAAAACATAAGGAAGTTTAAAAATAAGCTTAAATTTAAAAGACCAATCAAAATGATTGTATCCAAGAAAGCTTTCATCCCCTCCATCACCCGAAAGTGCCACTGTAACATGTGGTTTTGTGGTCTTGTTAAGCAATAGTGAGGGAATTGCAGAAGAATCAGCAAAAGGTTCTCCATAAGTTTCAAAAAAGGTTGGGAAAAGATCGATCAAATCTTTTGCCGAACAAACTGTTTCTTGATGACTTGATCCAATGATTTTTGAAAAGGTTTTGGCTAGTTTACTTTCATCGTATTCTGGATTGTCAAAACCAATCGTAAAGGTTTTTAAATTTCCATTCTCTAACTTATTTGCAATTGCTGAAACTAGAGCTGAATCAATCCCACCCGACAAAAAACTTCCAAACGGAACATCAGATTGTAAACGGATTTTTACGGAATCCTTTAAAAGTTCATTTAATTTCTCTTTTGCTTCTTGGTAAGATAAGGTACTATACTGGGGTGGTTGTAATTCCCAATATTGTTTAAGCTCAATTTCTTTTGTAGCTAATTTAATGGTCATACAATACCCAGGCTTGAGTTTTCGTACTTCGTTGTATATACTCCATGGGCTTGGAACATAACCTGTCTGGAGATAAATCTCAAGGGCTTCTTGATCTATCGTTTTATTCGCAGCCATGGGCTTAATTTGGCTACAAATTTCAAACAACCCATTATCCCAACTGTAGTAAAATGGTTTAACCCCTAGACGATCACGCGCGCTAAAAATCACTTTCTTTTTTTTATCGTAAATTGAAAACGCGAACATTCCGTTCAGCTTATGAACCAAATCTTTACCCCAGCGCTTATAACCGATTAACAATACTTCGGAATCTCCTTGAGTAGAAAAAGTCTCCCCTAATTCCTGTAACTCTTTTTTGATTGCTTGATAATTGTAAATTTCTCCATTATACACCAGTATGAAGTCTTCATGAATCATGGGTTGATTCGATCTGGGGTCCAAATCCAAAATGGATAAACGTGTATGACCAAAAGACAAATTATCTTGTTGTAGTATTCCTGTAAAGTCTGGGCCACGATGAGAAATTCCCTTCAACTTGGCTTCTAACTTTTCCTCCTCAAGTGGTATATTGGTTAGGTATATTCCGCACATGTTTTATTGCCTAAAGTTTACGATTATGACCTTCGTTTTCAATATTCTTTACTTGATATAAATCATAATTTATCAATCTATTTTTCAATCGAAAAGGTATCGTATTTAAAATAATAAGTAACAACTTATGAAAAGATAATATAAAACTTAACTTTTTAGAATTACCATTCAATGCAATTTGTTGAAAATCGTTTTTAATTCTGCTATACGAATAATTATGACTCATTGACGCTAAAATATTGTATTTTAGCAATTTGAATCCAAAGGCGTATTTGAACATTAGAATACTCTTTTCAAAATTCCCAAAATATGATCTTTCTAATGTTAATAAATAGCTCAATAATACAAAATAAGTAGATAAGGCATCCCATTCTAAATCTCCAGATTTGATAGAAGTATATTTACTAATCCATTTTACTTTTAGCGGTTGACTTAAAAGCAAGGTTAAATGAGGATAGCAATGATTACTAAAATTAATTTTGGTTAAATTTTGAGAAATTTTTTCTTTAGAAAAAATATGATGGCCCAAAAATCCCATATAAGAATTATCATACTTTAAAAGTGATTTAAATATCGTTTTTGACTCAGAATATTCAATAACTTTCTCGAAATTAAAAAGTGGCTGATTCCTTAAATTTCGGGTTCCAAACAAAAACCAGTCGTAATTATCTTTATATAAATTTAACCTCTCACAAAAATCAGCTACAGCTTCAGGAATTACAAAATCATCATCACCAATTATCCAGATAAACTTTCCCTTAGCCTTATTTACAACGATAACGACATTTTTGATAGCTCCATAATTAAGTTTATTTACACTATGGTTTAAGTACAGTGTTTTTTCCCATTTCTTTATTACCTCTGCGGTTGAATCTGTTGATTTATTGTCTGATATACAAATTTCAATTTCTTCTAAATGTTTTTGATTTATTTGACTAATGGAATAAAGAAGCTTATCTAAATAAGTTGATCTATTAAATGTAGGTATGCAAATAGATAACTTAATTTGTCTCATAATGTAGATGTTTCTTAAAAATTAAGTACCCATAGGATAATTGAAAAAAAGTAATAATGACATAAGAAGCAACCACTCCTTTTTCTGAGTAATGATAACCAATAGTAGAGAGAAGTGTCATGGATAATAATGCACTAATAAAAGCATGTTTTAAAAAAAATTCTTTTTTAAATAACCTTAAGTATGACCCCATTAACTGAACCAAAATAAAAAAGACACCTCCTGCAAAAAGTACTATTAATTGATTTGTTGTTAGGAATTTACTGTTTATATAAGAAAGCAAGTTGTCTTTTATGGCAAAGAAACAAATGGTTCCAAAAAAATATAATGGTAATATTAATTTTATAATATAATAAAATTTACTTCTAGCAATATGGTATTTTCTTTCAGCAATATCTTGTGAAATTATTGGATAATTAACGAGGAAGAAAATCATTAAAAAACTAATTAGCGTATTAATAATTTGAAGTGAAAATCCAAGTTTTCCAGAAAATTCAGAGGAAATAAAATAATAACTAAAAGGAACAAATGTGTTTAAAATAAAGTAGCCTGTTATGGATGTCAAAGCGAACTTTTTTTGTTGAATATTAAATTGATTCCTTAACTGGTTTTCTTCTCCATCAAAATTAATTAACTGTTTGAAAAGTTTTCTATAATGATAAATATATAGTAAAAGTACAATTAGCCCCCCCAGTGATTTTATCAAAATGGAATAAATTCCCAGTTTATTTATTGACAATAAAAAAAATACATTAGAAACAATCAATTGAGTTGAAATGAAAATATTTGCTCTATTTATATTATTTATTCCCTCAAAAAAACTAAAAATAAGTGGGGAGAAAATGGAAAAAGATGAAATAAGTGCTAAAGGGATCCAAAGTTTAAATAATTCAACACTATTATCTTTATAAAGAAAAAAAAAGGCGCCTAATGCTAGATAGATTATAAAAAGAACTAAAGATGCTTTTTTAAGCCAATTTGTTACTAATTTAAATACTAAGTTAATTTTATTTAGACTTGTCTTTGATCCTTTTAGTATTTTGTTCTCTAATTTAACCTTACCTGATTCATGTGATATGAATATTGCCATAGTTTTAGAGAAACCTAAGTCAGATATTATCTGAAGTCCAAAAAGACTTAACATTAGATAGTATATACCTAATTCTTTTTCTGTAAAAACTTTTGCAATAAGAATTATAGTAACTATTTGAAATCCTAAATTCAAGATCTTTAAACCAAAAGCTAGACTTATTCTTGATGAAAATATAAGTAATCCTTTCATCAACTATTTAATATCAAAATATTCCAAAAGATAACTCTCACTCCCAACTCTTCCAATTATTGAACTATCTATAAATCCGTTAGAAATTTTTCCTTTAGTTTCTTTTTCTTTAACGGTTTCCAAAATCCAACTTCCAAAACCACCTGCAAGCAGATGGTCTTCTATTGTTATAATTTCTTCAAATCTTTTTGCATGTTCTTTTTGCAAATGTGAATATTTAGCTCCCCATATTGGACAGGAATATATTCCAAAGTCTTTATACATATGACTCTTTTCAATCAAGTCATTTGCTAACTTCAAGCCATATCCAGTTGATAAAAATATTTTTTTTGATTTAGGTTTTATTATGTTATTCCATAAGCCAGGGGGTTGTAATTCTTTATTTAAGTTATAATTAATTTCACCTGATTTTCTTAATCTAAGGTATTTAGGAGACTTATCATTAAAAATAAAGTCCATACAAAATTTAACTTCATTTGGATCGCCAGGGCTAAGAATTGTCATTTCTGGAAATAAACGCATTAACCCATAGTCTTGTATGGCGTGATGTGAATATCCTAAATTTCCATAAGCTAATCCACCGCCCACAGTCACAATAGTAACATCTAAATTATGATAACAAATATCATTCCTAATTTGCTCTGCACATCTAAAAGTCGGAAAATTTGCTATGGAATAAATAAAAACCTTGTAACCTTCAGAAGCCAAACCAGCAGCCATAGAAGCCATGTTTTGTTCACAAATACCAGCATTAATAAACCTATCTGGAAATTTTGACTGAAAAGGTTCAATAACATTGTACCCTAAATCACCTACAATAAGAATAATAGATAAATCAATCTCAGCCTTTTTGATTAAAGTCTCTATGAAAGTATTACGCATTCTCTATCTGTTTTAATCCTTCTTCCAATTCTTTTTTATTTGGTGATTTATAATGCCAGGCAATAGAATTTTCCATGAATGAGATTCCTTTGCCTTTAATTGTTCTTGTGTTTAGAACTTTTGGTTTACTGTTGTTTTCAGAAATAAATTTGTTAAATATTTTCTCTAAAGCTTTAAAACTGTGCCCGTCTACTTCCGAATAATCCCATCCAAAAGCTTCAAATTTTTTTCCAATTGGATAAATGTTTAATGTTTCTTTAACAGTGGTTAAGCTTTGTAGGTTATTATTATCGATAATTAAAATTAAATTATCCAACTTATGATGACTTGCAAAAAGCATTGCTTCAAAATTTGATCCCTCAGCGAGTTCGCCGTCACCTATTAAAACAAAAATCTTCGATTTAATCCCTTTTAATTTGAGCGCCTTAGCTTTGCCAACTGCAAAAGGTAAACCATGACCTAATGAACCCGTTGAAAATTCAACACCCTGAACTTTATGGCTTACATGATTCATTAAATTGGAACCATTTTTACCATAAGAACTTAAATAATTAATAGGGAAAAAGCCTTTAACTGCTAGAGCTGCATATAAGCTTGAACAAGCATGGCCTTTACTCAATATAAATCGATCTCTATTCGGGTCTTGAGGATTTTTTGGGTCAATGTTTAATATCTCATTGTATAGAACTGCTAAAATATCAATGTATGAAAAAGCACTTCCTATATGAGAACTTCCAGAGGCATAGATCATCTTAAGCGTTTCTAACCTTATCTTTTTTGCTAAATCTTCAGATTTCATCAATAATAGATTTGTGCATTACGCGATTAAGAAACATAAAGTTTGTAGGGATAGTACTTTCATTAATCACTTTAATTGGACTAATCTTTTTCCCAACCGAATAACATTCATAATCAAGTTCTCTTAACAAATTTATTATCTCATTAGGGTGATACCCAAATTTTGCAGACCACTTTCTCAACATTTCAAGGAATATTATAGGTTTATGCAGATTGATTGAATTTAAACCTCCTTTAATAACTTTAATTTCAGCTCCTTCTACATCACACTTAATTAGATCTATTTTTTTAATTTTATTGTTTTTCATAAATAAATCTAGAGATATTTGTTTACACTTAACTGGCTTTATGTCAGACTCTAATATGTTTTTTTCAGAAGATGCAGTTGCATTTTTAGGGTCATAGAAAAATTCAACATCACCTTGATTATCTGATAAAGCGATATTAAACGTATTAATATTCTCCTTTTTATTTAACCTTACGTTTGAGTTTAATTGTTCGTAAATAGTAGTAATAGGTTCGAATGAATAGATTTTAGTCTTTTTATTTAATGAAAAATGTAACGAATACCAGCCAATGTTAGCTCCAATATCAAAAACATATTCACATTGACTGGATAATTTTAATAAAATACCACTAAGATCAGGTTCATAGGTGTTAAAGTTAAACGATTCAATACCAGCGGTTCTTTTATCAAATTCATCAACATTAAATAATAGATGATTATTTAATTTAAAAAAAACTTTATTGTCCTTTAAAATAATTTCATTGATTTGAGTGTCATTCAAATTTTTAGAATAGTCAAATAGAATACTGTGAAAATCGTGCAGATTATTAATTAAGTCGTTTTTTGATATTTTCCCTTCAGCAAAGTCTTGCTTAATTTTTTTAATCTTTTTCATAATAACTTAAAATAGTTCTTTTAAAACCCTCTTTAGCTGAAGTTTTTGGAACAAACCCCAGCTCTGTAAGTCTATCAATATTAGGAACCAAACGACTAGTTTCACTTTTTAAATAGCCTCCCTCATTTTGTGTATCATTGATTAAACACTCTATTTCGGATACATTTGAAATATCAATAATTATTTTTGCCAACTCTTTTACAGAATAAGATTCATTTGGGTTTCCTATATTGTATGGATAGTTATTCTTCCCGTTCGACAAAACTTTTAAAAATCCAATTGTAGCATCTTTTATATAACAATAAGATCTAATGGCTTTACCATCACTTTTAATTATAATATTTTTTTTGTTGATAATATTTTTTACAAAATCCGCAAACACTCTTCCATCTTCAAGTGACATACCTGGACCATATGTATGAAAAGGTCTAACTATTTTCACATCGATCCCGTATTGTTTTGACCAACTTGTACAAATGTTTTCTCCCATTTTTTTTCCTAAAGAATAGCACGATCTAACACTATTAGGATCAATCACCGCATAATTAGTTTCACAAATATCAATGCTTGAAAATTCACTGCTATTCCCATAGATTTCGCTAGAACTAAAAAACAAAAAAGATTTAACTTTCTTTTCTACACCTAATTTTAATAGATTATGTGTTCCTATTGTATTTGCGGATAATGTACCAACAGGGTCTACCCCAAAATACTTTGGACTTGCTTGACTAGCTGCATGGATAATAAAATCTATTTTACCATCAAACTTAAAATAAGTAACAACATCCTGCTCGTAAATCTTGAGTGACTTGTTGTTAAGATAATTACTAAATCTATTTTTAGCTTTTATAATATCCCTAACAATTATTATTACATCTATTTTTTGATTTAAATATTTTTGGTTTAGAAACAGAAAATATTCGACTAAATATGCAGGTAAAAACCCAGATCCTCCACTAATTAATATAGTTTTATTAAAAAAAGGGGTTGGATCGACAAATTTATCGACATCTTCGATATCTTCAATAATAATGCTATTCATTTAAATATTTTTTAATTGTATTAAAAATATATTCCAAATGATCTTTTTCTAACCCGGGCCAAACACCTAGCCAAAAAGAGTCATTCATAACTTTATTTGAATTTACTAAGTTGCCTACTACTCTCTTTTCTATATTTATATAGGCAGGTTGTTTGATCATATTTCCACCAAAAAACAAACGTGTCCCTATTTTATTTTCTTCAAGATACCGAACAAGCATATTTCGATCTACTTTTTTGTTGTCCCTAACGGTCAACATAAATCCAAACCAACTTGGATCGCTATTCGGTGTCTTTTCAGGTAGAATGAAAAATTCCTCAAAAGGCTTCATCAATTCATATAAAATCTTATGGTTCTCTCTTCTTTTGGCTACAAATTGATCAATTTTTGATAATTGACTCAGCCCAATGGCTGCTTGTGTATCTGTAACTTTTAAATTAAATCCAATATGGGAATAGATATACTTATGGTCATACCCTTGAGGTAAATCTCCCAATTTCCAATCAAACCGCTTCCCACATGTATTATCACATCCAGTTTCACAATAGCAATCTCTTCCCCAATCTCTAAAACTAAGAGCCGGCATTTGTAAACGTCTATTGTTTATTAAGACAGCACCGCCTTCCCCCATTGTAATATGATGAGCTGGATAAAAAGAAAGTGTTGCTAAGTCTCCAAATGATCCAGTCTTTTTACCATTATAAGTTGCTCCGAGTGAATCACAATCATCTTCAATCAGCCACAATTTATATTTATCAGCAATTTCTTTTACAACTTTTAGATTAAATGGATTTCCAAGAGCATGAGCGATCATTATGGCTTTTGTCTTGGTTGAAATCGCTGCTTCAATCTTTGAAGCATCAATATTGTACGTTGGAATATCAATATCGACAAAAACAGGGACACAACCAAATTGAATTAATGGATTAATTGTAGTTGGAAAACCAGCTGCTACAGTAATTACTTCATCTCCTTTTTGGATTGCTCTCTTGCCTAAACTTGGAGAAGTCAAAGCATAAAATGCTACAAGATTTGCAGATGACCCTGAATTGACCAAAAGTGAGTTTTTAGCTCCTATATATTTGGCCAAAGCTGGCTCAAACTTTTTAGCATATCTGCCTGTTGTTAACCAAGCATCTAGAGTAGCATCAACTCCAAATAAAATATCATTAGGATCTACTAATTTCCCACTAACAGGCATATAGTCTTTCCCTGGAATAATTTTAGTATTAATATTCCCTTGAATTATGGTAGTGAGTTCTTTTTTTAAAGAACTGTTTAAATTAGATAAGTTGTTTTCTATCATTCAAATAATCATTAATGTCATTAATTATTAGTTCTTCAGCATTTTTTTTCAAATAAAATTCTTTGTACCAATTAAATGTTTTTTCAATACTTTTTTCGCAATTCCAAATCGGCTTCCAATTTAATTTATTAATCGCCTTAGATATATTTAGTTTCAAATATTTCGCTTCTTGAACATCAGGCTTTCCATATTCAACTTGATTAATAAATCCCAACATTATGGATTTATCAACTATTTGCCTTACCGATTGAATATCATCATTTGCTGGCCCAAAATTCCAAGCTCCTAAGTTTTCTTTTGGTTCTTCTTTTAGTTTTAGAGCTAATTCAATATATCCCATGAGAGGCTCTAAAACATGTTGCCATGGCCTGGTAGCATCAGGGTTTCTTATTTTAACCTTACTTTGGTTAAAATGAGCCTTTATCAAATCTGGAATCAATCGGTCTTCTGACCAATCTCCTCCTCCGATTACATTACCTGCTCGAACGGAAGCTATTTTTTTCTCGTTAGTTTCGCAAAAAGATTTTTGATAAGAGTAAGTAATTATTTCTGCAGCGGATTTACTTGCACTATATGGATCTTTACCGCCTAGTTTGTCATCTTCCTTAAAGGGAATATTTAATTCGAGATTTTCGTATACTTTATCTGTGGTTACTATTATAGCTGTAGTCGAATAATCTCCTTTTCGAATTGCCTCTAAAACATTTAGCGTACCTAGTGTATTAGCAGTAAATGTCTCGTACGGATTTCTATAGGACTCTAGCACCAAAGGCTGTGCAGCTAGATGAAAAATATAATCTGGTTTAAAAGAATCTAACTCTTTTTGAATCAGTGAAAAGTCTCTGATATCTCCAATAACTGATTTAAAAGATGAGCTAAAGTTAAGATTATTAAATAATGACGGTTCTGTAGTAGGAGTGAGAGAAAATCCCATAACTGAAGCTCCATATTTATCTAATAAATAGGAAAGCCAAGATCCCTTAAATCCGGTATGCCCAGTTATAAATACTCTCTTATCTTTATATCTCAACAAGTCTTCTACCATAGTTTCCAAGGCGCATTTTCATTAGACCAATATTCCTCTAATAAATTTTTATCTCTCAGTGTGTCCATTGGTTGCCAAAATCCCTCGTGTTTATAAGCTCTTAATTGATTTTCCTGAGCTAATTCAACAAGTGGAGTCTGTTCCCAAACTGTATTATTATCTTTAATTTTATCTAAAACCTTTGGAGATAATACAAAAAAACCTCCATTAACCAAAGCACCATCACCACGAGGTTTTTCTTGAAAATCTTTAACTATTGTACCTTCTAAATCTAGTGCACCAAATCTTCCAGGAGGATACGTGGCTGTTAATGTAGCTTCCTTTCCATGGGATAAATGAAATGAAATTAATTTTGAAATATCAATGTCTGCTAAACCATCACCGTATGTAAAACAGAACGCTTCATCCATTTCTATATATTCCTTTACCTTTTTTAATCTTCCACCTGTCATTGTATGTTCTCCAGTGTCTACCAGAGTAATTTTCCAGGGTTCAACTCTTTTATGATGAACATTCAAATTGTTATTTTGAATATCAAATGTAACATCTGATTGATGTAAAAAATAATTAGCAAAATATTCTTTTATCATATATCCTTTATATCCACAACAAATAACAAATTCGTTCACCCCATAATGAGAATATATTTTCATTATGTGCCATAAAATAGGTTTCCCACCTATTTCAATCATTGGTTTTGGCTTTGATATTGTTTCTTCTGAAATTCTAGTCCCTAATCCTCCTGCTAGTATTACTGCTTTCATATCTAATTGTTTTTTACAAAAAGAAATTCATTACACCCTTTCCCTCCTCCACAAGTTTTGAGCTTTTGTAGATTATATCCCTTTCTTATGAAAAAATGAATTATTTCCTCTGGTTTTGAAACTTCAAATGGGTAACCTCCTACCCAGTCCTTAACATCTCTTTGAGGAGACATTCCTCTACTTTGACCATAATTTCTCCAGGTATAAAAAGGCCTACCCTTTAAAATATCTTTAATTGTTGTTGGACCCCATAAGCGGATGTAACATAGAAATAAAATAAATTGTTGACCTAAATATGGAGAATTTACATAAGCTTTCTTTATTGCAAGCCATACTTTAGAAGTAAGGCCCTGATCGTTATAAAGAGAAATAAATAATTTCCCTTTGTCAGCAACCTTTTTTTCCACCAACTCAAGTGCTTTATACATATTGCCTGTATGGTGTAAAACTCCCCAAGAATAAACAATGTCATATTTACCCAAACGCTCAATATATTTTTCACTTAAAGCCGATCCTTGCTCTATGATCCAATTTTGGTCTTCAGGAAAATATTTTTCTTTTAAATGTCTTGTACAAGCTACAGATTCTATATCATAGTCAAATGAATGCACAGATGCACAAGCCATTTTTGCCACTAAAGAAGATAAACCACTCCCACTGCCTACATCGAGAAAGGTTTTGCCTGTTAATTCTTTTTCTTCAAGAAAATCTAAAAGATTTTTTTTAGAGAAATGGATTCTTTCTTTATTTAAAGTAGTTAAAAAAGCTTTCCAGTTTTCACCAAACTGAAATCGTTTTTCCTTCAACTCTTCCTGCGTAAGGTTCTCCATTTATTTACCTGTTTTTACAACTGTTAATTGATTTGAAACGGAATCATTCAAAAGATTCCTACCATCAAACACACTCGGCGGTTGCACCATACCTTCAGCAATCACCTCCCAATCATATGTGTTAAACTCATCCCATTCAGTTAGGATAGCTGCAGCAAAAGAATTTTCTAGCGCTGGAGCATATTCTTGATGAACAGTACAACGTTTGATTTTAGATTTTATATTATCGTTTAGTTCATTTCTCTCTTCCCAAAGGCTGGTTAGATCTTGATGAATACGTTGTTGATTAATGATTGGATCATACACATGAACTTCTGCACCTTCCTTTAATAAAATATCGGCCACATAAATAGCAGCAGATTCCCTTGAATCATTGGTGTCTTTTTTAAAGGCCCACCCTAAGAGGCTAATCTTTTTCCCTTTAATATTTCCATCATTGGCATCAATGATTTTTTGGGCAAAGCGTTGCTTTTGATAATCATTGATCTTCACCACTTGATGCCAATACTCTGCTACTTCATCCAGACCATAATGGCGACATAGATAAACCAGGTTTAAAATATCCTTTTGGAAGCAACTCCCTCCAAAACCAACCGAAGCTTTAAGGAAATGTGGACCTATTCGATGGTCCATGCCTATTGCATGGGATACTTCATCAATGTCTGCGCCTGTGTTTTCACATAAAGCCGATAGACTATTGATCGACGATATCCTTTGTGCAAGCATCGCATTAGAGGCTAATTTTGACAATTCAGAAGACCAAACATTAGTCGTTAATATTTTTTCTCTAGGAATCCATTGTTGGTAGATAGACACCAGGGCATTGACGGCTTCATTTCCTCTTGAAGTGTCATCCCCACCAATTAACACTCTATCGGATTTATAGAGATCTTCAATTGCTGTTCCTTCTGCTAAAAATTCGGGATTGGATAAAACCTCAAAATGTACTCCTTTTGTATTGGTGGAAAGAATTTCTTTTATCTTCTCTGCTGTTCTAACCGGAAGAGTTGATTTTTCTATCACAATTTTGTCAGAACTTGCTACTTTGGCAATTTCTTTTGCACAGGCTTCAACATAGGTTAAATCAGCGGCCATTCCAACTCCTTCGCCGGTGGTTTTCGTGGGTGTATTTACTGCCATAAAAATCATCTCTGCAGCTTCAATTGCTTGAGCTACATCCGTCGAAAAAAATAAATTCCGGTTTCTGGTTTTGGCAATAATCTCTTTCAAGCCTGGTTCATAAACAGGAAGTAAACTTAAATCTTCCGCATTCCATGCCGCAATACGCGATGGACTTTTATCCACCACCGATACTGTTATACTGGGACATTGGTCTGCAATTACTGCCATTGTGGGTCCCCCAACATATCCTGCACCTATACAACAGATATTATTGATTTTCATAGAGTATAATCGTGTTTTGATTTGGTTTTTCTTTTGTGGTTAGGTAGAAATTGACCTTACGCTCAATCAAACATTCAATTTTGGTTTCCAAAACTTCGATGTATTCTGTATTGAGATGTTGACCAATAAGAATTACGTCTATTGATCCTGTATCGAGCCCCTTTGCGTAGTCACCGATTAGAAGAATTTTATCCACTTCTCCCATTTGTTCTAAGACACGTTCTACTATTTCCTCTAATCCTAAATGTTTGAATACGACCTTTTGGAGGATCTCAAACATAGGATGGCTTGTATTCGCCTTGTACCCTACTTTATTATTGTCTTTATACCTTTCTAAGTAACCGGCTTCAGAGAGATGGTTGAGTTCTTTGCGAATCGAATTAGTCGATTCATTAAATTCATTGGCTAATCCATTTAAATAACCACGGTTGGCTTGACTGATAAAAAACTTAATCAGTAAACGCAACCGTGTTTTTGATGTTATCAATTGATTAAGCACTAAATTTTAATTTTATCTAGTACCAAAGTTACTTATAAAAATATTATAAAACAAGTACTTTTTTTACTTATTGGTTTTTTCCAAAGCAATACTTTTCAAATTCCTGCTGATACATCCGCTTTGGATAGGTGTTTCGTAATTTTAAAAACACGGCACACGCTTCTGATGTTCTTCCTAAAGCATAAAGCGAGAGACCTTTATAACGTAGTGCTCGTTCTTTTATAGTTACGTTTTTAGACGTATTTGCTAGATTAAAAAATGTAAGAGCTTCTTCATATTGTTTTCCTTCATAACTAGCCAATCCCGCGTTTAAAGAATAGGTATGTTGTAAAGGGTCATTATCTGATGCTTCTTTAAATAATTGTGCGGCAGTGATAAAATCGCGACTGCTATACGCTTCATTTGCTCTTTTATTTAAATTCTCTGCTTCTATCATTCGTTTTTGACCATAGGTCAACATTCGGTATAGAGAAAAAATTGTTTCATCGTTTGGGAATAATCGATATGCCTCAGCTGCCTTTTCCATGGCAAAGGGATCTCCTAGACTTCGCGTTTGAGCTAATGAACGGATGTAGATCGTCCATATAATTTGGGTATCCCCAGCCAGAGACCTTACTTTTTCAAAAGCTTGATCAATGGTTGCTCTATCAGCTTTTGCTACTAAGGTTTTCATGTACATATCATAGTGAGGCATATTATTGGGTAATCCCTCAAAAGCTTTTTTTGCATAGACATAGGCACTATCGATTTTCCCTTCTTGCAAAAGAAATTGAGATTTAAGGTTTTCACCAAAGAAAATTTGAGGATTATCTTTTGATCCTTCTAGGGCCATTTTATGTGCTTCTTCTATATTCCCTTGCAAATAGTAATAACGGGCTTTCATTGACTTTATCGGCATCGCAGTTTCTGTTAAGTTGGGGAAATCATGAGAAATGTCATCCAATTGCGCTCGAGTCATCTTATATGAAGCATTATTGAACTCATAAAGCAAAGGACCTTGTTTCTGTAAAGAAATAAATGATATAATATGAATCGCTAATCCTGGAATTAATAAAAGAAGGATAAAAGATAAGGTAGCTTTATGCTGGACAACTTTTATGGGGCGATGTTCATCATCTTTATGTTTAATATCCAAATACAACCCTATGACTAAAGCTGCGAAAATCGCTAAGGAGGATTGCATCAAAGGACGTGCTACAGGGAAATTTAAACCTGCATCAATACCATAAACGACCAAAGGGAGTAGCAAGAAAAAATACTGCAACTCCAGGAAACCTTGTGCTTTGAATTTGTTATAAAGTAGGATAAATAGGTAAAAAGTCAAACAGGCGAAAAGACCCAAATACGCCATACCTCCTAGGATTCCAGTCTCAGTGAACACATGAATAAAGTCGTTGTGTGCGTGATAAGGAACGGTATAGCCGTTTATGTGCTCTTTACCCTCAGAAATCGAAGCAATTTTCCAATTCCCTAAACCACTGGCAAAAAAGGGATTGTTTTTAACATAATTAAAGGCATCACCCCAATATTGAAAACGACCATTGGAGGATTCTTCGGTAAAAGCAATTTTACCAACGGTGTCGGTAATCGATCCAGATTTAGCTTTACTTGCCATACTTATATTGAAGAGTAACGCTATAATATAAGGAGTGATGGTAAGTCCTATATTAATGATCCCCTTTTTAAGGGAGTAATGTTTAATGAACAATAAGTAAAACTGGAAAAGAAGAAATAAAACAAATACGATTAACGAACTTAAAATGGCTGATCTCGCTTCAATCAAAGAAATCGCTAGAGCACCTGCAAAAATTAGAATAATTAATCCTACACGGTAAATTGTTCGTTGAAAAGTATGAAGTAAGTATAGGGCAAAGGGTAATTTAAACGCGATAGAGGCTGCAGTAATATTCTTGTTTCCAGCAAAACCTTTAACGGCCATTACATTAAAATTATCTTGAGAATATAGCGTAACTAAGTCATTGAAATAAGCCGCTAACTCTGCCAAGAAAAAAAGGAGAAATAGCCTACTAATAAAGAAGAATTTATTGGGGAGGCTATAAAGCAGAAAATAACAAAAGAAAATAGCAAAGAAAGTGTTCCCAACTCGAGGTAGATTAATAAGCGTTTCTACAGGGTTTATTGCATAAAAATAAGATAATCCATTCCAAATAAAATAGAACAGATAGAGATAGATAAAAATACTTTTAAACAAAGGTCGAAAACCAGTCCCTAAACCTTGAGGGGCGAAAAAAAGAAAATAAGAACAACTTAACAAGTTGATAGTCCCTAAATAAATCCACTGTGGTGCAAGAATATCTATCGCTCCATAGTTTGAAAGTGAACCGGTAATAATATAAAGTATCAGGAGAAAATAATTAGGTATGTCTTGAGAGGATAATTTTAGGGTGCTCATATTTTATTATTTATAAAAAACAAATGTAAAAAAAAACCCTCGCACTAGCGAGGGTTTAATAAATCTTATGAGTTCTCTAATTAAGAACCTGTAACTTGAGATCTTTCTGCAGCTGTATTAATTACACCTGTATAACCTGTATCATTCGCATAATCATCTGCAGCCCATGCAGCATTAATGTCACCATCAACGCCATCAGAAGTAGCATCAAACTCAACATTCTCGATGTCGATACTAACTGCAGTAGCAACACCAGCAGCAGCATTTGCAGCGGCAGCATTCCACCAAGCTAAAATTGAAGCTACAGAGGCAGAAGTAATAACTGGCTCAACAGCAGCAATAGCTGGAGTAGTCTCTGTAGCAGCAGTTGGTGAAGTACCAGCTGTATATGCAGCAGTAAGACTGTTAGTAGAAAGAGTTGCACTAATAGTAGCACCTGATTCAGGTAAAGTAGAAGCATTTGGACCTACTAGTGAAGTTAAATCACCATTTCCAGTAACTGTGATGCGCTTAACTTTAGAAACATTAGACATGTCAATAGAAGCTAATGAAGTACCCGTGATTTCAATCGTTACAGCTGTATCACCTGAAATAAAGGTATGTCCAAGCGTAAGAGCATCAATACTAGATCCAGTTAATGTAAGGTCAGTAATGTTACCAGAAGTAACAACTGTCTCAGGACCAGCACCAGCAACAGTTAAAGAACTTAACTCCCCACCTGCATTAATGGTTGTTAAAGTTGTAGCAGCAGTTACGGCTAGATCTGTTGTAGTAACTCCAGTAACATCTTTACCAGTTACATTCAAGGTAATTAGTGCTGGGAAGTCAGTAGCAGCAGCAATTGTGAAATCTTCATCTTGCTCTGTAAGTGTAATTTCAGTAGCTGAATCAGCTGATAAATTAGCATGACCGATAGACTTTAAAGAAACGCTTGTTGCGTCATCTGCAGTTAATGCACCACCAACAAAAACAGGTAGTGAAGCAGAAGTAACATCAGGTAAAGTTAACGTACCTGTTGCTCCAGCTAAAACAGTTAATGTAACAACTTCTCCACCAATTGTAGAAGCAGCGTTTGTGTATGTAAGAGATCCAAAATCAGAAGCGTCTTCAGCAGTAATATCTAAAGCACCAGAAGCAGATGCTAAAGCACCAAAGTGAGACTCGGCAGAGTTACCTACTGTAATTGTAGTAGCTTCTTCTAAAGAATCAGCACGGATAATAGTTGTTCCTGTACCAACAATAGTTAAAGCTGCAGTAGCTTCTTCAGCAGAAATATTAATCGTAGCATCTTCGTTAGTAGCAGTAATAACAGTAGTAGCAGCAAATGCTTCTTGTCCTAATGTAATAACATCAGCACTGTTTGCTGTTAGTTGTGTGATCGTAGCACCACCAATGTTTACAGTTGCAGCATTGTTTACTGTGATGATTCCACCATTTAAACTTCCTCCGATGTTAGTTCCGTTGAAGTTAAGTGATGTGACACTTGCTGTGTTAGAGATGGTTACGTTACCTCCAATAGTAGCTAAGTCAGAGTAATTAATTGCTCCAGCTTCACCGTCAATAGAAAGGTTCCCAGTAAGGTTTCTTAATAATGGTTCTAGTGCATCTGCATCAGCTACAGTGTAGTCACCTTGGATGTAGGCTAAAGTAGCTAAATCAACAGCACCATCAACGTCAACATTACCAATAACAGTAATAAGTTTAGCAGTTAAAGCATTAGCTCTTGTGATTTCATCAGCATCTAAGTCGTCGAAGCTAACAGTAACATTCCCTGTAACGATGTATCCTGATGGTGAGTTCTCACCAGTTTCAATCACTGTTTCCATGTACTCTAATTCTGCAGCTGTAGTGATGATAATGTCTTGGCTAATTGCAGAAGAACCAGTCAATAACTCGTGTACATCTGCCTCAACATCACCTAAAGTGTTAGAAATAGTGGCAAGATCTTCAGCAGTAACAACATCTGCAAGACTAGCTTGAAGCGCTGCAAGTGTTGAAGAGATTGTATCAAGTTGAGTAGCTAAACCAGACAAATCAGCAACGCTGTCTGTAGTAGGTAAAGCAGCAATTGCAGACTGGATACCAGCTACAGTTGATTGTAATGTCGTTAATGAACTAGAAACACCAGTCAAGCCATCGACTGTGCTTTGCAAATCTGTGATTTGCGATGTCAACTCTGCGAATTGATCATCATAGTTTTGACACCCAACAACCGTTAGTGCAAGCGCCAAAAGACTTAATAAACCTTTTTTCATTTTTGATAAAATTAAATTAAAATTAATAATGCTTTTTAAAATTTAGATTAACATTTGTTTGCAAATATAAGTATTCTAAGCAAACATCAAATAGTTTTAAGAAAAAAACTCGATTTTTTTTTGGGCTTTAAAGGCCACTTTGACGAAAATTAAAAAACCCTCGCAGAACGAGGGTTAAAGATTTTTTAAGACTTTATCATCAAAGCATTAACGGTATTTTTACAAATATACGATTTTACGTGGTAGAACAAACAACACAAGCAAGCATTTATTAACAATGTTTGATAAGTCTACTTGACTGGTGTTTCTAGTCACGTAGAAAGTCTCTCAACACGAGGGGACGAAATCATTAGTTCACTCACCATGCTGGGGACTGATACTGTAGCCTTAGAGGCTGGGCTTATAGCAACACAGGCAGAATTATCCGAGATTGCCACAGCAATGGAAGGAGTCGTTACCTCAGAAGAATTAGGGTTGATTTCAAATACCATGGCAGATTTACAAGCAGATGTTCGTGAACTTCTGGAAAACAATGCGGTAATTAACACTAATATTACCATTATTTACACTACACCGCATCAAGTGGCCGATAGTCTTATCGACACCGCTGCAGATGCGCCTAATGTGATCTTGGATGGACGATTAGAAATTACCATTAACGCCACTACGTTTACAGCAGCAGAACTCGCCAGTATCAATGCGGTTATTGGGAAATTGGCCAGTGTTCTTGATGATATTGACATCGAAAACAATCAAAGTACAGTCACCATTAGCCTTCCTAACCTCACCTTTGCCGGTTATTGGTTTACTGTCGAAGGCAATACTGTGGAACTACCACTATTAGGCGGTATAGGAGGCTGGGCGCGTTTATATTACGATGGGAACATCGATCGTACTGCCTTCCCTAACTTGACTTCTATTGCAGGAGGTGTTCGAGTAAATAAAGGGATTACCACACTTGATCTAACAGGAATCAACATTAGCGAAGCATTTAACACTGTAGGATCACCCACGCGTCAATTATGGTTGACTGATGCAACTGCTTTTAATGTTTCTACAGCCGAGGCAACAAATTTAAATGCTCCTCGTGCCACTCAAGTAAATTTAGGTCATACCGATGACGTTCCTTCGCTTACCATAAATGCCCCTAGTGCAAAAACGGTTGAATTAAAATCCTCTTGATTTAAGACGATCATTTGCAACGAACTTTTATGGAAAAATCCCCACCCCCATCTTGATGAACATGACGGGACATTCAAGAGAAACCACTTTTCTTAAAGTACATAGGTCTAGAAGAAAACAAAGACAGCTTTGCCGATCAATTTATGCAGGGCGTTGCCCAAATGGAACTATGATTTACGTTTCCACAGTTGGGTTCGACCTAGAAAGGAGAATCCTAAAAATCCGCGTACATTTAAAGTATTCGCATCATCTAATTTGATGGTACAATCATAGTTTTTCCCATTGGCTGGATCCATGATATCGCCATTAGTCCAACTATCGCCGTCCCTTTCGAGTCCTTTAACTATGATAAGCCCTTCTATGGGTTGGTTTTTTTCTTTCCCACTGCAATTGACACACAACTTGCCTTGATCTTCGGGTAATAAAAGTCGCTCAATTCGACCATAAAGTTTACCGTCCTCGATGTATAGGTTAATTTCAGATTTTTCAACGCCAGTTTCGTCATCAATATTAACCCATGTTCCCACAATGCTGTTTGGCTGAAAAGAAAATAACAATGCTACAATAAGTGATTTCATCTTTTTTTTGTTAAAAATAGGAAAAGAATAGCGATTGGAGCGAAAACAAATTTTAATCTTTTGTGTACCTTTCCACTATGAGATATCTGCCTTACCTTCTTCTTGTTTTAGCTTTCATCTGTTTTTTTGAAGTTTACTACCTTCATAGCAAATTGAGTTTTATCGATAAACCTTATCTCTATGCTGGATTGCTTTTTCTATTTGTTTTTATAGGAATTCGCTACAAGCAAATGAAAAATAATGGTTAGTACACTTCTTCATAGAGCCGCTGTTCAAAACGTTTTTAACCCAAATAAATCATTATGATTCTTTCTGATACTGAAGAAATGTTAGTGATTGTAGCGGCAGTTTTTATTTTAATGGCCATCATAGGCAATACCATAAAAGACTATCGTCGTATGTCTCGCGAAGCAAAAAATAAAGTTGCGCAACGTAAAAAAGATGAGGCCTATGTCAAAGCGCTAAAAGATGTCATCGACAAAAAAACTGAAAGTCTTCAACAGCAAATCAAAAAACAAAACAACGAATAAGAAAATGTGATGATGTAATGGTTGAAGTGAATAAACTTTCACTACATTTGTACCTACAACAGTTGATTGAACGCCATGAAAACAGTCTATCATGCCGCAGCTTCACGAGGCTTCCAGGACCATGGATGGCTTAAAGCCAATCATTCCTTTAGTTTTGCTAATTGGCATCAACCCGACCGAGTGCACTTTGGTGCATTACGGGTTTTAAACGATGACTACATCGCTGCGGGTAGAGGTTTTGGAACCCATCCACACGAGAATATGGAAATTGTTACCATTCCCTTAGTAGGAGACCTAACCCATCAGGATAGTATGGGTCACAAGGCTGTAATTTGTGAAGGGGATATCCAAGTAATTAGTGCGGGGACGGGGATTTACCACAGTGAACAAAATCAATGTGAAGACAGCCCAGTAGAATTATTACAATTATGGTTTTTTCCAAACCAAAAGGATGTAACGCCTCGTTATGATCAAATCTCCATTCGCGATCTAAAAAAAGACAATGCTTTTTATCAAATTCTTTCCCCTAACCCCAAAGATCATGGATCTTGGATTTATCAAAATACATGGATGCATTTAGGAGATTTTTCTAAAGCGCTTTCTACCACTTACACGCTAGGATCACCCTCAAATGGTGTCTATGTTTTTGTGCTTGAAGGAAGCGTAAAAATAGGCGATCACTGCTTAACAAAAAGGGACGCTTTAGGGGTATGGGACACCCCTATGATTGAATTTGATATTGAAGAAGACAGTCGTATTTTACTAATTGATGTTCCCCTAAAATTTTAATATGATTACAAAAGAAACACCTATACAAGAAGCCATTGAGTACTTACAAAAACGCATTGAAAACAATCAAGTTAAGGATGCTGTACACAAGATTAAATTCATGACGGCAAGGGATGTATTAGAAGAGCTACTGAGAAATTGAGTTTTCGCTATTTTATCATTTTTTTCGGCTGGTTTTCATAAATTTATGATCTTTGGGTTCTAGGTTCGATGAAGATGAAAACGCGGTGTTTTTTTATATGGATTGTGATGATGGTTTTGGGACAATCCCATGACCTTCAATCGCAAGAAATTTCACCTATACAAATTTTCTCTCCTCAACAAACTGCCTCTGGGAATCAAAACTGGATGATTAGTCAGGGAGAAGATCAAGCCTTCTATTTTGCAAATAATCAAGGCTTGTTATCCTATAATGGAGCGCAGTGGAAACTTCACCCAGCAAAAGACAATTCGATTATTCGAGCGGTTAAAGTAATAAAGGATAGAATCTACAGTAGTAGTTATCGGGATTTTGGCTATTGGGAAAAAGACCCTTCTGGAACATTAATTTACACTTCTTTAAGCGAACAACTATCTTTTGAAATATTAGAGGATGAACAATTTTGGAACATCTTCTCTTATCAAGACAAGGTCGTTTTTCAATCGTTAAATCGCTTGATTATTCTTGATCCATCGAAGAATAAAGTAAACTCGATTCAAGCAAATAACACCTTATTAACTTCTTTTGTTATAGATGATATACTTTATTTTCAAGTTCAAAATGAGGGACTTTATCAAGGTATTGGGAATTCGATTGTTTTACAATCAAATGAGCCTATTTTCAAAAAACAACGGTTGGCTGGTCTAGTTAAAAAAGAAGACGCGCTGATTGTTTTTACCCAAGATCAAGGCCTCTATTTATGGAAAAACAATCGCCTCGTTCCATGGGAAGAACCCAATCGCTTGCTTCAAAATTACACCCTTTATACTACTTTAAAGTTAAAGAAAGGCTATGCGCTAGGGACGGTAGGAAAAGGCCTTCTTTTATTGTCTGAAGAGGGGGAAGTCGAACAAGCACTAACCCAAGAGAAAGGTCTTTCAAATAACACTATTCTATCTCTTTTTGAAGATAAAGAGGCAAACCTTTGGCTGGGCTTAGATAACGGTATTAACCTCATCAACCGTTCTTCGGCTTTTAAAGAATACATTGATGTTACTGGACAGTTGGGGTCGATTTACACCTCAACCTTACATCAAGGGTATTTGTATTTAGGAACAAATCAAGGACTCTTTGTAAAGAAACGATTAAGTGATGAAGCCTTTGAATTAATCCCTGGAACCCAAGGGCAAGTATGGAATCTAACAATTATTGATGGAGCTCTTTTTTGTGGACATAATAAGGGTGCTTTTGTGATTGATGAGAAGAAGGCCAAATTAATTTCAACCGTAATGGGAACCTGGCTTTTTAAGCAACACCCCACACAGGCCAATATCATTTTTATGGGGAATTATACTGGGCTTTATCTTTTAGAAAAAAAGGGAAGCTCTTGGATGTTCCGCAATAAAATAGAGGGCTTTGATATTTCGTCAAGGTTCTTTGAATTTATAACACCTACCCAATTAGTGATCAATCATGAATACAAAGGTGTTTATACGATCACTATTGATAATGCATTGATGCAGGCCAGCTCAATTGAAATAGAAGAGGCGAGTTGTTTTAGCTGTAATTCTAGTTTGGTTCATTTTGATCAAAATATATATTATCAAGCCAAAAAAGAGCTGTTTAAATACACCCCCGAAATCGAGGGCTTTGTAATAGATACACTATTAACCCAACTCATGACGGCAAAAGATTTTGTCAATGGAAAACTCTTGAATGATTCCTTTGGGGATTTATGGCTCTTTTCAAGGGAAAAAATCTTTCTTATCAAGAAATCAAAAGAAGAAATTAAAATAAAAAGCATTGCACTCAATGAAAATGATCGAAAGAATGTTTCGGGTTTTGAACACATAAATCCTTTAGAGAATAATACTTATTTCATAGGAACAAATAAGGGCTACCTTACCGTCAACATTGAGCTTGATAAGTACAATGAAAATAGGGTAGAAATAACTTCCATTACCTCCGATGATAAGTCAAACTTTAAGAGGTTAAGCTTAATTGATGAAACTAAACTGCCTAGTCAAATGAACAACCTTGCCTTTACATTTACTGGTTTTGATTTCAATCGTTATGGAAAAACAAAATTCCAGTATAAACTAGAAGGTGAAGATGAAGATTGGAGCCTGTGGACAAATGACACCGCTGCAAGCTATGCTAACTTGGCAGCCGGTAGTTATCGATTACTATTAAGAAGTATGAGAGGGGAAGAGTTTTCTGAAATTGTTTCTAGCCCTGTTATTCGCATCCATCCTCCCTGGTATTTTAATCGAATCGCCATTTCAATTTATGCCATCATCTTAACACTTCTGCTAATTGGATACAACGCCTTTTACAAAAGAAAACTAACCCGTCAACGGCAACAACTCGAAAAAGAAAATAAACGTTTACTAGAGATACAAGATTTGGAAGCCCAAAAAGAAATCATTCGTCTTCGTAACGAACAACTAAAAAAAGATATTGATGGGAAAAGTCGGGAGCTTGCGGTGGCTACTATGAGTACCTTAAAACGAAATGAATTTTTAACCACCATCAAAGCTGAACTCGAGACGATTAAAGGGGAATCAAAAGCAGAAAAACTAATCAAAAAAATCAATGCAAAATTAAAAAGCAATGACGACTGGGAGTATTTTAAAAAAGCTTTTGACAATACCGACCAGCCCCTTTTTAGTAAATTAAAAGAGACACATCCTACCTTAACTAAAAACGATTTAAAGCTTTGTGCTTACCTGCGCTTAAATCTTTCATCCAAAGAAATTGCTCCCCTTTTAAACATTTCTGTCCATAGTGTAGAAATTAAACGCTACCGTCTTCGCAAAAAAATGGGACTAGAACGAAGTCAAGGTATTGTAGAGTACATCATGACGTTTTAGACTGCTTACAACTGCCTTTTCACAGTGGTTTTTTTATTCGTTACTATAAGTTTAATTTCTCATTTTCATTAGTTTATGAATATTTTTAACTGAAATACATGATGTCTTTTTCTTGGCAGCTTGATTCATGCTGTATATGTTTTGTATAGTTTATTTTTTAGGTGATTTAGTGTTTTATCTCTAATATTGGGCAAATAATTGTAAATAAAAACTTGAAATAATGAAACAATTAATGCGAATGAGCTTTTTATTTCTACTCTCTTTAGTAGTAATAAATTGTAGTAAAGATGATGACACCCCAACCATTACCAACCTTGATTTCACCATTACTGTAGGAGACAATCCATTAGATGTAGTAGTTGAGCCAACTGCTAACGGAGCCGAGAGTTACGCCATCTATTTTGATGCTGCGGGGGACGCTTCTGCATTTGTAACTACAATTGGAGATGCAGTAACACACACCTATCCAGCGAGCGAAGCGAGTTACACCATTAAGGTTGTCGCTTCAAACAGCAATGGTGCGGAAGATGTGGAATTAACAAAGACACATAGAGTAGTTCCTCCTAGACTTGTTGCTGGATTTGAAACGAGTGATGGACCTGTTGTAAAAGTAGGTCCAGGGATGAGCTTTAGTATCGCAAGTAACCCAAATTCAACAGGAAATTCATCTGCAAACGCAGCAAGTATCGTAAGTGCAGGGGATCTTTATGAAGCAGTAATTTTATTCCCTAATGTAGCCGTTGACATGACACAAGAGGGTAAAAAAACCATTTCATTTGACTTCTATCAAGACAGCGCAGCCGATATTCAACTAGCAGTTAAACTTGAGGGAACTGTTACTCAAAGCGATGACATTGTTGATGTTGAAATTGAAAAAACAGTTAGTGGTAGCGGTTGGCAAAACGTTTCATTTGACTTTGAAAACGATAGAAGAAATAGCTATCCCTATGGAAGTGGGCAACCACAAGAGCAAGCATTATCAGCTTTAGACGCTTATGTTAAATTAGTGATCTTTATTGGATTTGGTCAAGACACTACAGGAACGTTTTACATTGACAATATTAGTGGAGGAGCAGATGGAATTGCAATTCCAGACACCGATGGAGATAGTATCATTGATACCTTAGATAATTGCCGTGAAGTAGCCGGAACAGTCGAAAATGATGGGTGCCCAGAGGTAGTTGCATTACCTACCGACGATTTTGAAGGTAATGGAAATATCACTTGGAATTCTGCAACGAGTGGATCAAACGATGCTGGTTTTGGTGTGAATTTTACAGTAGAAAGCAACCCTAGTGCTTCTGGCATCAATACTTCTGCTAATGTTGGAAAATATGAAGACACTGGAGCACAGTACGCAAACATGAATTTTGATTATGGTGCTAACTTCGATCTAACCTCAAACCATTTTGTTCGTTTGAAGGTCTTTGTTCCCACTCCATCAACAGCCTATGCTGAACCTGCACAATTAGCCATTAAATTACAGGATGGCTCATCTAGCACCCCATGGGAAACGCAGGCAGAAGTAATACAAACGTATCAGTATGATGTGTGGCAAGAACTCGTCTTTGACTTCAGTGCGCAAGCAGCAGTAACAAACTTTAGCCGAATTGTTGTTCAGTTTAACGGCGAAAACAACTATGAAGGGGTTGTTGCATATATTGATGATTTTGTAATGAATAATGATTCTTCAGCCCCATCACCCACAACAGCTGCTATCCCTAGTGATGACTTTGATGGGAATGGTAATATCACATGGAACTCTGCCACTTCAGGGTCAAATGATGCTGGTTTTGGAGTGAATTTCAGTATTGAAGCTAATCCTAATGCGAGTGGAATCAATACCTCGGCTAACGTAGGGAAATATGAAGACACTGGAGCACAATATGCAAATATGAATTTTGATTATGGTCAAAATTTTGATTTGAGTACAAATAACGTGTTCAGAGTAAAAGTATATGTTCCTACTCCAACTACAGCTTACACAGCGCCAGCGCAATTAGCATTGAAATTACAAAATGGAACATCTGCTGCTCCATGGGAGACGCAGGTTGAAATTGTTCAACCATATCAATACGATACTTGGCAAGAATTAGTGTTTGATTTTAGCGCTCAAGCTGCTGCTACTAGCTTCAATAGAGTAGTCGTCCAATTTAACGGCGAAAACAACTATGAAGGAGTTGTTGCATACATTGACGATTTTGTCCTAGGACAATAATATCAAAACCCTTAACTCCCTCCTTGAGGTTCAAGGAGGGATCTTTTTTGTATGAAAAATCTTAAGCTTTTAGTAATTAGTTTACTCTTCATTGCGTGTGGTGGTGGAAGTGATGATGATGAAACACCTCTTGATGACAGTCAAAACTGTCCGCTTGTAGGTATAGATACTGGACAATGCCCTACCGGGGATTTTACCACACTTGTCTGGGAAGAAGAATTTGATGGAAATAGCATCAATCCCGCTGTATGGAGTTTTGAAATAGGAGACGGTTGCCCTAACCTTTGTGGCTGGGGAAATAATGAACAACAATATTATACCAGTCGTCCAGATAATGCAAGAGTAGAAAATGGAAGTTTAAAGATTACGGCAAAAAGAGAAGCCTATCAAAATAAGGATTTTACTTCTGCACGTATGATTTCCAAAGGGAAATTTGAATTCCAATATGGCCGCGTTGAGATAAGGGCAAAACTACCCGAAGGACAAGGCACATGGCCTGCTTTATGGTTGCTGGGCAGCAACATTGATCAAGTAAGCTGGCCACAATGTGGAGAAATCGATATTATGGAACATGGTGACGGACCTAGGGGACTAGTTTCATCTTCGGTTCACCTACCCAATGCAAATGGGGATCACTATTATGTTCGTGGAGACCAAAGAATTGAAAATGAGTCAACAGCGTTTCACATCTATCGAATGGACTGGTATGAAACAAGAATAGAATTCTATGTTGATGGACAGCGACACCATCGCTTTACCATAACCGAGGGCATGCCCTTTAAACAACCCTTCTTTTTCATCCTTAATATTGCTATGGGGGGCGTGTTTACAAACAATAACATTGCAGATGATTTCAATGCGTCACAAATGGAAATTGATTATATCCGCTTGTACAAATAAGAAATCACTAACTCAAGAAACCAAAAATCAATTCATTAATTTTCCCTATCAAAAAATAAGGGAGGAGCCCTTCTAGGGCAAATACAAGACTGAAAATAGCGCTACATCAATGAGTAAATCCATCTACCTGGGGAACATTGCGGCGAATACTGCTGCAGACAAAATAAAATTTCAACAAATCAAACAGAAGGGTGAAACCTTCTACAAAATTGAAAATATAAACGCCATGCCACCCTTCTTCATGAGCGTGGTAAGCAATTCAAATCACTGGATGTTTATATCCAGTAATGGAGCATTATCGGCAGGAAGAAAAAATAGTGATCAAGCCCTTTTTCCCTATTACACCGATGACAAAATCACCGAGTCAACAGAACACACTGGCAGCAAAACAATCTTGCTGGTTACTAAAGGGGAAAAAACGTATTTATGGGAACCATTTACCGATGCGCATCTGGCGATTTACAGCATACAACGAAATTTGTACAAAAATGCTTTTGGCAACAAAATCATCTTTGAAGAAACCAATCAGGACTTAGGATTAACCTTCTCTTATGAATGGAACTCAAGTAACACCTTTGGTTTTGTGCGAAAAGCAAGCTTGAAAAACAACAGCAATGAAAAAGTTTCCATCGACCTTTTGGATGGTTTACAAAACATCCTCCCCTATGGTGTAGGAGAAGACTTACAAAAACAAAGCAGTAACCTAGTTGACGCTTATAAAAAAACAGAACTTCATCCCACCTCAGGAATAGGGATTTACTCGTTAAGCGCAATTATTGTCGATCGTGCCGAACCCAGTGAAGCACTAAAAGCTAACCTTGTTTGGTCCACGGGATTAAATGGCGCTAAAAAACTGCTGTCTTCAACGCAACTCAAGGCCTTCAAAGAGGGAAAAACCATTGAACAAGAAACCGATATTCGCGCCAAAAGAGGAGCCTACTTCCTTGTATCAAATTTTGAACTAGGTGCTGGAGAGGAAGAAAAGTGGCGCATCATTGCAGAGGTGAACAAAAGCATAACCGCACTTGTCGCTCTTGAAGAAAAAATTAACACCCCCACAATTGATCAAAACATCGATCAAGACATTGCCGATGGTACACAAGAATTATTACAACTCGTAGGTGCCGCAGATGGTTTACAATGCACGAACGATAAAAGAGGAAATGATCGTCATTTTGCCAATACCATGTTTAACATCATGCGAGGAGGTATTTTTGATGACAATTACACCATAGAGAAAAGCGACTTTTTACCCTACCTTCAAAAGGCGAACAAACGAGTGTACAAAAAACATGAAAGCACCCTTAATGCACTTGAAGATTCCTTTACTATTCAAGCGTTGATTGCCCTGGCAAGCAAAGAGGAAAATGCGGATTTTAGCCGTTTGTGTTTTGAATATTTACCCTTAAAATTTAGTCGCCGACATGGAGACCCCAGCCGTCCTTGGAATAAATTTTCTATCAATACCAAAGACGAAATTGACGGATCAAAAATTTTAGACTACCAAGGGAACTGGAGGGATATCTTTCAAAACTGGGAAGCTTTGGCACATTCTTATCCCGCTTTTATTCAAGGGATGATTCACAAATTTCTCAATGCCACTACCTTTGATGGATATAACCCATACAGGGTCACAAAAGACGGCTTTGACTGGGAAACCATTGAACCAAACAATCCATGGGCCTACATCGGCTATTGGGGGGATCATCAAATCATCTACCTCCTTAAATTTTTAGAATTCATTGAAAAGCATTTCCCGGGAAAACTCAACGATTACTATACCCAGGAATGCTTTGTCTATGCTAATGTACCTTACAAAATTAAGCCCTACAGCGCCATTGTCAAAGACCCTAAAAATACGATCCTTTACGATCATGAAGGCGATGCCCTTATCCAGCAAAAAAGAAGTGAACTAGGCGCAGATGGAGCCCTTTTAAATGCTCCTGATGGGGAAGTCTATAAAGTGACTTTCATCGAGAAAATGCTCGCAACAGTTCTAGCAAAATTAGCCAACTTTATCCCAGAGGCTGGTATATGGATGAATACCCAGCGTCCAGAGTGGAATGATGCGAATAATGCACTCGTTGGTAACGGGGTGTCCATGGTGACCTTATATTACTTGAGAAGATTCCTCGCTTTCTTCAAAAAGAACCTTCAAGGGTCAAACCAAACCACTTTTGGCATTTCAAATGAAATGAAATCCTTTTTTACAGCGCTTGATCAAGCTTTTAATGCTCATCGCCATCTTGTGAAAGAATCGATTTCAAATCAACAACGCAAAACTTTAATGGATGCGCTAGGCACCGCCTCCAGCAACTATAGAGAAACTATTTATGCGCATGGTTTTTCGGGTAAAAAAGAACAACTCGAAAAAGAAAACGTGACTCAATTTATTGATACCGCACTACTATTTATTGAAGACGCGATTCGCAAAAATAAAAAGGAAAACGGCTTATACCACGCCTACAATTTAATTTCTATTGAGGATGAAAATACCGTGAGCGTGGACTATTTAGCCGATATGCTAGAAGGTCAAGTGGCAGTATTGAGTTCAGGTCTACTCAATGCAGAGGAGAGTTTAGCTGTTCTCGAGGCCCTTCGAAATAGTGCCTTATATCGCGAAGACCAAAAGAGCTATATTTTGTATCCTAACAAGACCTTGCCGCTATTTATAGATCGAAATAATCTTCCTGCCTCAGCTGTTGAGCACTCAAGCTTACTCACTCAATTAGTTGCTGATGGCAACCACCAAATCATTTCAAAAGACATTAAAGGAGCAGTTCACTTTAATGGAAACTTTAAGAATGCCGATGATCTCAATGCAGCACTGGATCAATTAGAAAATAAATATACTGCGCTAGTAGACAACGAACGAACAAACATCTTGGCCATCTTTGAAAAGGTATTTAACCATAAGGCTTTTACCGGTCGATCGGGTACCTTTTATGGCTATGAAGGACTGGGGTCTATTTACTGGCACATGGTTTCAAAATTAGCCCTTGCTGCTTATGAAGTAGTCGATCAATCCATCAACAGTAATGCACAGCCACAACTTATTGAAGGCTTAAAGCAGCATTATTATGCAATTGTGGAGGGAATTGGAGCACACAAATCCCCCGAAGATTATGGCGCCTTCCCCAGTGATCCTTATTCGCACACGCCTAGTGGGAAAGGAGCGCAGCAACCAGGAATGACAGGTCAAGTAAAAGAAGATATTTTGAGCCGTTTTGGCGAATTGGGCGTACGTATTGAAAGTGGTGCCTTACATTTTGACACCGCATTACTCAAAGAAGAAGAATACCTCACAGAAACGACAAATTTTGATTACTATACCGTGAGTGGGGAATCAAAATCTCTTCAATTAAAGCAAAATAGCTTAGCCTTTACTTATTGCCAAGTTCCAATAATTTATACACAAGGGGAAGAAAACAAAATTCTCATAAACTTTACCAATGGAGAGGAAAAAACCTTTGATGGCAAACGTTTAGATCAAGAAACAAGCGAAACTTTGTTTAGTCGAAATAATACCATTGAAACAATTGAAGTGATCCATTCAGTAGAAAGATGAAAAACATGAAGGTCCCTTTTTTGAAAAAGATGCAAAGTCCCATTACTGTACTGCTATTGGTTCTTTGCTTTGGTTTCGCCTGTAATGATGGACCCAAACAAAAAGAAAAGAAGCCTATAACGGCTGAAATGATTTTGGGAAACCCGAACTATCCCGCGCTATCCTATGGGGGGTATAGAGGGACAACACGTGAGGAGCAACCCACGCTTAATCAGCTCAAAAACGATTTGCATATTCTACATGCAATGGGAATTCGCTTGTTGCGCACCTATAATTTGCAATTTGATCATACGCCTAACCTCTTAAAGGCAATCAAAGAACTGCAACAAGAAGATCCTTCTTTTGAAATGTATGTCATGTTAGGCGCCTGGATCGACTGTAAAGATGCTTGGACAGCTTCACCCATTCACAACGAAGAAAACCTAGAAAACAATCAGTCTGAAATAGAAAAAGCAGTGCTTTTAGCCAATCAATACCCCGGTATTGTTAAAATCATCGCTGTGGGGAATGAGGCCATGGTTCACTGGGCTGCTGCTTATTTTGTCACACCAAACATCATCCTCAAATGGGTCTCACACCTGCAAGAACTTAAAGAGCAAGGAAAACTTCCCAAAGAGCTGTGGATCACCAGTTCCGATAATTTTGCCTCCTGGGGAGGAGGAGACAGCAGTTATCACCTCAACAGTCTAACCCAATTGATCAAAGCCGTTGATTACCTCTCCATCCACACCTATCCTTTTCATGACACCCATTACAATCCTGATTTTTGGAGAAAAGTGCTAAAGGAAGAAATGACAAAAGAGAAGCAAATTGAAATGGGCATGGATCGTGCAATTGCCTATTCCATCGAGCAATATCAAGCAGTAAAAAAATACCTTGATTCCCTAGGAGTTCAAAAACCCATCCACATAGGAGAAACAGGTTGGGCCACAAAATCAAAGGGCTTATATGGGAACAACGGTTCGCAAGCTGCAGATGAATTCAAACAAGCCTTGTATTACAAGAAAACCCTAGAATGGACCCAAAAAGAAAACATCACAGCTGTGTATTTCTCCGCCTTTGATGAACCCTGGAAAGATCCTAACGGACCTGAGGCGTCAGAAAATAACTTTGGCCTCTTTACAGTAGATGGGAAAGCAAAATATGCCCTTTGGTCACTTGTTGAACAAGGACTATTCAACGGCTTAAGTAGAGATATCAACGGTCGTCCCATCGTAAAAACCTTTGAGGGAGATAAAGCAAGCTTAATGGAACAAACTAAGCCCCCAAAATCAAAACAATGAAACATTGGATCGCCTTTTTAATGCTAAGTTTACTGCAGTTTTCTTGTCAAGAAGAAGCACTGCAAATAGTCGCAACAAAAGGAAGAAAACTACTGGTAAACAACACCCCATACACCATCAAAGGCCTTTGTTACCACCCCGTCCCAAAAGGGGAAACAAATCGCAGCTTTGATCAAATCGATACCGACCTACAGCTCATGAAAGAGGCAGGCGTGAATACCCTTCGCTTATATGCGCCCCTTGACGATAGCGCCCTATTAGATAAAATCAATGCAACGGGAATAAAAGTAATCATCGGTTTTGGTTACAATCAAGAAGGGGTATTTGACATCGCCTCAGGAACAGTGATGGACTATGTCCAAAAATACAAAGACCACCCTGCGATTTTATTTTGGGAATTAGGGAATGAATACAATTATCACCCCGAATGGTTTGAGGGGGATATTGAAAATTGGTATTTAGCACTAGAAAATACTGCGCAAAAAATCAAACAAATCGATGCAAATCACCCAGTGGGAACCGCACATGGGGAACTCCCTACAGCAGCAATACTAAAGAACAATCCCTCCATCGATATCTGGGGGATTAACGTCTATCGCTGGGATCAACCCCACAGTTTAATCAATGCATGGGAAACACTTAGTGAACTCCCCCTCTACTTTTCTGAAGCTGGCGCAGATAGCTTTATGGCTGCCGCCAAAGATGACTATGCTGCCGGTGAAAATCAACGCGCTCAAGCAGACGCGACGCGTAACATTTTACAACAAACCTTTGCCCGTCCCGACATTGTGAATGGTGTCACCCTCTTTTCTTTTACCGATGGCTGGTGGAAAGCTGGAAATCCCGATCAACAAGATCAAGGGGGCTGGGCGCCATTTAGCTCAGGTGTGCCCTATGATGGTGCTCCTAACGAGGAATATTGGGGAATCGTAGACATCGATCGCGCTAAAAAAGAAGTCTTTTTTGTTGTTCAAGAAGCATATAAACAAAATCAGTTCCCCCAAAAAAAAACCAAAACAATTAATTAAACAAAACAATTATGTCGAATCTCACTTCAACTGCTAAAGTCCCCATGAGTCAAAAAATCGCCTTCGGTGTGGGCATGCTTGCTAACCAGATGTTCCCAGCGGCCATTAGTATTTTTATCGTGGTCTTGGTGCAGGACTTGGGTTTCCCCGGATGGATGTGGGGCGTCGTTTCCCTTGCACCCAGGATTTTTGACTCCTTGACCGATCCCATCATGGGCTTTATCTCAGATAACACAAAATCAAAATGGGGAAGACGACGACAATATGTTTTTTTAGGGGCCATCATCATGGGAATTTCCTTTATCGTGATGTGGCAATTATACCGTGAAAATCCCATGGATTATAACTTCGCCTATTTTTTGTTTTGGTCCTTTGTTTTCTATCTCGGCCTCACCATTTTTAGTGTCCCCTATGTGGCCATGGGTTATGAGATGAGTGATGACTTTCATGAACGTACCAGTATCATGGCCGTGGCACAATGGATTGGTCAATGGGCCTGGGTTATTGCGCCTTGGTTCTGGGTCATCATGTATGACACGGCATGGTATGAGACGGCCGATATTGCCGTGCGTGAATTAGCCGTTTGGGTGGGAATAGGCTGTGCTATTTGCGCCATGATTCCCGCGCTTTTTATTAAAAGCAAATCCACCCTTGAAGAGGATTATTCTCCCCTAACATTAAAGAATATGGGTGGAAGCCTGGTAGAAATCTGGAACAGTTTTGGTGAAGCCTTCACCTCTGCTCCTTTTAGAAAGCTATGCTTTGCCACCTTTTTGATTTTTAATGCTTTTAACACTGTAGCGGCTTTTACCTTTTTTATCATCGTCTATTACCTCTTTAATGGTGATGCTGGAGCAGCAGGAATATGGCCCACACTCTTTGGTTGTGTTGGGGCATTGTGCACCACATTTTTGGTCATTCCAATTATAACAAAAATGTCCAAAGCACTGGGAAAAAAGCGGGCGTTTATCTTGTCGCAATCCATCTCGGTTTTCGGTTATGTCCTATTGTGGTTTTTATTTATTCCAGGAAAACCCTACCTGTTTTTAATTGCTCTGCCCTTTTTCTCTTTTGGAATTGGGGGCTTATTTACTTTGATGATGTCCATGACAGCCGATGTGATTGATCTTGACGAATTAACCTCTGGAAAACGTCGCGAGGGTGTCTTTGGTGCAATTTACTGGTGGATGGTCAAATTTGGCTTTGCCATCGCAGGTGGACTTAGTGGGGCCATTTTTTCCCTAATTGGTTTTGATGCCTCCCTCGAAGTACAACCAGAAAGTGCCATTACGGGTTTACGCCTCTTCTTCTCTGGATTACCCATTCTAGGTACCTTAACGGCCATGTACATCATGCGCAATTATGATATTTCGGAGGAGCGCGCAAACGAAATCTCTGAACAACTAAAAATTAAACGAGCAGAAAACGCCTAAAACACCCATGAAAAAACGTCTCTTTAGCCTTGTCCTCTTTAGCCTCTTTCAACTGCATGCGCAGGAGCAAAACCTTATTTGGTCGGATGAATTTGATGGAACCGAATTGAATACAGACAACTGGTCGCTAATCCTAGGGGATGGCTGCCCAAAATTGTGCGGCTGGGGAAATAACGAAAAGCAAGTTTACACCGATAAAAATCACCGCGTAGAAAATGGTATGCTCTACATCAAGGCGGATAAAGAAGGGCAACACTTTACCTCAACTAGAATCAATAGTAAAGGGAAAAAAGCTTTTCAGTACGGTCGATTTGAAGTGCGTGCAAAATTAGCGGTTGGGAAAGGCCTTTGGCCAGCCTTTTGGCTCCTTGGAAACAATATTGACCAGGTGGGATGGCCCCTTTGTGGAGAAATCGATGTCCTAGAATATGTGGGACGTGCGCCACAAGAAATTTTCACTTCCCTCCATACAAAAGCTACCCATGGTGACGATGCTAGTACAAAAACCACCCGCATCAAAAACATCGAAGAAGGTTTCCATATTTATAGCGCTAATTGGGACAAAGACAGCATTGTCTTTGCAGTCGACGGGAAGCCCGTCTATACCTATGCGCCTAAAGAAAAAACAGAAGAAACCTGGCCCTTTGATCAGCCCTTTTACCTGCTGCTCAATTTAGCCGTGGGGGGGAATTTTGGAGGAAAAGAAATCGACGAAAGCGTCTTCCCACAAGAATTTGTGATTGATTACATCCGTGTTTATCAATAAACCATTATTCGATCACTTTTTTTGAGGCACGCCAAAGGACATAAAAGGCCAGCCCACTTAATCCTGCGAGAAGCAAGCCTGCATTCGTTTGCCCATAGATAAAGTAGCCTGTACTAAAAAGGGTTCCATAAATCGCAAAAGCGCCGATAAGCATACATAGAATACCTTGAGGGACATTCCAGCCTTTTGTCGGTCCTTGTAATTCCTCTTTGGTCATGCCTAAGCGAACTTTGGCCCACCCTGGGCCTCCCGGTTGAATTTTTTGCACAAATGAACGCAGGGTACTCATATCGGACGGCTGGGTGACTAAAGTTACCCCCACCCAACATAAAGTGGTTAGCCCCACACTCAACAGAAATTGGAAGTCATTTGCGATGGGTGAAAAACCTAAAGCAGGATGAATCACTTGGAAATAAACGGCAAGAATAAAGGAAACCCCCATGGCGGTTAACTCACTGTAAGCGTTGATGCGGTACCAAAACCAACGTAAAATAAACAGCAAACCCGTTCCAGCACCGATTTGTAAAAGGATTTGAAAGGCCTGTAATGCATTGCTTAATACCAAGGCAAACAATGCTGAAAGAAGCATCAATAGCACCGTGGAAATACGTCCCACTGCAACCAGGTGTTTCTCTGTAGCATCAGGGCGAATAAAGCGGTGGTAAAAATCGTGTACCACATAAGAAGAACCCCAGTTCAAGTGAGAAGAAATGGTCGACATAAAGGCCGCTATTAAAGAAGCAACTACTAAGCCTATGGCTCCTGCGGGCAAGAGCGTCATCATGGCAGGATAGGCTAAATCATCCCGAATAATACCGGGATCAAGCTGAGGAAAAGCCGCTTGTATGGCCGTTAAATCGGGATAGATAATCAACGACGCTAAGGCAATTAAAATCCAGGGCCATGGGCGTAAAGCATAATGCGCTACATTAAACAACAAGGTCGCCCAGATGGCGTGTTTTTCGTTTTTAGCCGAAAGCATCCGCTGGGCGATATACCCCCCACCCCCAGGTTCTGCTCCAGGATACCAAACGCTCCACCATTGCACCGCTATGGGTAAAATAAAAAGCGTAATCAACAATTCCCGCTGACTTAAATCTGGAATAAAATTCAATTTCCCTTGTACATTGGGATGGGTCAATAATTGCTCTAAACTCCCTATTTGAGGTAGATCAATTAAATAGGCTGCCGCCCAAAAGGTCGCTCCCATGGCGAGTATAAACTGAAAAAAATCGGTGACAATTACGCCTTTTAAGCCTCCCAAGGAGCTGTAAATAACGGTAATGACAGAAGCCACTAATACGGTTTCAACAGGACTAAAGCCCAGCATTACACCCCCTATTTTAATGGCCGCCAAACACACACTGGCCATAATCATCACATTAAAAAATACCCCAAGATACAAGGCGCGAAACCCCCGTAAAAAAGCAGCTTCTTTTCCGCTGTAACGCAATTCATAGAATTCAAGATCGGTTACTACCCCCGATTTACGCCACAGGCGTGCATAGACGAAAACCGTAAGCATCCCCGTCAATAAAAAAGCCCACCACACCCAGTTTCCAGCCACCCCGTTAGTGCGAACTATATCGGTGACTAAATTGGGCGTATCTGCAGAAAAGGTGGTGGCCACCATGGAAATTCCTAAGAGCCACCAGGGCATATTGCGACCCGATAAGAAAAAATCGGTTGTACTGCGCCCAGCAGAGCGAGATACCCAAAGGCCCACGGCCAAGGTGAGCACAAAAAACAAAAGGATAATGGTCCAGTCCAGTGGATTGAGTTGCATAATTCAAGGGTTTTGGTTTGGTCAAATTACAATATATTTATAAAATCAACTTGAGGTCAAGTAAAGGAAGGTTTTATCATCCTCCCTTTCCATCTTCAAAATTTATTAATGAACGACCATTGACTGTATCATATAAAACCCCTAAATCCCTGTTAAAGCCTTTTAAAAAGGGGAGAGATTCCGTAGGTTTGGTATATGAAATGGATGAATCTGCTTTTTGGGCTATTGTTTTTTGCTTCGGCTTTCCTCTGGGGGCAAAACGAAAACAAGCCTGTACAGCGTAAATTTGACGTTGACCCAGCCTCAAAATCCCTTTTAAAAGTCCCCGAGAAAAACCCCCTTCCTGATTTTCTCCAAAAAGACTTTTTGTCCAAAAGCCCAAATCCAACTAGCCCCGCTCAAGGCTTTGAAAAAGACATTCAAATGGGCTTTAAAGAAGACTTTATCGACCCAGGCGACGACTACCTCAAACGCCTACAAACCCCCGAAGCCGAAAAAAATCCTGGAGATTTTAAAGTCGATCAATACCTAGGGGATTTCAAAAGCAATACAAAGCGCGTGCGTGTGGTCTTTCGCGATCACCAGCACCCCGATGGCGACCGTGTTCAAGTGCGGCTCAACGATCAAGTTTTCTACCCTAACATTCTCTTACTCGAAAGCTATAAAAAACTCGATATCGACCTTAAAGTTGGCTTTAATAAAATCGACTTTGTCGCTTTAAATCAAGGAGAATCTGGTCCCAATACGGCCGAGGTTCGCGTCTATGATGAACAGGGGCGACTCATGATGGCGAATAGGTGGAACCTGGCCACAGGAACAAAAGCCACCTTTATCGTAGTCAAAGATGAATGAAAAATCCCCTAAGATTTTTCCTGCTAAAAACATAAATTGTACATTTCCAACAAATTATTTAATCATGAAGAAATTTTTTCAGTTTGCCCTCATCGCTTGCCTTGGTTCATTAGGTTTTATGGCCTGTGAACAGCCTCAGGAAAAAAACCCTGGTGGTATTGATCTAAGTTTAATGGATCCCGAAGTTCGCCCTCAAGACGACTTCTACAACTATGTCAATGGAACCTGGATGAAAAACACCGAAATTCCAGACGATAAAACCCGCTGGGGTAGCTTTAATGAATTGCGTGAAAACACCGATGCTGATGTCTTAAGTATTCTAAAAGAAGCAGCAAATGACCCACAACTAGACACCACTGCAGATGAAGCCAAAGCAGTACAACTCTTTCAACTCATCAACGATACTGTTTCCCGCAATGAACAAGGTGTAAAACCCTTGCTGCCGCATCTGGCCCGTGTAGACAAGATCGCAACAGTAGCAGACATTCAAAGCTATTTAGAAGAAACCCTCCCAAAAGGAAATCGTGCCCTCTTTAGCTTTGGTATATCAGCCGATGCAAAAGATAGTAATAAAAACGTCCCTCAATTGTATCCTGGTGCTTTAGGCATCGAGCGCGATTACTACCTCAAAGAGGATGAGGACTCTAAAAAAATCAAAGCGGCCTATCATGCCCATGTAGCACGCATGTTCGCTTTTATAGGCAAAACTGCCAAAGAAGCCACTGCAATTGCCGATCAAGTTGTAGCGGTTGAAACCCAATTAGCTGCTGCTCGTCTTGACAAAGTCGCGCGTCGCGATCCCGCAAAACGCTATAACCCAAAAAGCACCTCAGAATTGGGAAAAATAACACAAAGCATTGCATGGCCAAAGTATTTTAGCGCCATTGGAGTGGATGGAATTGACAGTGTCGTCCTCACCGATTTAGGTTATTTTAACGCCCTTGATGAAGTGATGAAAAACAACACGGTGAATGACATTAAAGCCTATTTAAGCTGGACCCTCATCGACGGGACTGCCGGGCGTTTAAGCATGGAGATGGATCGTGCAAACTGGGATTTTTACAGTAAAACCCTGCGGGGAGCTATTGCACAAGAACCCTTGGAACAGCGTTCCATTCGCACGGTCAATTGGACCTTAGGTGAAGCCCTTGGAAAATTATATGTCGCGCAAAAATTCCCTCCCGAAGCCAAAGCACAAATGAAGGAACTCGTGGGCAACTTAATCAAGGCTTATGAAACCCGAATTAACGCCCTGGAATGGATGGATGATGCTACAAAAGCAAAAGCCATTGAAAAACTAGAAAAAACCAATGTCAAAGTAGGCTATCCAGACAAATGGAGGGACTATTCTTCCTTGTCGTTGACAAACGAAGCGGGTGAAGCCACTTATTTTGACGCAATGGTCAATGTGGCAGCGTTTGAATTTGCCGAAAATATCGCCGAATTAGGCGAGCCAGTAGATAAAAGCAAATGGTATATGTCTCCACAAACAGTAAACGCCTACTACAATCCTCCCTATAATGAGATTGTCTTCCCTGCGGCCATTTTACAACCGCCATTCTTTGACTTTACCGCAGATGCAGCCGTTAACTATGGTGGTATCGGAGGGGTCATTGGCCACGAGATTTCTCATGGTTTTGACGACTCTGGAGCAGATTATGACGCCTATGGTAACTTAGTCAACTGGTGGACAGAAAAAGACCTAGAACAGTTTAACTCTCTAGGGGATAAACTCGCTGAACAATACAGCGCCATTGAAGTACTGGAAGACACTTTTATCAACGGGAAATTTACCCTAGGGGAAAACATCGGGGATTTAGGTGGAATTCACGCCGCCTTTGATGCATTAGCGTTACACCATCAAGACAACGGTAAGCCAGAAACCATCGACGGCTTTTCGGCTGAGGAGCGTTTCTTCTTGTCTTGGGGTACCATTTGGCGTGCTAAAATCCGAGACGAGGCCTTAAAAAATCAAGTGCGCACCGATCCACATTCGCCCGGTTATAATCGAGCAACACAGCCCTTAAAAAACATGGATGCCTTTTATACTACTTTTGAAGTTAAAGAAGGAGATGATATGTTTTTACCTAAAGAGGAGCGCGTTTACATCTGGTAAATAATCTTTCACTTTTAAAGAATAAAGCCAAGGGAATCCCCTTGGCTTTTCTATTTTAGTGGAATGGAAAACGTTGCCGCCCTACTCAATCAACTCATTGGTTCCCTGGAATGGGTGATGCTCACCCTTATCTTGGGCGGAGGAATTTATCTTTTACTACAGTCAAAAGGCTATGCACTTTGGCACATTAAAACAGGACAAAAATTACTTTTTCAAAGGGAGAACAATCAAGGGATTTCGCGTTTCGAAGCCCTCTCGGCTGTTCTAGCATCAACCGTAGGTTTAGGTAATATTTCAGGGGTGGCTATCGCGATTTACATGGGAGGTCCTGGGGTGTTAATTTGGATGTGGGTTACGGCAGCCCTAGGGGCAATCATTAAATTTTACAGCTCTTCCCTCGCCGTGATGCTGCGTGAAAAAGAAGCCGATGGAAGCCCGCTGGGAGGACCCATGTATTACATGACTTTAGGTTTGCCTAAAATGGGAAAACCCTTAGCCATTTGGTTTTCTGTTGCTGGTCTTTTTGGCGTATTGCCCGCCTTTACTGCCAACCAACTCACACAAACAGTGGTTACCGTTGTGCAGCCCAATCAATACCTAGAATTAGGGGACATAGGGTGGAAAATTCTTCTGGGTATTCTTTTTGTCGTTATTGCTGCTTGGGTCATTTTAGGCGGTTTACAAAAGATTGTCAAGGTCACGGCAAAACTCGTCCCTCTAATGGTACTCCTTTATTTTAGTATGGGTGTTTTTATTTTAATCAGCAATTATACTTTAGTGCCAAACGCATTATCGGCCATTTTCACCGAAGCCTTTAATCTGGAAACAGCAGTCACAGGAGGTTTTTGGGGGCTGGTGCTTTTAGGGATTCGTCGGGCTGTTTTCTCCAATGAAAGTGGGGTGGGAAATGCGCCCATGTACCATGGACAGTCCCAAACCAAAGAACCCATACACGAAGGTTTAGTCGCTGCATTAGGCCCTCTTCTAGACACCGTCCTTGTGTGTTCAATCACAGGAATCATCATTATCATAAGCGGAGCTCACCTTGGACAGGAATTGAATGGAATTGTCTTAACCCTTGAAGCCTTTAACCGTCTTTTCTTTGACATTGGGGATCAACTGTTATTACTCATGGTGCTGGTCTTTGGAATTTCAACCCTCTTCACCTATTCTTACTACGGGGTAAAATGCCTGGATTTTTTAACCCAAAAAAAATGGGGATACCTTTATAATTATATCTACTTAGGCAGCATCATTTTCTCGGCTATCGCTACTGTGGATGTCGTCATTGGGATCATCGATTTATCTTTTGCCTTGATGTGTATTCCTAATATGATCGCCATTTTATACCTATCACCTAAAGTAAAAGAACGCTTTCAAGAGCTTCAAAAACGAACAAAGGCATGACAAAAAAACAATGGACCCTTCTCGCCATGATTGCCGTCCCCTTAATAGGGCTTTACTTTAAGGTATTTGCGCTTTTTTTCGTCCTTCCGCTATGGTGGTTTAGTCCAAAAAGCTGAGTTCCAAGAGGACCATAACTTTATTCCCTTAGTTTCTTCTTGTACCCTTTTGTTTGCAAGAAGAATTTTTATCTTTGAATGCATGGAGCAGGCGCAGGTTTTTAAAGACATCAAAGGGAATCGTATCGACCCGATTGAGCATACGCGTGCCATCCTGGCTAACAACCCTTTTGTTAGCATTCATATTGGTACCGATTCTCAAAGCATTGCCAAACAAACCCGCTACATTACCGTAATTGCTTATCGCTTTGGAAATAGAGGGGTGCATTATATCTTGAAAAAAAATGGTGTCCCAAAAATCAAAGATTTATGGACCCGCTTGTGGAAAGAAACCGAAATGAGCATTGATGTGGCCGAGTGGATCAAAACATCCCTTAACGTAAAAGCCGAAATTGACATGGACTATAACGAAGATGAAAACTTTAAATCCAACAAACTGGTCAATGCAACCCGTGGCTGGGCGAATTCCCTGGGGTATAAGGTCAACATCAAACCCCATGGTCAAATCGCTACTCGTGCAGCAGATTATCATTGTAAGTAACCTATAAAAATCATGAAAGCATTCCTATTTGATCTCGATGGTGTGATCGTAGATACCGCAAAATATCATTTTATTGCCTGGAAACGCATTGGCGAAAAAGTGGGCTTTAATTTAAGTCACGAACAAAACGAATCCCTAAAAGGCGTGAGCAGAGTAGCATCTCTCGAACGTATTCTCGAATGGGCAAACGTCCAGCTTTCCCCCGAGGAAAAGGACCGGCTGCTAGTCGAAAAAAACGAGGACTACCTCGCACAAATCAACGATATGGGCAAGGAAGAAATCCTTCCTGGGGTAGAGGCGCTTTTGCAATATGCTAAAGCACAAAAGATTCCTGTCGCCCTGGGGTCGGCCAGTAAAAACGCTACGCCTATTTTGGCTAAACTGGGGATTAGTCATTATTTCGATGCCATCGTTGATGGAAACCATGTCACCAAATCAAAACCCGACCCAGAGGTCTTTTTAAAAGGCGCAGAACTATTACAACAGCAACCGCAAAATTGTATCGTCTTTGAAGACGCTGCAGCCGGAATAGCAGCAGCAAAAGCGGCTGGTATGACCACCATTGGAATGGGAGGCGCAGAGGAAGTACAAAGCGCAGATTACTGTTTTACCTCCATGAAAGAAATTACTCACGAATTTATGAGCAGATTATAAACTTATGCTACTAGAACATTACCCACATCACCCCTGGAAAATCATTGAAGAAGGATGGAATCCCACCAATGTAAAATCATCTGAAAGTATTTTTAGTTTAGGAAATGGCGCAATGGGGCAACGCGCCAATTTTGAAGAAGATTATAGTGGCTCCAGTTTTCAAGGCAGCTATGTAGGCGGGGTCTATTACCCTGATAAAACAAAAGTAGGCTGGTGGAAAAATGGCTACCCAGAATACTTTGCTAAAGTGTTGAATGCCCCAAACTGGATTGGGTTACATCTCACTATAGCGGGAGAACAATTTGATTTAGCAAGCGCTAAAGAAGTTCGGGACTACCGCCGTGAACTTGACATGCAAAGCGGTCTTTACAGCCGTTCATTTACCGCCCTTATGCCTAATGGTATTGAACTCAAGATAATCAGCAAACGTTTCCTTTCCCTAGCCCGACCAGAACTAGGTGTCATCGACTACAGCATTAGTGCAAACAAGGCAATTGAAATTAGTGTTTCTCCCTATTTGGATGCGGGAATAAGCAATCAAGACAGCAATTGGGACGATCAATTTTGGGCAATCGATCAAGCCTGGACGAATGATCAACGCGCCTATATTGAGGCCCATACCTTAAAGACCAACTTCTCTGTGGGGACTTTTATGGAAACACGCTTGTATGACAATGAAGCGATCATAGAACCCCTAAATACAGCGACAGGAAAGGAGAAGGTTCAACTTCATTATACCCATCAACTTCCGGCAGGAAATTGCTTGCGCATTGTAAAACTAGGCGGTTATGTGAGCAGTAGAAACCACCCAAAAGAACAGCTCGAAAATCAAGCAAAAGCAGTATTAGATGCGGCCAAAGGCCAATCTGTTGACGCCCTCTTTGAAGAACAACAAAACGCCTGGAATAACATCTGGAAAAGTGCTGATATCGCCATTGAAGGAGATGTCAAAGCCCAGCAGGCCATTCGCTTTAATATCTTTCAACTCAATCAAACCTACACTGGAGAAGATGCAGGACTTAACATCGGGCCAAAAGGTTTTACAGGAGAAAAATACGGCGGGAGCACTTACTGGGACACCGAGGCCTATTGTATCCCTTTTTACATGGCAACTAAAAACCAAAAAGTCGCCCGGAATTTATTAACCTACCGCTACCTTCAATTAGACAAGGCCATTGAAAACGCTCAGAAATTAGGCTTTTCAAAAGGAGCTGCACTCTACCCCATGGTCACCATGAATGGTGAGGAATGCCACAATGAATGGGAAATTACTTTTGAAGAAATTCACCGTAATAGCGCCATCGCATTTGCCATTTTTAACTATACTCGTTATTCTGGCGACCATTCTTATATTCCAGAAATGGGCTTAGAGGTTTTGATTGGAATAGCGCGTTTTTGGGCCCAAAGGGCCTCCTATTCTACGGCCAAAGAGCAGTATGTAATCCTAGGGGTTACTGGGCCTAATGAATATGAAAATAACGTCAATAACAACTGGTACACGAACTATAGTGCACAGTGGTGCCTTAACTATACTGGTGCAGTGATAAAAGAACTGCGCAAAACAGCGCCCCAAGAAGCCGCACGTATAGAAGCAAAAACGGCTTTTAAAGAAGATGAACTTCAACAGTGGGAAAAAACAGCAAATCAAATGTATTTGCCCCAAGACGATACCCTCAACGTAGTTCTTCAGCAAGACGGTTTCCTTGACAAAGAAATGGTAAAGGTCGCCGATCTTGATCCAGCAGAACGCCCAATTAATCAACACTGGTCTTGGGACCGCATATTGCGTTCACCCTATATCAAACAGGCCGATGTTTTACAAGGCATGTACTTTTTTGAAGATCAATTTGATGAAGATACCCTTAGACGCAACTACGATTTTTATGAACCCTTTACCGTACACGAATCTTCCCTTTCGCCCTGTGTTCATTCCATCATCGCGGCTAAGTTAGGTAAAGACAAACAGGCCTATGAATTTTACTTGCGCACCTCTCGTTTGGATTTAGATGATTACAATGCAGAAGTAGAAGAAGGATTACACATTACTTCTATGGCTGGAACCTGGATGAGTATTGTAGAAGGTTTTGCTGGGATGAGGGTAAAAGAAGGAAAACTCAGCTTTCAACCTCAACTTCCCGCTGCATGGAAAAAACTCTCCTTTAAAATCAATTTTAGAGGCGCCATTTATACCATTAGTCTTTCGCAAGGGGAATTTCTATGTGAGGTAGAGGGACAGCAAGGAACCATCCTCCTCAACGGTAGTTCCTTCGCTTTTGAGAAAAGCATATCCCTTGCTTTGTAAGCCCTAGTTGACCGCCCAATAATCAAAAACCAATACCTTTTCGGTATGGGGTACAAAAAGAGAAACAAAATCCTGATGGATGGGATGTGGTAAATAGACCTCATCCCGATTCTGTGTAGAAGGAAACCAAAGCGTTAAACTGTGGGTATACCCTTGATGTAAATTCTCTGGAGATACATTTTCACTGAATTGCAAATCGTTGACCCCCTCAATTTGATTGAGCGTCATCGCAGCTACTTGAATGGCTGCAAAGGTTGCTTCCTTTAAATCGGCTTTAAATTGGATCAAGACGATGTGTTGTAGTTTTTTATTTATCATCGTTAAAAAGGTGTTTGAAAAAATCAAGAACAAGATCGTTAGAACTCAAGCGAAAGAGAAAAATCGTCTCCCCTGTTTTGGTTAAAGATAAAGAATAAATCCCCCCATTGACTGGTCTTGAAATCTCCCAATAGCTGTTCTAAAAAACCCTACTTTTTTTAGTAGCTTTATACAATGGAAAATAAACAACAACTACTAGCAAAACGCCCTGTAGGCGTTCCAGACGAAGAAACATGGACCTTTACATCAACTCCTATTCGCACTTTAGAAGAAGGCGAAATGCTGATTGAACAACAGTATATTTCTCTTGATCCTGCCATGCGTGGCTGGATGAATGAAAGTCGTTCTTATATTCCACCAGTACAAATCGGAGAAGTGATGCGTGCCGGAACAGTGGGAAAAGTCATCCAAACCGAAGGAAAAACACCTTTTCAAGTGGGCGACTATATCACCGGATGGGGAGGAGTACAAACCCACCTCATCACCCGTGGAGAACAATTCTATCAAGTCGATCCTAATCGTGCGCCTCTTCCTGCCTATATTGGAACCCTAGGAATGCCTGGAATGACAGCCTACTTTGGGATTCTTCAAGAAGGGGAAATTAAAGCAGGGGATACCGTGCTGGTTTCTGGAGCTGCTGGAGCTGTGGGAAGCATTGTAGGTCAAATTGCTAAAATCAAAGGTTGTACTGTCATTGGAATCGCTGGTGGAAAAGAAAAATGTGACTATGTGGTCAACGAACTCGGTTTTGATGGGGCAATAGATTATAAAAGTGAAAACGTCATGGCCGGTATAAAACAGCACTGCCCAAAAGGCATTGACGTTTATTTTGACAATGTAGGAGGAGATATTCTAGACGCTGCTCTTGTTTTCTTACGTAAAAATGCTCGTGTAGTAATCTGTGGAGCTATCTCGCAATACAATGCCACTTCTGCGATTGCAGGACCTAAAAATTACTTATCCCTTTTGGTTAATCGTGCTTCAATGAAAGGGATGGTTGTCCTAGACTATGCACAAGACTACGGTAAGGCCATGAAAGAAATGGCCGGCTGGATGCAAGAGGGGAAACTCAAGAGTAGAGAAGATGTTTATGAAGGCATTGAAAACTTTAGAGAAACCTTTTTACGTCTCTTCTCTGGTGAAAAAAATGGAAAGTTAGTCTTAAAGGTCAACTAATTCATTCTTAGTAACTTGTTTACAACTTTACTGGGGCTAAGCAGTAATTCATATTGCTTAGCCCTACTTTTGTAAAGTAATTGTTAAACGAGTGCTATGGCGTTTCAACTTTTTATGTTACAACTGTTCTTTCTTTTGATGGCAGGATTAATCCTCTATCTCAATCGAAACATGTTAGGTAAAACGAGTTCATTCTCGTTCTTCTTTCGAGCAAAGAAAACCCTTTAATTTCCAATTAAGAACAGTTCTGTTTGACGCTTATTGACATAAGCAAAACCTTCTGGGCCGAAGTAACCCGCTTCTTCTAGCATCACCCGTATGTCTTTTTTCCAAGCGTCAATATAAACCTTGGTATTCAACTCGATCGCATAAACCGTATTTTCATGGAGCGGCCAGTCGCCAGATCCCGGAACTCCTTCTTGTGCATCCCACATCCCAAAAGTAGTTCCAGCCGAATGACCATAGGCTCCTAAAGGATGGGTGTATATTTGGGGGCGATAGCCCGCTTTTTTACCATCAGCTAAAGCCATAGCTAGGGTTTCGTTCCCTGTTCGGCCTTGAAGAAAATGCCCGGTAAAAATATCTTGCACCGCATTACCTTCGGCCAAAGCATTCACTAAATAATCGGGAGCAGCCGTCTCATCTCGCTGAAGAACATAGGCTAATTCTTGACAGTCGGTATTAAGCCCTAAATAAGTAATCCCAAAGTCACAGTGCACTAAATCTCCAGGTTGAATCACGTCAAATTTTGACTTTCCATCAAAGGCATATAAATCACTATTCTCGTTGCGTTGTACATCAATGGTGGGATGGAACCAAGTTTGCAATCCCATCGAAAGTACTTTCTCACGCATCCACCACACCACATCGTCTGTAGTGGTAACTCCAGGTGTGATGACCTGGGTTGAAAAAGCTTCTGCGATAATGTTGTGGGTGATTTCTACTAATTGATTGTAAATCACCATTTCTTGTGGAGTACGACTTTCAATCCATGCGACAGCTAGCGGGGTGGCACTCACCACTCGCTTTTGGAGTTTTTGAGGTAAAGCTCGCATAAAAAGGTCATAATCTGTTTTGGCTAAACCATCGGCGATACCATAGTAATCAGAATAATTAAGGCCTATTTTTTTTGGATTTTGCTGCGCTAAATAATCGGCTAAGGCCTTCATTTGATCGGGTTGCTCTTCTTTATTCCAAACCGAGGGAATTAATTTTCCAAAAGGATAGCGTGTAATGGCTGCTTTGTTGAGTTTTCCAGTTTTAGGGTCTTTTGAAAAGACCAAAATAGTGCGCCTTCGTGCATTTAACCATGTGGGAGGAAGCATGGTCTTGAGAACTGGATCTTCGTTATACTCGCGCGTAATAATCACCCACGCATCTAATTCATGGGAGGCCATCAAGCGCGGCAAAAGCTGTTCAAAACGCTCTTGCTGAATTTGATCAATTATTTTAGCCCGTTCTTTTAAGGGTAAAACGGCCTGTGCTAGTAGGAGCTGTACCCCTAGCAATGCTATGGATAATAAAAGTTTTTTCATCTTAGTCTAAACTTGGTGGTCCAGGTAAAATTCTAGGGTCATAGGTTTCATTGACCTTGTTGTCTCTAAAGTCCTTTTTAACGGCTTCGACTAATTTAGGATTCTTGTATAAATCTGCCATGGTCATGGCCAAGGCCTTTGAAGCATAAATCATCCCTTTATGCCCAATGGACATCCCTGTACAAGCGACTACCGCCCACGAATGCCATGGACCGCCTTTTGAGGCTACTGTAGCCGACATGCGTATGGTGGGGACAACTTGAGAAACATCTCCCACATCGGTCGATCCTCCTTGAGCAGGTAAGGTTTCTCTAAGTGGGTGTACTGTACCGTCAATTCCTGCCTGTGGTTTACCCGTTTCTTTTAAGATGGTATTAGCATAAGCGATTTCATCATCTGTATAGGTGATATTCCCCAGGGCCTCCAGGTTCTTTTGCATGGCTTCGGCTCCAGTGCGATTGACTTGAATTTCATAAATCCCAGAGATAAGTTTTACTTCATGGGTGGTTCCTGTCATCAAGGCGGCTCCTTCCGCGATTTTTAAAGCGCGTTCATATAACACGTCCACCTTTTCACGGTTATTCTCGCGTAAACGCGTCCAAATTTGTGCAAAATCCGGCACCACATTCACCACATCCCCTGCTTTTTCAATTTGGTAATGAATACGCGAAGTTGGTAAAATATGCTCGCGATAGTAATTTAAACCGGTGGTGTATAATTCCATGGCATCTACTGCACTTTTCCCATTCCATGGATCGGAAGAAGCGTGGGAAGAGCTCCCGTAAAACTTCACCCTAAAATCCACCAGGGCTTTACTACTTTGCGTACCTGCTTCAATCGAAGCACCAGGGTGCCAGTCCATACAAACATCTAACTGATCAAAGACTCCAGCACGAGCCATCCACACTTTAGCAAAGATGGTTTCTTCTGCCGGTGTTCCATAAAAAATCACTGTTCCTTTAAGCTGTCCTTTTTCGATTTGTTCTTTAATGGCTACAGCAGCACCAAGGCTTGCTGTACCAAAGAGGTTATGTCCACATCCATGGCCCGCGCCCCCTTCTACACGTGCTTCACGAGTGGGCTGGCGTTTTTGAGAAATCCCTGCATTAGCATCAAATTCCCCTAGTATCCCAATCACTGGACTACCAGAACCGTATTTTGCCATAAATGCAGTAGGAATATCGGCCACATTTTCGGTGACTTCAAAGCCATTGGCTCGCGCATAATCCTTCAATTGTTTTGCCGATTTAAATTCGACCAAAGAAGTTTCGGCAGCTTCCCATATCGCATCACTGGTAGCGATCAATTGTTCTTTTTGGGTTTCTACAGATGATTGAATCTCTTTTTTTATCGTCTTTAGACTTTGGGCAGTAACTGTAAATGCAAGCATAAAAAAGCTCACAAACAATGGAATTAAGCGTTGATTTCTCATGTCTTTAGTTTTGTAATTCCCCCTAAAATACAATTTTAATTTTTTGTACATTGGTGTTTAAAACCAAAATTATGGCATTTATTACCCGTCGTTCCTACCCCATAGTCTTATTCCTCTCCTTGCTCCTATCGCTTCCTCTTTTTGCTCAACGCAAAAAAAAGAAAACGGAAAAGTCACCCTTTACTCCAGCGCTTTATTCTTCTTTAAACTATCGAGAGATTGGACCGTTTCGTGGGGGGAGAGCTGCCGCAGTAACAGGCGTTCCTGGACAACCCAAGTTATTCTACTTTGGCGCTACAGGTGGTGGTGTGTGGAAAACCGAGGACGGTGGTATCACCTATAAAAATATTTCAGACGGTTACTTTGGCGGAAGTATTGGCGCCATCGCTGTCGCCAAAAGTGATCCCAATGTCATCTATGTGGGTGGTGGAGAAGTAACTGTTCGCGGAAACGTTTCTTCGGGCTATGGCATGTGGAAATCTGTCGATGCAGGAAAAACCTGGACCGCTGTAGGCCTTCCAAAATCCCGTCATATTCCCAGAATTGTCATCGATCCACAAAACCCTGATATCGTTTATGCCGCTGTACTAGGAAATATATATAAACCCACTCAAGAACGCGGGGTGTACAAAAGTACTAACGGTGGAAAAAGCTGGAAAAAGGTTTTATTTTCAAACAGTCATGCCGGGGCAGTAGAATTAGTCATGGATCCCACAAATCCACGCGTACTCTATGCCGCTACCTGGCGCTTGCAACGTACCCCCTATAGCTTAAGTAGTGGTGGAAAAGGATCGGCGTTGTGGAAGAGTACCGATAGAGGGGCAACATGGACAGAGATTAGCACCCATGATGGCTTTGCCAAAGGTACCCTAGGTATCATTGGCGTCACCGTCTCACCTTTGAATGCCGAACGTGTTTGGGCCATCGTAGAAAACAAAGATGAAGGCGGGGTTTACCGCTCGGATAACGGGGGTAAAGATTGGAAGAAAGTCAATGATAGCCGCGCATTGCGTCAACGCGCATGGTACTACACAAAAATTTATGCCGACACACAAGATGTCAACGGTGTTTATGTCATGAATGTAGCCTATCATCATTCAACCGATGGAGGAAAAACCTTTGAAGCACGTCGTGCTCCCCATGGCGATCATCACGATTTATGGATCGCCCCAGAGGACAATCAACGCATGATCATCGGGGATGATGGTGGCGCTCAAGTATCCTATGATGGCGGAAAAACCTGGAGCACTTACCACAATCAACCCACCGCACAATTTTACCGTGTGACAACAGATAATGCTTTCCCATATCGCATTTATGTCGCGCAGCAAGACAACTCAACCATTCGCGTAAAACACCGAAGTTTTGGCAGAACCATTAGTGAAGATGACTGGGAGGCTACCGCAGGAGGAGAATCTGCCCATATTGCCATAGATCCCATGAATAACGACATTGTTTATGGGGGGAGTTATGGTGGTTTTCTTACCCGTGTTAATCACGAAAAAGAAACCGTTCGTGGAATTAATGTTTGGCCAGACAACCCTATGGGCTATGGGGCCGAAGGGATGAAATACCGCTTTCAATGGAATTTCCCCATTGTCTTTAGTAAACACAACCCTAAACGTTTATACACCTTTTCTAACCATGTCCATGTAACCGAAAATGAAGGGCAAAGCTGGGAGATCATCAGTCCAGATCTTACCCGGAATGATCCAGATCGTTTAGGCTCTTCAGGGGGACCCATTACCCAAGATAATACTGGGGTGGAATACTACTGTACCATTTTTGCAGCAGATGAATCGCCCTTGCAAGAAGGTTTACTATGGGTGGGTAGTGATGATGGTTTAATTCATCTCACAAAAGACGGTGGAAAAAACTGGACCAATGTTACCCCAAAAGGGATGCCCGAGTGGATGATGATCAATAGTATTGAACCCTCTCCCTTTGACCCAGCAACCTGCTATGTAGCAGGGACACGTTACAAGTTAGGCGATTTCACTCCTTATCTTTATAAAACCACCGATTATGGAGCCAGCTGGACGCGCATCAATAATGGAATCGATCAAGAACATTTTACCCGTGTTTTACGTGCCGATCCAGCCAAGAAAGGTTTGCTCTATGCTGGAACCGAGACAGGAATGTACCTCTCTTTTAACGATGGAAAATCATGGGAGCCCTTCCAACAAAACCTTCCCATTGTACCCATTACCGATCTAACGATTAAAGACAACAGTCTAATTGTTGCTACGCAAGGAAGAAGCCTATGGATGCTCGATGATTTAACCGTTTTACATCAACTTGATCCAGATACTAAACGCCCTAAGTTGTATGCGCCAAAAGACGTTTATCGAATGCCAGGACGTGGAGGAAAGCCTTCTTTAACCGAAGGGACCAATCTCCCCAATGGTGCCATTGTCCATTTTTACCTTCCCGAATTTGATGATAAAAATGACAGCATTGCATTATCTTTTCACCAAACGGACGGTACCGAAATCAAACGCTTCTCTAATCATGATGAAAAGAATAAATTAAGCGCTAAAAAAGGAGGGAATCAATTTGTTTGGAACATGCGCTACAAAGGAGCAGAGCGTTTAAAAGGTATGATTTTATGGGGTGCCTCTCTTGCAGGAGCAAAGGCTGTTCCTGGAACCTATAGCGTACAACTTCACCTCAACGGAAAGAAATTAACGCAAGACTTTACCATCAAGGCAAACCCATTAGCAGAAGCTACAGTAGCACAAATGCAAGAACAATTTGATTTTGTTAATGGGGTAAATCAAACCATCGATAAAGCCCACCAGGCCATTAAAAAAATTAGAGCCGTCAATAAAAAGTTAGGAGAATTTCAAAAAAACTATGCAAAAGACGATTCGACTAAAGACTTGCGCATGCAAGCAAAAGAATTGACCGCGGCTTTGTCTAAAGTGGAAAAAGCCTTGTATCAAACACAAAATCGTTCGAATCAAGACCCTTTGAATTTCCCCATTCGTTTGACCAATAAATTGGGGCATATCAATAATCTTGTCTTGATGAATGATTTCCCCCCTACAGCACAAGATAGAACGGTTCGAGATGAATTGACAAAAGCAATCGAAAAACAATTAGCTACTTATACCCAACTCATGGATCAAGATGTAGCCAATTTTAATAGCGCCTTTAAGGCCAAAGCACTCGACTATTTAATACAATAAAGCCTATCTGTCCCCCTGAAAATTTTCGGGGGGCTTTTTTAGGGTTCAATTTCAAGTAAAACCTCATTTCTACGGTTGTAGAATTTATAGGGCGCATCATAAGAAAGCACGAGCGGCCTTCCCACTACTTTTTTATTCGCTTTAGCTAAAACTTCTTTAAGAAGTTTGGTGGCATTTTCTTCTTTAGCCCGATTAGTATAGCCTCCATAACGAAGGGCCGCAAAATACCCTGCTTTTGACTGGAAAACTTCAACTCCTTTTCCCATGGGCTGGGGAGCTGTATCGGTATAGTTTGCCGGTAACACAAAGGCCATGGTTTGCTCCTCCCCTTTGTTTTCCATGTAAACAGGCGTTGTCATAGCGATCTTTTCTTTGGAAGCATTATTGCCCGAAATGTAACGAAATAAGGCATTGAAATTCCGATTATTGGTTGCCGTACTTGCAACTTTCACCATCATGGCTGGTGGATAATAACGCAGTTCAACTTGATCCAAATTAGAAATTACCTTATAGGGTTGCGTAGAATAGGATTGTGCCATAAAAAAAAGGGATAGAACGAATGAAAAAAGCATTTTTTTGTTTAAATGTACATTAGTTTCTTCAACTTTGTAAAAAATTAGAAAAGCTAACAGTGAAAAAATTGACCTATCATTTACTTTTATCAGTACTGTTCTTCTCTTGCGGAACAGAAAACGATTGTTGTGTTAACCCAGCAATTGAACAACCCCAGGAAGTCGTTGTTGTAAAAGACTGGGAACCGCGACCCGAAGTCATTGTTGAAGGATCAATCTTTACCGTATCCTATAACGAGTTATTACAACAACCCAATTGGATTCACTATGATGTTCGTTCCATTGAAAAAGTAGTGGATCGTGGAAACATGCAATTTTATGAAGTTGATTCCATCATTACATCAGACAATGACGATTACTACAACAACCCATGGGATAGAGGGCACCTGGCTCCAGCAGCTGCTTTTACCGATAGTTTTGACAACCTTCATGCGACCTTTTCTTTTTTGAATTGCACCTTACAAAAAGACCAACTCAACCGCGGAGAATGGGCTGAACTGGAAACGCAAATTCGCGACTGGGCCGATGAATTTGGAACATTGAATATTGAAATCGTCTTGGATTTTAATGATAGCGCTACCGTATTACCCACTGGAGCCACAATTCCTGTGGGCTACTGGAAAAACATCCGCTTTCCAAACGAAACGAGCCGCTGTTTTTACTTTCCTAACGAAGACACTACAGCGAATTGGACTGAATACGAAATTAGCTGTATCAATTAAGGGTTGCGTTTACGTAAACGCGCTTTCTCCTTTTCCACCGAAAAGAAATGGAACGACTTAATTTGTAAAAAATGGGAAAGAAGGCCTATGCCCCAACCCAGGGCAGCAAAATAGGCCCAGTTGATGTATGCATTATCAAGGTAATCCAGGCCAAAAAGGCCACAATTCACTGTAATATAAACCGTTAAATGCCGGTAAAAACCCACATTGGCTTCAGCTTGTTCTTGTAGTTCCTGTTCTGTCATGGTCGTTTAATTTAAAAGGTTAGGGAAAAAAATAGGGGTGTCTTTTTTATACTGTTCATAGGCGGGATCATTTTTCCACTTTTTATCTGCACGAGCTTCAAGAAGATTCACGCCACTAACTTTATTGAGCAACCAATACACAAATAAGGGTGTGATACAGCCCATCCATTGGCCTGCCTCAAAAACAGGTACTGCAATGAGCGTAATTCCCGTCCACAAGACAACTTCGCCCACATAATTGGGATGGCGCGATTGCTTCCAAAGACCCACATTAATGAATTTCCCTTCATTATTGGGGTTTTTATTAAAGGCTGTTTTTTGTCGGTCGGCGATCACTTGATAGATCCAGCCCACTACCCATACTCCGCTCCCGATTAGGAGAAAAGTAGATTCGCTTTTGGAAGGAGAAGCTAAGGCAATTAACGCAGGATACGTACACATAAAAACCCACAATCCTTGTAACATCCAGGTCAATAAAAAACGTGTAAAGGAAGTTTTAAGCGAATCAAAACGTCCGTCCTTCCCCACGCGTTTTACACGGGTAAATAAAAAACTACTGAGACGAATTGCCCATAGTCCTATCAAGGCCGTAAGCACAATAGAACGCAGGTCCCAATCGCCAAAAATCTGTTGATGGCCGTAAGCCATATAGCCCATGGTAGAAAGATAGGTTATCCCTCCGGTTAAATCATAAAAATGTTCGGTTTGTGCCCAATAAGAAGGGAGAAAAACGACAAACTGTATTCCAAAAATTAATAGGGCAGCTTCAACGAGTAGACGATTCTCTAATACGGTAGATCCCGCATAAACAAGACCTCCTACAAAGAGGAAAATCAAGAGAATAAAAACAATTCGTAAAGCAATATTTTTCATGTTTGTGTAATTTTGATTGAAGTTAGCAATTTTCTACTACTATGATTCGCAGGGCAACAACAAAAGACATCCCCCACATCAAAAGTATTACAGCAGCCTGTGCACAACACATGATCAAGCAAGGCATCTATCAATGGAATGAACACTATCCTTCGTTGGATATTTTGACTAAGGATGTTGTAGCAAATACCGTCTATGTGTATCTGGAAAACGATAACATCGTTGGAACAATAATGCTTTCGCTTGAAATGGATGATTTTTATGCCACAATTAAATGGCTTACACCCAATGCAAAACAATTATACGTTCATCGACTAGCCGTACACCCCACATTTCAAGGGAAAGGAATTGCTAGAAAATTAATGGATTTTGGCGAGGCATTCGCCAAAGAAAACAACTGCCGCTCTGTTCGTCTAGATACCTTTAGCCAAAACCCAAGAAACAACCGCTTTTATCAAGCACGAAACTATCAACGTGTGGGAGAGGTCTTTTTTGCTTTAAAAAGCGAACATCCTTTTTATTGCTATGAAAAGGTACTCACCAATTGATAAACCCTACTTTCCCAAGGGGATAAGGTTTCGGTCGAATGTTCTAAATAATTTGAAATCAACAGGCGATAGTCCTCTTTTTGCACCCATGCGGTAGGGGAATCACTAAAGTTGTGTAGGATAAAATAGTTGCCTTTATCATCCCAACGTTTATAAGCATATAGGTGGGGATGTTGTGGAAGTACGTCTTGAAAATGCCCATAAACTAGGGTGGGATGCGCTTTGCGAAGTGCAATCATTTTTCGATAATAATGCAGGATAGAGTTTTGGTCGCGCTCTGCCGCTGCTACATTAATTTCCCGATAATTTTCATTCACGGGAATCCAGGGTTTCCCGCTTGAAAATCCTGCCTGTGGTGTGGCATTCCACTGCATGGGAGTGCGGGCATTATCGCGACTTTGCCAGTGCACAGCATGTAAGAACTGTTCCATGTCCTTTCCAGCTGCTTTTGCAGCATTCCAGGCGTTTCGTGTTTCCACATCGTCATATATTTCAATGCTGGGATGGGCGACATTAGTCATCCCAATCTCGTCGCCTTGATAGACATAGGGTGTTCCTCGTAAACTCATTAAAAGGGTAGCAAATAATTTTGCCGATGCTTCACGGTATTCCCCATCGTTCCCAAAACGGGACACAATACGCGAAAAATCGTGATTCCCCAAAAAGATAGAATTCCAGCCATCCCCTGCTAGTGCGTCATCCCATTGACGAAAAATTTCTTTAAAACGGATAAAATCCACTGGAACAGGGTCGTATTTACCCTCTGGACCAAAATCGATCGTCAAGTGATCAAAGTGAAAGACCATATTGAGCTCCTTTTCTTTGGCCGAGACATAACGAGGGCCATGCTCAAGATTAACCCCAGGCCCTTCTCCCACCGTGACAACATCATAGCGAGATAGCACTTCACGATTCATTTCTTGTAGATAATCATGTACTTTGGGGCCATTTGCATAAACTTTTTCCATGACATCAATAAAAGACATACGGTCTGGGACATCGGTAAAAGCGTGGCGTTTGGAAATCAAGGAAATCACATCCATACGGAAGCCATCGACCCCTTTTCCCAGCCAAAAATCAATAATGGCATACACTTCTTTCCGTAGCGCGGGGTTTTCCCAATTTAAATCAGGTTGCTTTTTCGTGTAATAATGCAAAAAATACTCTTGGGTGGGAGCATTCCACTCCCAAACGCTTCCGTTAAATACCGACTGCCAATTATTTGGGCGTACCGATGGGTCGCCCTCCTTCCAAATATAATAGTCGTGATAGGGATTATCTTTACTTTTTTTAGCTTCTTGAAACCAGTAGTGTTCATCTGAAGAGTGATTCACCACGAGGTCCATGATTAGTTTAAGGTCGCGTTGATGCATCTCTTCTAGCAAGCGATCAAAGGCGGCATTGCCGCCAAAGTCTTCACTGATTGCACGATAATCTGAAATGTCATAGCCATTATCGTCATTAGGGGATGTGTAAATAGGACACAGCCATAACATGGTTACCCCCAGGGATTTGATGTAATCCAGTTTTTCGATGATCCCTGCGATATCCCCTAGACCATTTCCTGTGGTATCCTTAAAGGAACGTGGGTAAATTTGATAAACCACCCCTTCTTTCCACCATTTTTTTTGCTGTTCCATTTAAGCTAAAACAAAGAATAATGCGACAATAAAAATAAAAAGTAAAGCAGCCCAATACTGATAATTTTGGTACCACATAACACCCTCATTGTCTTGATTGATCAACGCTTTTGAAAAGGTGTACTGATCGATTATTTCTTGTGAGGGTGAAGGTGCCATACGGCTAAAGACCATAAAAATAAGTGCTGAGATTCCCACCACAATTCCTGCTGTAATAATAAAGTGAATCGGCCATACATTTACCTGATGCATCATGAACAAAAGAACCCCTAAAAGTGTTCCCAAAACCAGAGTCATAAAGGCGCCATAACCATTTCCCCTTTTATCAAACACACCAACGAGAAACAGGACGACTATAGGGGGAACAAAAATGGTGTACATCTGCTGTAAGTACATCCATATCCCACCAAAATTTTCGATCATGGGCGCCCATAGCGCCGCGATTGTCATTAAAATAAAGGTGGAAATTCGACCGTATTTCAATAGTTCCTTAGAGCCTAACTTAGGGTATTTTGGCTGAATAAAATCCACTACTACTAGAGTAGAAGAAGAATTTAACGTTGAATCTACACTTGACATTATTGCTGAAATTAAACCAGCCAACACCAAGCCAACCAAGCCAGAAGGTAAAGCCTTTAAAACGATGGTAGGATAGACCATGTCTGGATTTTCAATCCCAGTGTAAAGGCTAATGGCCATTGCGCCTGGAACAACCATGATGAATAAAGGAATCAGTTTTAAAAATCCTCCTAATAATACGCCCCAGCGAGCGTTCTTTAGGTCTCTTGCACCTAAAATGCGTTGTACGATATATTGATTTGTGGACCAATACCAAAAGCCTAAAAGGGGTACCCCTAAAAACAAGCCCGGCCATGGAAGAGTTGCATCATCCAATGGACGGTAGATCGAAAAATGCCCTTCTGGAGCCGAGGCGATCATCCTCTCGAGTGAAAAGTCAATTTTTTCAAATAAAATATAGGTCAAGATACTACTCCCAATGATGAGAACAATCGCTTGAAGGGTATCGGTATAAACGACCGCCTTTAATCCTCCAAAGGCCGTATATACCCCAGCAACTAACGCCAAGACAATCGTGGTTTGCCAGATGACTAAATTGGGGAAAAAGGTCTTTAGGACTATCGCGCCAGCATACAAACCTCCTGCCGTTTCAACCAGGATACTCGTTATTATGGTGACTACAGAAAAAAATACCTGAGACCTGCGGTCAAATCGCTTGGCTAAAAATTCTGGGATAGTTGTGATTTGTGCGTTGAGATACAGGGGGACAAAAATAAAAGCAGCAATGATGAGAGGAATTCCAGAAACCCACTCATAAACCGATTGAACAATCCCACTCGAATACGCTGCTCCCGTCAAACCAATGATGGTTGTGCTAGAAATATTCGAGGCAAATAAGGAGAGTCCTATGAACCCCCAGGTCAAGGTTCTTCCTCCTAAAAATAAATCTTCACTGGATTTCGTTCTTCTTGCCACCCAAAAACCTAGCGAAAGAACCACTAAAAAATACAGGGCAATTACCCCAACGTCTAAACTACTGATTACTTCTTCCAAAAGTCAAAATTTAACCCAATATAGGAGTATTTTTTGAATAGATTTTTATGCCTATTTTCGAATAAATTACTTTTCATGCGATTCAATCCATTTCTTTTATTTTGCCTCTCACTTTTCTCGCTGGCCCTAGCTGCCCAAACGAACCTTCAAATTGATCGGCCCAATATAGCGATAACGGCTATAGAAAAAGAACCCATCGTCGATGGTGAAGTAATTAATGATGTGATTTGGCAGCAAATTTCTCCCATAGGATCGCTCACTCAAGTCACCCCTAACTATGGGGCGCCAGTAAGTGAACAAACCCATATTAGGCTCGCCTATACAAATAAGATGTTTTATGTTGCTGTGGTGTGTTTTGATCAAGATCCCGAGGCAATTGTGGTATCAGATTCGCGACGTGATGCCGACTTAAACGACGACGACAGCTTCCTTTTTATTTTTGACACCTACAATGATCAACAAAACGGATTCTTATTTGGGACCAATGCAGATGGTATGCAATACGATGCGCAAATTGACAATGAAGGAGAAGGAAATTTTAGTAACAATCGCCAACAAGGAGGGGTAGTAGGTGGAACAAATATCAACTGGGATGCTTCATGGGAAGTAAAAACCCATCGTGGAGATTATGGATGGAGTGCCGAGTTTGCTATACCGCTAAAATCCCTGCGCTTTACCCCAGGAGAAAATAAAACTTGGGGAGTAAATTTTCAACGTAATATTGCAAAAAACAGTGAGGTGGCTTACTGGGCAAGTCTACCTTTAGGCTTTGACATTAAACGCCTTTCTATGGCAGGAAAAATCAAAGGGATGGTCTTAAAAAATCCCAAAAACTTAAAAGTATTGCCCTATATCATTGGTCAAGGAATACGCGATAAAGCGACAAATCCCACCACTAAATCCAGCCGAGGAGATCTAGGGGCCGATATTAAATACAGTCTTACACCCGCCTTAACCCTCGACCTCACCTACAATACCGACTTTGCACAAGTAGAGGTGGATGAACAACAAGTTAACCTCGATCGTTTCAACCTTTTTTTCCCAGAAAAAAGGGCCTTCTTTCTTGAAAATGCAGGGCAATTTTCTGTGGGAAGTCCAGGAGAAGTAGATTTATTTTTTAGTCGCCGCATCGGGATAGGAGAAGAAGGAGAATTAGTTCCCATCATCGGGGGAGGAAGAATCTCTGGGAAAATAGGACAAACCAATGTTGGTCTACTCAATATGGTAACCGATGCCGTCCCAGAGGATGATATTACACAAAATAATTTTTCGGTCGCAAGGGTCAATCACGACTTTTCCACCAGTCGCTCTTCTCTAGGCGCCATTTTTGTCGGTAAAAATGCCTTAGGCGAAGGAAACGATCACTTCAATCAAGTCTATGCCATAGACGGGAAACTGGGCTTAGGTAAAAAAGCAGACGTTACCGGTTTTATTGCCAAAAGTAATGGCCCAGAAAGCAGCACAAACGAAGAAGCTTTTCAGTTTAAAGCAAATTATAATTGGGATGGCTGGCGCCTAAGTGCTGGTTACACTCAAGTGGGAGAAGGCTTTAACCCAGAGGTGGGTTTCCTTATGCGTACTGCCTTTAAAAAGAAAGAGGTATTGATCTTTAAACAATGGCGAACAGGAAAACAAGGCCCTCTATTTGAGGTGCGCCCTCATGTCTCGGCTTTTAGCTATCACGATTTTAGTAATCGCCTGGTGAGTAGCTTTGTCCATATCGACAATCACTGGGTTTGGCCTTCGGGTTTTGAAATTCACACTGGGGTAAACATAAGAACCGAAGGTGTTTTTACTCCCTTTAGCCTATCTGGTGTTACAGTAAACGAAGGAGAATACAAGCATCAAGAATTTCAATTCGTTTTACAGTCTAACCCAAACAAGGCCATCAACTTTTACAACAGAAGTGTCATTGGAGGCTACTATGGCGGAGATAGAATTCAATTGGGCAATCGAATGAATGTTCGCATTGGCGATAAATTTATCGCCGCTTTAAACGTTAATTATAATCATCTCAAATTGCCAAATGGAGAAATCAATGCCTTTGTTTCTGGAACAAGATTGACCTATTCTTTTACCCCAAAAATGTTTTTGCAAAGCTTGATTCAATATAACAATGTGACCAATATCACTTCAATCAATGCGCGTTTTGGACTCCTGCAAACAGCAAATGCTGGCTTGTTTGTTGTACTCAATCTGGTTAGGGATACCGACTGGGATGACCCGCTAAACAACCAAGTTTTCTCGGTCAAATATTCCTATCAATTTGACTTACTTTAAACTAAAATGTAATTAGGGTCTAAAGAATTGCTCTTCGGTAATTTTTTTATAGTTGATCTTTTGTTTGGGATCATAAAAGAACTGAAAGCTGTGTCTTTCCCCAAAGTTAACCACCGTTCGTTTTAAATCTTCAAAATAAAATTCCTTTGCCTTAAACTGTACATAAAAACGTGTGATGGGCATGTCTTTAAATGTAAATTGCTCTTTCGTTCGGATATAGACATGACGAAGGTATTCATCATACTGTCCCCGAACTAGCGCGATGATATCGTGATCGGTTTCATTGGTAATCACAAGTTCAGATCTTGAACCTTCTTGTTTTACGTCATCGGGAAAACGGTGGGCAAAGGTTGCATCACCAGTAGCACCTCTTTGTGCAAACATAATGGACGGTAAAAGGAATAAAAAGAGTAGGTTTTTCATGTTGTAAATGTACTAAAAATATAAAACCTCCCTGTTGGGGGAGGTTTTGGAGACAAATTCTAGTAATCTAAAGAATTTGGTCTATGGTTCTATTTTAGAATCAATTTCATTTTACAAGTATAATACTTTTATTTAACAAGTAAAAAATTATTTTATTTTAGTTGATACGCATGGAATGATTTGATATTTAGTAACTTTGTTATTGCTATTACATGTAAGAAAAATAACGTTATGTTTAGAAGTGGCTGCCCTTTAGCAAGCGCATTAGATATTGTAGGAGATAAATGGTCGTTGATTATTATTCGTGATCTTTTTATTGAACGCTCTACTTTCAAAGAGTTTCTTGCTGGTCCAGAACATATTGCTTCTAATATTCTTTCGCAACGATTAAAGTGGTTAAGAGAGAGAGAAATTATTGACTTTGTCTATAAAAAAGGAAACCAAAAGGTTAAACACTATTTTTTAACCGAAAAGGGGATTGAACTATATCCAAGTATGCACGAAATGATGATTTGGAGTCAAAAACACCTTGATAAAGAGCTCGATCCACTTACGATTGAATGGAATGAAAAAAACAAGCACAAAAGCGAAAAAGTAAAAATCAGAGAAATGATTTCAAATTATCGTGCACACAAAATTAATTTGTTGAGTGCTGTTTAATGCCTAGGCTTATCCTCTAGGTAAACAACTCCTGTTTGGCGTCTAATTTCATCCATTAATTCAATCAATACCACACTATCCTGAAGGGACCATCTTTCACTTTCAAGCAATCCATTACTAAGGCAGTGATGCACTTCCATGATTTCATGAACATAACCCTTCCCTTGCTTTGGGTAATCTTCTTTGGTCAAAACATCCTCTATTTTCCAGTGTAATGCCTCGCTTTCGTGCCAGGTTGGTGCAATGATTACTTCGCCTTTTTCACCATAAACTTTTGCTTCCATCGTAAATGGATGCGTTAAGCTACTGTAGAGCTGTGCATGCGCATTGGGGTAGGTAAAGAGGATACTGGTTTGAACTTCTGTCCCAGTGGGATTAAAATTTGAGCTGGCAAAAATCTCCTTTGGTTTACCTAATAAATAATAGGCTAAAAAAACAGGATAAACCCCTATGTCCAAAAGCGACCCGCCCCCTTTGGCTAAATTCAATAAGCGTCCATTGGGATCGTCTTTCCAGCGGGGCATGGCAAAAGCCGCTTGTAGATGACGTAAAGCGCCTATTCTCCCATCATCAATTTGTGTTTTTAATTGGTTTAAGGCAGGATTGAACCGCGACCAAAAAGCTTCCATCAAAAAGACTTTTTTGGCTTTGGCTAAAGCCATCATTTTCTTTACCTGCAGGGCGTTCATCCCCATGGGCTTTTCACACAAAACAGCTTTTCCTGCCGATAATGCAGCGAGGGTGTGAGGATAATGATCCACGTGAATCCCAGCGATATAAATAACCTCCACCGCAGTATCGGCATAAAGCGCCTCGTAATTTCCATAGGCTTTTTGTGCCTTGAATTGTTGGGCAAAAGCATTGGCGCGCTCTTGGGAAGAAGAAGCAACGGCATGTAAAGTTGCTGTATTAACTAAGGCCAAATCTTGCGCAAATTTTTGCGCAATCTTTCCTAAACCCAAAATCCCCCAAACAACCGTTTTCTTCATATCTAGATTATTTACATTGTGCTTCAAGATACAAAAGCAGCCTTGATCTACTTTAATTTAATTCTGATTCAATTGGGCAAGCAGAAAAAAAAATGTAGTTTCATACAAAAATTGTTACTCACCTATTCTACTATATTATGGGCACTACTACTGCATATCCAAAACTTCTTGAGCCACTAGACCTGGGGTTCACTACCTTAAAAAACCGCGTGTTAATGGGCTCCATGCATACGATGCTAGAAGACATTGATGGAGGAATCCCGCGCCTCGCCGCCTTTTATGCAGAGCGCGCAAGAGGACAAGTGGGCCTTATCGTTACTGGAGGAGTTGCCCCGAGTAAACAAGGACTTGCTCTTCCTGTGGGACACCCTTTGAATAATGAGGCTGAAGCCGAAAAACACAAAGAAGTAACGAAAGCCGTTCACGACGAAGGCGGAAAAATTTGCATGCAAATCTTACATGTGGGACGCTATGGCTATACCCCAGAAAATGTTTCGGCAAGTAATACTAAGGCGCCAATTAGTCCTTTCCCTGCGAGAGAACTAAGTAGTGAAGAAGTCGAACAAACCATACAAGACTATGTCCACTGTGCAAAAATGGCGCAATACGCAAATTATGACGGCGTAGAGGTCATGGGTTCTGAAGGTTATTTGATCAATCAATTTATTGCCAAAAAAACCAACCTTAGAACCGACGAATGGGGCGGGAGTTATGAAAATCGCATCAAATTTCCGCTTGAAATTATTCGAAGAACACGTGAAGCTGTTGGTGAGAATTTTATCATCATATATCGCTTGTCCATGCTTGATTTAGTCGAGGGTGGAAGTACCTGGGAAGAGGTTGTTCAACTGGCAAAAGCCATTGAAGCAGCAGGTGCGACCATCATCAATACGGGAATTGGCTGGCACGAATCCCGCGTGCCCACCATCGGGACTGTAGTACCCAAAGCAGGCTTTGCCTGGGTCACAAAAAAAATGATGGGAGAAGTGAGCATCCCACTCATTACTACAAATCGAATCAACATGCCCGATGTGGCCGAAAAGGTCCTGGCCGATGGTTGTGCCGATATGGTTTCCATGGCACGTCCCTTTCTCGCCGATCCCGAATTGGTCTTAAAATCCATTGAAGGTCGTCCAGAAGAAATCAACACCTGCATCGCTTGTAATCAAGCTTGTTTAGACCACACCTTTACCATGCAAGTGTCCTCCTGTATTGTCAACCCACGTGCATGTCATGAGACCATTTTAGTCCACGAAAATTCGGCTTCACCAAAGAAGATTGCCGTCGTGGGAGCAGGTCCCGCTGGACTAGAAGCCGCAACGGTAGCCGCAAAACGCGGCCATCAGGTTGTCCTTTTTGAAGAAAAGCACGAAATCGGGGGGCAATTCAATATGGCAAAAGTTATTCCAGGAAAAGAAGAATATGCACAAACCATTCGCTACTATGACCGCATGCTAAAAAAATATAAGGTCGAACTTCGTCTTAACACTCGTGCAGAAGAAACCACCCTCATCGAAGAAAGTTATGATGAAATCATCCTTGCTACTGGGGTAACACCCAGAACCCTTGATATTGAAGGAATCGATCATCCTAAAGTGCTCAACTATGTCGATGTTTTATATAAAAACAAACCCGTTGGGGATAAAGTAGCCATCGTAGGATCAGGGGGAATAGGATTTGATATGGCCGAATACCTGGCACACGACATGGCCCATGAATCGGTGAGTATGAATACCGAGGATTATATGAAAGAATGGGGCGTTGATATGGCCTATACCAAAGGTGGCGCACTAGCCCAGGCGCCTCAACCACTCCCTTCACCCCGAGAAATCTATTTACTCAAGCGCTCAAAAGGCAAGCATGGAAAAAACCTTGGCAAAACCACGGGATGGATTCACCGCTCTAGTCTTGCCATGAAAGGGGTCAACATGCTCGCTTCGGTCAGCTATGAAAAAATAGATGATCACGGCTTGCATATTCGCGTGGGTGAAACTCCGCAAATTCTAGCGGTGGATCATGTGGTGATTTGTGCTGGACAAGTTTCCTTAAAAGAATTAGAAGCTGGTCTTAGTGCTGCAGGGCAAAATGTTCACCTAATCGGTGGAGCAAATATTGCGGCTCAACTCGATGCGAAAATGGCCATTAAAGAAGCTAGTGAACTAGCGGCAAAGCTTTAGAAAAAGTCAAATGCGAGGATAACTTGACTTGGTGATCGTGTCGAGCACCTCCCCCGTATGCTTTGTGCTTAACGGCTCAAAAAGCAAAATCCAAGTTTCTTCCTCGGCACAAGGACGGTGCTCTACGCCTTTTGGAACGACAATCATCTCCCCCGGTTGGATCACCTCAATACGGTCGCGAAACTCCATGCGAAGTTTTCCCTTTACCACCTGAAAAAGCTCGTCTTCGTCAGCATGACTATGCCATACAAATTCGCCTTGTACTTTAGCCAAAAGGACTTGTTGCCCGTTTAATTCTGCGATGACATGTGGGCTCCATTGTGCTTCAAACTCACCGTACTTTTTTAAAAGATTAATCACCTTCATCTAAGGGGGGTTTTTGTTGTATTTGAAGATAGTCTTTTTTTACAGTTTGAACATTTACTCATCATGAGAAGTTGCTCGAATTATTGTATTTTTAGAAAAAAAATACGCGTGAATCTATCGACAATCCCCAGTAAAGAAATCATGCCCGGGTACCATGGGAAACTCGTCCATGGGAAACAATTAAGTTGGGCTTTTTGGACTGTTGAAAAAGGGGCAGTTGTCCCAGAACATCAGCACCCACACGAGCAAATGATGCATGTGGTGGAAGGAGAATTTGAATTTACCCTTGATGGGGAAACAAGCATTTATACTGCCGGAGACATTGTCCCCATTCCTTCTAATATCCCCCACAGTGGAAAAGCGTTAACAGCATGCCGATTAATGGATGTCTTTAGTCCAGCACGCGAAGACTATAAGTAAAAATGGAAATAAATCTCGTCGGTAAAAACGCCTTAGTAGGAGGAAGTAGTAAAGGAATTGGAAAAGCGATCGCCGAACGTTTAGCCGCCTCGGGAGCTAACGTTACCCTTATGGCGAGAAGTGAAGACTTACTCAAAAACAATGTTGCAACGTTAGATCGTTCAAAAGGACAAAGCCATGACTATCTTGTCGTGGATTTTTCTGATTTTGCTGCTTTTTCCGCAAAGATGGAAAACTATTTTACATCAAACAGCATTGATATTTTAATCAATAATACGCAAGGTCCAGCAGCAGGCGGAGCATTAGAAAAAACCATAGAAGACTATCAAACGGCCTTTGATCTCCTCTTTAAGTGTGCCGTCTTCACCACCTCCCTTGCCCTAAAACACATGCAAGCACAGCAATGGGGGCGCATTATTAATGTCGCTTCTATCTCGGTAAGAGAACCCCTTAACTATTTAGCCCTTTCTAATAGTCTGCGCGCGGCATTAGTCACCTGGGCAAAAAGCCTTTCGATGGATGTTGCCAAAGATCATATCACCATTAATAACACCCTTACTGGCTATTTTGATACCGAGCGCATCGCCCAACTCAATACACAAAAGGCCAAAAAAATGAAGATTAAACCAGCAGCAGTTCGCGCAGCCATGGAAGCTCAGGTCCCAATGCAACGCATCGGGCAACCAGAAGAATATGCTAATTTGGTTTGCTTTCTAGCCTCTGAACAAGCAAGTTATATTACTGGAACAAACATCCCTATTGATGGGGGCTTACTTAAATCCTTCTAATTTTTATCATGAAAAAGAACCTCTATACCCTTTCATTATTCCTCTTTATTTTCTTGCAATGGAAAGGAATTGCACAAGAACGACAAGACAATGCCTGGAAAGCTTTATTCACTGATTACAGCTTGTCAAACAGCAGCACTTTACGCCTTGAAACCCATGTGCGCACCCGTCAATTTTTTGATGAAAACGACCAGTATTTACTGCGCCCTTCTATTAGCTTTAAAGTAGGAAACAATAGTGCCTTTACCACAGGATACACCTTAATTTCAACGAATACTCCCCAGCATCGCACCATTGAAAACAACCTCTGGCAACAATTTAGCTTCGCTCTACCCCTAAAACGCAGTAGTTACTTTGGTTGGATTCGTTTGGAGCAACGCTGGCAAACAAAAAACAGTGAAACCGGCTATGGAGCTCGCATTCGTTTTAGAACAGGATTTCGATTTCCTTTGACGAAAAGTCAAACTTCTTTTGCGCCAAAATTAGTAGTGTTCAATGAGGTTTTCCTCTTACTGCAAGACAACTTCCCCTACCACTTTAATCAAAACTGGACGTTCTTTGGTTTTCAACAGAAAATCTCCAAAAAAATGCGTGTATTAACTGGTTTTCAACGCAATACTATTGCTAAAGGCGACAGCTTTTTACATAAAAACATTTGGTCCTCTCTCTTTTTCTACACCCTTTAAGTTCACGATTATGACAGAAGCTATCATTGCGCAAGTTGGCCTTTTATTAGATCGCCATTTATCCAAAAGCAAGGCAAAAGAAACTCCTGCATTAAATCAACAAACCCCCGAGAAGATTGCACAAGATTTACAGTTAAAAGAACGCTTTAACAAAGGCTTTAACGGAGAAAACGATTTGCTCGACTTTGTCCAGCAGTATTTAACACACACTAACCACTTGAGTCATCCGCATTATATGGGGCATCAAGTAGCCGTTCCCCATGATTTATCTGGAATCCCAGAATTGATTCACGGGACAATCAACAATCCTAGCTCCTTGTATGAAATGGGTCCTGCAGGGGGTACTTGCGAAGGCTTTATGATCAACTGGATGCTCGATAAAGTGGGCTGGTTAGACGGGCGTGACTACTATGATTTTCATTTTGAACCTGGAAAAGCCAGTGGGGTTTTAACCCATGGAGGATCTGTTGCAAATTTAACGGCGCTGGCTGCAGCACGTGCTGCGATTGCACCAGATGCTTGGACCGAAGGAAATCCAAATGATCTTGTGGTCATCGGGGCAGCGTCTGCCCACTACTCCGTTGCCCGTGCCCTGTCTATTTTAGGCCTAGGAAAAAAAGCCTTTTACCCCGTTGCCGTTGATGAAAACGAAGTGCTTTTAATGGACGACCTGCCACGTGTTTATGCACAAGCCCTCGCCGACGGAAAGCGCGTGATGTGTATCGTGGCCAATGCCTGTGCTACCTCAACGGGACTTTTTGACCCCATTGATGCCATGGGCGACTTTTGTCAAAAAAACAAAGTGTGGTTTCATGTTGATGGCGCTCATGGAGCAGCGGCTTTAGCGGGACCAAAGAGTAAACAGCTCGTCAAAGGCATTGAAAAAGCGAATTCGCTTATTTGGGATGCCCATAAAATGATGCGTGTTCCCGCCTTATGTACAGCTGTACTTTTCAACGATTTTAAACATCAAGCGGCTGCCTTTCAGCAAAAAGGCTCGTATGTTTTTCACGATACCGAGGTAGTGGGAATGGACTCCATGCCCTATACCATCGAGTGTACAAAATCTGCTTTAGGGACTAAATTGTTTTGGACCTTTGCCCTTGAAGGCGAAGCTAAAATTGGTCAATTTATTGATGCAAGCTTTCAGCTTGCCAAAGATTTCTACGCCCTGTTAGAGGCTGAAGAAGACTTCTCTATCCCCTATTTCCCGCAAAGTAATATCCTGTGTTTTCGCTATGAAAAGTTTGGTGAAGAAGATGATTTCCAAAAACTTTTACGCTATACCATCATCAATGAAAAACGCTTTTATTTAACCTCTTGTGAAATGAATGGAAAACGTTACTTGCGTGTGGTATTACTCAATCCAGCCACAACACAAGAACACCTTCAAGCACTGCTGGCAGAAATAAAAACGGTGGCTGCAAAGTTGCAGGCCTAGGCTTTATTTTTCTGTAGGAGACCCCACGTTTTCTATGGCTTCAAGCTCTGCTTCCTCGGCGGTTTTAAAACGTAAAGGTATTCCAGCAGAAAAAGACAAACTGTTTTACCACAAAATGCTAGGAAGAAGGACTCAAAGGAATTTTATCTGTCAAAATTAACACGACAGCTACCATGGGGAAAAGTGCCATCGCCGCATGAAGATAATAGGTGATCTCGGGTGCAGGAGAGGTATAAGGAACAAGAATCCCCACTAAATTTATGATAGAAAGACAGCTGTAAATTTTTACCGCAGCAGATTTAGCCAATTTACTCCCATTATAAGGAAGCTTATTTGGGATGGATAAAATCGCTTGAAGCAAAAATAAAATAGCAAATAAGAGGTGAGAAAAACTTTGAACATCAAAATATTCATTCAACTCTGCCGCAAAAACAGATAAGCCATATAAAAAATAGCCCAGATTAAAAAAGACCCTGTTTTTTCTAATTACGCCATAGAGGGTAATTAATACAAAAAAGATAACGACAATTATTTTTGGGTCTAGCATAACACATAAATTTAGAAGTACTAAGATATACATTTTAGTCTATGAAGGCTGGGGTTGTGTCCCCTTGCTTTTAAAAATCTTAGGAAAGAAATTTCCCCACACGTCTAAGAATTGAAAAAGTTCATCATAAAGTTTATTTTTATAGGCAAGTTGATTTAAAATAACCGTTACATTTAAGCTTACTATTTTTCCTTATGAATGCAGATCTTTTGCGAATAGAGCTGGTTGAAAAAAGCTTTGAAAAAGTACGTGAAAATAAAGACACTTTTGCCCTTAGCTTTTATGATCAACTCTTTATTGAGTCCCCCCAATTAAAGCCCCTTTTTGCAAACACCAATTTGACAAAACAATCAGAAAAGTTATATGGCTCTTTAGTGCTTTTGGTCGAGAACATTCGCAATCCAGCAGTGTTACAATCTGTACTGGGGCCCTTAGGTGAAAAACACAAAGGCTATGGTGCAATTGAAAAACATTACCCTTTAATTGGAGCAGCATTAATCCATACCCTATCAAAATACATAGGTGAAGAATGGACAGACGAAGTAGAACAAGCCTGGGTAACAACCTATGGAGCCGTGGTGGATATGATGCTTGAAGGAGTCGAACAGCTAGACGCCCCTACCGCAAAAGAAGATGAAGAAGAAGTAACTGCTGTACAAGAGCATTTGGATGACCTCTCAGCAGAAAAAATAAAAATGCGCCCCCGTAAAAAACTCTCCTATGTCCAAAAAGTAAAACTCAAAGACCGCAATAACATCTTAACCAAAATGAACCGATGGTTCTGGCGAACACCAAAGTGGATGATTGCCCTCTATGCAGCCACGTTTTTCTTTTTACTCTCCTATATCGGGCAAGAAGTTGGTCCAATTCAAACCTTCATCGATACCCTTGAGCCCTTAAGTATTTTTATTGCCGTACTCTTATTTATCAAAGAACTTCCCGAAAGGAAACGACAATTTCAATACCAGGCCTGGTCCATTATCGATGGTGCTGCAGGCATTGAAAACAGTCAAGCGCGCATCATCGCCCTTGAAGACCTTTGTGATGACGGTATCTCTATGGAAGAGATCAACCTTGCTGGAGCAAAACTCAATGGAATCGAAATGAACGGCGTCAACCTGGCAAGAGCTAATCTTAAAAAAGCACTCCTTGTCAATGCAGAACTTTTTTATGCCAACCTTAACAACACCGATCTTAGCGAGGCAGACTGTACTGGCATCACTCTTTATCGTTCTAATTTAGGCTTCGCCAAATTTGTTAAAGCAAACTGCAGCAGCGCAAACTTTAGTAAAGCAAACATGATGTTTGCCGACTTTAGTCAGGGAAACTTTAGTGGAGCTAATTTTATTCAAGCAAATCTAAAAGGAGTCAACTTTGAAGGCGCCTATCTTAGTGGAGCAAATCTCAAAGGAGCAGAGCTCATCATGGAAGACCTCAAAAAAGCCTATTTGACCGATGCTATTCTCCCAGATGGCAGCATCCATCCCTAAAAAAACTGTACCTTAATCCTTTAATTTTTATACATGAAAAAAAGATACTATTTATTCGCCTTGCTCGCACTGTTGGCGCTCAATCTTCAAGCGCAAGACAAAAAAGGGAAAGGAGACAAAAAAGAGAAAAAAGAAAAAACCTTTGATGACATCATTGGAAAAGAAGCAAAAAGTGATGAAGGTTTATTTACCGTTCACGAAGTAAAAGACAAGTTTTACTATGAAATTCCCGACCATCTTCTAGGCAAGGAAATGCTTATGGTAACGCGTATCGCAAAAACCGCTAATGGCCTTGGTTTTGGAGGGGGAAAACAAAATACCCAGGTCGTTCGCTGGGAGAAAAAACGCAATAGTATTCTCTTGCGCATCGTTTCTTATGAAAATGTCGCAGCAGATAGCTTGCCCATTCATGAAGCAGTTACAAATTCCAATTTTGAACCCATTATTGCTCGTTTTGATATCGCTACAAAAGGGAAAGACAGCCTTCAGCCTAGTTCAATTATCGACGTAACAAAATTATTTACAAACGATGTAAAAACATTAGGAATCTCAAATCGCTATAAAAAGCGCTATAAGATTTCAAGTGCCGACACGAAACGCTCTTATATCGAATCAATCAAAGCTTATCCGCTCAACATTGAAGCGAGACACGTAAAAACCTATAAAGCCAGTGAACCCCCTTCTAATGGAAGTCTTCAGGCCTTTTCGGTAGAAATTAATAATTCCATGATTTTATTACCAGAAAATCCCATGAAGCGCCGCTATTTTGATCGCAGAGTGGGCTGGTTTGCTCGCAGTCAAGTCGATTATGGTCTTGAAGCACAAGAGAGTAAATCGGTGACTTATCTCGATCGCTGGCGTCTCGAAGTAAAAGAAGAAGACAAAGAAAAGTTTGCCAATGGAGAGCTAGTAGAACCTAAAAAACCCATTGTCTATTATATTGATCGCGCTACTCCAGCCCAGTGGCGACCCTATATCAAACAAGGAATTGAAGACTGGCAAGTCGCTTTTGAAGCCGCCGGTTTTAAAAATGCCATTTTAGCGAAAGATCCTCCTAGTGTAGAAGAAGATCCCGACTGGTCGCCAGAAGATGTGCGCTATTCGGTGGTGCGCTATTTGGCTTCGCCTATTCCCAATGCAAATGGACCTCACGTGAGTGATCCTCGTTCTGGAGAAATTTTAGAATCAGACATCAACTGGTACCACAATGTGATGACGCTTTTACGCAATTGGTATTTTGTTCAAACTGCTGCCATAAACCCCGAGGCACAAGGCGTTGCCTTTAAAGATGAGATCATGGGACGCTTGATTCGCTTTGTTTCGGCACATGAGGTTGGGCATACTTTAGGCCTTCCTCATAATATGGGAAGTAGTGTTGCGTATCCTGTTGACTCATTACGATCGGCTAGCTTTACGCAAAAGTATGGAACAGCACCTTCCATTATGGATTATGCGCGATTTAATTATGTCGCTCAACCTGGAGACGAAGGAGTAGCGCTTATGCCCAATATTGGACCCTATGATAAACATGCCATCAACTGGGGATATCGTCCCATACTCGACAAAACTGCCGAAGATGAAAAGGCCACATTAAATCAATGGATTTTAGATAAAGCGGATGATCCAATGTACCGTTTTGGGCGTCAACAACGCCCTGTAATTGACCCCTCTTCACAAACCGAAGATTTAGGAGACGATGCGGTCAAAGCTAGTAATTATGGAATTGCTAATTTAAAACGCATCCTGCCAAAATTGATTGAATGGACCTATGAAGAAGGAAAGAATTATGACGATTTAAACACGTTGTACAACCAAGTTTTCAATCAGTTTAATCGCTATATGGGGCATGTTCGTTCCAATATCGGTGGGGTATATCAATACAATAAAACCTATGAACAAGCAGGGGACGTTTTTACCCCTGTTGATAAAGCTAGACAGAAGAATAGCTTAGCTTTTTTACATCAGCAATTGTTTAATACCCCTTATTGGATGTTAGATAAAGCAATCCTTTCAAAAATAAAAGCAGCCGGAAGTATTGAAAAAATTCGCAGCATGCAGGTGAGAACCTTAAACGATATTTTAGCCTTTGACCGTTTAGCTCGCGTGATTGAAAATGAAGCCCTAAATGGAGCAAATGCCTATGGCTTATCACAATTAATGCAAGAGCTTTCTGATGGTTTATGGGCTGAAGTTAAAAAGGGAAAAACACCCGACACCTACCGCAGAAATTTACAGCGTGCGCATATTGAACGCTTAGGTTATTTACTCAAAGAAGAACAAAAATTGAGTGCAAACCAGCGCCGTTATGGTGGGATTACAGCCATTGATGTGAGTCAATCTGATGTTCGTGCTGCTGCACGAGCAACGCTAATGTCGCTTTATAAATTAGTCAACACAAAACGTAAATCGGCTAAAGGGATGGGCAAAGCCCATCTTGAAGATGCTAAAAGTAGTATCGAACAATTGCTCGAACCATAAGGGTTGATCCCTTGTTCAACCTAAATTAAAAACCCTCCAATTGGAGGGTTTTTTCTTTTTAATTATTCATGTTAGGTGGTGAACTTAACTCAGGTAGAAAGCGCATGTGAATGATTCTTCTACCCCATAATTTTTCAAGGGATCCATTTAGTCCAGCATTATCCTCTTCATAAGCATCTTTACCAAAAAGCTCGTTGTACTTTTCAACCATTTTAGGAAAGTCTTGAGAATTCTTTTTCCATTGATCAGCATAATTTTTATGTGAAAAAGAGACTAAAACAATATTTCCGTTACATCCAGAACCGCAGTTCCAAACATTCATAGTAAACGGCAGTTCTGCCGCCCTCATGGCAAGTGCTACTCGTTCTCTAAATCTCCAGAATTTGTCTCCACCCGTCGCGCTAACGGTGTAAAAAATCATTCGTGAAAGAGGGTTAAGTTCACCAGGATTGCCATCATAAGACATGTTCTCGTTATACCACCAATGCTGAGTGTTATTTGTGGTGTGTAAATCTCCCACAGTATCCATCCAGTATTTGTTTCCCACAGTGTCAACATTGTCAAAATCTGCCATTTCATTGGCTAGTTGAACCCTCCATAGTTTTCCACTATCTGGACCAGTCTCGATTGCGAAAGTATAATAAGCGGGTTGCCCTTTTTTACTGTTATACTTTTTTGTTTTTTTTGCAGCTAATTCATAAAACTTTTCTTGTTGATTTTCTTTAATCGTTAAAGTTCTACTTAAAGCAACTTGTGCGGTTAACGTGGTCGTTAAGCATAAAGAGACCACGAAAAAAATAGTTTTTTTCATATAAATTGGTTTATGGTTTACCCTAAGTTATGAAAAAAATGATTCCAAATGCCAAATCATGTGGTTTTTTCACTTATAAGGTGATGATTATAAAGGATTTAATAGCCTTTTAATGGATTGACCGTATTCCTTAAAGAAGATTTATTCAAGATAGCTTTTGCGTTATTTATAATTTGCACTACCCCAGCTGTGGGATTAGTAATACTGGCAATATGGGGAGTAATTTGAACGTTGGGATGGGTCCATAGTGGGCTCGTTTTTGGCAATGGTTCTTGTTCAAAAACATCTAAAAAAGCTCCCGTGAGTACATTACTTTCAAGGGCCTCAAGAATGTCTTCTTCTACTTGTACCGCTCCACGCGCTACATTAATTAAATATGTGGGTGAAGTAAGTTGATCAAACAATTTTTTTGAGAGTAAGCCATGCGTTTCGGGAGTAGAAGGAACTGTACAAACCAATACATTACAGGCGGCAAGAAATTGTGTTAACTGTCCTTTTGAAAAGGTTTGAATTCCCTTTAAATCCTTTGGCGAAGGACTATATCCCATTACCTTAAAGCCCAGATGATGTAATTTAAGTGCTGCATCTTTCCCTAGGGTTCCTAAACCAAGAATCCCGATGCAAATATCTTCTTCGGATTTGCCGTCATGATCCCATATTTTATTTCTTCGATCTTGTACAAACTTATCCCATCTTCGCTGATGATAAAGGACGGCAAAAAGAATATAATTACTCATGGAAAAAGAAAGAAGTGGGTCCACAATACGGCAAATTGGGACAGCGGGGACAAGGTTGTGATCTTTCATCAAATGGTCTACACCAGCGCCTAAGGAATAATAGAGTTTAACCTGGGTAAAAGCAGCAAGACTCCCTGTGGGGTGCTTCCATAGCAAGAGGATATCCACTGTTTCTGGAGAAGGAACATTAGGTCCCACCTCTAGTGTTATTGCTGGCGCTTCTTGTTGAAAAGCAGCGGTCCATTTGACCACTTCGGCTTGTGGTGCAATAATGACCCATCGCAGGGAAGAAACTGTTTTTCCCATGCTTATGGCGTTAAGGTTTGCTGCATAAATTGCAGTGAAAAGGGCATGGATTGTGCTCGTGCTGCTGGATTTCCACCAATGTTAACCCCTCGTTCAACACAAAACAAAAAGCCTAGTTTTTGCATTATTGGGCTTGACATAGGCCATTTCAAATAATTCATCAAAATATCGCCCTGTGCCGTTAAATCAAATAAACAGTCTTTAAAACTATAGGCTTTTTCGTTTCGTACAACGGGGAGTTCACTGTCAAAACCATGGTGGGCGTCTGGGTAAACGGTGATGTCGATGTTTGCCTTATCTGCGAGGGTGGTAACAAGGGATTGACAAGGGCTGGCGGGCGTCCAGTTGTCTTCAGCCCCAATTAAAATATGAATGGGAGCCGATGAAAAATCAAGGTTTTCTGGCTTGATAAAACAAGGGGGATAAAAAGCTAAATGAGACGCAAAAGCATGCTTTTTTGTAATCGCATTTTTTACTGGAAGCCAGGCCGAAAAAAGCGCTACACCGCCCCCTAAACTCCAGCCTGTAATGGAAACTCTTTTGGCGTCAATATTGGGGTGTTCGGCTAATTTTTCCAACGCACGGTATGCGTCTAAGATAATGCCTGCTATGGTTACTTGATCTTGTGATCCTACTGTAGAAGAAATCCCGCGACTTTTAAAGCTCTTCAATTCAAAAGTTGCAAAGCCCTGCTCTTGATACATTTTCATATAATCCCGGTGATGATCTCGCCAGCCTAAACTCCCCGCTACACCAATAATTAGAGGATATTTTTTTTGTGGGGCAAGACTATCAACAGGAAGGGTTAACTGCCCATAAACTGCTTGAGGTGGTAATTCGTCGAGGTTTAAAATGACGTCACTTAAAGAAAAAGGATTTGCACTGCTGAAGTGAATTTCTTGTTGTTGAAATTGCGCATTTGCCATTAAAAAGAAAAGAAAGGCAAAAAAAGAAAAAAGTGTTTTCACTCTACTGGGTATTTAATCGGTGCATTGCCCTAAAGTATAGTCTTGAATTCCTCTACTTTGAGCAATACAGGCATTTGAATAGGTTATTTTATTGCAGCCACATACGGGTTCATATACTTGGATGCAAACTTGGGACGGATCTGCAGTTGTTTCTTGACATTCTTTTTCTGGCTTTGGACAAGCATAAAGAAACATCAGCGCGAGAAAATAACATCCTTTTTTAATCAAGAGGCTAGTTTTCTTAAAAGTAGAAAAAAAACAATTCAATCGAAGAATGAAAACACAAAAACCCTCCTGAGGAGGGTTTTTATACAAATGTTAACTAGGGTTTCTTATTTGTCTTTTCCGGCTAAATTTAACACCCCATCTTCGAGGTGTCCCACATGGACATAAATTTGATCGGCATGAGTGCCTTGTACCATAGACCAAAAGGTTTTCCGTGCTTCGGGATTGTCACTCGCTTGCGAGCTCACCGTTGTTGCAAAGTCCTGAATGTTCTTAAAGCCTGCAAAAAACTCTAAATCAGATCCTGTTCCCTTGTAGTGATAGGTTACTCCGCCGCCTAATTGTACACCGTTTTCAACATTTGGACGGGTTTGCCAGTCCATATACGCCTTGGCCATTTTTTGCATGTTCCCGTTACTATTATAACTTCCTGTTACAAAGACAAAGGGGATGTCCCAGTCCACATTGGGTTTGCCTACAAAATCTGTTGCTGGATTGTACATGCGCATTTCATCCCAATGACCGTCAAAAAAAGACCACCATTCACGAAATACTTCACGCATTTCTTCTTGTTTTTCTTTGGACAACTTCGCCATTTTACGTCGCATAGGAAGGCGAAAATCGTCTTGAACTGCCGCCTCAGCCGATGGATAAATGTCCATAATAATTACTGCGGCTCCAGAGCCATACCAATGGCGATATACCCAAGAATCTTCAAGGGTTCGTTCTTCTCCCATACTAAAATCAAAAATGATTTTGTGCAATTCTATGAAGCGATTAATCTTTGTAGGATGTACGTCCAAATAGGTCGTTTCCATGACTTTTGGTTGTGTTTCTTGCGCCGCTAAAAAGGCACAAAAAAGCACAGCACTACTTAAAAGTAAATTTTTCATTATAAATTAGTTTATGGTTTTCAACAAGATACGTTAATTTTTTGAGAAAAGGGGCCATTTCAATTCCGGGGAAGCGCTACCGCTTGTGGCGTATTTGGGACGAGCAACGTCCCTACATTCTATTTATTCTACTCAACCCATCAAAGGGGGATGCCACAAAAGATGATCCTTCCATTAAACGACTAATTTCTTTTGCTAAAGCCTTTTCTTATGGTGGATTGTATCTAGGGAATCTTTATTCGCATGTTACTCCTTTTCCAAAAAACCTTGAATCAATGGACCTCAACCCAGAGCAGGAAAACATCAATCATGTCAAAGGAATGATGCACTTGTGTCAAGCTGTTGTTTATGCCTGGGGAAATCACGGGTCACTTCCGCATTGGCTAAAAGAAATAGAAGATCAACCCTTGTGTTTTGGTTATACGAAAAAGGGCTGTCCTAAACACCCACTTTACTTAGCAAAATCTAGCGCGTTGATTCCTTACGAAAAAAAGATTTAGGCCGTTAAACCACCGTCGATGGGAAGGGCTAACCCTGTCACAAATGAAGCTTTATCTGAGGCAAGCCAAAGCATTGCGTCCACTTGCTCTTGAACATTGGCAAAGCGCTTTAAGGGAATGTTTGCCTTTAATTTATCAGGGATTCCAGCGGCTACTTTTTCAATGGCTTCGGGATTAAACAAAGGGGTGACTGTAAATACAGGGCACAGGGCATTGATGCGAATATTCTTCTTGCCATACTCCATCGCCGCTGTTTTTGTCATCCCCACCACCGCGTGTTTACTTGCCGTATAGGCGAGCGAATTGGGCAGTCCTTTTAATCCTGCAATAGAAGCGGTATTAATGATGACCCCTCCCCCTTGTGCAAGTAGTAAGGGAATTTGTGCCTTCATACCATAAAAAACACCCGAGGCATTGATGCGCATCACCTTATCCCAATCGTCAAGGGGATACTCGTGTGTGCGCGCACTTGCACCAGGTATGCCCGCATTATTAATCGCAATATCAAGACGTCCAAATTGGGATTTGATTTGATTCATTAATTGATTGACCTGTTTCGCATCGCCTACATCACAAGGGATGAAAGCTGCTTTACCGCCTTCGTTTTTAATCAATTCAGCCGTATTTAGGCCTTCTTTTTCGTTATAATCAGAAACTATAACCTTTGCCCCTTCTTTTGCAAAAGCAGTCGCCGCTGCCTTCCCTATTCCAGAGGCGGCGCCTGTAATTAGGACAACTTTATCTTTAAATTCCATTTTTATCGTTCTAAAAAGGAAAGATAAGGCTTTCCATAGTAATCCGAGAAGAAATAAAAAAACCCGCCTTAAGGGTGGGTTTTTTTACTGTTTAAGCGATTTTTTATCGAACGCTCATGATTCGTTTGATGATATGTGCGCGACTTAAGGTGCGAAGTTCATCCATTTGCTTTAAGGTTGCTATCATGTCTTTTCCCATAGGATCGGTAGCATTATAGCCTGCATAAATGGTTTCGAGCTTGTCATAAAAATCTGCTGTAATATAATTGACCGGTTTCTCTGCCCCAAAATGGTTTAGCACTTTATGCAATCCCCAGCCGCTTTTTGTTCCCTGTTCTTGATGAATGGGCATAAAAGTTTCAAGTTCCATCGCTTCATACTCTGCAGCACGATAGCCGTCAACTTCCATATAATTTAACACGGCATAGTCGGCGGGTTGCCCGCTGGCTTGAGGCCCATATCCACCTTTGAGCGAAAGCAATACTTGATAATTTTTTAAATAATGTCCCATGGCTTCTTTTTGCACATTCGCCCATTCGCTTGCACTTACACCCGGTAATTTATCAATAGAAGGATAGCCTCCACCGGTTGATTTTGTCGTTAAATGAGCATAAATAAAGGTAGTGGTCATTTCGTTGACATCGGGATTTGTTATTTGCCATAGATCCCACCCAACAATTTCTCCACGTTTAATGCGTTCTTTGTGAAACATTGAATAATACTTCTCTTCAAGCTCTAAATGGCGTTCGACATCAGCATTCTTGACTTGGCCATACCAAAGATTAACATACATTTCGTCTTGAGCTTGAAGTAAATTCACCGCAAGACATAGCCATAAAAATAGAATTGATTTTTTCATAATGAATTAGTTTATAGTTCCTTAAATTTAGCAAAAAGAAATTAAAATGAGACCACTGCTCTTCACCTTCCTATACTTGTGTTGTATGGCCATTAGCTTTGGGCAAGACAAAACCAAGACTAGTTTGCGCTTAGAAAAAGCAGAAGCTCTTTTTAATGCTGCTTTAATTCAACATTTTATTCATCCCAATCAATTGGACACAAAAAACTGGGCCCAGTGTCAAGATTCTATGGAGAATTTAATTGGAAAATTTGAGGAAGATTTTATTGCCATTCGATTTGAAAAAGCATTTAGAAGCGCCGAGGTGACAAATTATTTCACCCCTGTTTTTATTTATGCCGATGGAAGAGAATTTAGTTTCCCCGCCTTCAATATTTTACAATAAGTTACCTGGAGAGGGTTCTTTTTTGCTTGATTTTCCACTTTCCAATTCCTTTACCACTTGTACTCCTTTCGGCAGTGGCAGTAAATGCATCGTGATTGTGGGGTGGAACAGCATCGAATAACGTGGCGCAAAAAGCCCCTAAGTTTTCGCCGTAATAAAAATCAAACGTGGCTTGATTGCCATTGACGACAAAATTTTCAATCAGCACAAGTTGATCCCCAATGGTATAGCTATTATTGCGGGAAGTATAGCTGCTTTCAACGGTGTAATTACGTCGTACATCATCTTGACTAACTTCAAAAAAAACACGGGCAGTTGTTTGATCTATGATTTCAACATAATCCACATCACAACTAAACGATGGGGCTGGGTCTTTTTGACAACCTATACAGAAGAAGAATAAATAAAGAAGGACTAATTTTCGCATGGAACAAAAATAATCATTCTAAAATAGATTCTCTTTTTTGGCTTACTTTTGAACTATTATATTAAGCGATGAACAGGATTAATCAATTCCTCTTTTGGTTAAAACAAGAGTTGAACAGAATGCGTTTTTTTACTCTTCTTGGCTATCTTTTGTTAGCTGTTTGGGTCGTTTTTGTCGATGCAGACATTACGGGTACTTTTTTCGATGTCCTTTTTAAACTCTTTTTTGAAATGACAGGGATTTTAGCCATTGTAGAAGTATTAAAACGTGTGTTCCCTAATTTTACATGGGACGACAAAAACGATTGATAAATCAAAGTGCTTTATACCAAATAAATAGAAGCAGGTAAACCAAAAGATAAACTCTGTATTGATTGCGTAACTTAAGGTATGCCATATCCGCAGGGAAAAGATTAAAAAACAACCCTTGAAGTTCTTTTTTAAACAGGGGTTTTAGATTGATTTTCCAGTCATCGGTTTGATAAACTAACTTTCTAAACTTACTTCTAAAATAAGTGCTGGGAATTCCCCAAACAATCAATAACCCCAGGACAACAGTTTTCATTTTTCCTTTTTTAAACTTCAATGTATAAAACTCCCTGATAATTGAACCGATAAAATTGTTTACTTTTAGCCTATGCAGCTAAAAACTTCTTTAATTATTACACTTTGTTGTTGGGGAGTAATCGGTTTTTTCTATGTAGTTCACCTCATGAAAATCACCCATGTTATCGAAGGCGTATTTAGAGAATTGCTCTTGCTTCCTGCCTTTTTAGGTGCTGCTATTTTTAGTGGGTACAGCCTTATATTAATCGTCAAAAAAGTTTTGATTAAACGCTAGTTCCTGGCAGTGAGAATACTTCATAATTCACGGTCTTATTTAAACAAAAGAAAAGGGGTTATATCCCTGCTTTTTTTGGGGTTATTTTCATTAAGTCTGGCGGCACAAAACAACACCCCCGATCTTAAATTGAGTATTGGTGATCCTAACCCCATAAACGAAAAAAAGCGCTTTTTGTTCAATGGAGTCATTAAGGGAGAGAATGGAGCAGCATTAGAGGGAATTAATCTTTTATTCCCAGAAATCAATGAGGGTACCGTCACCAATGCCCGTGGAAAATTCTCCATCCGTTTACCCTATGGGAAACATCAACTAAGGGTTGAAGCCCTCGGTTTTAAAACGCTAAACGTTCAACTTAGTCTGTATGGCAGCAACAGCTATAATTTCACTTTAGAAGAACAGGCTGAAGCCCTTGATGAAGTCGTCCTACTCAATCGTCAAAACGACAATGTCGAAAGCGAAATGATTGGGAAATCAAGTTTAATGGCCGATGAGAGTAAAAACATCCCCCTGGTTTTAGGCGAACAAAATTTGTTAAAAGCCGCTACCATACTTCCAGGTATTTCAAGTGCTGGAGAAGCCTCAACTGGGTTTAACGTACGTGGTGGAAAAGCCGATCAAAACCTTATTTTGCTCAATGAAGCTGTCATTATTAATCCCAACCACTTTTTTGGGGTTTTTCAAGCCCTTAATCCTTTTGCCATCAATAGCCTCAATGTTTACAAAGGAAATATTCCCATTGAATATGAGGGACGTACTTCTTCTGTTTTTGAATTAACCACAAAAAACCCTTCAACCAAAGATTTTAAAGGAGAAGTCTCCGTGGGGCCCATTACCGCAAATGCACTCTTAGAGCTCCCCATAAAGAAAGAACGTTCTGGGTTGATGCTGGGTGTTCGATCTGCACATTCAAATTGGCTATTGCGTTCCCTTAAAGACCCCAAACTCAATAAAAGTGAAGCTGCTTTTTACGATGCAATTCTCACCTATGAGGATCAAATCAGCGAAAAAGATAAACTCAAAGCGACAGTGTACTACAGTCAAGACCGTTTTAGCATCACCTCGGATTCCCTGTATCAATATGCCAATGCCATGGTCGCTGTCAACTGGAAACATCAATACGATGAAAAAAACAGTTTAAACTTTGTGGCAAGTCACAGTAACTATGCCTTCTCTATTCGTTATGATGGGGGAATTAGTAATAACTTTAAAAGTGCTTTTAATTTACAGGTTCAAGCCTTGCGATTAAAACGTTTTAAACAACTCGATGAAAAACATGAATTGACCTATGGCGCTAACCTGGTTAACTATGGAATTGCTCCAGGACAAATTGATCCTCTTTTTAGTACAGATCTCATTCGACCTGAAAAGTTGATGGATGAAAACGCCCTTGAAGGCAGCCTGTTTTTTGCTGATAGAATTCGCTTTTCAGATCGCTTTTTGTTGAACCTAGGGGTCCAAGTTGCGCTTTATGGCGCCCTGGGGCCCTATACCAATCGAAGTTACCAAACCAACTTTCCAAAAAATGAACTTACTGTTACCACAATTGATGAGGTTCCATCGAATGGCCTTTTTGGCCAAAAAATTCACCCGAACTACCGCCTTGCAGGGCGTTACAAACTCAATGATAATATATCGGTAAAATTTGCCGCATTACAAATCTATCAGTTCATTCATAGCTTGACTAATAATACCACTGCTTCTCCCATCGATACCTGGCGTATTTCAACAAATCATCTACAACCACAGCAGTCAAATCAGTTCTCTTTTGGGGTCTTTTCCACCTCAAAAAATCAATCCCTTGAACTGGGACTAGAGGGCTTTTACAAGCTTCAAGACAATCTTGTCGATTTTAAAACTGGAGCACAATTGTTTATGAATGAATTCATCGAAACAGAGGTCTTACAAGGCAAAGGAAAAGCCTATGGAATCGAATTCTTACTGCGTAAAAAAGAAGGAAAACACACCGGCTGGTTAGGCTATACTTATTCTCGTTCATTGATTCAACTCGATAGCCCGTTTGTGGTAGAACGGGTCAATAATGGACGTTATTTTCCCACGAATTACGATAAACCCCATGACTTTACTCTAGCCTGGAATTTTCGCTTGGGTAAACGCGTCAGTCTATCCACTAATATGCTTTATCAAACCGGGAGACCCATCACTTTACCGGCAGGAAATTACACCTTCAATCAAGCCGAATATGTTTTGTTTAGCGATCGTAATGCGTTTAGAATACCAGACTATTACCGGATGGATGTAAGTTTAAATTATGATCACAAAAAAAAGCAAGCTAACGCTATTGGCCTGTCGTGGAATCTTTCTGTTTATAATATACTAGGTAGGAACAATCCTTTTTCGGTCTTTTTTGTTGCCGATAATGGGGAAATTAAAGGTCGCCAAAGTTCCATCTTTAATGTGCCCATTCCTTCGTTAAACCTTAGCCTAAAATTTTAATCCATGCGCACAACTTTTTCTTTTTCTGCTTTGGTTTACCTTCTAGTGCTACTGCTTTTTTGCTGGGCATGTACAGAACCTTATGATTTTGAAAGCGAAACCAATGAAGAGATTATTATTGTCGATGGAATGATCACAAATCTCCACAAGAAACATCAAATTCGACTTTCTCGATCCTATGCTTTTAACAGCACACCCATAGCAGAAAAAGGCGCAGGTGTTGAAGTAGTGAGTAGTGATGGTAACCGCTATACATTTATTGAAAAAGCAGATTTCATCTATGAATCCGTCACTGCCTTTGCTGCTTCAGCAGGAAAAGAATACCAACTTATTATTAGAACTCGCGAGGGAAAAACCCTCCATTCTACTCCCATGGTTTTACCACCCACAGCCGCATTAGAGAACGTCTTTGCAAGAGCTGAAACAAATGATCTCGATCAAGCTGGAATAGGAATTTACCTCAACGCCGAAAGTGAATACAATGCCCAATTATATCGTATTGAATACGAAGAAACCTATAAAGTGGTTGCGCCGCGTTGGACGCCCTATGACGCTGTTGTCACTTTTGAGGGCTTTTCTACTTTTGCTACAAATGTGATCCTGCGCGAAACCGAAGAACAAACCTGTTATGCGTTTAACCCTTCAAGTAAAATCATTTTACGTTCAACAACAAATCAAGTATTGGATCGCATCGACGAAGAAGAAATCCTTTTTCTTCCAATAGATAGTGCAAAACTTATCCATCGCTATAGCGTCTTAGTGCGCCTATTAGTAGAAGATCCCCAAGCATATAATTACTTTGAAACATTAAAAGAACTATCCGTTAAATCTGCCAGCTTTTTTAACAATGTACAGCCCGGTTATCTCGCTGGAAATGTATTCAATGTTGAGGATGAAAACGAAAAGGTAGGCGGTTTTTTCAGGGTTTCTGCCGCTGCTGAAGAAAGAATTTTCCTCAATTTAAACGAACTTTATCCCGATGCCGAGGAACCCCCTTATTTTTACTACTGTGGATTAACCGCTCCTACTACCGAGGGAGGAAGGGGAAACCGCGCTTTGCTCAATGCGATTTATGACGAAAGTCTTCGCTTTTATGGATACAACCTTTCGGGAGAATTGCCAAACGGTGGTCCTTATCTCATGGTCAATGCGGCTTGTGGAGATTGTACGGTGTTAGGCAGCAATCAAATGCCCCGTTTTTGGATTCCTTAATCCTCCCAGTGATTGACCCAGTCAGGTAATTGATCCCCATTTGAAAATGGGGGAGTACTCAAAGCTTGAAATTGACGATTAAAGTCTTCATCGTTTGAAATCACAGGGACATTCTCTAAATAAAAGTCATTCCATTGAAAAGGAAAGTTCGCCTCAAATTGAAAGGCGGTGGGAAGGTTGGAAAGGATAAATCGATCAAAGCTGGCTTGTATAGCAGTTGACATAAATTTAATCCCGCTATTGGACGCATTATAAATAGATACATTAGACAAGCTAAATGAACTCGTTACAGTGGGTGAGGTAAAAGAGTCCTGGAATAAAAGCCCGTTTACTCCACTATCGTGAAGGTATAAACGATTTCCTCTTCCAGCCCAATTTGAACTGAGGGAAAGTGCATTTTGCTGGGCAGCTGTTACCACAACATCTTCCATTTCAATGTTTCCTCCTGTAATTGCAATCCCCTGATGTAAAACATTATCCACCCAAAGGTGATTTACTACTGTTGAACGACCCGCTCCATAAAAATTCAAAGCGCTGTAAGACAACGTCTCATCATAGGCAGCACCCGCGTGTTGAACTTTTAAATAGCGCAGGTAACCCGAACTGTCATTGGTATTATTGCCGCCGTAATAGAAATTTCCAAGGGGTGAAAGTTGACGACTATTGTCTTCTAGAGGAGCTTGTCCACAAAAAATAATTCCTCCCCAATCTCCTGCGCCAGGTTCAGGAGAATTAGAAGAAATGGTCACTGGATTATCTTCTGTGCCCCATACAAATAAAAGACCACCTTGTGCAACTGCAATATAGGCTCCAGCATCGGCTTGAACCTTTAAATGTGTCCCTGATGGAAACTCTAACGAAGCTTGATCGCGTACAACCAAGGGACCTGTTAAAATATAATCATACCGTGTATCCAAGGAAAGTCGACCAAATATCTCCCCTTCTAAATAACGAACATCTTGACAATCATTTGGGCAAGCACCTCCACAATCCACACCAAACTCGTCTGGATCTTGTTTCCCATTTGCACAACGACCTTCGCCAGTTAAATAAACATAATCCTGCTTGTTTTGACAAGCCAGATGAAAACAAACAAAAAGAAGAAGAAAGAGAGAATTAAAATAAAAGAGAGTGGAACGCTCCTTAAGTTTTTGGGTCAAAGCAATCGAATTTTACAATTAAAAAAATACAGGGGCATCCACGCATTAAAATCCTTTAACGTATACGCATCTTCAAAACATCATTAATCTAAATGAAAAAACTTCATAACAAATAAAAGCCCCTGTATTTATAGTTTAAAGATATAAAAAGACTTGGATTAATAATGGATGATCTAACTTATTTATTTTTAATCTTTTAAACCACTGGAGAGCGCTGTGAAAAACACGTATTGCTCATAGTAGTTTCCCTTCTTTAAACAACAATCCTATGGAATTTAAAATCAAATCGACCAAAGGAAGGTTTTTTTCTTGTTTAACATTACATTTAGGGAACCTAAAAAAGACAAAACAATTTTTCTCTGCGAATGAAAAGAGTTGTTTTCTCTTGAAATTGAACAAACACTAAAATTTCTCTTTTGATGAAAAAAATAGAAGCCATTATTCGCAAATCAAAATTCAAAGAAGTTAAAGAAGCCCTTCATGCTGTTGAAGTAAACTTTTTTAGCTATTGGGATGTCACTGGACTAGGTAACGAACAACAAGGACATGTTTATCGAGGAATTAGCTACAGTACTGCAGAAATTCAACGCCGTTATATCTCCATTGTTGTCAACGATGATTTTGTCGAAAGAACCATAGCAGCCATTCTAAAAGCTGGGGCAACAGATCGTGTAGGCGATGGCAAAATCTTTGTATTACCCGTAGAAGAAGCCTATCGTATTCGAACAGGTGAAAAAGGGGGACAGTCGTTAAACTAAACCCTTTTATAAATTATACACCCCTCTAAGGGTGATAAATCGCGGTTGAATAAAGGTTTGTGCACTCAAGACAGACAGGTTATTAGCACTATTACGCACCTGGGTGTCAATGTTCAAAATATTCGACGCCTTTAATTCAAATTCCCATTTAGCATCCTTGTCTTTACGATAGGACAGGCCTGCATCCCAATTTTGAAACGATTGTACTTGTGTTCCTAAATCTTGACGGGTATAGCTGTAATTTGATACCAGGGTGATTTTCTCCCAGATGTATGCGTCAAACTCAATCGAGGGAGATTGGACGATAAATTTAGTTGTTCTATTTCCTTGATTATTATTGATTATGCTATAGCGATATCGTAAACTCACATTAGGCGCAACCTTAAAATTCGTGCGTATTCCAGGGGTATAGGTTTGGGTAAAACCTTCGTTTAAGGATGGAACACCTTGAATAAACTGATTGATTTTACTGTAATTTAAAGCAGTAGATAAGCTCGCTCGTATCTTTCCAAAGGTGCGTTGAATGCGTCCAAAAGCGTTAAAGTTCTCATCGGCAAAATTCGAGTTAAAAAAAGTACTGGTGCGAATGATACTCTCAAAATTTGTCAAGCTCCTAATTTGATCAATATTGCTGGTGTAAGCCACTCGAGCAAAAACATTGGTATAATTAAATAAATTAAAACTACTGTACAATAAACTCACATTGTGCGACAAAGCATTTTGTAGATCTGGTGCACCATACTGCAAGCTATTGTAATTATTTAAAACCAACCCCTGCGCTAGACGAGTAACGTCGGTAAACTGATTTTGCATGCGATAATTAAGGGTAAGGGATTCTCCTTTTTTAATTTGAATACGGGTTTCAAAATCGGGAAGAAAGCGAATAAAATTATCTTTGACTAACTGGTCATTTTGCCGATTGTTATTTCCATAAGCATGAATAGAAAAGCCTGGGGTAAACGTAAATTTCCCTGTTCTAAAGCGATAATGAACCCCTAAATAAACATCGCTAAAGTTATAGGATACATCATTGGTTGACAAACCATTATTAAAAGAAGGGGTGGGTTGAAAACGGCTCCCTTCGGATAAAAATTGAAAAATTGATGAGTCAAATTGTTGATGAGAAAGTATGGTTCCCATCGTGAGGTTTAAATTACTCTTTGGGTTGATGATATGATAATAATCCACCTTGGCGTCCAGTTGATTGGAATAAATTTTTCGGTTTTGACCCACACTATATTCATTAAGCGTGGTGTTCAACCCCAAGGCTGAAGCGGTGGGGTCAAATGCATCTGCTCCATTAGGATCATTTACTAGTATTGCCGAGTAAAAAGGATCTTCATTCTTGATCAAATGCTGTGCTTCAAAAGCAAAAATATTGTCCTCATTCAGGGTGAAGTAATAATTTAAGTTTTGATTGATCGAATAAGGGGTGACTTCTTCTATTTGCCCTGTGTTCCCAATGACCGATGAATTGACATTTTGTCGCTGCAAATCATCTGAAGAACGAATGAAAAGATCGTAATCCAATTGATTGTTGAAGTTCGGCTTATACGATGCACTAAGCTTTAATAAGCCTTGATTTGACCGTTCGTTGCTGGTTTCCTCTATGGCTTCATCAGGGATTTGCAAGCGCGCATTGGTATATTGTACAAAGCTGTTTTCTTTGGCGTCAATTTTACTTGAGTTAAAAATGAGAAAACCTGTAAGGTCTAGTTTTTCATTTGGGGAGTAACTAAAATTCCCCGTGGCCAATTTATTTTCTATTCGCAGGGCGTTGTTTTGATTGGTCAAAAAGTTTAAACTATTATCCCCTAAATTGATGCTGGTTCCGCTTTGCCTACTGGGCGCTCGAAAGCCTCCACCAAAACCACGAATGTCTCTTCTAGACAAGGCTACTTCTCCGATATTGTTGAGATCACCTATAAAGTTTATGCTGTATTTTGGGCTGTAATAAAAGAGTTTAGGCTGGGCTAAATACAAATCTTCTTTGGGGGAATTTCCGGCGCCAGCCGTCACATTTCCAAACCAAAAACTCTCCTTTCCTTCTTTTAGCTTAATGTTAATGGCAACGTTGTCTTGGTTATTCCCTACGCCGCGTAATTGTCCCACTTCACCATAATTCTTTAAGACTTGAATTTTATCGACTGTGCTTGAAGGGATATTTTTGGTCGCGATTTTGGTATCACCATCAAAGAAATCCTTGCCATTGACCATTAATTTATTAACGACCTTGCCTTCAACCTCAATCTGTCCACTATCGTTGATTTCAACTCCAGGGAGTTTATCGATGATGTCTTCAAGTTTACGCTCAGACCCATTTTTAAACGAGTCGGCGTCATAAATTAAGGTGTCTCCACGAATGAGAACTGGCATTTTAACCACTACTTCGTCCAGGATGATATCCGCGCGCAATTCATAATCGCGAATCAGGTTTGCTGTCGTTACTTTTAAGCTATCGTTAATGGTTTGCAAGCCCAGGGCACTCACTTGAATTTTATAGTCGGTATTGCGCTTAAGGGCTAAGGAAAATTTTCCCTGCCCATCGGTCATGGTATATGCGTCTAATGCATTAGACGCCTTGTTGATGGCCACTAAACTTGCCGCCTCAAGCGGTTGTTGTAAGCTATCGCGTACTACACCACTAAAGTTGATTTGCTGTGCTTGCGCATAAATGGAGAGGAATAAACAAAATAAGAAGAGTCGTGTTCTCATGAAAAAAGATTAGATGAATGGATGGTGGAAAAGCTTAGCCTCTTCTCCTTCTTCCGCGATTATTACGCATCTCCATCATTTTTCCTACGATTGTTGTGCGGTAATCCTTTTTATTAATGACCGTTCCTTTATCTGGAGCAACGATTTCACGACGCTCTTTTGGGTTTAAGATAATTTCTGAACATAACATGGTTGTATTTCCTGCGGTAACTTCAAGAATAAGACCGGGTAATCCCCAAAATTCTGCTGGTCCATGCTTGACAGGGATTTGAAGGGTGTACCATGCTTCAATCTGTGTTAATTTGATTTCTTCTGTGGTAGAAGAAGCATTTCTGCTTAAATCACTCCAGTTGAAATTATACCATGACAATTCGGTAGAAGGAAGGACAGCCGTCGCCTTAAAACAAGTATACGCCCCTATTTGTTTTGTCTCTGTTCCCATTTTCCAGTCGATGGCTTGTAATTCGTCTTTCACTAAAAAGCGCTTCCCATAAAACTCCTGGGCTTGAACCAGTTGATTATCAACGACATTCTTGTATTGTTTCCCGCGAGCAAAATTGCTCCCCCAGGAATCTGTCGCTCCAGAGATCGCATCCACCTTCTCTTCTTCGGTAAATAAGGAAGCTGTTGTGTCAAAACTCAAAACGTATGTTTTTTCAAGACGATTTTTTAGACGGCTTTTGATTTGTTTTTTTTGCGCTTCACTCATTCGGGCGCCCCAACTTCCTAAATCCATGGAGGATTTTGAAAAATAAATAGCTTTCCCTTGAAAATCTTGGAGATTTGTTGAGGTCGAAGCGACCAAAAGTGGGATACTCAATAGCAAAAAAAGGCGATAAATCTTCGTCATAACATAGTTTTGTTTAACAAATATACTGTTTTAATAAACAACATTGAAGTGCCTGAGGGTAAATGAAAATGATTTATAGTATCTTGTTATCAAAACAACTAACTATTTTCTCCTATGCGTTCACGATTAAACACCTCCCTGGTTTTATTTCTTTTCTTCGTTTGTAGTAGCTCCTCTTTTGGTCAAGACTCCTTTGAAATGGAGGATATTTTCTCCCTTCAATATGCTAATGAGGTGCACATATCTCCCAACGGGAAAAAAATTGTTTACCGAAAAATGGGCTTTGACATTATGGGAGACAAAAGTACTGGAGCACTATGGATGATGAATGCCGATGGAAGTAACGATCAAAAATTAACTCCCTTGGATCAAAGCGAATCCAGCCCTCGATGGTCCCCTTCTGGCGATCGCATCGCCTTCATAAGCAAAGGAAAGAACGGAAGTGAGATTTTCATCTATTGGGTCAACACGGGGAACATTGCACGGATGAGCCAGCTCCCGCAAAGCCCCTCCTCCCTTAGCTGGTCAAATGACGGTAAGCAATTGGCCTTTAGTATGTTTGTCCCTTCTCCTCCACCTGTTATTGCCAAAATTCCAAAACAACCCAAAGGAGCCAAATGGGCCAAAAAACCACGTATCACCGATCGCCTCAAACACGAAGCCGATGGCAGGGGATACCTCCCCCCTGGTTTTAGCCACCTATTTGTCATGCCAGCAAATGGCGGTGCAGTACGACAAGTAACTTCAGGAAATTTCCATCATCGCGGAAAAATTAGCTGGGCAAGGGATCAAACGGCACTTTATTTTTCGGCTAACCGAAACGAAAACTGGGAATACGATTTCAGAAATAGTGAAATTTACCGTGTATCCCTCAACGATGGAACCGTTGAGGCCCTAACAAAACGCAACGGCCCTGATCGATCTCCTACCGTCTCTCCTGATGGTAAAACCATCGCCTATTTAGGGTTTGATGATAAAAGAGAAGCCTATCAAAACACCCGCCTATACCTCATGGATATTGACGGGAAAAACAAGCGCCTTCTTAGCTCTTCCCTCGATGCTAGTGTATCGGATATTCAATGGGATAGTAAAGGAAAGCAGCTCTATTTTTCTTATGATGTTCATGGAAACGGGAAAATTGGGACCATCGACCTTAGTGGAAAAGTGACTAAAATAGCCGATCACCGCGGAGGAACAACATTAGGCCGACCTTATGGCAGCGGGATGTATTCTGTTTCAACTGCAGGTAAAATTGCTTACACCTATTCCCGGCCGAATCACCCTGCCGATATCGCCACAGTGAATAAAAACGGAACGAATTGGATGCGTTTAACACAACTCAATCAAGCCCTATTTGACCACAAAAAACCCGGAAAAGTTGAAGAGATCTGGTACACCTCATCGGTAGATGGTAGAAAAATCCAAGGATGGATTGTTTATCCTCCTCACTATGACCCCACTAAAAAATATCCTTTGATGGTAGAAAACCACGGAGGCCCCATTCTAAACTATGGGGATCGTTTTTCCATCGAAATGCAATTGTATGCCTCGGCAGGATATATTGTTTTTTATCCCAATCCACGTGGAAGCACTAGTTATGGAGAAGCTTTTGCGAATCTTTTACTCAACAATTATCCAGGAGAGGACTATAACGATGTGATGGATGGGGTGGATGCCTGTATCGCCAAAGGCATTGCTCATGAAGACCAACTTTATGTCACTGGAGGAAGTGCAGGGGGAATCATGTCTGCCTGGATGATTGGAAAAAATAATCGATTTAAAGCTGCTGTGGTGGTAAAGCCTGTAATGAACTGGATATCAAAGCTTTTAGTGGCAGATAATTATTATGGCTATGCCAATTCACGCTACCCTGGGCAGGTGTGGGAAAACCCCATGAACTATTGGAAATTCTCGCCCATTTCATTGGTTGGAAATATCACAACCCCCACCCTTGTGATGGTGGGAATGAATGACTTACGCACCCCACCCAGTGAAGCCAAACAATTGTACCACGCCTTAAAGCTGAGAAAAATTCCTACCGCTCTGGTCGAAATCCCCGAAGCCAGTCACGGAATTGCACGACGGCCTAGTAACCTAATGACAAAGGTGGCGCATACCATCGCCTGGTTTGAGCAGTATAAATAATTTTCCTTTCGGGCCATGAAAATCTCTTTCCATAAAATCTTATTAAAAAAACGGTTCCCCCTTCGTATTAGTCGAGGAGTAAAAGGGGATTCGTATAACATCTTTGTCTCCATTGAAAAAGACGGAATCACAGGCTGGGGAGAAGCCGCTCCAGGCAAAAACGAAAATGCTGATCGCCCTGAAAAAGTAGTAGAAGAACTGCAACGTCTCATTGCTACTGGTATTGAGAACTTAAGCATTTATGAAATTGAAGAGAGGGCGAGAAAACTCAAGATCGCTCCCTGTGCTTATGCTGGCCTAGACATCGCCTTATGGGACTGGACCGCAAAAAAAGCACAACTTCCCCTCTACCGCCTTTTGGGCTTTCCGCTCCCCACACAGCCTACTTCTCTCACCATCGGGATTAATCCCCCCGAAATAGTAAAAGAACGCATTCCCCTCTTACTTGATGGAACAGGAGTTCAATCATTAAAAATAAAACTGGGCGCTCCAGAAGGAGTAGCGGCCGACAAAGCCATGTTTGAACAAGTGGTCGAAAGCTGTAAAAAATATGCCGTTAAAATACGCGTGGATGCAAATGGTGGATGGGATCTTCCCACAGCCATCGAAATGAGTCATTGGCTAGCAGAACGAGGAGTCCGTTATATTGAACAACCCTTGAAAGAGGGAGACGAAGCGAATTTAGCTCCCTTAAAGAAAGCCACTGCTTTACCCATCTATGTCGATGAATCCTGCCGTTTTGCCCATAATATTCCCCAGTGGGCACAAGCGGTAGACGGGGTCAATTTTAAACTCATGAAATGTGGTGGAATTACCGAAGGCTTGCGCATCATTGCCACGGCAAAAGCCTTTGGTCTTAAAACCATGATCGGCTGTATGAGCGAATCCTCTATCGCTATTGCCGCAGCTGCAGCACTATCGGGGGTACTGGACCACATAGATCTTGATTCTCACTATAATTTATCTCCTGATCCAGCAACAGGTGCTCCATTGATCGATGGTATTACTATGCCCACCGATGCACCTGGACATGGAGGGACATTAAAACCTAACTAATGCTACATCCTAACGACAAGATTGCCCTATTTATGGAAGGGCACCTCAAAAGTGATTATGGCAAAATGGGCTTTGGCGTTTTACGCTATGCAAAAAACCCCATTGTTGCTGTAATCGATACTGAATTCAACGGCAAATCCTTAAAAGAAATCACGGGAATAAACCATTCTGCTCCCATCGTTGCAACGGTAGAAGACGCCCATGCGCTGGGTGCCGAGGTGCTTGTTTTAGGAATTGCCCCTTCGGGCGGAAGGATCCCGGCAGACTGGCTGGGGGTGATTGAAAAATCCCTGCACTTAGGTCTGTCGATCGTTAACGGCCTGCACGATCTATTAGGAGATCGCTACAAAAAGCTTTGCCAGCAAAAAGGACAATGGATTTGGGATGTTCGCATCCCACAAAGTACGCCTCCCATCGCAACAGCACAGGCAGCAAAACTCACGAATAAGCGCGTTCTTTTTATTGGGACAGATATGGCTGCTGGGAAAATGACGGCTGGACTGGAATTGTATCAATGGGCGCAGCAACAGCATATTTCTACCGGATTTGTTGCTACTGGGCAAATCGGCATTACCCTCACCGGTCGTGGTATCCCTTTGGATGCCTTTAAAGTAGATTTGGCGTGTGGTGCCGTAGAACAGGCGGTTTTAGCCGAACAAGAAAAGGAGCTAATTTTAATTGAAGGGCAAGGTTCACTACTTCACCCCGGTAGCACAGCCACATTGCCTCTAATGCGCGGGAGTTGTCCCACCCATTTAGTGCTGTGTCATCGCGCAGATAAAACCCATTTAAAATACCCACAAGAAATTGAAATTCCCCCTTTAACAGAATTTATTGCGCTAAACGAAGCGCTGGTCGCTGTATGTGGGACGTATCCTGCAGCAAAAGTTGTGGGCATTGCCTTGAACACCTCGGCGCTTAACGAAAATGAAGCACAGAAAATCATCGCTGAAATTGAAGCGAAAACAGGTTGCCCTACCACCGATGTAGTGCGTTATGGTAGTGAAAAAATTGGACGAGCAATACAAAACACCCCCTAAATGATTCTATCTTTTTTCCTTCGTTTTCGTCACTTCGTGTATCAATTGATATTTTTGCTGTTATTAATTGTAATACAGTCATGTAAAACTGAAGAAGTCACACAAAATTCCTCAGAAAATGAGACACTTTTTCGCACTGAGGGAGGGCAAATTTTAAAAGAAAATGAGGTGGTTTTTTACAAAGGAGTTAATGCGTTACAGACCTATGGTTTAGGAAATGCATCCTTAATGGATGAGTGGAACATCACCATCGTAAGAGAATTCATTGGGAACCTTAGAGAACAACCCATTGACGGTGGTGCCCTTCAAGGAAGTGATGCCGTGTGGTACCATCCCTTACAAACCATTGTCAACCAGAATAGAGCCCATGGGAAAATTACCATTTTATGCCCCTTTGGGTGGGTTGATGAAAGTGGAGATCGCCTTCTCTTAACAGGGCTTAATCCGCTAGAACAAACCTTTTATCCTTCCTATAAAGAAAAGATGCAAGCCATAGCAAGGCATTTTCACGACCAGCCCGATGTATGGATTGAAGTTTGGAATGAACCTTTCCATTGGAATAATGAAAATAATTACAGTCATACCTTATGGCTTACAAGTATGGAGGACATGGTGGATAACCTAAAAGAAACGGGCTTTAACAACCTCATAGTAGTGCCTGGAAACGAACAAGGTCAATCCGAGGCCGCCTTACTGGCAAAAGCAGGAGAATTAATGGCTACTCGATCCAATCTTCTTTTTGATTTACACGCTTATGAAAAATGGCTGGTCGATCAAAGTTTTGCTCAAATAAGGGAGCGCTTAAAGCGCTTACAGCAAGAAAACATCCCGGTCCTGTTTGGAGAAATTGGGGTGCATAATGTAACTGAAGTTATGCCTGTCGCCCCCTTTCTTGCTGCTGCAGAGGAAAGACAGCTAAGTGTTTTAGCCTGGTTGTGGAATCAAAACAGCAATGATCGCAATGCCCTCCTCACCGATGATGGACAACCCCATGCGACCGAAGACAATAACTTTTGGGGGACTATTTTTAGGGCATTCCTGGAATAAAAACACCTCTTTATCCTTTAAAGAGCACGTCCTTTTCTTTGGGTTAAGGCTCGTTTATTGTATCTTAAAACTTTAACCTTAAACCAATTTCGTTATGCAAAATCAAAAAGACATCATTAAAGTAAGGGTTCACGATGGTATCGTGGGATTAATTTATTTAAGTTCTGTCGCTCTCGCCAATCAGTTTGGGTTGAGTTTTCTTTGGGTGGCTGTAGCCACCGCAGTATTACAAATCTTGAGTCCGGTGACTAAGTTTTGCCCTGTTTACACCATTTTAAACAAGGTCATGCCCAATACCACCCCCATGCAAAACGGGAAATAACGGATTAGACCGCAGCGGGAAATTGATCACTCACAATTTTTGCTGAAAGTAAACACAAGGGGATTCCTCCTCCAGGATGAACGCTGCCTCCACAAAAGTAGAGTTGCTCAATCGACCGTTTAAAATTAGGGTGCCGTAAAAAAGCGGCCATTTTATTATTGCTAGAAGCGCCATAGAGCGCCCCTAGATGAGACTGGGTTTTTGCTTGGATTTCTGGGGGGCTCATGACCTCTTCTTCCTTAATCAAAGGAGCGATATCGGTTCCTAATATTCGTTGAATTTTTTCCAAAACATTGGCGCGTAGTTTAGGGATTTCTTTGGCCCAATCCTGGCCATGGTCTGCCGGAGAATTGATCATTACAAACCAGTTTTCAGCGCCTTGGGGTGCGTCCTTTTCTTCGTCTTTTGCCGTGATGTTAATGTAAATTGTGGGATCTGCATACAGTTGTTTATCTTCAAAAATCGCCTTGAATTCTTCGGGATAATTCTCGCTAAAAAGAATGTTGTGAAGGTCCAATTCTGGGAAGCTTTTTTCTATCCCCCAATAAAAGATAACGGCAGAACTAGAGCGCTCTTCTCGGCGCACATTTGCAGGCATTTTTGTTTCGGGGAGGAGCTTCTTATAGGTGGGGTGAACGTCCATATTGGAAACCACCCAATCGGCAAATAGGTTTTTTCCATCCACCTTAACACCAACGGCGCGCTTATTTTCCACTAAAATTTGCGCGACCTTTTTTCCCAAATGAAAAACAACCCCCTGGCGTTGTGCAAGCGCAAAAAGCGACTGACTAATTTCTACCATTCCTCCTTTGGGTAAAAAGGTACCGTAATGGGATTCCAGGTGTTGAATCAAGCTCATGATGCCTGGGGTTTTGTAGGGAGAAGAGCCGTTATAGGTGGCATAACGGTTAAAGAGCTGAACCAAGTGAGGCTCTTTTAACTGTTGTTGATTTACCTTGTCTAGGCTGTGGCCAATTTCCATTGACCCTAGGTTCATTAAGGCCTTTAGAGTTGTCTTTGACGCATAGGTCTTCCACTGGTGTAAGGATTGATGTAAAAACAAATCGGCAGTTAAATCGTATTTTTTTTTGGCTTTTGCCAAATAGGCTTCGACTACCGTTGTGGCTACCCCCAATTTATCTTCAATCTCTTGAAGGAACTTCTCTTGATCGCTATAAGCAGTTAAACGGGTTCCGTCTTCCCAAAAATACTGACAGGCAATTTCTTTTTTTCGGTAATTGAAATGGTCCCGTGGATTTTCTCCACAAAGCGCAAACAATTCATCTACAAAATGGGGCATCGTAAATAGGGAAGGACCCGCATCAAAACGATAGTCCCCTAGAGAAAAAGCGCTGAGTTTTCCCCCCGGATAGGGATTTGCTTCAAAGACCTCAACGGCGTAACCTTTATGGGCAAGACGAATGGCTGTCGCAATTCCAGCGATTCCAGCCCCAATAACAATTCCTTTCTTTTTCATGCTTTTAATTGAGTGTCGTTTTGGATAATAAAACGGGCAAAGAGGTCTTCGGCATACCACTTTTTTTGGCGGGTTTTTTTGACAATACTGGCGTGTGCCTTGTGGCGATATGCAAACTGCATTACATCGTCGAGAGAATTCCAAATGCTTATGGTGGCTTGTTGTATAAAGGGCCATTCGCCTATGCCTTTAAAATACTGTACCCCGGCTGCGGTTTCAATGGCTTTGGCCGCTTGCGGCACATGGCGCCAAAAGGAAAACAATCGGCTAAAGCGTAAGGTTGCACGAGTAATAATGGCCACTGTTTGGTCTTTTTCAACGGTTCCTCCTATTGAGAGAAAAGGATTAGACCCACTCCATTTCCCGTGGCTTTGAAAATTGCGAAGGGTCAAGCATCTCACCTTGGTTGAACGTTGATAGTAGTCGAGGTATGTTTGATGCTGAAGAAAGCTTGCCGCCATGGCTGGGGAATCCCAAACGAGCAATAAAGCATAGGTCGAAAAGTCGGGGCGTAAACTAAAGCCATTACCAGCTCCTGTTCCTAAAAACTTATAAAAACGTAACCCCTTAACTTCTTTCAATTGTGAAGGACCAATTCCCATTTGTTTGAGCGCCCAAAAACGGTTTTGGTCAAAGGAAAAAAGGAATAACTGCGTCAGTTGTTCTGTCGTTGATTTCATAGCAGCACTAAGATAGGGTATTTTAAAGGAGGAGAGTCCCTCCAAAATGAATAGGGGTTGATTTTGATTAAAAATCCCTAGAGGATGATTAACTTGTTGAGAAAAATGATGCTATGAAAACAATTGCTATCCCTCTAATCTGCCTGTTTCTCACAGCGTGCAGTAATGCAAATGAGGACCGTGAAATAGAAACTGTTGAACGCACCGATCCCATCATAGGCCAGTGGGCAGAAGTGCTCGACCAAGGCAGTCCTTATGATCAAGTAATCTGGACCTTTTCAAGCAATGGAATGCTTGAGCTAGATTTTGACGGGACGCGTTTAAACGATGGCAGGTGGAGTGCAGTAAGTAATGGTGCATCTAGTCGTTATTCCATGGATTTTCAACAATATCCCGATGCAGCGAAACGACCTTTTTTTCTGAATGTGCGCTTTTCTTCAGAAAATACTGTGCTTACAATTGAAGGGGAATCCACCCTTAATCACTGGGTGGGAAACCGGCAAATGGTTCGGCAAGAATAGCAATGAACCAAGGTGTTTTGCTAAAATTTTTGTAGTTTCCTTTAAACTCATTCGTTAAGCCTTCAACATCATGAAACTATCGTATTGGGAAATAAACACTTGGCTCTCCAACATTGATTTTGCTGTCATAGGCAGTGGAATTGTGGGGCTAAGCTGTGCCATCCAGTTAAGAGAACTGCACCCAAGGGCCAAGATTGTTGTTTTTGAGCGCGGCGCTCTTCCTTTAGGGGCAAGCACAAAAAATGCGGGTTTTGCGTGTTTTGGGAGTATGTCTGAAATTCTTGCGGATTTAACGCAACACAATGAAACGGAAGTGCTTGATTTACTGCAACAAAGAGTGCAGGGTTTAAACCAATTGCGCACTCTTTTAGGTGACAAAGCCATTGGATATAAAGCCTGGGGAGGATATGAACTTTTCTTAGAACAAGACGAAAAACGCTTTGGCGAATGCCATGAAAAAATGCCAAAAGTCAATGCTTTATTGGCTGACGTATTCCCACAAGACTGCTTTCATTTAAGGGAAAACAACTTTGGGTTTAAAGGCACCAATAAACAGCTGATTTTTAATCAATATGAAGGTCAAATAGACACGGGGAAAATGATGTTATCGCTCTTGCAGCTTGCCCATCAAAAAAATATTTTACTCCTTAACACAGCTACCTTAAAGGCTTATACAGAACAAAAAGATCGGGTGGACTTGCAGTTTGATTCGTTTGAAACGAGTTGTGCTAACTTGCTGATTGCCACCAATGCTTTTTCTTCGGCATTAATCGATGAAGACGTGCATCCCAATCGAGCACAGGTATTGATTACGGCTCCACTGCCTCAACTCTCCCTAAAAGGGACGTTTCACCTGGAAGAAGGCTATTATTATTTTCGGAATATTGCTAACCGAATACTCCTGGGCGGAGGGAGAAATTTAGATGTTGAAACAGAGAATACAGCTGATTTTAAGCTCAACCCTAAAATTCAAGGCGCCTTAGACCGCTTACTTCACGAGGTCATCCTTCCTGGTCAAAAGGTGAGCATTGAACACCGATGGACAGGAGTTTTAGGCCTTGGGAGGAAAAAAACCAGCATCATCAAGCCCCTGAGTAATCGCGTTTTTTGTGGCGTGAGACTAGGAGGAATGGGCGTAGCAATTGGATCAATTGTGGGGAATCGACTGGCTAACTTAACAAAAGATTAAATCTACCTAATAGGACATGAACAATACGGTTAACGAAAATCATTCTATACGTCACTGGGTAGCTAAACTATTTGCCATTGAATCCATTTCAATAGCGCCTTTAGCGGGCTATGACAATAAAAATTATCTGCTTACTACTTCAAAAGAAGCCTTTATTGTAAAAACCTATGCCGACAGCACTCAAAAAGCCTTACTGGAGGAAGAGTCAATTGTTCTCTCAAGTTTGAGCCTAGACCTTGAAACACCTTTCCCCAAAAAATCGCTACAAGGGAATTATGTGGAGCAATTTACGCATGAAGGAAAGAAGGAGTTGTTGCGAGTGCTCTCTTTTGTAAAAGGATCGTTTATGAAAGATTTGCCCCCTACCAAAGCTTTGTACCGCTCCCTGGGACAACAAACTGCCTTTATGGGCCTAGCACTTCAAGAAATGCAGCGGCCTTTACTTCAATGCAGGGAATGGGAATGGAACCTCAACGCGAGCAAACTACTGCTAAAGCGGTTAGATTTCATTCAAGAAGGAACTGTTCAAGGTGTTGTTCGTTATTTTATTCAGCAATTTGAACAACGGGTTTTACCTCAACAAGAAGAATTGCCGCAGCAATTGCTTCACAATGATTTAAACGAATATAACCTTTTAGCCAAAGGCAAAAAGGTGACGGGCTGTATTGACTTTGGCGATCTCGCCTATGGTCCCCGGATTTATGAGCTGGCCATTGCCATGGTTTATGCTAGTTATGACAAGGAAGCACCCTTAGAATGGGCTGGAGCAGTTTTAGAAGGGTATGTTGAAGAAAGAGATATTAATGAGCTAGAAATAAGCTTATTGTATTATATCATGGCCATGCGTTTGTGTATGAGTCTATGTAACGCAGCATTTGCCACCACAAAAAATCCAGAAAATGATTATGTGAATGCAAGTGTTCAACACGCTCAAAAAATGTTGTTTTATTGGCTTTCGATTGGGCCTGTGAAAGCAGAACGTCGATTTTTGCGTTGTAGCGGAAAGCCTCTCCCCGTTCTTCCTAGCATCGCGGCTTTAACACATCAAAGAGGATCCTTTTTTAGCGGAGCCTTAAGCTTAAGTTATGCTGAGCCCCTTCACTTAACATCGGCGGCCTTGCAGTACATGTATGCAAGCGATGGTTCTGCTTTTTTAGATGCCTATAATAATATCCCGCATGTGGGACATAATCATCCTTTGGTCGTAGAAGCTGCTCAAAAGCAGCTGGCGACCTTAAATACGAACACACGCTACCTCTATGATCCCCTACATCATTATGCCGAGCGTTTACTCTCTTATTTTCCACCAGAACTCAATCGTGTCTTTTTTGTCAACTCGGGTAGTGAGGCGAGTGATCTTGCCATTCGAATGGCGCGATACTGCACAGAGAAAGAAAAGGTGGCTGTTGTTGCCCATGGCTACCACGGACATACCCAAACTGGAATCGAAATCAGTGATTATAAGTTTAGTCACCCCAAAGGAATTGGGCAATCAGAAAACATCATTAAACTTCCGCTATTCGCTGGGGAGGAGGGGCTTTCTCTCGATCAAAAACAACAGCTATACGGCGCCTTAAACGAGCCTAATCTCGCCGCTTTTATCAGTGAAAGTATTTTGGGGTGTGCAGGTCAAGTTCCCCTGGCAAAAGACTATTTAGCTACGGTCTATTCTAGGGTTAGAGAAAAGGGGGGGCTCTGTATCGCCGATGAGGTGCAAACGGGATTTGGCCGAACAGGGTCACATTTTTGGGCATATGAAGCCTATGGTGTTATTCCCGATATGGTTCTCCTGGGTAAACCCATGGGAAATGGGCACCCCATGGGTGCGGTGGTTTGCTCGCAAGCAATCGCCGATGGATTTTCCCAAGGGGTAGAATTTTTTAGCTCTTTTGGCGGGAATCCTGTCTCCTGTGTAACTGGACTAGCGGTGCTCGATGTTATGGAAAAAGAACGGCTACAAGAGAATGCCCTACTTACTGGAAAATATTATCAAGCAGAATTGAACCGCTTAAAGGAAAAGTATTCATGTATTACAGACGTTAGAGGTGCTGGGCTTTTCCTGGGCGTCGAGCTAAGTGATTCACAGGGTAAGCCTAATACAAACTTAGCCAGAAGGTTAAAAAATTATCTGCGAGAGAATACGGTTTTAATTAGCACCGATGGCCCAAAGAATAACGTGCTAAAATCAAAACCCCCCCTTTGTTTTACTAAAGAAAATGTGGACAGGGTTATTGCCGTTTTAGATGAGGGAATAGACTGCTTGCAGGCTTGAAATGGTATTATATAACGACACATATTTACACCTCCTCTTTCTCAAGAAATTGATTTTCTATTCAATCCAGTGGCGTTCATAAAAACGCGTTCTTTTGTTTTTTTGGCTCATTTTTATATCTTTATAAGAACCATAAAATCAATTCATTATGAAAAAACTGTTCTTTTTAGCAGTCTTTGCTATTAGCGGTATTGCTATCGCACAAAAACAAGTTTCTATGCACATGTACATCCATGTCGCACCTGAACATCAAGCACAATTCGAACATTTAGAAATCGACTATTGGTCAAAAGTTGCTCAAAATGAAATTAAAAAAGGCAACATGACCGGCTGGGGGCTTATGAAAAATGTAGGTGTAGATGCTACTGTCACCGAAGCCAACTATTTAATCGTCAATACTTATAAAAACCTGGAACAAGCCTTTAAAAATCAGGCGACATGGGACACTGGTTTTTTAGGAGTCAAGCAAACGGATATAAGTACAGAAGGGATTCGTAAAGTAGTGAGTATTCGATGGTACCAAAATGAAACGGCCATCCAAGGGAACAACACTGTTTTTACCATCTTTAATTATGCACGTCCCAATAATGTTGCAGCTTTTGTCAATGAAAATAAAACCCTGTGGAAAGGCATCCATGAAAAAATGCAAAAAACAACAAAACTTGATAGTTGGGGAGTTCACACACGCATTCATCCGCAAGGTGTAGCCAGTAAAGCTTCAATCTTTACTCGTGATGGTTTTTCAACCCTATACGATGCCATGAATTACTTGAGGTACAAGGACAATAACCCCTATGCGAAAATGACTTCAAAATCAAAAATGAGTGAAATTTTACCAGATGGGTTTGGTTATACGGTCATAAGACAAACCTTACACTGGGTAAACTAATCCGGAGGGAAGGGTTACTGACGTTACCCCTGGATGAGTAAAACAGGAAATTAATCGGCTCACTGAAAAATTATCGCTGCGAAAATGCGGTTTTGATTTTCACCAACGAGCTAGAGGAAATAACAACCCTATTCCGATTTGGATAGGGTTTTTTCTTGCTTTCCTTATTACTTACTGTCATGACAAAAAATAAAGTCTTTTTTTAAATTATATCACGAAATTATCCTGTTAAACATAAACACAGCTGAAGAAAAGAAAAAACCCACCATAAACGGTGGGCTTTATTTAGTTAATGTAGTGTAACGGCGACACTGGTGGAGAAGAGCGGATTCGAACCGCCGACCTCTTGACTGCCAGTCAAGCGCTCTAGCCAACTGAGCTACATCCCCATTGCAAATCAAGGCATTTTAATATCCGATTTGGTTGCTAATTTAGTTGATTTCATCTTATTTTTTCCACAAATATTCCACTTTTCGAAACTTTCTGTTTTCTATCAAATCAGAACTTGCCAATAAATACCTAGAGGTTAAAACGGATAAACACGGGATGAAAGATTACCTATTGAAAGAAATTGATGGGAGTGTCCTGTCTTAATGGGTTACGTTTTAAAGCATCATAGCAACACTCTTCACGAGATAAATCAAGGACACTCCTTTCATTAACTTCACTATGCGGCAATAAATGTTATTGCGGCATTTACATGCCCGCAGGAGTGTTGGATCCCTCTAATAAGCAGTAATGCAGTAATTTTGCTGTAAAGCTATTTCTCAATTCTACTTAGTTGTTGTTTATATTTAAATAAATTAAAAAACTATAATTAAACGTTTCACTGATTGAGTCATCAAAACCTCTGTTTTAACCATACTGTATTGTGAAACAATTCATCATCTCTAAAAATGACAAGACAAACTTTGCTTGAAGCTGTGATCTGTACCATTGTAGCTGTAATAATTTTTATAATTTTAAAAAAATAAGTTTTTTGAGAATTATATTCTTTGTTTTATTTCTAGTTTCTTTCTCTTGCTTTGCTCAAAGTGAGTTAACGTTTAGAGACTCTATTATTAAATATAAAAACATCAATCCAAACAAAGCAATAACGTTTGGTTTAGATTATGTTGCTGCCGTTCAAAACAAAGAAATTGATAGTCTCGTAGTAGGCACCTATGCCATGATCGGCGGGATCTTGTTTGATAGTGGTTTAGATGCTTCAGCCATTACATTTTTTGATAATGCACTGCGACTGTATGAATCAATGGTAGATGAAAATAAGCGTGAGCCAAAAGCTGAACAGCCTCCATGGGTGCTTATCAATATTGGAAATGTATACCTAAGGAATGGTGAATATGAGAGGGCAAAAGAAAAATACAATAAGGCCCTCAATATTTTTGAAACTATTGATAATAAGCAAAATGCATTCTATGGAATCAATACTGCAACTTCTAATCTTGGATTGATCGATGAATCGACAGGGAATTTTGATGAAGCAGAAAAAAAGTACATTAAGATTTACCGAAGAAGGTTGGAGAAAAACAAACCTCAAGATGTGTTGTATTCGTTAGCACAACTCATCAATATAAATTTATTAAGAGGGAACACCTTTTCTGCAAGTAATTATTTTGATCAAGCCAAGCTTTATTTCGATAAGCAGAAAAAAAATCATATTTCAGATTTATTGTTTAAGCGTAATTTTGGTTATTGTTTTCTTTCTTTTGGCATATATCATCAATCAAAAAAAGAGTATGAAAAGGCAATTCATCGTTTCAATGAAGCCAAAGTATATTTGGAGGATTTACCTACTGAGATCGCAGCGCTAGGTTCGCGATATGCCGAGTGTTATTTTGGTTTGGGTAAGTTAGATGAGGCAGAGCGTATTGCTTTGAGTAACCTTACAATTAGCAATCTAAGTGAACGTGAAAAAAGGTATAACTACAAAGTTTTAGAGAAAATTTACTGTAAGAATGACGCTCAAACTGAACTACTAAACATCAAGGATTCCTTACTTCTCGTTTCAGCAGGTGGATCTACTCAAAAGATTTTAAGCACCTTGAACAATCTTGAAACTCAAATTCAACTTGCTTACTCAGTCCGTGAACTAAACGAAAGTAAAATCAAATACAACACTTATTTATATATTCTCATTGTTTGTACGGTGATCCTGTTTTTTTCATTACTCACAATACGGATAAATTATAATTTTCAAAAAGAGCGAAGCACTCGCTTGACGCTAGAAAAGGAAGCAATCGAAAACGAATTGGATAAAAAAAATAGAGAATTAGTGAGTAAATCTAATTTTATTATTCAACGGAATGATTACTTAAAAAAAATCCAAAAACAGGTTAATAGTGATAAAGAAAATGAAATATCGAAATCGAGATTAATTAAAGAATTAGAAATCACAATTAATTCTGAAAAGACCTACCAAGATTTTGATAAAATGTTTGTAGAGGTTTATCCTGAGTTTTATACTAATCTCAATAGAATAGCTAAACTTTCTAAAACAGATTTAAGGCTTGCTTCCTACATAAAAATGAATCACACCAACGATGAAATTGCAAGAATTTCTGGGGTGTCTATTCGTACTATAGAAAGTCAACGCTACCGCCTTTCAAAAAAACTAGCCTTGACAGACGGAGAGAATCTTAATTCGTTTATTCTCGCTATTTAGGATAATATATCCTAAAATATTCCTTTTTATTTACTTGTTCTAGGGTTTAAAATTTTCATTTAACACCCACTACTGCATTTTTACTGCAATCTTTTTTTTCTGTACTAAGTGACTGTTTTTTAATAATTAAACTTGTTAACTTGATTGGAAACTATGTTTAAAATGACAACCTCAGGTTGTTTTGAGATGAACTTTGTTAGAGCTTTTCCAAATTTTACTGAGAATTTGGTAAGGACCCATAAAGAAGTGTCATTGCAGCAAAAAAAGATATGTATGTGCACTAAAATGTGTTTTTCTAATGTCCAGATTCAAGGTCAATTAAACATATCACAAATCACCCTTTTGAATTTGAGGTCTCGTATTCAAGAGAAGATGACATTGAATAAGATCGACAACGTAAAAAAAAGAGTGATATGTTTTTAAAACGAGGAAAATGTATTCACTCTCACGTGATAGGGCTTAAGCGTAATTTACTTTCCTCACTATTATTCTTGATAGCTTCAGGACTTTACGGCCAATCTTTTGTTTTGGCTTCAAACAACAAAACAATTCTATGTGATTCTGCAGCTAATGGTGCTACAGGTGTTGTAAATGGGAAAACCTACACCAAAGTAAACAGAACACAGTTGGTTGCAAAAATTGCAGCTAATGAAGACGTTAGTTGTGTTTGTACCTCGGGTATCACCAACATGAGTGGGTTATTTCAAAACAATCAAACGTTTAATCAAGACATTAGTTCTTGGGATACCTCTGATGTAAATAATATGATGGGGTTATTTCAAAATGCCGGATCTTTCAATCAAGATATTGGGTATTGGGACATTTCTAGTATGAATGATCAAAATGGGGTAAACCAATTATTCGATAACGCGGGTAGTTTGAATCAAGACCTATCCTACTGGTGTTTTCCCTCGGGAGGAAGTGCTTCGAATATTTATCAGAACCGACAAAATATTTGGGGAAATAACAATCCTATAAAAAACAACTCTTCATTGCGTCCCCGATTTGCTATTGCTGGCAATTGTATTTCAGCTAAAGTTGGACCACCTGTGAGCTCAGGAAATTCTGAAGCCACATTAACACTAACTAGCAGTGATTCAGATAATATAATCACTTCTGGAGTAGTTACCCTTACGGCTGCTTTCTCAGAAAACATGGCGGCTACACCGCTTATTTCTATCGCAGGATTAGTGACCAATACCGCCATGACACAAGGGTCTTCTGCGGCTGAGTGGACCTACTACTGGCCAATACCTTCTTCGGTCACCACCGGAACTTATGCAGTTACGGTAGCTGCAACCGATACAACTTCACTTGCTTACGATGGCAGCGCTAGCCTGAATTTAGGCATATATCCAATGTTTTATCTGGATTCCAATGGGGTCACAATAAAATGTTCTGGCTGTAGCGCAGGAGACACAGGTTATGTAGGTGGGGTTTTATATACGGTTTATGACAATGCTTCTTTAAGAGCAAAATCCTTGAATGATTCAGATTGGGGTGGAGTAGTAACAACCTTGGTTACCGATATGTCGGATTTATTTTATGGAAATGGTGTTATTGAGGGAAATAACCTACACAATTTCTTTAACTCGAATGATATTACTTCTTGGGACACCTCAAATGTGACCAATTTCCACGGCATGCTTCAACTAGAAAATGTTGATGGGTCTTTTAACCAAAACATAAGTCATTGGGACACTTCAAGTGCGACAGACATGAGTCACATGTTTTGGAATCAAAAGGTTTTCAATCAAGATATAGGAAGTTGGGATACGTCAAACGTCACCAATATGCGCTATATGTTTAACCATGCAAATGCATTTAATAATGGTGCTGCTGCTGGTGTTAGTTCAAATACATTGAATTGGGA
>JBMZGM010000002.1:0-298110 GCA_049615925.1 Flavobacteriaceae bacterium | reverse complement strand
CTGATTAACAGTCAGATGCTCTAACCAACTGAGCTAAGGAGGATGGTTATTCGGTTGGCAAAGATAAATGAAAATCTTTTTTCCCCAAATTCCTATCGCTTTATTTTATGTATTAATTGCAGCCGCCTCTTTTTCTTTGACGACCTCTTCAAAATCATTGATTTCGGCATTCCATTCATGATCGCTTTCAATCTTATCTGTATTAGGGTTATACTTTACCTCTATGTATTTGAGACGATCCACATCCTGCACCTTAACTTGGATAATATAAGTGTGGTAATGATAACGATCAAAAGGACTTAAAAAGGTCTCATAACTGTCCCATATGATGTTTCGTGTATATTCGACATTTAAGTACTTTTCTTCAATAAAAAACTTGATTTTTTTATTGATTTCTTTGTCGTTGATTGGGTCAATTTCTCCTTCTTCATTTTCGTTCAGTAAATCAAACTGAGCTTTTAAATCAGAAATGGTAATTTTTTTGTCTTGAGCGTTAACCCCAAGGCTCAAAAGGATAATAGAAAGCAAGAGTAATTTTTTCATGTCAGTAAATTTAGTGTCTTGTAGTTCAAATATAAAAAAACAGTGGGGGGCAAACTTCAATTTTAACGGAAAAATCGTGCCAGTTATCCAAATAACCAGCGATAAAGGTCATTCCCATTGGCAAACAATACCAGTGCTAGCAATAAGAAAAACCCGAACATTTGCGCGTATTCCATGAATTTATCATTTGGTTTTCTACCGCTCAACATTTCATAGAGTAAAAACATCACATGTCCCCCATCAAGGGCAGGAACAGGCAATACATTCATAAACGCCAAAATGATTGAAATCAAAGCCGTACTACTCCAGAATCCCTGCCAGTCCCACTGGGCTGGAAATAGATTCCCAATAGCACCAAATCCACCCACTTGACTCGCGCCTTTCTTTGTAAAGATGTATTTAAATTGTGCTACATAATCGTGCAGCGTCCAGTAGCCATAGCGAAAGCCTTCTTCTATACTTTGGTTGAAGCCCAGGTCAACATGGGTTGTTTGAAAGTCTAATTTAGGTCGAATGATAAAGCCAAGTACAGCCTTTTCTGTTGGAAATACAGTGATCGTTTTTTCACTATTCTCTCTCAGAATAGAAAAAACGACACTGTCTTGTTCTTTAAGATCATCGCTTCTCAAATCATCCAGAGTCGTAATGGGTTTCCCATCAAAAGAAAGGAGGACATCGCCCACTTTCATCCCTGCAGTTTCGGCAGGGTTTCCAGGGTAAAGGCTATCCACATAAATGGGTCCAGCAGGATTTAAAGGGTACATATCCCCCGCTTCAAACATCTGTGTTCCAAAATCTTCGGGGATATTAAGGTTTTCTCTCACCCCATTAGCATGCATTACAGTAACTGTTTCAGGACTGCGAAGGAAAAGATGCTTATTGATGTCTAATACGTATTCTAATGGACTTCCGTCTACTGCCAGCACTTGATCTCCATCTTGAAAACCAATCGATTCAGCTAGAGCTGTGGCATTTAATCCATTTGGCACATCCTCTGTGGGAAGTGTTTCTTTTCCCCACACAAAAAGAATCATCATGTAAATTAAAAACCCGAGGACAATATTTACCGTTACACCCCCTAGCATGATTATTAAACGTTGCCAGGCGGGTTTAGAACGAAACTCCCAGGGTTGTGGGGGTTGTTTCATCTGTTCGGTATCCATGCTCTCATCAATCATTCCTGCGATTTTGACATAACCGCCCAGTGGTAACCATCCGATACCATATTCGGTATCCCCAATTTTTTTCTTGAAAAGCGCAAAATTCACATCAAAAAAGAGGTAGAACTTCTCCACCTTGGTCTTGAATAGTTTCGCGGGAATAAAATGTCCCAGCTCGTGTAAAACAACAAGAATTGATAAACTTAATAAAAGTTGAATGCCCTTAATGACAAATGGATCCATAGCAGATTTTTTCTAAAACAAGTCCAAAAATAAACATTTCCAACTGCCTTGCCTATTCCCGCATCTATTTATCTTTCTTTTAACAGGGTAGAAGGACAAAAAGAACGTAATTTTGCAAAGAGTTATGAAAATGAATTTTGCGCGTTACCGAAAATTTTTTGCCGTTTTTGCGACAATTTCTGCCGTGATATTATACCTTTTTTACAACGCGCTTACGCCAGTAAAAATATTGCCCATTTATCAACCGGCAGAAGTAAGCTTTGAACTAGTCGATAGTAGTTTACAGCACGTTAAAAAATACCATAAAATAGCCCCATTTCGCTTGACGAATCAAAATGGGAACATTATCACACAAAAGGATTATGAGGGATTGATTTATGTTGCCGATTTTTTCTTTACTACCTGCCCTTCTATTTGTCCTATAATGACCGATAATATGGCTGGAATACAAGAAAAATTGATCGATGACAATAGCGTTAAATTACTGTCTTTTAGCGTTACCCCAGCGATTGACTCAGTACCACAGCTAAAAAAATATGCTTTAGAAAAAGGCGTCAATGACGCCAAATGGAACCTGCTAACAGGCGATAAAAAAGCCATTTACACCCTCGCCCGTAAATCCTATTTCGTGGTAAAAGAAGACGGTGATGGAGGACCCCTTGACATGATACATACCGAAAATTTTGTCCTAGTCGATCCCGATAAACGTATTCGAGGGTACTATGACGGGACCGATAAACAAGCCATGGAAACCCTTCTAGAAGATATCGCTGTGCTTAAAGCAGAATATGGCTTTGCCAACTAAATAGTTCTTCAATGGTTTGGGATAGGACGCATTTTCACCTACTTTTGTTTCTTTAAAATCATTCTAAATAAATGATTACACTCGATCAAATCGAAAAAAATCAAAAAGGGAAAATTGTAGCGATTGATACCGATCTGCTCCCGTTAAAACTCATTGAAATGGGTTGTCTTCCGGGGAACGAAGTTTACCTGGAACAATTAGCCCCTTTAAAAGATCCCATGTACCTTGTCATCGATGGTTGTCATCTCGCCATTCGTAAAGAAACTGCACAGCACATCACCATAGACCTGATTTAATGAGTACAAACCTAAATGTTGCGCTAATCGGAAACCCCAATACAGGGAAAACCTCCGTTTTTAACGCCATGACGGGACTCAATCAAAAGGTGGGAAATTACCCCGGGATTACCGTTGAAAAAAAGCAGGGAAGTTGTCGTTTAAACCGCACCACAAAGGCTCATATCATCGATTTACCAGGGACCTATAGCCTCAACGCTTCTTCCATGGATGAAAGTGTGGTCATCGAGCTTTTACTCAATAAAAACGATAAAGATTATCCCGATGTTGCCGTTGTAGTTTCTGATATTGAAAACCTAAAGCGCAACCTTTTACTCTTTACTCAAATCAAGGATCTAGAAATCCCTACGCTCTTGGTCATCAACATGTCTGATCGCATGAAGCGCAAAGGCATCACCCTTGATATTGACGCCCTAGAAACTCATTTAAAGACAAAAATTGCTTTAATTAGCACACGCGAGAATAGCGGAATTGATCAACTCAAAAAATATTTACTAGACTATCGTTCCCTTTCAAAAGAAGCCTGCACTGATATTCGTTCAATCGACGATGATTACTTTCAGAATTTAGAAAAAGTTTTCCCAGATCAATCGTTGTACAAACTTTGGTTAGTCATCACGCAAGATGTCAATTTTGCAAAATTGGATCGTCAAAAAGTAGAAGACGCCACAGCATACAAAACCCAACCAGAATCCCACCTCAAGCGATTACAACAAAAAGAGACCATCAAGCGGTATCAAGTCATTAATCAAGCCTTAAAAGAAACCTACACTGTTGATATTAATAAAGCGACCGATGTTAGATCACGACTTGATCGTATTCTAATTCATCGTTTTTGGGGATACATTATTTTCTTTTTGATTTTATTGACCATCTTTCAAGTAATTTTCGATTGGAGTAGTATTCCCATGGACTTTATTGACGAAAGTTTTAGCCAGTTAAGCGAAGCCACAAAACGCACTCTTCCCCCTGGTTTATTTACAAACCTTTTAGCCGAGGGTATTATTTCAGGTTTAGGCGGGATTGTAATTTTCATTCCACAAATTGCTTTTTTATTTCTCTTTATATCGGTTCTTGAAGAAACGGGTTATATGAGTAGGGTGGTATTTTTGATGGACCGCGGTTTACGTAAATATGGTTTAAGCGGAAAAAGTGTCATTCCTCTAATTTCTGGAACCGCTTGTGCCATTCCTGCGGTTATGGCGACCCGTAATATTGAAAACTGGAAAGAACGACTCATCACGATCTTGGTCACTCCTTTTACGACCTGTTCTGCCCGACTGCCTGTTTATCTTATTTTAATCTCCTTAGTCATTCCAGAAGGAACATTTTTAGGGATGGGTTATCAAGGCCTTACCCTAATGGGCTTGTATTTATTAGGGTTTGTAATGGCCCTGCTTTCTGCGGCAATCCTCAATAGCGTTCTTAAAATTCAATCCAAAACCTATTTTGTGATTGAGATGCCTAACTATAAACTACCACTGCTAAAGAATGTTGCCCTTACGGTATTTGAAAAAACCAAATCCTTTGTCGTCGAAGCGGGAAAAATCATTTTGGCCATCTCTATCTTATTGTGGATCATGGCCTCTTTTGGGCCAGGTAAGGATTTTTCTAATGCCGAAGAAATCGTTACGGTAGCTTCAATTGATAAAAACGTTTCAGAAGAAGAATTGAATACCGCCATCGCTGCCTATAAGTTGGAACATTCTTTTATTGGGATTTTAGGCAAGACAATTGAACCTGCTATTGCACCGCTGGGATTTGATTGGAAAATAGGGATTGCACTAATCAGTTCCTTTGCTGCACGTGAGGTTTTTGTGGGAACGCTAGCAACGATTTACAGTGTTGGAAACGATAGTGAAGAAACCATCAAAAATCGAATGGCCGCAGAGACAAAACCAAATGGAACACCGCTCTTTGATTTACCCACAGGCGTTTCATTGATGTTGTTTTATGCCTTTGCGCTACAATGTATGAGTACGCTAGCAATTGTAAAAAAGGAAACGAATAGCTGGAAATGGCCCATGATACAATTATTTAGTATGACACTTATGGCCTATATTTCTGCCCTAACCGTGTATCAAATTTTAGCTTGATGGAAACAATACAAGTCCTTCTAGTTGCCGTGGCAGGCGTATTAGCGGTACGAGGGATTTACCTCAAATTCTTTAAGTCAAAAGACAAGGATTGCGGTCCAGACTGTGGTTGTCATTAAACATTCATTAGTTCTTCAATTTCTTCCACCTCAATTGGAATAGTTCCCATTAAATTGAGGGGAGCACCTTTTTCTTGCACTACTACATCGTCCTCTAAACGCACTCCAAAGCCTTCTTCGGGAATATAAATGCCGGGTTCAACAGTAAAAACCATATTGGCTTGCATGGGAAGATGGAGTAATCCATAATCATGGGTGTCTAGCCCCATGTGGTGAGAAGTTCCATGCATAAAATAACGTTTATAGGCGGGCATTTCGGGTGATTGTTTCTTCACGTCGTGTTGGTCTAAAAGGCCCAGGCCTAAAAGTTCTCGTGTCATGATTTCTCCCACTTCGACATGATACTCTTTCCACAAAGTACCTGGGACAAGTAAATTGGTGGCTTCTTTTTTCACCCGTAAAACAGCTTCATAAACAGCTTTTTGTCGTGCAGTAAATTTTCCTGAAACAGGGATGGTACGTGTCAAATCACTGGCATAGTTTCCATATTCTGCGGCGACGTCCATTAAGAGTAAATCCCCTTCTTTACATTGACAATTGTTTTCGGTGTAATGTAAAACGTTAGCATTGTTCCCAGAAGCGATGATGGGGGTATAGGCAAAGCCCTTAGAGCGATGGCGTAAGAATTCATGGGATAATTCGGCTTCAATTTCATATTCCCACACACCTGGTCGTACAAAATTCAATAGACGACGAAACCCCTTTTCTGTAATGGAACAGGCCGTTTGTATTTGTGCAATTTCTTCGGGGGATTTTACTGCTCTTAATTCTTGTAAAATAGGATTGCTTTTTGCCACTTGATGTGCGGGATACTTGGTCTTACATGCTGCAATAAAACGATCTTCGCGGGTTTGAGTTTCAACCGCTTGACGGTAATGTTCATTGGTGTTGAAATAAAAGGTGTCGCACTGGGTGGAGAGCTCTTGAAAAATCCTAGTAAAGTCACTTAGCCAGTAAACGGTCTCAATTCCTGTTAATTGAGTGGCTTGTTCTTTACTCAATTTTGCCCCTTCCCAAACAGCGATGTGAGCATTTGTTTCACGTAAAAAAAGAATTTCACGGTGTTTTGTCTCCACGGCATTAGGAAAAAGTAGCAAGATACTTTCTTCTTGATCTACTCCAGAGAGGTAAAAAATATCCCGGTGTTGTGCAAAAGGGAGTGTAGAGTCTGCGCTTATGGGATAAACATCGTTAGAGTTAAAAACGGCAAGGCTATTGCCGTTCATTTGCGCCATAAAGTTAGCACGAGTTTGTCGATAAAAAGAGGCGGGAAGTGGTTGATAACGCATGCGTTCGTTTTTGGTTAAAAATAGGAAAAAACGCGCATTTCATTTCGTTAAGATTTTTAAACCTAGAAAAAATTGTAATTTCATTTTAAAATCACATCAATGAAAGCATTTTCTCATTTTCTTTTTCTGTTGTTTGGTAGTGTTCTTGTTGCACAAACTCCAGCCACAGACGCGCAAGCCATCTTGAGTTCAACCCAGTATTTTACCGAATTACAAAACACTTCTGAAGTGAAACACCTCCCTTTTGAAAATATTGGGCCAAAGGTGATGAGCGGTCGTGTGGTGGCCTTAGCGGTAAATCCTGATAATCCAGCAGAGTTTTATGTTGCTTATGCCTCTGGTGGGGTGTGGCACACAACGACAAATGGGATAAACTTTGAGCCCATTTCAGAGAATGCGCCTACCCAAAACATTGGAGAAATTGCCATGCACTGGCCCAGTAGAACCTTATGGGTGGGAACAGGAGAAAACAATGCTTCCCGTTCTTCTTATGCAGGGATAGGGATGATGAAAACAAGTGATAATGGGAAAAGCTGGACCCTTGCAGGGCTGGAAGACAGTCATCATATTGGGAAAATACTTATCCATCCAGAGGACCCTAATCATGTGATTGTTGGCGTTACGGGGCATTTGTATTCTTCTAATGAGGAGCGTGGTGTTTATGTGACCAAAGATGGCGGCCAAAGTTGGAAACACACGCTTTACATCAACAATACAACGGGTGTTATTGACATGGCCGTAGCACCAGAAAACTTTTCCATTCAATACGCTGCGGTATGGGAAAAAGACCGAAAAGCTTGGGATTTTGTGGGAAATGGACAAAACTCGGGGATATATAAAAGTACGGATGCAGGAGCAAGCTGGAAACTAATTAGCGGAGTAGAAAGTGGTTTTCCTGGGGGAGAAGGATTAGGTAGAATAGGCCTAGCCGTTTATGATGAGAACACCCTCTATGCGATCCACGATTCACAATTTAGACGTCCAGAGACCGATGAAAAGAAAAGCAATTCCCTTGAAAAAGAAGATTTTAAGCAAATGTCAAAAGAAGCGTTTTTGGCCTTAGAGGATAAGCAGTTGGACGCTTTTTTAAAGCGCAATAATTTTCAAGAAAAATACCGCGCAGCAAATTTGAAAAACAGTGTTCGAAGTGGCGCAGTAGTCCCAAAGGATCTTGCGACTTATCTAGAAGATGCGAATGCACTATTGTTTGATACTCCAGTGGTTGGAGCTGAAGTTTACAAAAGCACTGATGGCGGCGTGAGCTGGAATAAAACCCATGAAGGATATTTAGACGATTTGTATTATAGCTATGGGTATTACTTTGGACATATTCATGTCCATCCTAAACAAGAGGATAAAATCTACATTTATGGCGTCCCTATTTTAAGCTCAAACGACGGTGGAAAAACCTTTGCTTCAATTGGTAAAGCAAATGTCCATTCAGATCATCATGCGCTGTGGATTAACCCAAATCGTGACGGTCATTTGATCAATGGAAACGATGGTGGCGTGAACATCACCTATGACGATGGAGCGCACTGGATGAAAAATAATTCTACCACTGTGGGGCAGTTTTATGCCATTAATATTGACCATGAAACGCCCTATAATGTTTACGGTGGCTTGCAAGACAATGGTGTGTGGAAAGGAGCGCATAATACAGTAGAAGATGAACGCTGGCATTCAACCGGCCATAATCCATGGACGTCTATCATGGGTGGTGACGGAATGAAGGTGCAAATTGATAAACGCAACAGTTCTATTGTTTATACGGGCTTTCAATTTGGAAATTATTACCGCTTGGATTTAGCCAACAAAAAACGCAAAGCGATTCAACCAAAGCACACCCTAGGGGAATCTCCCTATCGTTTTAATTGGCAAACGCCAATATTGTTGTCAAGTCACAATCAGGACATTCTTTACTTTGGTGGAAACAAACTACATCGATCCTTGAATCAAGGGGATGTGTGGGAAACCATTTCAGGTGATTTAACGAAAGGAGGTCGAAAAGGAAATGTGGCCTATGGTACCTTAACAACCCTGTCTGAGTCTCCTTTTCAATTTGGTTACCTCTATACAGGGAGTGACGATGGACTGGTCCATAAATCCACTAATGGGGGTGGAAGTTGGGAGCGCATCTCGGATAGTTTCCCAAAAGACCTATGGGTGAGTAGAGTTGTAGCCTCACAGCACCAAAAGGATCGTGTTTATGTCACTTTAAATGGATATCGATGGGATGATTTCACCCCTTATGTTTATGTGAGCGAGGATGGTGGAAAACAATGGAAAGCCATTGAAAGTAATTTGCCTTTATCTCCAGTTAATGTAATTAGAGAAGACCCAAAAAATGAAAACATTCTTTATTTAGGAAACGATTTAGGGGTCTTTGTCTCCTTTGATCAAGGCGAAAATTGGCAAGCATTTGTAAAAGGATTGACCACCGCTGCAGTACACGATTTAGTCCTTCAACCCGAAAAAAACCATCTATTAGTAGGAACCCATGGGCGTTCCATTTACAAGGCAGATATTAGTGTACTGCAAAATGACTATAAAGCATTTTCTCTTGCTGCAATAAAAGACATTCGTCATTCAAAACGCTGGGGTAACTCTTATTCACAGTGGCGTATACCCATTGAACCAATGACTGTTTTCAACCTTTACACCCCACAGGCGGGAACGGTAAAGTGGCAAATCATAGATAAACAAAAAACAGTGGTTTATGCAGCGCAACAACTGCTTGATAAAGGGTATAATTTCATCGAATACAATCTCACTCTAGGAGAAAATCAACAATCAAATTATCAACGAAAAAACAAGAAGAACCCCCTAAAATCTGCAAAAAATGGAAACTATTATTTACCGAAAGGAACCTACATCCTTACCGTCGAGCAAGGCTCACAGACGCGTTCAAAAGAGTTTACTATCAAGTAAGTTGCGTCTAGCTATACTGCTATTGAGTTGTTTTTTAAGCAAGTTTAGCTTTGCTCAAGAAGCAAAACAGGACAGCCTGCCACGCTGGAGTCAAGAGCGAAAATTGGGCGTATTAATCAACCAGTCTAGTTTTGACAACTGGTTAGCAGGAGGGGTAAACAGCTTTAGCGGAACCTTAAAAATGGATTATGATCTAGTGTATGAATCTCAACGATGGCACTGGAATACTGCCCTAGACATGGCATTGGGATATGCCAAAACAATGGAAAATGATTTCTTGAATAAAACAGAAGATCAAATAGAACTCAATTCTGTTTTACAATTAAAAACATCAAAGGGTTGGGGTTTTTCCTCCTCGTTTAATCTCAAGTCGCAAAATGCACCGGGCTATACTTTTATTGAACAAGACCAAGCAGTTGAACGAATTAAAAGTTCGGGTTTCTTTTCTCCGGCATATTTGCGTCTGGGTATAGGGATGGCCTATAAAAAAGGCCAAAAAGTTGCCTTGCAATTCAACCCCTTATCGGCAAGGTTAATTGTCGTAGATCAATTTTTCACTAAAAACCTCGCTCAAGGGGAGCAATTCTTTGGGGTAGATGCCGATAAAACAGCTCGTTGGGAGGCTGGAGCTTCTGTGGGTTTTCAAAGTAAAATTTCTCTAGCAAAAAACATTGAATTAGCCACTGCAATAAGTTTAGTCGCTAATTACCTGGAGGAGTTTAAAAATATTGATATGGACGCGACCACTTCCTTAAACATGAAAGTCAATGATTACCTCAGTGCAGTTTTTGAAATGCAATTTTTGTATGATGATAATGCATTAGCAGACCTGCAGTTTCGACAAGTTTTTGGCTTGGCCATTTCATTGCCATTTTAACGTCTGTTTAAGTGTTTGGGGTGTTCTTTGAGGATTTTCCTTGTATTGTTAAACAGAAAGTGACGTATAGAGTTTAGGGCCAATATAAACTAGAAAAATCAAAGCAAATAATTTCATTCTAACGCCTTTATACGTTAATTTTGTTTGAAATAAACTGAATTAAATGAGTGCATTAATCAAAACGTCATTGGCTCGAAAATTCGCCATGGCGCTTTCTGGATTGTTTTTAGTTTTCTTTTTACTACAGCATTTCACCATCAACCTTACCTCTGTTTTTAGCGAAGAAGTTTTTAACGAACTTTCTCACTTTATGGGGAACAACCCCTTGGTACAATTCGCCCTTCAACCTGTTTTGATTTTTGGAGTGATTTTCCATTTCGTGATGGGATTTGTATTAGAAATTCAAAACAGAAAAGCGAGAGCAAATAAGTATTCCACAAATAATGGCGCTGCAAATTCTTCCTGGATGTCCCGCAATATGATCCTTTCTGGGGCGGTAGTATTGTCCTTTTTAGGATTGCATTTTTATGATTTTTGGATTCCAGAGATGAATTACAAGTATGTTGAGGTATTACCCGAAAACCCAACGAGATACTTTGAAGAGATGATCCATAAATTTGAAAGTCCTGTTCGAGTGGGTTTGTATATCATTTCCTTTGGTTTTTTAGCCTTACACCTTCTCCATGGATTTAGTTCTTCTTTTCAATCCCTGGGCGCTAATAATAAATATACCCGTGCAGTAAAAGGGTTTACGACTGCTTTTGCTATCGGGATCCCGTTAGGTTTTGTATTTATTGCTTTGTTTCACCATTTAACCGCATTTTAATATGGCGACCTTAAACTCAAAAATACCTCAAGGCCCATTGGCCGATAAGTGGACCAACCACAAGAGTAATATTAACCTCGTTAGCCCAGCAAATAAGCGTCTAATTGACGTGATAGTTGTAGGAACGGGTCTAGCCGGAGCATCAGCATCAGCTACTTTAGCAGAATTGGGTTATAATGTGAAGACCTTTTGTTTTCAAGATTCTCCACGCCGTGCGCACTCGATTGCAGCACAGGGAGGAATCAATGCAGCAAAAAATTATCAGGGAGATGGGGATTCTACCTATCGCTTATTTTATGATACCATTAAAGGGGGAGATTACCGCTCTCGCGAGGCAAATGTTCATCGTTTAGCAGAAGTATCTACAAACATCATTGATCAATGTGTTGCTCAAGGGGTGCCCTTTGCACGTGATTATGGGGGATTGTTAGATAATCGCTCTTTTGGAGGAGTATTGGTTTCGAGAACCTTTTATGCCAAAGGTCAAACGGGACAGCAATTACTCCTAGGTGCATATTCTGCGATGAACCGTCAAATTGGTCGTGGTAAAATTAAGATGTACAACCGTCATGAAATGATGGATCTAGTCGTTGTTGATGGAAAAGCACGAGGAATTATTACCCGTAATCTTGTCAACGGTCAAATTGAACGTCATGGCGCACATGCAGTAGTGATTGCTTCTGGTGGGTATGGAAATGTATTTTTTCTTTCGACTAATGCCATGGGAAGTAATGTTTCGGCAGGATGGAAAATTCATAAAAAAGGGGCGCATTTTGCTAATCCTTGTTTTACACAAATTCACCCAACATGTATTCCGGTTTCTGGCGACCATCAGTCTAAACTGACTTTGATGTCAGAATCACTTCGAAACGACGGACGAATTTGGGTGCCTAAAAATAGTGAAGACGTAAAAGCCATTCGCGAAGGGAAATTAAAGCCAACCGAGATCGCTGAAGAAAATCGCGATTACTATCTCGAGCGGCGATACCCTGCTTTTGGGAACCTTGTACCACGTGACGTAGCCTCTCGTGCAGCAAAAGAACGTTGCGATGCAGGCTTTGGGGTGAATAAAACAGGTGAAGCAGTTTATCTTGATTTTGCCTCTGCGATTATTCGCTATGGGAAAGAGCAAGCCCACGTAAAAGGAATGGATGAAAACGATGCTGCTCTAGTAAAAAAATTAGGACAAGAGGTTGTTCGTGCGAAATATGGAAACCTTTTCCAGATGTACGAAAAAATCGTTGATCAAAACCCTTATGAAACTCCGATGATGATTTACCCTGCGGTACACTATACCATGGGAGGCGTTTGGGTAGATTACAACTTGATGACCAGCATTCCTGGTTGTTATGCGATCGGGGAAGCAAATTTCTCTGATCACGGGGCTAACCGTTTAGGTGCTTCTGCTTTGATGCAAGGCCTAGCCGATGGATACTTTGTCCTTCCTTACACCATCGGGGATTACTTAGCCGATGATATTCGTACAGGAGCAATTGACACAACTACTCCAGAATTTGATGCAGCTGAAAAAGCCGTTAAAGATCAAATTGATGCTTTTATCAATAATAAAGGAACTAATTCGGTAGATTCCTATCATAGAAAGTTAGGGAAAATCATGTGGGATAAATGCGGAATGTCCCGTAACGAAAAAGGCTTAAAAGAAGCCATAGCGGAAATTAAAGCCCTGCGTGAAGACTTTTACAAGAACGTAAATGTTCCTGGAAAAGCAGATGAGTTTAATGAGCAATTAGCCAAAGCAGGTCGTGTTGCTGATTTCCTTGAGTTAGGTGAATTATTTGCAAAAGATGCTCTTGAGCGAACAGAATCCTGTGGAGGTCACTTCCGTGAAGAATCGCAAACTCCAGAAGGAGAAGCCCTGCGGGACGATGAGAATTTTACCTTTGTCTCGGCTTGGGAATACAAGGGAGAACCTTCTGAAGCCAAATTGGTGAAAGAAGACCTGAACTATGAAGAAATTGAAGTAAAAACACGTTCGTATAAATAGTATTTTAGGCAATAGGCAATAGATGACAAAAATTCAATCATATAAAGACTTACTTATCTGGCAAAAGGGAATCGCTTTAGTCAAATCAGTATATCGTGTGTGTGAGGATTTGCCAAAAGACGAGATTTTTGGTTTACAAAGTCAAATGAAAAGAGCAGCAATTTCTGTTCCGTCGAATATTGCCGAAGGTTATGGGAGGAATTACACCCAGAGTTACCTTCAGTTTTTGCGTATTGCAAGGGGATCTCTTCTCGAATTAGAAACCCAACTTATCATTGCGAAAGAATTAGATCTCATTAGAGAAAAACTATTTGAGAAAGTACAAGGATTAATTACAGAAGAAAATAAAATGATCAATGCCTTTATAAGGTCAATAAGCAAGGAAGATTAACGCTACTGCTTATTGCCTTTTTGGCTCATCAACTTGAGGAATATGAATTTAACATTAAAAATTTGGCGTCAAGCAAATGCAGATGCTACCGGAAGTATAGAGACTTACCCTATCGAAAATGTATCGCCTGATATGTCATTCTTAGAAATGATGGATGTACTCAATGAGGAATTGATTGGAAAAGGAATAGACCCTGTCGCTTTTGACCACGATTGTCGCGAGGGAATTTGTGGAATGTGTTCCATGTATATCAATGGCGAGGCACATGGCCCTGATCGTTTAGTGACTACTTGTCAACTACACATGCGTAAGTTTAAGGACGGGGATACGATTACTATTGAGCCTTTTCGTGCCAATGCCTTTCCCGTTGTAAAAGATTTAGCGGTAGATCGTTCTGCTTTTGATCGTATTCAACATGCAGGAGGTTTTGTAAGTGTAAACACCTCTGGAAATACCCAAGATGCAAACGCGATCCCGATTGATAAGCACGACGCTGATAAAGCCTTTGACGCAGCAACTTGCATAGGTTGTGGTGCTTGTGTGGCGAGCTGTAAAAATGCATCTGCCATGTTATTTGTATCGGCAAAAGTGTCTCAATACGCTTTATTACCGCAAGGAAAAGTTGAAGCGACAGATCGTGTGTTAAACATGGTAAAACAAATGGATGAAGAAGGCTTTGGGAATTGTACGAATACCGGTGCATGTGAAGTAGAATGTCCTAAAGGAATCTCTTTAGAGAACATCGCGCGTATGAACCGCGAATACCTTTCTGCTAGCTTAAAAGGCTAAGCTTTTTTATAATTTAGATGACAACCTACCCCCTCAAAAGGGTAGGTTTTTTTATCCTATTTGTATGTTTCTGTAGTCTTTAATCGCTTCTACACATCCCAAATCCATCAACGCTCTTTTTGAGAATTGAGTAGCGATTCCCACCACTGGCATCCCGGCAGCTTGTGCTGCCTGTATGCCCGATTGCGTATCTTCAAAGGCTAAACAATCTTGTGGGGCAACACCTAACTTTTTAGCAGCGAGCAAAAAGATTTCGGGATGGGGCTTGCCTTTTTCTATTTGATCCCCGCCAGTAGTACTGTGAAAATAGGAAGTGATTTCCAACTGCTTCAACGTCATTTCCAAATTGTTTTGATCGCCCATGGTGGCTAATCCAATGGGAAGTTTTTTTTCCTTCAAGCCATCAAAAAAAGCATGTAAGCCAGGGAGAGGTTGCAGTAAATGTCCGTAGGTATTTCGATAAAGCGCTTCTTTTTCGTTTCCCACCTTTCGCAATTCTTCTTCGCTTTTGAGGTGAGGAAAAAAACGCGCCATGACCTCAATTAAGGTGCCCTTGTGATAGTCGCGTTCAAAGGTTTCGGCGTCGATCCCTAAGCCTTTGGCCACAATAAATTCCATCCATGCTTGATGGTGAAAATCCATATTATCGGTTAAAGTACCGTCCATATCGAAGATGAAGGCCTTGGCCTGTGGGAGCTGTATCATTTTGTTGCTTTAATTACTTTTTCGAGGAATTCGGACATTTGTTTAGGTGCTAACCAGCGGGTAACTACCACCATGTTTTCTTTGGGTAGAATGATGATAAAGTTACCCCCAAATCCTGCTGCATAATACATGTCTCTTCCTGCATCGGGGACAAAGCGAGTACTATCAGGGTGATTTAACCACCATAAATAGCCATAACTAGGATTGGCAGGAGAAGGTCTCGTAGCTGCTTTTATCCATTCAGGACTAATAAGCTGTTTTTCTTTCCACTTGCCTTTATTGAGAAAGAGTAAACCAAAACGGGCATGATCCTCGGTTGAAATGAAGAGTCCCCCGCCAGAGTGCCCCCCTCCCGAGACCGATTGGACTTTACTACCATCAATGGTTACCCATGAGTTCTTATAGCCATACCATCTCCAGGTGGTAGAGGCCCCTATGGGATCCATGATATTTTCTTTTAAGACCTGTGGTAATGGCTTTCGCCAAATATTCAACAAGGAATAGGCTAATACATTTACACGAACATCGTTGTATTTATAATGAGTTCCAGGAGGATGAAGCTTTCGATGTTTCCAGTCGTCTATTCCTCCTTTCCGTGGAGGTCGATCGGCCCAGTCATAGCCTCCCCATAAATTCCCCGACCAGTCGGAAGATTGATTCAATAGGTGCTCCCAAGTAATGGCCTGGTTATGTGCCCCATCAAAGGTGTGATCCCAGACGTATGGGGCGACTTTTTCACTGGGGAGAAAAAGTCGCTGGTCCACCGCTAATCCTGCTACCGTTGATAAATAACTTTTTGTCACCGAAAAAGTCATGTCCACACGTTTGATATCCCCCCAAGATGCAACCAGATAGCCGTCTTTTAAGATCATCCCGGCTGGTCCACCCCGTTTTTTAGTAGGCCCTAAAATCCTGTGATAGGGTTCATGGGCAAAGCCCTTTAAAATGGCAATACGTAGATCACGTGCACCACTGTATTCGTTTTCTTCTGCAAATTTTACGGCTGCATTTAAGGCTTTTTCATTTAATTGTAGGGAAGCAGGCGAGCGCTCTTCCCAAACACTGTTTGCAGCCGGGAAGTAATCAACTTGGGCATAAAGACCTCCCCCAATGAAGAGCAGTATGCCCCAAAAAAAGAAGGAAATAAACTGTTTCATAAAACCAAATTTTTCATCTTTACATTAGATATTTAAAGATATGGAATCTCAACTCACTCTAACAGCACTACAAACCAATCTTTTTTGGGAAGACAAACAAAAGAATTTAGACCAGCTGAGTAATCAAATAGCACAGCTTCCCCAGAGTGATTTAATCATTCTCCCAGAAATGTTCACGACAGGCTTTACCATGCGCGCAAAAGAATTCGCAGAATCCATGGAAGGGACCACAGTTGAATGGATGCGTGGAGAAGCAAAAAAAAACAATGCAGCCATTGCAGGAAGCACTATTATCAAAGAAGGTGAAAAAAGATACAATCGTTTTTTATTTGTTTTACCTAGTGGTGATATACACTACTATGATAAACGACACACCTTTACATTAGCAGGCGAACACAAGGCCTATGCAACCGGTCAAAACGATGGCCTTGTTCACTATAAAGGGTGGAAAATATGCCTCAGAGTTTGTTATGATTTGCGCTTCCCTGTTTGGGCAAGAAACACCTCAGACTATGATGTACTGATTTATACGGCAAACTGGCCGCACAAGCGTATTGCCGCATGGGACACCCTACTTCAAGCGCGTTCCATTGAAAACATGAGTTATTGTGTAGGCGTAAATCGAATAGGAACAGATGGATCGGATTTGTACTACCCTGGTCATACGGCAATCTTCGATTATATGGGAGAAAAAGTAGGAGAGACCAAGCACGAACAGCAAGACTTCACTTCGGTTCAATTGGATCGCGAAAAGATGCTTTTGGCGAGAGAAAAACTCAACTTTTTAAACGATAGAGATCGTTTTATTATTCAATCGTAAAGGTTTCGATTAAATCCCAATTTTCCCTTAAAGTAAGGTAATCGGCCAAATAAAGAACTTCTTCGGGTTGTTGCTTTTTAAGATAATTACCCGTATCCCATTTGCCATTGCCGTTGCGGTCTTTGACAAATCGAATTTGATATTCTTTGGGGATAAGGTAATTTAGAACATAACTGTTCTCTTCATTTTGTACTACTTTTCGAATAACACTTCCTTTTTTATCGATCAATTCAAAAAAGTAGGGGATGCTGTTGTCCTTTTGTTCGACAGTTAGATACAATGTGCCATAATTTTCTACCGCTTGAGTTCGAACAGTATGGGTGATCGTATCATTTGTTGCTCCAAGAAAATCTTTAATTGCATTCGGCAGTAGTTGAATGCGATAAATGTCGTTCTGTACTTTTTTAAAATCGAGGTAAACGCGATCTTTATTTGGATCGATAAAGCTGTTAAAAGGCACTTCTAGGGTGTCAATATCAAAGATTTGAATAAAGTCATTATTTACCTCAGTAATGGGCAGAGTACTTTTAATCTTTAGGGTGTCTAAAAAGTGAAGTATCGATTGATTCCTTGGGCTCACTTCAAGTTCTAATGAATCTAAAACAGCTTTAAAGGGTTTAATAACGACAGGGCGTAAAGAATCCATTTCCTCTAAAGCAACAACAATTGAATCCAAGTTTTTTTGAGGTAAAAACCAATAGTGTAAACTATCTTTTTCTCGGTCTCGCGTAAAAAATCCTTGCCCTTTTTCTTCGAATTCTGCCGTAAATTTTACCCTCTTTTCATTGACTTCACCAAAAAAAGGAAACTCTAAATGATGATCGTTAACATAGCGAGGCCTTCCCCATCTAAAATTAGTTACCTCTTTAAATAAAACAGGAAATTTTAAAGAATCTTGAGGCAATTCAATGGGTTGTTCAAAAAAGCCAATCATGTCAATCGATTGATCAAACAGATAATTTTTCCCTACATCTTTAATGGCAAGGAATTCATATTTCCCAGGTGCTAGACTTTGCAGTTTAAAATAAATGCTGTCCAGCGTATTTCCTACATAAAGGGGCTTTTGCAAATAAATGGTTGAATCCGTAAAGGTGGAATCAATAGGATACAAATGAATAGAAACACGATCCAAAGAATCTAAAGCATAAGCGTCTTTCACCGTTCCCGATAAGGTTAAGGAATCCAAATAATCTCCCGTAGAAAAGGTATAACTAAAGAACGGCAGCTTGTTATTTTCGTTATAATCTTCTATGGCTTCGCCAAAGTTAAACGTATAGGTCGTGTTATCTCTCGGCGCTTCCTCGAAACGAATTTCTACTTTTTTGCTCACCGTTCCTTCAGGTAAAACACGATAGCTGCTTTTTTCGAGTGGTGGAGAAACAATGAGTTGATTAGCAACATCTTTCAATTGGATGTATTCATCAAAGATCAAGACAATTTTTTCTGCATCAAAGTTGACCTTGTTTAAAGCAGGATTAGCACTCATTAAAACAGGAGGGATACTGTCTTTAGGGCCGCCGGTTGGCGTGCCTCTTTTTGCACAATGAGTGGTTGAAATCACCCACAAAATCATCAAGATAATGCCCAGCTTTTTTTGCATATGCTGCAAAGTAACACATAAATCTGCTAATTTCTATAGACGATGGTACCAATACTAAGGGAAACTTTTGCTATTTCTAGTATTACTTTTGAACAGGCGCTTAGGGTTGCACCAGTAGTAAGGATATCATCAATGAGGAGGTAATGTCCTTTGGGTAAAATTACCCTAGGATTCAAACGAAATGCATTGTGTAGAATTTCTCCTCGGTCGCGCTTTGATTGTGAAAGTTTTGGTGTGTGTTTTACGCGTTGTAAGATCTCCCCAAAATAAGGAATCGAGAGTAACATTGCGGTTGTTTGTCCAATGACATCTACTTGATTAAAGCCTCGTTTTCGTTTTCGTTTTGGGTGCAATGGCACCCCTATTATACCATCATACGCTTGTTTTGAATGGTGAATTAGTCCAGCTAATCGCCGTCCAAAAAAGACTCCAATAGCTTTATTTCCATCATATTTAAATTGATAGAGTAAGGATTCAATTAAAGCACCTTCTTCAAAGACATACAAAGCGAAAACACGCTCTAGGGGCAATGCAGGAAAAAGATACTTTTTTAAAGGGGAGGGATGCATCAAATGCGAATAGGTCAAGGGCAAATTTATTTCACAATAGAGACACAACACTGCTTTAGGAGAAGCTATCCCTCGATTACAATGCAGGCAGCGTGCTGGAAAAAATAAGTCAAAAACACTTTCGAACAATTGTGCGAGTGCAGGAAACATTTCAAGGCGATTTGGTTCTTCAAAAATACGAAAAAGGGTTATTTTTGTGCCATGACAGATTTTAAGAAGATCATTTCCCACGCAAAAGAATACGGTTTTGTATTTCCATCAAGTGAAATTTATGACGGTTTAAGTGCCGTTTATGACTATGCTCAAAACGGCGCAGTGCTCAAAAAAAATATCCGCGATTACTGGTGGAAATCTATGGTACAGTTGCACAGCAATATCGTGGGGATTGATGCCGCTATTTTTATGCATCCCACCACCTGGAAAGCTTCTGGGCACGTTGATGCTTTTAACGATCCTTTAATCGATAATAAGGATTCTAAAAAGCGGTATAGAGCGGATGTTTTAGTTGAAGATTACTGTGCTAAAATTGAAGTTAAAATCGAGAAAGAAGTCAAGAAAGCGGCAAAGCGTTTTGGCGATAGCTTTGATAAAGACCAATTTGTCTCTACAAACCCTCGCGTAGTAGGTTATCAAGAAAAAATTAATGCCATTTTAAAACGCTTAGGACAATCCCTAGAAAAAGAAGATCTAGCAGATGTCAAAGCATTAATTGAAGAATTAGAGATAGCATGCCCAGAATCGGGCTCTAGAAACTGGACCGATGTAAAACAGTTCAATTTGATGTTTGGGACAAAACTAGGGGCCTCTGCAGAATCGGCCATGGACTTGTATTTACGTCCCGAAACCGCACAGGGGATATTTGTGAATTTTCTTAATGTGCAAAAAACAGGGCGTATGAAAATCCCTTTTGGAATTGCTCAAACTGGGAAAGCCTTTCGCAATGAAATTGTCGCTCGTCAATTCATTTTTAGAATGCGTGAATTTGAACAAATGGAAATGCAATTCTTTGTTCCCCCAGGAACGCAAAAAGAATGGTATGAAAAATGGAAACAAACCCGACTCAAGTGGCATTTGTCTTTGGGGATGGGAGAAGATAACTATCGCTTCCACGATCATGAAAAGCTTGCGCACTATGCCGATGCTGCTGCAGATATTGAATTTAAATTCCCTTTTGGATTCAAAGAATTAGAAGGAATTCATTCTAGAACCGACTTTGATTTATCAAGTCACGAAGAGTTTTCTGGAAAGAAATTACAGTATTTTGATCCAGAACGCAATGAGAATTATATCCCCTATGTCGTGGAAACCTCTATCGGTCTTGACCGCATGTTTTTAGCCATTTTCTCTTGGGCACTAAGAGAAGAAACCTTGTCCGATGGAAGCCAGCGAACCCTACTTAAATTACCAGCTGTTTTAGCCCCGACAAAGGTGGCAGTATTACCCCTGGTTAAGAAAGATGGTTTACCCGATTTAGCCCATGAAATTGAAAATAGTTTGAAATGGGAATACGCCGTTTCTTATGACGAAAAAGATGCAGTGGGCCGTCGTTATCGACGTCAAGACGCCTTGGGAACGCCTTATTGTATTACCGTAGACCACCAGTCCTTAGAAGATAAGACCGTTACTTTACGCGATCGTGATAGTATGGAACAAGAGCGAATTGCAATTGCCGATTTACCTGCGTATTTAGATGCTAGATTGAATATTAAGCATTGGTTGCAAAAAATCTAGAAACGTTTTCCAATTGTAATTCCAACCCTAGGCATCGCTCCTGGGCCGTCTTTTGAAATAAAGTTTCGTGCTGCTCCACCAAAAACACTCAAGGTGTATTTTTCTTTGGTGATAAATTTTCCACCTACCGAAAAGCCTAAACCAACCTCAGTAAAAGTAGCATATGGATCATTAAATGAGACGTCCTCGTAATAATAGTCTTGATAACTATCATATTTACCGAAAGACAATGCCCCAAAAGCTTCAATAAAGAAACCGTGATTGACGCCCCGTCCAAAATAAATCCGATAAAAAGAAGAGAAAGCAGCTGTCTCATAATAAAAGGGAGCGTTATCATCAAAACGGCTTTCTCCAGCTAAACTCACTAGCCCTGTAAAACCATAACTACTTTCTTCATCAATGTATTTTTCATAGCTAACATCTAGAGCTTGAAAAACTAGAAGATTGAACGCATTAAGCTTCCATTCTTTGGTATAGCTGGGAAGGCTGTCTTTTTTTGATTGTGCTAAAACGGAATAATTTCCTATCAGAAAAATAAAAAAACCGCAAAAAAGGAGCGCAATACGGTTGAAAAAAGTGTTCATAGATTGTAGATTAAAAGATTAGGTAGAGATTAAAGATAGCGAACAAATCTTTATTTTAGTTCAAATGAAAATAATTTCCTACAACGTTAATGGAATTCGCGCTGCATTAAAGAAAGACTTTGTGCAATGGCTAGAAGCAGCTTCTCCCGATGTGCTTTGTTTACAAGAGACAAAGGCGATGCAAGAGCAGGTGGATATGACTGCAATTGAAGCATTGGGGTACAAGCACTATTGGTTTTCTGCCCAAAAGAAAGGCTACAGTGGGGTGGCATTATTATGTAAAAAAGAGCCTAATAAGATTACCTATGGAACCGGAATTGATCACATTGATTTTGAAGGTCGAGTCATTCGTGCAGATTTTGATCACTGCTCGGTCATTAGTCTATATCTTCCCTCTGGTACCAATGTTGATCGCCTTGAATACAAATTCAAGTTCATGGATGATTTTAAAGCCTATATCGATGCGTTAAAGAAGGAACTCCCCAATCTTGTGATCTGTGGAGATTACAATATTTGTCATCAAGCCATTGATATTCACGATCCCGTTAGGAATAAAAATGTTTCTGGATTTTTACCACAAGAACGCGAATGGCTAGACAATTTTTTAACTAGCGGTTTTATCGATTCTTTCCGCCATTTAAATCCATCGCCTCATCATTACAGCTGGTGGAGTTATCGTGCAAATGCTCGCGCAAACAATAAGGGATGGCGCATTGATTATGCCCTGGTGAGCGAGCCCTTAAAACAAAGCATAACGCGTGCTTATATTTTACCCGAAGCGCATCACTCTGACCATTGTCCAGTTGTAGTTGAACTATTTTAAACGAAAATTTTTTTAAATGAAAAAAATACTACTTTTCTTACTTTTGCCATTTTTCACAAGCTGTGTTTCCACAAAAATATTTAATGAAATAGAAAGTCGTTATGCTGTTTTGAAGGGAGATCATGCTCGTCTTGAAACAGAACAGGAGCAGCTCATTAAAAATTATGATTCTCTGCGTTATCACTATGGAGAATTAGTAGGGCAATATGAAAAGCAAAGCCAGTTGTTAGCAACCACCTCAGGAACCTTAGTGACTTTACAGGATGCTTATGCTGCTTTAGAAGAAAACAGCAACGAAGCACTTCAAGAGAGTATTGAGAAAAATAGAGGCCTCTTAGAAGAAATTCAAATCAAAGAAGGGGAATTATTGGGAGAGCGTTCTCGCCTTGACTCACTAGGAAAAGAATTGTCTTCTCGCAGCGCCAGGGTTGAAGAACTAGAAGCATTAATTGCCGATAAAGAAGCTGTGATGAACACATTAAAAAACACCTTGGCCAAAGCCTTGAACAGTTTTGAGGGGAATGGATTATCTGTGGAACAACGCGGTGGAAAGGTCTATGTTTCCATGGAAAATAAATTGCTCTTTCAGTCGGGGAGTTGGTCGGTAGGGAATCAAGGAAAACAAGCCTTGAAGCAGTTAGGAACGGTATTGGCGGCCAACCCAGAGATTGCCGTTTTAATTGAAGGCCACACCGATTCAGATCCGTATATAGGTAATGAAAATTTAAGTGGAAATTGGGATTTATCGACGAAACGCGCGACAGAAATTGTCAAACTACTCTTAAAAAATAGACAAATTAAAGCAGAGAATTTAACCGCAGCCGGGAGAGGACAACACCAGCCTTTGGCCACGAATAAAACCGCTGCAGGAAAAGCTAAAAACAGACGTATCGAGGTGATTTTAACTCCTAAATTGGATAAAATTGCCGAGTTACTTTCGAGTTTTGACAACTAACTATTACTATGAAATATACCGTATTACCCTCAACTGAGATCAAGGTCTCTAAGCTGTGCTTGGGCACCATGACCTTTGGAAATCAAAATACTGAAGCCGAAGGACACGCTCAAATGGATCTTGCGCTAGAACGTGGAATTAACTTTTTTGATACTGCAGAATTATACCCTGTCCCTGCAAATGCAACCACATATGCCGATACCGAACGCATCATGGGGAATTGGTTCAAGAAGACAGGAAATCGCGATAAAATTGTTTTGGCTTCAAAAGTAGTGGGCTCTGGTGCTTATACTGCTCATATTCGAGAACACGATCATTTTAGTCCAAAACACATTCGAGAAGCATTAGAGGGAAGCCTAAAGCGATTAAAGACAGATTATCTCGATTTATATCAATTGCACTGGCCCGAAAGAAAAACCAATTTTTTTAGTGTTCGCGGTTATAAAGGGCACCCTTCAAACGATCCCTGGGAGGATAATTTTGAAGAAATATTAACTACTCTAGGAGAATTAATCGACGAAGGAAAAATTAAACATATCGGTTTATCAAATGAATCCCCTTGGGGCTTACATCGCTGTTTACAGTTAGCCGAAAAAGGATATCCCAAAATGATTACGGTACAAAATCCCTACAGTCTCCTCAACCGTTTATTTGAGGTGGGGAACTCAGAAATTTGCATGCGTGAAGGAATGGGATTATTGGCCTATTCTCCTTTAGGTTTTGGACGATTAACAGGAAAGTACCGAAAGGGAATGCCCGAAAATTCTCGTTTTAAACTCTTCCCAAATCTTGCCCGATTTAATGGAGAGAATAGCATTTTAGCGACAGAGCAATATTATCAAATTGCTCAAGAATTTGGTCTATCCTTAACACAAATGGCGTTAGCCTTTGTAACCGATCGACCTTTTATGACCTCAAATATCATTGGGGCGACTAATTTAGCTCAATTAGAGGAGAATATTGGTTCGATCGACCTTACCCTTTCTAAAGAAGTCCTTAAGGCAATAGACGAAGTGCAAGAACGAATACCTAACCCTGCTCCCTAAGATTATTCTAATTCAATACCGAAAGAATTAATTATGGCATAGCCAGCGGAGTTTCCTATTTCGGTCCCAAATTCGATAGAACTGAGGTAGCTATCTTGAGGAATAATACTTTGTTCAACAAGATAATCTAACATGAAATCGATATCTACCGTACCATTCGTTTGTGGATTGTTCCTCACAAAGGCAATGTAGGTCCAGTTAGTACCCTCAGGTTCCCAAGTGGGTTCTCCCATGAATAAATCATAAGTTCCGTTTGGGGTGGTGACAGTAGAAATAAATTCCCCAAAAGGGCTGATGTCATGATAGTCTTCCCATATCATAAATTCAAAAAGAAGATCTTCTGGGCGACTTGAGGCTGCCGATGCAATCCAATTATCAAATGCCAGATTGTATTCACCTGTATTGCGATAAATGGATACATCATAGTGTGCTTTTAGTCGATCTATGGTGGATATTTCTCGTGGTAACGCAGTAGTTGTTGTGCTTTCATGCCACGGTTTTTTCCCATAAATTAATTGAGGATAAGCATTAATTCCTGTAGCAAAAGTGGGATAGGACCATTTCCACCCTAGGATCGTTTCTGCTCCATTACTATAACGATAGATGCACTGTTGATAGCTGTCTTCCGTAAGGTTAGTCGCGTTCCATGTATTGTTTTCAATATTGAATTCACCGTGATTTATCAAGCCAAAGTGGTCGCATTGTTCGGTTGAGGCTTCGTCAAATAAAATGGCTTCACGAGCGGGGAGTTGAGTAAAGATACGCTCAAGTTCAGTACTCGTATTAATTTCTGGTGAGGGGTCTTCTTTTTTGGCACATGAAAATAAGAGTAAAAATAAAGAAGTGAGGAGGTGCTTTTTCATTCCTATAATTCGGCCTTTAATAAGGCCTTTGAGAATTCGGTTTGTGGATTTTGGTAAAGCAGGTCAGCTTCATTTTCTTCAACGATGGACCCTTGATGCATCACTAAAATTCGATCGGCCATATGTTTCACTACACTCAAATCATGTGAAACAAAAAGAAAGGAAAGGTTCAACTCTTTTTTGAGACGATTGAGTAGGTTGAGAACTTGGGCTTGTACAGAGATATCAAGCGCCGCGACACTTTCATCACAGATGAGTACCTTGGGCTCTACCGCTAGTGCACGAGCAATGACTACTCTTTGCCGCTGTCCACCAGAGAGTTGATGAGGGTAACGCAAATGAAATTCGGGGGTTAAACCCACTTGGGTCAAGAGGGTTGCGATGCGTGTAACACGTTCTTTTGCTGTAAAGGGGGTGTGTACTTTTAGGACTTCGTCCAATGCAGTTCCAATGGATTTTAAAGGATGTAAGGCCGCGTAGGGATCTTGAAAAATAAACTGCAGCTCTTTTCTTAGGTGCTTTATTTGCGTACTATTTTCACCATCGATTAATTCTCCCTTATAAATAACCTCGCCCGCATTTGCTGGATCAAGAAAAACAAGTGCTTTGGCTAAGGTTGACTTTCCACAGCCCGATGCTCCAACCAAGCCTAGCGTTTCTCCCGGGTAAAGGTCAAAGGAAATTTCTCTAAGGGCAATTGTAGCTGCTTTTTGGTGGCTTCCAAAGCGCTTATTAGCGTAACTTTTTTGCAGTTGTTTTACCCTTAAAATGGGTTGTTGTTGATAGCAAAGCTGGTGTTCTTTTTCTCGTTCTTTTGTAGATACAAGCTGTGGACGAAAGTTCCCATGTGTAAAATCTGCTAATGTAGGTAGCTTTTTTAAACGCTTATCTTTTGGGGGTCTTGCGTTGAGCAAGCCTTTTGTGTAGGGATGCTGGGGGCTATTAAAAAGGGTGGTTGTATCGGCTTGTTCTACAATTTTCCCCGCTTGCATTACGGCAATACGATCGGCTAGATTTGCAACTAAAGAAAGGTCGTGCGAGATAAATAAAACACTCATTTTATGTTGCTTTTGTAAGGAACGAATCAATTCAATGATCTCCTTTTGTACCAAAACATCTAAGGCGGTTGTGGGCTCGTCTGCAATCAAAAGTTTAGGTGCGCAAAACAGGGCCATGGCAATCATGATGCGTTGTTTTTGTCCTCCACTCAATTGATGGGGATAGGCCGCATAAATACGCTCGGGTTGAGGTAGTTGTACTTGCTCAAAAGCTTCAAGTACCTTTTTTTTGAGTGCTGCTTTTGAAAGCTTTGGCCGGAGATGCTGTCGTCCTACTTCTTCGATTTGTTCCCCACAACGCATGGAGGGATTGAGCGAGGATTGTGGTTCTTGAAAAACCATCCCCAATTCTTTACCGCGCAACTGTTCCCATTCCCTGCTAGTAAGTTCGTTCAAATTTTTTTTGTCAAGATGTATTTTTCCAGTGGTGAATTGAGTGACTTTTTTGGGCAACAAGCCCATCACTGCTTGGGCGGTAACTGATTTTCCACTTCCAGACTCTCCTACTAAGGCAACAATTTCATTTTCAGCTACACTCAGATTAATTTCTGACAGAATTGGAGTTCCGCCGATTGTAAGACTTAGGTTCTCAATCGAGAGGAGAGAAGGTTTTATTCGCTTAGCCATACCAGCTGATTTTCTTCTAATAGCGGTTGATCCATAAAGGTCAAGAATACTTGTGCCAGGGTTAACACATCTTTTTCGCAATAACGCACTATGCGATCCAGGTCTTTTTCTTGATAATATACACGTGCTACATCACTTCCATTGATATCATCTTTTGGGGTGGGGATGCCAAAAATTTCGGCTAATAGAGCTAAAGAAGTATAATGTTTATAGTCCCCAAATTTCCATAATTGCATGGTGTCCAAATGTTGTACCTCCCACGGTTTTTTCCCAAAGAGGTTTAAGATTTTTGGCAAACTAATTCTATGGATTACCATACGTCTAGCGAGGTAAGGAAAATCAAATTCTTTCCCATTGTGGGCACAAAGCAAATGTGACTTTAGGAAAAAGTGCTCATCACAAAGGGATTTAAATTGAGTGAGGATATCTATCTCTTTTCCTGCAAAACTTTTAATGCGAAATTGTTTGTTTGTAGGAGAACTAATGTCAAAAAAGCCTACAGATATACACACAATCTTACCAAATTCTGCCCAGATACCTGCACGTTCATAAAACTCCTCTGGGCTTTGATCTTCACTGCGCTGATAGGCTGTTTTCTGTTCCCATAGGGATTGCCTTAAAGGGGATAATTCCTGGAAGTGCTCTTGCTCGGGGACTGTTTCGATATCGAGAAAGAGGATTTTTGCTAAATCAAGGTTGCGCAACATTTTCAATCATTTCAAAGCCTTCTTGGATATAATCGTGGAAGCTTTGACTTCCAAAGCGATCTTTTTTTGGTCCTTTTTTACGCCCTAGCCGCACAATAATTAAATCACTTTCTGGGAAGACAATAATGTACTGTCCTAGGTGACCCCGCATGGCAAAACCTTTTTCGTCTTTGTAGTGAGTGAGCCACCAGCCATAACCGTATTCTGGACTTTCTTTAAATCGTGGACGTGTGCTTTTTGCAATAAAAGCAGAATCGAGTAATTGTGTCCCATTCCATTTTCCGTGGTCTTTGTATAAGCGACCCATTCGAGCAAAATCTTTTGCGTTTGTTGCAAAACAACAATAGGCTTTTTCCATCCCATTTTCTTCACTATCGATTTGCCATAAAGCATCTTCTTGAGCACCCATGGGTTGCCAAAAGTGTTCAGAAAAATAGGAGCTCAAAGATTGTCCCACTGCTTTTTTAATGACCATCCCTAGTAGTTGTGTGGCACCACTATAATAAACAAAGCTTTCACCTGGAGGAGATACGATTTTTCGATTCAGCATTAGCTTGTCCAGATTTGGCGTGATATACGCCTCCATCATTCCATTGATGGAGAGATCATATTTTTCATTCCAATCTAGCCCCGTGGCCATTGAAGAGAGATCTCCCACGGTTAAATCGGCTGCTAAACCTTCACTAAACTCGGGGTAAAAATCCCCCACTTTTTGGTCTAAACTCTCAATCGCGCCCTGCTCAATCGCTTTTCCCAGCATGGCCGACACAAAGCTTTTTGCGACTGAAAATGAGTTACTCTTTGAGCGATCGCTATAACCGTCATAATAGGATTCATGTAAAATACTATCGCGATGGATTACCACAAATGCGACCGATTGATAGGTTTCGTGAGTGGCCTTTATCTTATCGGATAAAGCAATGCTGTTGTATTGTTTGTGTTTAGGCCATTCCATGGGTGAATCAGCCGCTTTAACTACATTGTTGTCAAAGTATTCATAGTCCTCTAAAAAGGCAGTGTCTCGCCCCGTTTTAAAGGCTTGTTTTGCTGCGATAAAAATAAAATTGTAAGGACTAATATAAAGTAACAGTAGTGAAAGTAGAAGTGCTCCCAAGAAGTAGCGCAAGAATTTCTTCATAAGATTAACCGTATTTAACGGGTCATTAAATTAATTTTTTTTGAACGGGAAATCCTTCTAATTCTAGTAAAGATTCTTTCCGGTCAATCCCCCCTGAATAGCCAACAAGTGTCCCGTCACTGCCGATAACTCGATGACAAGGGATAGCCACTAAGATAGGATTTTTTCCTATAGCAGCTGCTACTGCGCGCACCGCTTTTGTGTTACCATATAAACGAGATAATTTTAAATAAGAGATTGTACTCCCAAAGGGTAAGTCCCTCAATAAGACCCAAACGGCTTTTTGAAAATCTGTCCCCTGTGGATTTAATTTAAAATCAAATGCATGACGTTTGCCAGCAAAGTATTGCTGTAATTGTTCCACACAGGAAACTAAACAAGTGGGTACTGTAGTATCATTATCAAGGGTGCTATTTTCAAAAAGCACTTCTTGAACTCCCGCGACATCACCTTTTACCTTAATCGTACCCAATGGACTATCAAAGTAATGTATATCCAAGACGGTGTTATTAATATAGAATATAAAGGTAAACAAAATAAAGTTGTTATTTTAGATAAATAAATTTAAATCAATGAAATACAGTAAACCTGGCTTTGCCTGGAAAGGCGTAATGCCAGCCATAACGACCCAATTTAATGCTAAAGGAGAACTCGATCTCAATACCTTTAAAATCAACTTAAATGCTCAGGTCAATGCAGGGGCGAGTGGAATTATCCTAGGAGGAACCCTTGGAGAAGCAAGCACTTTAACCGCAGCAGAAAAAGAACAATTAGTTGAAATAACTTTACAAGAAGTAGGTGAAAAAGCTACAGTGGTACTCAATATTGCAGAACAGTCAACACAAGAGGCAATTGCTGCCGCTCAAAAGGCCGAAAGTCAAGGCGCACACGGCTTGATGCTCTTGCCCCCGATGCGCTATAAAGCAACAGACCGCGAGACGGTAGCTTATTTTGATGCCATCGCTAAAGCTACATCATTGCCCATCATGATTTACAACAATCCCGTGGACTACAAGATTGAAGTTACACTTGACATGTTTGATACCTTAAAAAGTAATGCTAATATTACAGCGGTAAAAGAATCCACCCGTGACATAACCAATATCACCCGTATGCGAAATCGCTTTGGCGATCGTTTTGCCATTTTATGTGGAGTGGATACCCTAGCCGTTGAAGCCTTAGTCATGGGAGCAGATGGATGGGTGGCTGGACTTGTCGATGCTTTTCCAGAAGAAACCTGTGCTATTTTTCATTACATAAAGCAAGGAGAGTTAGCCAAAGCCCTGTCCATTAATCGCTGGTTTATGCCGTTGTTGGAGTTAGACATTTCTCCACAATTAGTTCAAAATATAAAGCTATGTGAAGTAGCAACTGGCCTGGGTACAGGACATGTTCGTCCGCCGCGTTTACCCTTAATAGGTGAAGAAGAAAAAGCCGTTTTAGACACCATTAAAGAAGCGATGAAAACGCGTCCAGATGTTTCAGATTACAAGAAGTACCTATGAAGAAAATAGACAATCTCGTTGCAGGAAAATGGGCGTCTAGCGATCATTTTTTTTCATCGACTAACGCCTCTTTTGCCATCGCAACAAGGAACGAGGTAGCGCGTTCGGTTGAAGCTGCGCATGAAGTATTTCCTTTTTATGGAAACAGTACGCTAAAAATTCGAGCGGCTTTTTTAGGCCATATAATTGAGGCATTAACCAAAGAAAAAGAAGCCATATTAATGGCCTATCAAACCGAATCTCAATTAACACAAGGCAGAGCCGAAGGAGAGTTTGGACGTACGATTCATCAAATCCAATGTTTTGTCGAATTGCTGGAACAAGGAGATTACCTCCAGGCAACCCTTCACCATCCCGAGGAAGGAGCCGAGATCCGAAAAATGCTACAGCCTATAGGACCCGTAGCGGTTTTTGGGGCAAGTAATTTCCCTTTGGCATTTTCAACGGCAGGTGGGGATACTATATCTGCACTTGCGGCAGGCTGCCCTGTTATTGTCAAAGCACATCCCTATCATCCCATGACGAGTTTCCTTGTGGCACAGGCGATTCACGCCGCAGTGATTACTGCAGGACTACCACTAGGGGTTTTCTCTCATCTTCAAAGTGACAGCCATTCTTTGGGGCAAGCACTTGTGGAACATCCGCAATTGTGTGGAGTGGGCTTTACGGGTAGTTTTAAAGGTGGTAAAGCATTATATGATCTCGCGCAACAACGCCCTGTTCCCATTCCATTATTTGCCGAAATGGGGAGCATTAACCCCATGGTTCTCTTTCCAGGGATGTTATCTCATGAAAACGTACCACAAGAATTAGGGGACTCCATTTGTTTAGGAAGCGGACAATTTTGTACCAATCCTGGACTTATAATCGCCTTTGGGGAGCATTCGCTTTTGGATAAGCTTGAAACAAAATTAACTCAGGTTCTTCTTTCAAAAGAAGCGCAACCAATGGTACATGAGGCGATCGCCAAAGGCTATAAGGAAAAACTCACCCACTTAAAAGGCCAACTAAAACTTACAGCAGGAGCACAAGCTGCGCTGGGCGTGGTTACAGCAAAACAATTCTTGGACAATCCCGTTTTTCAAGAAGAACTTTTTGGGCCTTATTCTCTTTTAGTACGTTGTTCAAGCCTAGAAGAAGTGAAAGAGATCCTTCTTGCCCTTGATGGACAGTTAACGCTTTCTCTTTTAGGAACACAAGAAGATCAACCACAGCTTAAACAACTTCTTCCTATTGCACAACAAAAAGCAGGGAGAATATTATTTCAAGGCGTGCCTACAGGTGTTGCAGTGACACAAGCAATGATGCATGGAGGACCCTTTCCCGCTTCAACCGATGGACGTTTTTCTGCTGTAGGGACAGATGCTATTTATCGATGGTTGAGGCCGGTGAGTTATCAAGATTGCCCCGAGGCGCTCTTGCCTTTGGCCCTTCAAAAAAACAATCCCCTAGGTCTAATGCGAAAGGTGAATGGAAAAATGACAAAAGAAATGTGATGAAGTATTTTAACTATTTCCTTTTAGGGTTTTTATGCTTGCAATGTGATCAAAAAACAGCAAGCGATGATTTAAATGATTTGATTCTGGCCTATGAAAACTTTGAGGCGTATGATCGCGAGCTGTTTCCATTGGGGGATTTCTCTGAACAACGCTTTAAAAAGGAAGCCGATTTTTGGGCAACAACACTTGACCGTTTAAATGCGCTAGCCGTTGATCAACTTTCGCAGGAGGAGTTGATCTCTTTTGAACTCTTTCAGTTTGTTTTAGAGGCAAACCTTTCTGCCTTTGGGTTTAAAACCCATTACAACCCTATTTTATCTGATGCGGGTTTTCATAATAATCTTGTTTATCGCGTTCGACCCATTAGTACCCTTGAGGAAGCTGCGGATTACCTAGCCCTTCTCAAGGCCATACCGCTTTTTGTAGAACAAAACATGGCCTTGATCCAAAAAGGAATCGACCAAGGAATTTCACAACCTAAGGTCATTTTTAACGGCTATGAAAACACCTATGAACAACATATCACACCCACAGCTGAAGACAATTTTTATTTTAGCCCTTTTTTAAATCTACCCCAGCAGTGGTCAAAAGAAGTACGGGATAGTCTTTTCAGCGAAGCTAAAACTGTTGTTAAACGTGACGTTGTTCCCTCGTTTCAAAAGATCAAAGGCTTTTTTGAAAAAAACTATTTACCCAATACTCGTGAGGAAATAGGCGTTAGTAGCACCCCAAATGGGACTGCCTATTACAACAACCGCATTGCCTATTATACCACCCTTTCATTAAGTGCACAAGAAATTCATCAAACAGGGCTGGAAGAAGTTGAAAAAATTAGCGCAGCAATGAAGGCGATCATTGCCGAAGTAGGCTTCAATGGGAGCTTTGCGGATTTCTTTACATATTTGAGAACCAATCCTCGTTTTAATGCAAAAACCCCAGACGAGCTATTGATGCGGGCAAGAGATATCTCAAAACGTCTAGATGAGCAACTTCCTCGTTTTTTTAAAACCTTGCCGCGCAAGCCCTATGGGGTAGCAGCTGTCCCCGATGCTATTGCACCAAAATACACGGGTGGGCGCTATATTCCTACTAGTCCAGAGAGTAATGATCCAGGCTATTATTGGGTCAATACCTATGATTTACCCAGCCGGCCACTTTACGTTTTACCTGCTCTTTCTGCGCATGAAGCAGTGCCTGGCCACCATTTACAAATGGCCTTAAATGCAGAATTGCCAAAAACCATACCTGCTTTTCGGCGGGACCTATACCTTTCTGCTTATGGTGAAGGATGGGGATTATATACCGAATCCCTCGCTGCAGAAATGGGAATATATACCACCCCATATGAGCGCTTTGGTCAATTGACCTACAGTATGTGGAGGGCATGTCGCCTAGTGGTGGATACCGGCATTCATGCCTTTGGGTGGAGTAGAGCTGAAGCCGTTACTTTTATGGCTGAAAATACCGCCCTATCCCTGCATGAAATCAACACAGAAGTTGATCGATACATCTCCTGGCCAGGACAAGCTTTGGCTTACAAGATTGGAGAATTAAAAATAAAAGCTTTGAGAGAAAAAGCGACCAATGCCCTGGGAGAAGACTTTGATATTCGAGAATTTCACGAGCTTATTTTAGGGAAAGGAACCTTAACCTTGCCCCTCATGGAAAAAGAAGTAGAACATTATATAGCCCAATATAAGAATGAGTAAAACGGTTGTATTTGATTGCATTGACGCCCATACTGCGGGGAACCCTGTGCGTTTAGTCAAGGGGCCTCGTCCTCAGCTAGATGGCGCAACAATGATGGAAAAACGCTTGCATTTTTTAAGGGAATTTGACTGGATTAGAAAGGGTTTGATGTTTGAACCTCGCGGACACGATATGATGAGCGGGAGCTTTTATTTTGAACCTTGTGATCCCAAAAATGACGTGGCCATTTTATTCATTGAAACCAGTGGTTGCTTGCCCATGTGTGGGCATGGGTTAATAGGAACAATGACGATTTTAATTGAAGAGCAATTGATTCAACCCAAAGAAGATGGCATTGTTCGGGTGGAGACCCCAGCGGGTCTTGTCCTTGTAAAATATACCCAGGAGAAGGGGAAAGTTACTTCAGTGCGGTTTACCAATATTCCCTCTTATTTGGCATTAGAAAACAAAACAATTGCCCATCCTCAACTAGGAGAATTAAGCATCGATATTGCCTATGGGGGAAATTTTTATGCCATCGTTGAGGTACAAGAAAATTTTAAAGGAATAGAACACTATACCGCCGATCAATTAATCGCTTGGAGTAGAAGTTTAAGAGAAAGCATCAATGCGACATTTGAGGTGGTTCATTTAACCGATAAAAACATCAAAGGATGCAGTCATGTATTATGGACAGGAGCCACTTTAACCAAAGAAGCCACCGCTCGAAATGCTGTTTTTTATGGCGATAAAGCTATTGATCGATCTCCCTGTGGAACAGGAACTTCGGCACGAATGGCACAGTGGTGCCACAAAGGCTTACTCAAAGCGGGTGAGCAATTTATTCACGAAAGCATCATCGGCTCGGTTTTTAAAGGAAAAATAGAATCCCTGACTAAAGTTGGCAATGAAAAAGCCATCATCCCCAGCATAGAAGGAAGTGCTAGGATTACAGGGTACAATAACATTATTTTAGATGAAAATGATCCTTATGTAGAAGGATTTCAAGTCGTGTGATATGGAAAAAAAAATCGTTGTTGTAGGAGGGGGAATTGTAGGACTTTCTTGTGCCTATTATTTACACAAAGAGGGGCACCAGGTTACCATTATTGATCAAAGTAATATGAGCAGCGGAGCATCTTATGTCAATGCGGGTTATCTCACCCCCAGTCATATTGTACCATTAGCAGCTCCTGGAATGGCAACCAAAGGCCTAAAGTGGATGTTTGACTCCTCCAGCCCCTTTTATATAAAACCACGATTTAACCTGGCATTAATGGATTGGGGAGTGAAATTTATACGCTCTTGTACGCATCAACACGTTCAACGTTCTCTCAGCGTCATTAAAGACATTAACCTTTTTAGTAAAGACCTTTATCAAGACTTAGCCAGTTTACCCGATTTAGACGTACATTTAGAAAGCAAAGGACTTTTAATGGCCTATAAAACGGCCAAAGCTGAAAAAGAAGAAGCCATCGTAATGCGAGAAGCACAACGCTTAGGCTTGGATGTAGAACAAATCGATACCGCTCAAATTGCCACTCTTCAACCCAAAATCAATATGGATGTTGCAGGAGCTTTTTGGTACCGTTGTGACGCCCATAGTTCCCCGGGCATATTAATGGAGCAACTCAAGACCCATCTTAAAAAGGAAGGGGTTAAGATTCACCCCAACACAAAATTAACTGCTCTGTCTAAAAAAAACAGCTCAATTAATACCATTACTACCTCGCAAGGTGAGTTTACTGCAGATGAACTTGTCCTCACCACTGGGGCATGGTCACAACAATTATTGCAGCCGCTAGGCATAAATTTACCGCTACAAGCAGGTAAAGGATATCGCCTAGACGAAACACAGCAAACAGGGATTTCTCTTCCAGCCATATTGATGGAAAAAAAAGTAGCTGTTACCCCTATGCAAGGCTTGACCCGTTTTTCGGGAACCATGGAAATTGCAGGAATCAACCATTCCATTCGACAAAAAAGAGTCACCGCCATTGCTGCCGCTGCCGGGGAGTACTACCCCGGACTTCAATTGAGTAAAGCGACCACAGAAAAGGTGCAATGCGGTTTGCGTCCACTTTCGCCAGATGGGCTACCATTCATAGGGAGACATTCAAAATGTGCTAATTTAACCATAGCCACGGGACATTCCATGATGGGATGGAGCCTTGGACCAGCAACAGGAAAGTTGGTGGCTGAAATTATTTCCAATCAACAACCCAGTTTAAACCTTCAACCATTTGCACCAGAAAGGCGTTATGGTTGAAACGAAATTCCAGCAGAAAGTGCAGGAGCGCGATATAAGATTTGTCCAGAAATAGGATACGACCAGCTTACCCCTAAACGCAACCTTGGTAAAAAGCGATAAATCACTTCTCCTCCCAGATTAACCACTTCAACATTATTGGCAAAAATACTTCCATTACTATTTGAAGCGTTTAAACTTCCGTTGTGAAAGGATTGGATGGTATTGGCCCGAATTAAAAGAAGAAAAGTGTCTTTTAAAAGCTGGGTACCTGTTTCAATACCCGCTCGAAATTCATCCGAAAAACCCTTTGAACGTTGATTGATTCCCACACTCCCTTTTGCATAAAAACGTTGTTTTCCTACTAGATAGGATGTCCCGATATGAAATCGCAAGAGTTGATTAAATTCCCCATCACCCGTTTGATAACTTCCATCACTCCCACCGCGTTGTTCTCCTGTGGGAAGGCCAAGGTTAATTGAGGTAGAAAAAGCCCAGTCCTTTTTCTTCCCCAATTGATATTCTAGCCCCAGGTTCATGTCTCCCAAACTTGAAAATTCTTCTCCAGCAATGGACTCCCTGCCAGAACTAAACACCTGCGTATTTTGATATACTCTAGTGTGGGGAACATAGGCAATAAGTGTGGCCTTCTCAGTAAGGCCATAACGGCCAAAAAAGTTTAGGATAAAAAGTCCTCGTGTGGCATTGGGGTCGATTAAACCTGTGCTGGTATAATGCTGATTGGCTTCTAGCCACCATGTACCTATTTTATAATATCCTTTCCCTTTTTCTTGGGTCCACTGTGCACTAACACTGCTGTAGCACAAGCAAAAAATGATGAGGTAGAGCGGTTTCATTAATCTTCGAATAATTGTGCGTCTCCCACTTTCACACGAAAGGGTCTACACCAGTACAACAAATATTTATAATCCATTAATCCTATGGAAGTGGGTAAGCTATAGCTGTGCGCCCCAGAGAAAACACTAACTTTTCCTACTTCAGATCCATCTTCGGGAGAATTGGGGTTATTGGTTAAATACAGGTAAAGGCCAGGTAAAGAGGAAGATGCGCGATAGGTTTCGTCTAGCGTAAGGATAATTTGAGTTCCATTGTGTTCATAACGAAAATTTCCTTCAAGTATATAGCTTGAGGTGGTGCGAATCTGTCCTTCAAAAAATTGCGCAACAGTCTCAATGCCCTCATCTGTAGTCTCTGAGGTTGTAGTAGTGGTGTCTGTGGTTGAAGTAGTGGTGTCTGTGGTTGAAGTGGAGGTATCTGTCGTTGAACTAGTAGTATCTGTAGTTGAAGTGGAGGTGTCCGTGGTTGAAGAAGTGGTGTCCGTGGTTGAAGAAGTGGTATCCGTTGTTGAAGTGGAGGTGTCCGTGGTTGAAGTGGAGGTGTCCGATGTTGATGTAGTGGTATCTGTTGTTGAGCTAGAAGTATCCATTGTTGAGGTGGCAATCTCGGTTACTGGATTCGGTCGAATAAGGAAGGATAAACTGCTTTTAATGGTATTACCTTTAAGCCCCACGGTTGTTACAGTCAAAGTAACATTTCCTTCTTCTAGTGCGGTGATGGTTCCATCGGCTTGTATAGCTACTGCCGAGGGTGGTATAGCCGACCATTCTAACACTGGTGAGGCTACCTTTCTTCCCGACTCATCAAAAAAAAAGGCGTTAAATTGATAGCTTAGGCCTTCTCTAATACTAAGAATGGCATTGGTAATTCGCAGATTGGGCTCGACATAATCATCGACATAGTCTTCGCCAATACAAGCTATGGCAAGAAAACAGCCATAAAAAAGAAGGACAAGGCGTTTCATGGATTTGGGTTTCGTTTTAAAACCGCAAAAACAGTGCCTCTTTCGTTTATGAGGTTAAAATACGCGCGGCATCTTTGGCAGTATAAGTCGCTATAAGTGAAGCTCCCGCACGTTTAAACGCAACGAGTTGCTCATAAACAATAGCGTCATAATCAATCCATCCTTTTGCCGCTGCCGCTTTTAGCATGGCGTATTCTCCACTTACTTGATAGGCTGCAATCGGGGTTTCGATTTGTTCGGCTAAATCCCGAATAATATCCAAATAGGCAATTCCAGGTTTTACCATAACAATATCGGCGCCCTCTTCGACATCAAGTAGGGTTTCAGCAAGCGCTTCTTTGCGATTATGAAAATCCATTTGATAGGTTTTTTTATCTCCAAAGCCCGGTGCAGAATCTAGTGCATCGCGAAAGGGTCCATAAAAAGAAGAAGCGTATTTTGCACTGTAACTCATGATGCCGGTATGCTGGAAACCTTCGCCTTCTAGCAGTTCACGAATGTGCTCAACGCGACCGTCCATCATGTCGCTGGGAGCGACAAAATCTGCTCCCGCTTGAGCATGAGAAAGGGCCATTTTAGCCAAGACTTCTTTAGTGGGATCATTGAGAATAATACCGTCCTCAACGATACCGTCATGTCCATAAGAGGAGTAGGGGTCCAGGGCAACATCGGTCATAACTACCATCTCTGGGCAGCTTTTTTTAACGGTTTGAATGGCGAGCTGCATCAAGCCTTTGGGGTTGAGTGCCTCAGTTCCCTTATTGTCTTTTAAAAGGTCGGGGACTTTGACAAAAAGTAAAACACATTTTAAACCCATGTCCCACAAGGATTTCACTTCTTCACTTAAACCATCAAGACTCATCCTGTAGTAATCGGGCATCGAAGGAATTTCTTCTTTGATGTTGCTTCCTTCCACCACAAAAAGAGGGACGATAAAATCATCTACCGAGAGGTTTTGCTCACGAACTAAACTGCGTACAGCAGCAGTTGTTCTTAATCTTCTATTGCGTTTAAGTGGGTACATAGTTTACTGTATTTCTTCTTTTTCCTCTTGGGAAAGAGGTTCATTGGATTCATTTTCATTGTGTGGAAGCGCAGCTGTTTGATCGGGAGGGAGTAAATCCTCCAGCGGCAGTTGTTCTTCTTTTTTCATGGTTCCACGCGTCATGACAATCATCGAACAAAGGATGACGACCAAGAGCACTTTTTCATCCACTGGGGTGAGGGTGTTATTTAAAAAATTGACTTCGCCAATTTGTAAAAACAAGAGGATACTAATGAGTCCACGAGGAGAGATAAAGACCAGCGGGGACGGTTTTATTTTAAATGTTGTTAGTGTAAAATAGGCATAGCGTAAAACCAGCATAATCCCAAAAATAAGGAGGCCATACATAAAAGGTTCGGTAGAGGTGAATGCGGTTATTTGGATGGAAAAGCCAAAGAAAAGAAAGAAAAAGGTTTTGACTAAGAAGGTAGATTCTGCCGTTAAAATATGGAATTCGTCAAGTCCTTTTTTTGTTTGTTCTAAATCCAGACGTCGTTTTAAGAAACCCGGAAGCAAAGCGCCCACATTACTCAAAAAGAGGCCAAAGATAAAGATGGTGACCAAGGCAGGTAAATGAAAGATTTTTCCAAAGGCGTAAACCAAAATTAACAAGGCTAAAATCAAGAAAAATTTTACGTGATGTTCAATTTTTTGCAGCAGCTGAAATAGACAAAAGGTGATGAACAAAGACACCACGATAACCCCTAAAATCTGTAAGCCTAAAGCGACTAGGGACTCTGGACTTACAAGGGCTTGATTGTTTTCGAACTGCCGTATAGCATAGTTAAACAACATGATCCCCAGTATATCCGAAAAAGTGGATTCATAGACGACAAACTCTCTTTCTTGTTCTCGCAATCCAGCACTGGAGGGAATGGCCACCGCACTACTAATAATAGAAAGCGGGGTAGCATAAATCACCGCAGCTTGATGTGTCATACCTAGAAGATGTTCAAAAGCAAGACTAATGACCACAACATTAAGGATTAGGATTAGCCCAGCGGCGAGAAAACCTTTCACAATTACCCCTAATTTATCTGGCGTAATATGTAATTCAAGTGCTCCTTCTAAAACAATAAGGATTAGACCGATGGTTCCCAAAACCGGGATGAGCCCTTCTAAAAAACCAAAGTCATCAATCCCGTAAAGCGTGGTTCCCAGCCGCACAAAAATCCCTGTAAACATCAATAGAATGACTGCTGGAAATTTGGTTTTCCTAGCGATGATATCAAACACATAGGAAAAAATGATTAAAAGCGGAAGAACAATTAGAATCGATAAGGTACTCATGTCATTGGACTTTTAATCAAGATAGAAATTCTAATTTAGATCAACCCAATTTTTTGGTGCTTTCAACACCTTAATGAGTTTGGCTTCTGGGGAATTTTCTTCCACCTCATGATTGTAAATCCATTGAACACGCGGTGGTAGACTCATCAAGATGCTCTCGATGCGCCCATTCGTTTTTAGACCAAAAAGAGTGCCTTTATCATGCACAAGATTAAATTCCACATAACGTCCACGTCGCACTTCTTGCCAGTCGCGTTGTGCTGCTGTATAGGGGAGATCTTTTCTTCGCTCAAGAATGGGGAGGTATGCCTTTAAAAAATTATCGGCGACCTCTGTGACAAAGGCATACCAATCTTCCATGGGTTTTTGAGTAGGTTTTAAATAATCAAAAAACAAGCCTCCCAGTCCTCTTGCCTCATTGCGATGGCTGTTCCAAAAATAGTCGTCACAGCGTTTTTTGTATTGAGGATAAAAGGAAGAATCATGTCGTTGACAGGCGTCTTTACAAACCTGATGAAAGTGAATGGCATCTTCTTCAAAAAGATAGTAAGGCGTGAGGTCAAGCCCCCCGCCAAACCATTGATCGGCGATTTCGCCATTCGCGTCATAAAGTTCAAAATAGCGCCAGTTTGCATGTACAGTGGGTGCCATGGGATTTTTAGGATGCAGCACTAAACTTAGGCCGCAGGCATAAAAAGAAGCTTCACTCACATTAAAATGCGTTTGCATGGTGGCGGGTAAAGTCCCGTGAACACCAGAAATATTGACCCCTCCTTTTTCAAAGACGGCCCCATTTTCGATGACTCTAGTTCGGCCTCCTCCACCCTCGGGGCGATTCCATAGGTCTTCTTGAAATTTTGCCGCACCATCTACTTTTTCAAGTGCATTTGTGATGGTGTCTTGTAAACGGCAGATATAATTGTAGAATTGGGTGCGCATGGTTTAGGCCTTATATTCTTTTACTGCATCGACAAAGGCTTGTGCATGATCCACAGGGATGTTAGGTAAAATACCATGTCCTAAATTTACCACATAGCGATCTTTGCCAAAGGCATCAATCATCTTTTTGACTTCGCTTTTTATCGTGGGGATAGGAGAGAGCAAACGCGAAGGATCAAAATTTCCCTGTAGGGTAATTTGTCCGCCAGAGAGATAACGTGCATTGCGTGCAGAACAGGTCCAGTCCACACCCAGTGCACTTGCACCAGATTTTGCCATATCGTGAAGGGCAAACCAGCACCCTTTTCCAAAAACAATGACTGGAATCTCTTCTTTTAAAGCCGTAACAATTTGTTGAATGTAGGGCCAAGAAAAAATGTTGTAGTCATCGGGAGAAAGTAAGCCTCCCCAAGAATCGAATAATTGAACAGCATTGACTCCAGCGGCTACTTTTGCTTTGAGGTAGTCAATGGTGGTATCTGTGATCATTTGTAATAAACGGTGAGCTAATTCCGGCTGACTAAAACAAAAGGCTTTTGCTTTATCAAAATTTTTCGAACCCTGTCCTTGAACGGCATAGCACAAAAGTGTCCATGGGGAACCGGCAAAACCAATTAATGGAACACGGTTGTTTAATTCTGCTTTGGTCATTTTGACCGCATCAATCACATAATCCAAGGCGACCTTAGCATCGGGCACAATGACTTCATTGAGTTCTTTTTCTGATTGTATTGGGGTGGGAATCCATGGCCCCACTTCGGGCTTCATCTCTACCTCAATATTCATGGCTTGAAGCACTACAAGGATGTCGCTAAAGAGAATGGCCGCATCTGTCCCGATTTGATCAATGGGCATTACAGTGATTTCTGTGGCTAACTCTGGCGTTTGACAGCGGGTAAAAAAGTCATACTTTGCCTTGAGTTTCATAAAGTCTGGAAGATAGCGTCCAGCTTGACGCATCATCCACACGGGTGGACGCTCAACGGTCTCTCCCTTTAAGGCGCGTAAAAATAAATCGTTTTGTATCATGCTAGTGTTGTGATGTATTTTCTTACAGTTGCAGTTAAATGTTCTATGGTAGGCTGTTTAGCTGTAATGATGTTATGGGTATATTTTTTTAGGGCTTCGGCAGTGGTATTTCCCAAAGCAAACCCTTGTGCTTGCTCAAGCTTATTGTCTTGGTGAAAACTTTCTACCCCAGAAGGGCTATAAAACAACACGGCGTCATATTGTCCAACTGCTTTGGGTCGTGCAGTTGTAGTGTAAACTTCAACTACTTCTAGCAGGCGTTGATGCGCTTGAAATGCTGCTTCAATTACGGGCATTCTTTGGGTACCTGTAAAAAACAAAAAAGAGGCGTTTTTGACGTTTTTTAGGATAAAATCAGCTAAATCGGCTGCATTTTGCGTCATTTTTACCACTTTTTGACCATTTTCTTCTAAACGCTTTTTGGTTTTTTCCCCTACACAATAGCAGGGGTTATCGTTGAGCTGAAGATGTTTAATTACAGCATTAACAGCATTTTGAGAGGTAAAAATGAGGGCCTTATCGCGCACCTCTGCTTCAAACGGTTTGGGGTTACTTTCAATAAAGTCCCAGCAGCTATAACTTGCACCCGTTTGAATCAACCGATTTTGCGCAGCTATAGGCAGGCATTTCGTCGATAAAAGCCGAAAATTATGCATGGTTCTTTTTGAATTCTTTCATTAGTTTATCTCCCCCATTTTGGAGTAATTCTTTGGCCAAAACACCTCCCATGACTGCCGCTTCTTTTTTAGCAAAGCTTCGTTGAATTTCTTGTGCTTCGCCACCTTCGAGCGAATATAAACCACCAGAAAAATGGATGTTTTCTCCCTCGCAATAGGCATACGCACCGATTGGGGCAGTACAGCCACCTTCAAGGGTGCTTAAAAAGTCGCGTTCTACCTGGGTGCAAAGTTCGGCCGATCGATCGTTGAGCAAGGTGAGTTGCTGCGCAATTGATTCGTCTTCTAGGCGGCACACCACCATTAATGCACCTTGGGCTGGTGCGGCTACTAATTGGAGGGGTTCCACAAGCTCTTGATGAATTTCCAACCGTTCAAGTGCTGCTTGGGCAAAAATAGCACCATCCCATTCTTCTTGCTGCAGTTTTTTAAGTCGGGTTTGAATATTTCCTCTCAGGGGTACAACCGCATCTTTTGGATGTTGACGCAGCCATTGTGCTTTTCTTCTAAGACTTCCTGTAGCGATGGTTCTTTGTTTCTTTTGCGGGGCATTATTATTTTTCCACACCATGACATCATTGACAGGGCCACGTTCTAATACAGCAGCTTGGACAATGCCTTTGGGAAGTTTAGTAGGAACATCTTTCATGCTGTGAATGGCGATATCAATGTCTTTGTTCAATAAAGCGATATCAAGTGTTTTTGTGAAAATCCCAGTAATTCCCATGGCATATAGGGGTTGTTCAAGGTTGAGGTCTCCCTCACTTTTTATGGGATTTAGTGTTGCATTAATCCCCAACTCTAATAAACGTTCTTGAAGCGTTTCTGCTTGCCAAAGGGCTAGTGCGCTATCTCGTGTTCCTATGCGCAATGCCTTATTCATGGTGGGAGGGATCTAATTGAAAAACATCTTTGAAAATACTTAAAGCCTCATTGGCTTTTGTGGGATTTTCTTTGAGGAAATTTGCCAATTGACCTGTTATTTTCTGGATCATTTGATCAGAAACAACTGTCGCTTCTTGTGGAAGAGGTTGCTTGCGTTCGCGGGCTTTAATTTCAGCGCTTTGTTGGGCAGTAAGTTTTGCTTTTAAGGCGCGAAGCGTGGGTGCATATTGGCGATCGTGCAGCCATTGAGAAAATTCTGCTTCTATTTCTCCCAGAATTTCCTCGGCTTGAGGCAAGTGCTTTTTTCGTTCCTCAAGGGTCTTGTTTGTGATTTGAGAAAGGGTATCAAGGTTGACAACTTTCACATTTTCAAGGGATTTAACATTTTCATGTACATTGCTGGGGATGGACAAGTCCAAAATCAACAAAGGCTTTTCGGTATGAATAATATCTTTTGCCACCGTGGGGAGTTGCGCCCCAGTAGCGACAATCATCACATCCGCTTTGCGAATTTCGGTGGGTAGTTCACCGTATTCTTTGACCAAAACATTAAACTTCCCGGCGATATTTTTGGCTTTTTCGTGGGTGCGATTGATCAAAACGATATGATCATTTTCGGTATGCTTGATGAGGTTTTCACAGGTATTTCGTCCTATTTTTCCTGTCCCAAAGAGCAAAATATTTTTTTCTGAAACAGCCTCAATGTTTTGAATAATGTATTGAACCGAAGCAAACGCAACAGAGGTTGCTCCAGTTGAAATTTTAGTTTCGGTTTTGATGCGTTTACTGGCTTGAATTACGGCATTGACTAAACGTTCAGAAAAACCATTCACAAGCCCCAGTTTTTTTGAGCGATAAAATCCCTGCTTGAGTTGCCCAATGATTTCAAAGTCGCCTAAAATTTGAGAATCTAATCCCGTCCCCACCTTAAATACGTGGTGAATAGCTGCTTCATTCTTCAAACAGTAGCCCAGTTGTTCAAACACCGTGGGATCTCCTCCGGAAAACTCACACAACAAGGCAATGAGTTGATCAGGATGAGTAGCATAGGCATAAATCTCGGTACGGTTGCAGGTGGTGTTGATTAAGATTTCTTGAAGCTTTTCCTCTTTCGCTTTTTTCAAAAGACCAACGCATTGTTCGTTACTCAAACTAAACTGTCCTCGAGTGGACAGGTCAGCAGTTTTGTAGCTAATCCCAATGGCATAAAAATGGTATATAGTAGAAGCTGTACTCATGAATCAAATCTAAATCCATTGCAAAAGTAACCGACCATGCTGCAAAAAAATAACGCTAAAAGTAGATAAAGTAACGCAAAGCGCTTATTTTTGATTAAAATCAACAAAAACAAGCAATTAATAGGGTTATCAGTACGCTATTAAGAACCATTCTAAATAATAAAACTCCCCCTTGAATGCATAAAAATAACGATAAAAGTTTAGCCATGCTTACGACCATTGAAGAAGGATTTTATGTCCTGCGTTTTCAAAACGACAGTACAAAAGAATTACGTGAAACAAGGGAGATGAGCAGTAGCTTTCTCCAGTTTCATTTTTGTACAAAAGGTCATGCTGATTTTATATTTAACCAGGGGAATTATACTTTTCCTGTAGAAGAAGAGAACAATATTTTACTGTTTAATCCACAGCGTGATCTTCCCCTGGACTTAAAATTATCCCCGAACACCTGGTTGATTAGTATCATCATATCGATCAAAAAATTTCATAGTCTCTTTTCAAAAGACGCCGATCATATTCATTTTTTAAGTCCCGATAATTTGACAAAAAAATACTATGACACTTCCATCATTTCTCCCAGCATGGCGGTAGTTCTAAGTCAAATTTTAAGTGCCAATGTGCATCCCAGTATGCAAGCGCTTTACCTCAAGGGCAAGGTGTATGAATTACTGAGTTTGTATTTTAACAAAAGCGAAGACGCAAACAGCGAACAATGTCCTTTTTTAGTGGACGAAGAAAATGTTCGCAAGATTAGAAAAGCAAAAGAAATCATCTTAAGTCAGATGGCAGAACCCCCTTCTTTACAAGCATTGTCAGATGAAATTGAACTAAGTTTGAGTAAACTCAAAGAGGGCTTTAAACAACTCTATGGCGACACCGTTTATGGGTATTTACTTTCTCATAAAATGGAAGAGGCAAGGCGAATGCTCGAATCAGGGAAATACAATGTCAATGAGGTAGGGTTAAAAATAGGATACTCTACTGCAAGCCATTTCATTGCAGCCTTTAAAAAGAAATATGGTACTACCCCAAAAAAATACCTACTATCCTTATCTTCGTAAAAAAAAATTGCTGGCGGAGTGATCCACCAAAAAAGAAAAGAAAAAGCATATGAAAGGAGTCTTATTGGTCAATCTTGGGTCCCCAGACAGTCCTAACCCACCTGATGTAAAAACCTATTTAGCCGAATTTTTAATGGACGAAAGGGTGATTGATTTGCCTAAGCTACTTCGCACCCTCTTAGTCAAAGGCATCATTCTAAATACTCGTCCAAAAAAATCAGCAAAGGCCTATCAAAAAATATGGTGGGAAGAAGGCTCTCCACTCATCGTTCTTTCAGAGCGACTTCAAGCAAAGATTCAAGAGAACGTTAGTGTCCCAGTAGAATTAGCCATGCGTTATGGGAATCCATCCATCCACGCGGGACTCAAAGCTCTTGCCGATAGAGGAGTAACCGATACTCTCCTCATCCCGCTTTATCCACAGTTTGCGATGGCCACCACAGAAACCATTTTGGTTCTAGCAGAGGAACTGCGTCAACAGCATTTCCCACAAATGAATTTTACAGCCCTACCCCCATTTTACAAGCATCCAGATTATATTCGCGTACTCTCAAATTCCATTCAAGAGTACTTGAAAGATAAAGAGTGGGAGCACCTTCTGTTTTCGTATCACGGTGTTCCAAAACGTCATATCCGTAAATCTGATATTACAAAATCACATTGTAAAATGGATGGCAAATGTTGTCAAACCGCCTCTCCAGCACATGAATTTTGCTACAGCCATCAATGTTACGAAACCACAAAACAGGTGGCAGAATACCTCGAGCTAAAAGAGGGAACCTATTCTACCTCTTTTCAATCGCGGCTAGGCCTTGACCCCTGGCTACAACCCTATACCGACAAAACCATTGAAGGCTTCGCCAAAAAAGGCACCAAAAAAATGGCCGTTGTCACCCCAGCCTTTGTTTCAGATTGTTTAGAAACTCTCGAGGAAATAGGCATGGAAGCAGCCGAGGACTTTGAAGATAATGGCGGTGAGCATCTACACGTTGTTCCCTGTATCAACGATCGCGAAGAGTGGATTAAAGTGATGAGTCGCTGGGTTGACGAGTGGGCTCTAGCAGCAGTAGAAGCTTAATGGCCGATCGATCCATACAAATGGGAACCGATCCCATTGGGAAACTCTTGATTCGACAAGCTGTTCCAGCCTCAATAGGGATTTTAGTCATGTCGCTCAATATTCTTATTGATACCATTTTTGTGGGACAATGGATTGGAGCAAATGCAATAGCTGCCATTAATGTAGTTTTACCAGTTTCTTTTTTTATTGCCGCCTTGGGAATGTCCATTGGGATGGGAGGGGGCTCCATTATTTCTCGCGCTCTAGGGAGTAATGAAAAAGAACGGGCGAATAAAGTCTTTGGGAATCAATTGACCTTGACCCTATTGTTTACCGTCAGCTTTATGGTGATGGGTTTAGTTTTTTTAGAAAGCATTATTCCGCTATTTGGAGGCAAGGGAGCGTTATATCCTTTGGCCAGAATCTACTATATCATTGTAGTAATAGGGGTGCCCATTCTCGGTTTTTGTATGATGGGAAATAACACCATTCGTGCAGAGGGCAAGCCAAAAAATGCCATGTATGCCATGGTGCTTCCTTCTATTTCCAACCTGATTTTAGATTATGTATTTATTTATCAAATGGGCTGGGGAATGGAAGGTGCCGCCTGGGCTACCACCTTGTCCTATGCCATTTGTGGAAGTTATATTTTGTATTTCTTTTTGTCTAAAAAATCCGACTTAAGCTTAGGCTGGAACGATTTACTATTAGACCTTTCTATCGTTAAAGAAATGGGTGGTCTGGGCTTTGTTACCCTTGCACGTCAAGCTGTAGTAAGTATTACGGTGCTGTTCGTCAATAATATCTTGTTTACCCTTGAGGGGGAGAATTTAGTTGCCGTCTATGCGATTATTAGTCGTATGCTAATGTTTGCCCTCTTTCCCATTTTAGGGATCACACAAGGATTTGTTCCCATTGCTGGCTTTAATTATGGTGCCCAAAAAAAAGAACGGGTGGTAGAAGTCATCAAAAAGGCCATTTTATACGCAACGGTATTAGCGACGGTCGTCTTTGTCTTAATAGTCTTTTTTGCTGAAGCCATTGCAGGCGTATTTACGACAGAAGCTGCAGTAGTGGCGACTACTGCAGAGGTGTTGAGTTGGGTCTTTTTGAGTACTCCAATTATCGGGATACAATTGATCGGTTCTGCCTATTTTCAAGCGATAGGGAAAGCGGTTCCGGCTTTGTTATTAACCCTTACAAGACAGGGCTTTTTCTTTATTCCGCTTTTATTGATATTACCGCGCTATTGGGGTTCTTTTGGGGTGTGGATCTCTTTTCCCATCGCCGAAGTCATTGCCACACTAGTCACGGCTATTTTTTTACAAAGAGAGATCAAAAAATATATCGCTACAGCCTAGGGAGTTTGCTCTCTTCTTTTTGTATTTTAGAGTATTAATTCATTTCTACCGCAGTGGACGCCTATTACAATTACATTAAATCGTTACATCTAATCTTTGTGATTACATGGTTTGCGGGCTTATTCTATATGCCGCGTTTATTTATTTATCACATTGAAGCCATGGAAAAGGCAAGTCCAGCGCGCGAAATTCTCGCAGAACAACTCAAACTGATGGCGCGAAGACTTTGGTACATTATTACATGGCCATCGGCAGTGTTAGCAACCCTATTTGCCCTTATGTTGCTTTACATTATTCCATCGTGGTTAACCCAAGACTGGATGATGATCAAACTCTTCTTTGTAGGACTTCTCTTCTTATATCATTTTAAGACTCATCGTATTTTTAAAGCCTTTCAAGAAAACGATATACAGTATTCTTCCTTATTTATGCGGGTGTGGAACGAAGGGGCAACCCTCTTGTTATTTGCCATTGTTTTTTTAGTGATTCTCAAAAGCAGTTTCCACTGGATTTTTGGGGTATTGTCCCTCGTGGGTCTAGCGGTTCTTTTGATGTTAGGGATCAAGCTGTATCAAAAAGTTCGCAAACAATAGCAGGATGGAGGCGCGCAAAATCTCTCTGCGATCGAGAATCTTTTTCTCCATGATTGTCTTGACAATCTTTTCATTGTTATTGATTCTTTTTGCGTCCTATTTACAATATAACTCTCAAAGTGAGGACTATAACCTAAGGCGCCTTTTTCGAAAAGAGACGCAAGTAAAAACACACTTGAATTACCTCATGCAGCGCGATAGTGCATTTCACGATATTGAAGAGCGAAAAAAAGCGTACCAAGAGGAGTTTTCATCTATTGCAGCGATCCACAAGGTTTCATACGCACTATTCACATTGGAGGGAGCGCCTCTTTTTTATTCCTATGCAGAAATGGGGCAAGAAGGCGATGGATATTCGCTATCAAAACAAGTGATTACCGATTTGTTTCAAGAACAACGGTTGCGGTTACTTGAACAAAATCAAGCCGAAAAAGGGAAATTCCAGTCGTCTTATAGTGTTCTTGCAGACGATCAAGGCGTTCCTTATGTGATCTTGTACTTTCCTTATTTTGAAGATGTTTCTTTTAGTACAACCGAGCTTAACACCTTTTTGACCCGGGTCTATCAAATTTCATTATTGATGACCATCATTACCTTTTCCTTTGCTTTTTTACTCTCGGGATTCATTACTCGACCCATTGAAACCCTTCGAAGAAAAATTGATAAAATCGGTTTGTTAAAAGGAAACGAGCGGGTGTCCTTAGAAGAAAATGCAAGTAAGGAAATTGACAGTTTGGTCACCTCTTTTAATAGCATGCTTGACGCACTAGAGGATAGTGCAGAAAAATTGGCTAAAAGCGAGCGCGAGCAGGCCTGGCAAGAAATGGCAAAACAGGTTGCGCATGAGATCAAAAACCCATTAACCCCCATGCGACTTACCATTCAAAGTTTTCAACAGCGTTTTGATCCCGCTGCAGAGAATAGTTTTGAAAAACTGAATGATTTTTCACAAACCTTGATTGAACAAATCGACACCATGAGTCGTGTGGCCAGCGCATTTTCTGATTTTGCAACATTACCACAACCCAATATCACTAGCGAAGATATCACTGAAATTACTCGTCTAGCCACCGAAATTTTTGATTCGGCAGACATAAAATTAAATTTCCCCGATAAAGCAGTGATGTGGCCCATTGATCGAACCCAATGGATTCGCGTGATGACTAACCTTATTCAAAATGCCATTCAAGCTGTTCCAGAAGGGGTAACTCCCTTGATTGAACTCACCATGACAGTCACAAAAAAGCGTTTAAATATACACGTTAAAGACAATGGTTCGGGGATTTCACCAGAGGATATTCCTCATGTGTTTGAACCAAAGTTTACCACAAAAACAGGAGGGATGGGACTGGGGCTTGCCATTGTGAAAAACATTATTTCTTCCTTTAATGGAAGGATAGATTTTAAGACAACAGTGGGCAATGGAACTACTTTTTATATAGAATTAAAGCGATGAATTTATGATGACTTTTGAGCACCTTTTGGTAGAAAAACAAGATAAAATAGCGTGGATAAGTCTGCATCGTCCAAAGAAACTCAATGCCTTAAACGATGCTTTATTAAAAGAATTACACCAATTGTTTCGTGCGTTGGAAAAAGACACTGAAATTCGAGTAATTGTACTTACGGGTAGTGGCGAAAAGGCCTTTGTTGCTGGCGCCGATATCGCCGAATTTGCCCTATACGATAGCCAGCAAGGAGAAGCGTTATCCCGTCAAGGTCAACAATTGGTTTTTGATTGCATTGCACACTCAAAAAAGCCCGTTATCGCAGCCATCAATGGTTTTGCGCTGGGAGGTGGTCTAGAACTGGCCTTGTCTTGTCATATTCGTATTGCCTCGACAAATGCTCGAATGGGACTACCCGAGACCTCTCTTGGCGTTATCCCTGGCTATGGAGGCACACAGCGTTTAGCCCAGTTAATCGGTCGTGGTCGTGCCACCGAACTTATCCTGAGTTGTCGCATGATGGAGGCAAAAGAAGCCCTAGCCGTTGGGCTGGTAACACAGGTTGTGGCACAGGAAGACCTGCTTGCTAGTGCGGCAGCGCTAGCCGATAAAATCATGCAAAACTCTTCTAATGCTATGGGACATGCGTTGCAATCTATCGATGCTGCATATCAAGAAGGACTCAATGGCTTTGAAGAAGAGATCAAGCGCTTTGGTCAATGCTTTGACCATCCTGAATTTAAGGAAGGAACCCAAGCTTTTCTCGCGAAGCGGAAGGCTAATTTTTAATCCCTTTTTTGACTTGTTCCTCTAGAAAATCAATCGCTTTTTCTGTTGGCATTTCGTGAAGGTGAATGGGTTGATGAACCTTTAGGTCTAGCCGCACACCTAATGGCATAGGGAAGTAATTCCACTGGGCTAATTTCCACGAATTATTGATGCTTATAGGTACGAGTACTGCATCGGGGATGTGTTCTAAAAGGGTGCGTAATCCAGCGCGTTGAAATTTTTTTGGCTGGCCATTTCTTGTCCTAGTGCCCTCTGGAAATATAATCACCGACCAGTTGTTTTGATGCACGCTTTGAGCAAAATGAGTGATGCGTTTAAGAGAATCGGCTGGTGCTTTGCGGTCAATAAGTACATTTCCTCCTTCTCGTAAATGATAAGAAATGCTGGGTAGTCCTTTACCGAGTTCTTTTTTTGCCACAAACTTGGGATGGTATTTTCGAAGATACCAGATCAAAGGAGGAATATCATAGGTGCTTTGATGATTTGAAGCAAAGATAAGGGTGCCTTGCTCGGGTAGTGGCTCGCTTAATTGAAAGGAAATTCTTGTGCCTAACAGGTTGAGGCATCTCAATAGGAAAAAGTTGAGAATATCAACGGTCTTTTTTTGGGCGTTTAGCCCTAACCACCGAAGGCTTATAACCTGGAGGGGGTGAAATAATAACAAGCAACTACTAAAGAAACAATAGTAGAGAAAGGAAAAAGGATAAGTGAGTAGCTTGGCCATTCACCTGATTTATCGACTAACAGTGTTCGTTGTAAGCCTGTTTTAGATTTTCGGCGATCATATCTGCAGGGCGACCTTCAATGTGATGGCGCTCAAGCATGTGTACTAATTCTCCGTCTTTAAATAAAGCCATAGAAGGTGAAGAAGGAGGAAACGGTACCATCAAAGCGCGTGCAGCATCGGTCGCTTCACGATCAACACCGGCAAATACGGTGACTAGGTTACTGGGTACTTTTCCATTGTCTAAAGAAAATCGAACACCGGGTCGCGCATTTGCTGCGGCACAACCACAAACAGAATTCACAACAACTAAAGTGGTCCCCTCTGCATTAATTGCAGCTTCAACTTTTTCAACATCATTCACTTGTTCAAAACCTACAGACGTTAATTCGTCACGCATAGGTTGTACTAATTCCGCTGGATACATAATTTTTTTATTTAGCTGCCACAAAGATAAATAGTTTTCTCATTTTGGACGTGCAGTTGCCTTCAATTTAAAGTTAAAGTTATCTTTGTTTTTTAGAAAGAAGATTGACATGATTAAGTGGATAACAGCCCTATTGGGATATACCTATTTTCGTTTTGGAGGAGCAATTTTAGGCTATTTTGTTGGGAGTATGTTGGAGCAATTATTTCGCCAGGGTCAAGGTAAATCCTTTGGTAGTGTTCAGTTTCAACGTATGCGAACCGATCAAGTTCAGCTTAACTTATTGTCCCTTGCGGCTATTGTTATTAAAGCCGATGGAAAGGTTGATGAGCGAGAGTTGCGTTTTGTCCGGAATTATTTTATTGCCAATTATGGGGAGGCGTATGCTTCTTCAATTTTCACAAAATTTAATACAGAAGTTAAAAAAGAGCAGCAAAATCTAAATGAACTCACCCGTTTGTTTGTCCAAGGGGTGCGTTATGAAACCCGCTTGCAAATTTTACATTTTCTTTTTGGTATTGCTAATGCCGACGGCCACATTGCTGAGCTTGAGGTTCAAAAAATTCGACAGATAGCCAATGCTTTGCAATTGCGCGTGATGGATTTTGAAAGCATTAAAGCCATGTTTGTTAAAGCCGCCGACAATGCCTACAAAATTCTTGAAATTTCACCCAGTGCGACAGATGCTGAGGTAAAAAAAGCCTATCGCAACATGGCGAAAAAATACCATCCCGATAAATTACAAACCGACGATGCAGCACTTAAAAAAGGAGCGCAAGAAAAATTTCAACAGGTACAATCGGCTTATGAAGCCATTCAAAAAGAACGCGGATTATAATGGATACAATTCAATTTTATAGCAGTTTAGGCTTTCAACATGTCCTTGACCTCAATGGCTTAGACCATCTTTATTTTATTGCTGCTTTGAGTTTGCCCTTTGGGTTAAAAGATTGGAAGAAGTTGTTGTGGTGGGTGACGTTATTTACCCTTGGGCACAGTTTATCCCTTATTGGGAATTATTATGCTGGGTACCGTTTTTCAAGTTACTGGATTGAGCTGTTAATCCCCATTACTATTGCCGTGGGATGTTACCCTTTATTAGCTCAAAAGCGCCCAAAAGCAAATGGATTTAGCAGTATTTTGACCTTTTTATTTGGGTTAATCCACGGCTTGGGTTTTGGTCGTTTCTTTGCGATGATGGTTGATCCTGATGTGGCAATTAGCAGTCTTTTTTCTTTTGCATTGGGGGTAGAATTAGCGCAGTTAGTCATTGTTTTAGGGGTGCTTTTGCTCAACTTAATTTGGATAAATACCCCAAGGTATTTGAAATTCTGGCGCTTGTGTTTAGGGTTTTTAATTTTCCTTTTAGCCCTTGTTATGATCGTTGAAAGAATCTAATTAACTTTCTTTTTTTAATTCATTTTTATGCAAAAAATTGCTTCTTCATTTACGTTGCCCAATGGATCGGTTCTAAAAAATCGCATTGCAAAATCTGCCATGAGCGAAAATATTGGCACCTATGGTAATGCTCCCACGGCTACTTTAATCAACGCTTACAGGGTTTGGGCAAAAGGGAATCCAGGACTATTGATTACGGGAAATGTCATGGTGGATAGTAAAGCATTAGGGGAACCTCGCAATGTGGTTGTAGAAGATTACACTCATTTTGAGTTATTAAAACAATGGGCAAAAACCGTCGAAGGAACGGGTGTCCACCTTTGGCCACAATTAAATCATCCTGGCCGACAAGCCTTTGGTTCCATTAATAAAAAAGTCGTTGCCCCCTCTGCAATACCATTAAAAATGGGTGGAGCATCAAAGATGTTTAAACTCGCTACTCCTCTTACAGAAGAAGAAATTTGGGACATTATTAAACGTTTTGGTACCGCTGCAAGGATCATGAAGGAAGCAGGCTTTACGGGATGTCAAATTCACGGAGCTCATGGCTATTTAGTGAGTCAGTTTTTATCGCCAGTTAGTAATGTAAGGAAAGATCAATGGGGTGGATCACTGGAAAATAGAGTGCGTTTTGTGCTCGAGGTCTATCGTGAAATACGCAAACAAGTAGGGGCAGATTATCCTGTGGGGATCAAGATTAATTCTGCCGATTTTCAACGCGGTGGATTTAGTGAAGAAGAATCCATGGAGGTCGTGCAAATTCTTTCACGAGAGGGGATTGATTTAATTGAAATATCAGGGGGAACCTATGAAAAGCCTGCAATGGTAAAGGGAAATCGAAAACAAAGCACCCTTGAACGGGAAGCTTATTTTTTAGATTACATTGAAAAAGCACGAAAAATCACAAACAAACCCCTTTTATTAACCGGGGGCTTTCGATCGGTAAAGGTTATGGAAGAAGCATTAGCAGGAGGGAAATTAGATGTTATTGGTCTTGCACGACCTTTTTGTTTGTACCCAAATTTAGCACAAGATATTTTTGATGGAAAAGAAGAGCGTTTTCAAGCCCCCGTTCCCACCATTGGCATCGATTTCCTCGACAAGATGGGTGGGGTAGAGTTGCCGTGGTATGAATTACAAATTCAACGTTTGGGAAAAGGAAAGCAACCCAAGCCATCCCTAGCTGGAATCTGGGCATTTATTTTCTCCCTCAAGGGGATGTTTTTAAAATCTTTTTTAAAGAATTAAGCCAATCAAAATCAATATCTTCGTTAAGCAATGAATAAACAAGCTCAATACGACCACGCCTATTTAGCAATGGCAAAGACATGGGGGAACCTGTCTTATTGTGAACGAAAGAAAGTAGGGGCATTGATTGTCAAAGATCGAATGATCATCTCTGACGGTTACAATGGAACCCCATCTGGTTTTGAAAATGTGTGCGAGGATGAAGAACATTACACAAAATGGTATGTCTTGCACGCCGAAGCGAATGCCATTTTAAAAGTCGCTTCTTCTACCCAGTCGTGCAAAGGAGCAACCCTTTACATTACCTTATCTCCGTGTAGAGAATGTTCCAAATTGATCCATCAATCGGGGATCAAGCGGGTGGTTTATGCCCTGCCCTATAGAGATTTATCTGGGGTTGAATTTCTTCAAAAGGCAGGAGTTGAAGTGGAACACTTTTCACTCGAAAATTAAAAAAGATGAAGTCAAACACCCTCTACATTTGGATCGTAGTACTCCTTTCCATCACCTTGGGATTTTTAATTGGCAGTAACCAGCAAATTGTCCAAAATGTAGTGCGCAAACCCATGTCGGGAAACCAAAAGCTGACACAGTTTATGCGCTATCTCGATCACTATTATGTTGATCAAATTGACACCGATAGTTTAGCCACCCAAGTAATACAAGATTTAATTAAAAAATTAGACCCTCATTCCTTTTATATTTCAAAAGAAGAATTAACGCGTTTGTCCGAAAACATGCAAGGGAAATTTGTGGGGATAGGCGTAAGTTTCTTTATGGTAGAAGACACCGTTAATGTAGTGAGAGTACTGCCTGGTGGACCCAGTAAAGCCGCAGGCATCCTTGCAGGGGATCGTATTTTAGTGGCAAATCAAGACACCTTGTACGGGAAACAGCTACAAAGTCAAGCCATTGTTTCTACCTTGAGGGGAGAAGCAGACAGCCCGTTAACCTTATCCCTTTATCGTCCCAGTGAAAAAAAGACGTTTGAAATAAACCTAAATCGAGCTGCGGTTCCCATCACCTCTGTGGCTCATTATTTAATTACACCAAAAGTGGGCTATGTTAAAATAAATCGCTTTGCCGAGACTACGGTAAGGGAATTCAAGGCTGCATTAGGGGAGTTAAAAGCACAAGGGATGACACAATTAATTCTTGATTTGAGGGATAATCCAGGAGGATACCTTGAAGCGGCCGAAGAAATTGCCGACACCTTTTTAAGTGAAGGACAGGCCATTGTAATGGTAGAAAGTAACAAAGGAGAACAAGAAGTGACCTATGCCACTCAAGAAGGCGAATTTCAAGAAGGGCAAGTCTATGTATTGATTAATGGCGAATCTGCCTCGGCTAGTGAGGTAGTTGCTGGTGCATTACAGGATAATGATCGCGCATGGATTTTAGGGCAACGCAGTTTTGGAAAAGGACTTGTGCAGCAACAAATGCCCCTGGGAAGAGGTGAGGCAGTTCGGTTGACAACAGCACGATACTACACGCCCACCGGGAGGTCGATTCAACGTCCTTATGATAAGGGGAATGAAGCCTACTATGACGAGCTTCAACAACGTTATGAAACAGGAGAAATTGCAGATGCAAGTAAAATCTCCCAAAATGATTCCCTGGCCTTTACTACCCCAAAAGGGCGGGTTGTTTATGGTGGTGGAGGTATTGTGCCAGATATTTATATCGCAAATAATGCGAGTTTAGATCAAGAGTGGAGTAACTATCTTTTGCGTTCTAATTTGATCAATCATTTTGTATTTACCGAACTAGACCAACGACGTGGAGACTTCAAAGGTCTCGATAGAGCAACATTCATTTCTGCCTCATTGAAGGAGAAGAAGCGCTGGCTAGATGCCCTAAAACAATACGTTAAAACACAAGGTGTTCCGGTTCAATTAGAAGACAATGAACTTGCTTCGGTAGCGATTCATTCTTATTTGGGATTACAGCTATTTGATGAAGCCGCGCAACTAGAAATCCTACACCGTGAAGATGTTTTTGTGCTTAAAGCATTAGAAGCGTTGAGTGAAAAGCCGTTGGACTAATTAAAAGTCTTTTCCTTTTTGTTTTGCATTAATCTTTAGCGAAAGCAAAAGAATCCAAATTAATAGTAGTGCAGACCCCGAGGCTAACACCCCGATAATGGCGACTAGACTATCCCCTTCTGTAGGTAAATCCCAATCAATCATTGTAACATTAAACAATATCATCCCTAAAGCTAGCAGGGCCATTATTCTTAAAAAGATTTTCATAATTGTCGTGTTTAAAAAAGTTGTTGCACATTAGTGGTAAAGAGTTTCACTGCTATAGCAAGCAGGACTACCCCAAAGACTTTACGGATAATATTAATCCCCGACTGGCCTAAAAGTCGTTCAATTCTACTGGATGATTTAAGAATGACATATACAATAATGATATTGATAACAATTGCGATGATGATGTTTACCACATGAAACTCTGCCCTAAGCGATAATAAGGAGGTTAGGGTACCCGCTCCTGCAATCATAGGAAAAGCAAGAGGAACAATAGAAGCGGTATCGGGTTCATCATTTTTAAATAGGTTAATCCCCAGAACCATTTCTAGGGCTAAAAAGAAAATGATGATCGAACCTGCAATGGCAAAAGAGTTTGTATCAATCCCAATGAGTTTTAGAATTTCTTCTCCCACAAAGAGAAAAGCAATCATAATAATGGCTGAAACAATAGACGCCTTCTCGGATTGTATATGTCCTACTTTTTCGCGCAAAGAAATGACTAATGGGATGTTACCAATGATATCTATCACAGCAAAAAGAACCATTCCAGCAGTAAATATTTCTTTAAAATCAAATGCCATAACATGTGGTTTATGAGGCAAAAGTACATCAATTCTCGATGCTTTTATAGGATTCAAAATGAATTTATCGACCTCAAAAAACTATCTTTGAATCATGATGCAGATTGAAAAAACATTGGTTTCAGATGATCTTTTAGAAAAAGAGTTTGTGTGTAACCTGCAACAATGTAAAGGTGCCTGTTGTGTTGAAGGCGAGGCAGGTGCGCCTCTTGAAGAAAGTGAACTAAACGAATTAGAACAGCATTTTGAAGCAATACGGCCGTATTTGAATGAAAAAGGATTAGCATCGATAGCACAACAAGGTTTATATGTTAAAGGATGGGATGGAGAATGGGAAACCCCCATCATTGATGGAAAAGAATGTGTATACACGGTCTTTGACGAAAAAGGTCATGCGGCATGTGGCATTGAAAAAGCCCATTTGGACGGAAAAATTCCATGGAAAAAACCAGTCTCATGTCATTTATATCCTGTGCGGGTACAACAGTATTCAGAATTTGCTGCAGTAAACTATCATCATTGGCAAATTTGCAGCGATGCTTGTGCACTAGGGGAACAACTCAAGGTTCCTGTTTACCAATTTGTTCGAGAGGCCTTGATTCGAAAATTTGGTCAAGACTGGTACAACGCTCTTGAAAAAGCAGCTGCAAAAAAAACCAACTAGCGTTTCTAGGTTTCATGCGGTCTACCAAAGGAAAATAAGCATAAACAATTGAAAAACAGCATTTTAAAAAGACCTAATTTTTTACCCTTTTCTCTAATTTGATGCTTTTTTGTTAAAAACTATGGGCCATTGTGGATAAGTATGACTTTCATTTCTTCCCACAATTTTAAATCTTTGTTAGAAACAAAAACAGACCTAGAAATTTAAAATGAAGAGATTATGGCAGCAGTAGAACCGATACTTCAAGAAAACAAAGACAGATTTGTAATTTTCCCTATCAAGCACCACGATATTTGGGAATGGTACAAAAAAATGGAAGCGAGTTTTTGGACCGCCGAAGAAATCGATCTACACCAAGATCTCACCGACTGGAATGACAAACTTAATGCCGATGAAAAATACTTCATCAAGCATATTTTAGCATTCTTTGCGGCATCTGATGGAATTGTAAATGAAAATTTAGCAGAAAATTTTGTCAATGAAGTCCAATACTCTGAAGCAAAATTCTTCTATGGTTTCCAAATTATGATGGAAAACATCCATTCAGAAACCTATTCTTTATTGATTGACACCTATGTAAAAGACGAGGCCGAAAAAGACCAACTCTTCCGTGCAATTGAAGTTTTCCCAGCCATCAAGAAAAAAGCTGAATGGGCCTTAAAATGGATTGAGTCTGACTCTTTTGCCGAGCGCTTAATCGCCTTTGCAGCAGTAGAAGGGATTTTCTTTTCAGGAGCATTCTGCTCCATCTACTGGTTAAAAAAGCGTGGGCTAATGCCAGGATTAACTTTTTCTAATGAATTGATCTCAAGAGATGAAGGAGTGCACTGCGATTTTGCCGTTCACTTACACAATCATCACCTTGTCAATAAAGTACCTACAGAGCGTATTCAAGAAATCATCTTAGACGCTTTAAATATCGAACGTGAATTTGTGACAGAGTCACTGCCCGTGAGTTTAATCGGGATGAATTCCAAATTAATGACCCAGTACCTCGAGTTTGTGACCGATCGTCTCCTCGTAGAACTCAACTGCCCAAAGGAATTCAATGTTACCAATCCTTTTGATTTCATGGATATGATTTCCCTACAAGGAAAAACCAATTTCTTTGAAAAACGCGTCTCCGAATATCAAAAGGCAGGAGTCCTCAATAATGAGTCGCAAGAAACAAAAATTAGTTTCGACGCAGATTTCTAGAAGCTCCTTCTAGCATAGAAAACAAAAGAGTATTGTGCTGTTGTGCAATGCCTCATCATTAATAATTAAAACCAAAAGTGCATGTTTGTAGTCAAAAGAGACGGGAAAAAGGAACCCGTAATGTTCGATAAAATTACCGCAAGGGTAAAGAAATTATGTTATGATTTAAACCCACTGGTTGACCCAGTGCGCGTTGCAATGAGGGTGATCGAGGGATTATATGATGGAGTGACTACCTCTGAACTGGATAACCTCGCTTCGGAAATTGCAGCGACAATGACGACGACTCACCCCGATTATGCACAGCTTGCAGCGAGAATTTCTGTTTCAAACTTGCACAAGAACACAAAGAAATCCTTCTCTGAAACAATGACGGATTTATATCAATATGTCAACCCACGAACCGGTAAAGATGCACCTTTACTTTCTGATGAGGTATATGATATTATCCAAAAAAATAAAGAAGTACTCGATTCTAGTATCATCTACAACCGCGATTTTGGTTACGACTTTTTTGGGTTTAAAACCCTTGAACGTTCCTATCTCTTGAAACTCAATGGAGAAATTGCAGAGCGACCACAGCACATGTTAATGCGGGTATCTGTTGGAATCCATATGGAAGACATCGATGCGGTATTAGAAACCTATGAATTGATGTCAAAGCGTTATTTTACCCACGCTACTCCCACACTGTTCAACTCTGGAACCCCAAAACCTCAAATGTCTTCTTGCTTCCTTCTAGCCATGCAAGACGATAGCATTGATGGGATTTATGATACTTTAAAGCAAACCGCTAAGATTTCGCAATCGGCGGGAGGAATAGGGCTTTCTATCCACAATGTACGTGCTACAGGGTCCTATATAGCGGGAACGAATGGAACTTCTAATGGAATCGTTCCTATGTTACGCGTTTACAATGACACTGCTCGCTATGTAGATCAAGGAGGTGGAAAACGAAAAGGCTCTTTCGCCATTTATGTTGAACCATGGCATGCCGATATTTTTGACTTTTTAGACTTAAAGAAAAATCACGGGAAAGAAGAAATGCGTGCAAGGGATTTATTCTATGCCATGTGGACGCCAGATTTATTCATGAAACGTGTAGAGGCAGATGCAGAATGGACCCTAATGTGTCCAAATGAGTGCCCTGACTTATACAACTGCCATAGTGAAGAATTTGAAGCACTTTACACCAAATATGAAACCGCGGGGAAAGGGCGAAAAACAATTCGTGCACGCGAGTTATGGGAAAAGATTTTAGAGTCGCAAATTGAAACCGGCACACCCTATATGTTGTACAAGGATGCAGCAAATCGCAAGTCAAACCAAAAGAACTTGGGAACCATTCGATCTTCTAACTTGTGTACCGAAATCATGGAGTACACTTCACCCGATGAGGTGGCTGTATGTAACCTTGCTTCGATCGCTTTACCCATGTTTGTCAAAGACGGGGCCTTTGATCACGAAGAGCTTTTCAAGGTAACAAAACGCGTTACAAAGAACCTTAATCGAGTGATTGACCGCAATTATTATCCGGTAAAAGAAGCCGAAAACTCAAACATGCGCCATCGTCCTGTGGGACTGGGCGTTCAAGGATTAGCAGATGCTTTCATTCAACTGCGTTTACCCTTTACTTCTCAAGAGGCAAAAGACCTCAATCAAGAAATTTTTGAAACCCTGTACTTTGCTGCTGTAACTGCATCAATGGAAGAAGCCGAAAAAGATGGTCCCTATTCTTCTTACAAGGGTTCTCCTATTTCAAAAGGAGAATTCCAGCATAACCTCTGGGGAATCAAAGATGAGGAGTTAAGCGGTCGTTGGGACTGGGCTGGTTTACGTAAAAAAGTGAAAAAACACGGGGTTCGCAATTCATTATTAGTTGCGCCTATGCCCACAGCATCAACTTCACAAATCCTAGGAAATAACGAATGTTTTGAACCCTACACGTCAAATATTTATACCCGCCGTGTGTTATCGGGAGAGTTTATTGTTGTAAATAAACACCTCCTTGAAGACTTAGTAGAATTAGGTCTTTGGACCGAAGACATGAAGCAAGAATTGATGCGAGCTAACGGTTCTGTTCAAAACATCGAAGGAATTCCTGCAGACATCAAAGAATTGTACAAGACCGTATGGGAAATGAGCATGAAAGATATCATTGATATGTCACGTCACCGTGGGTACTTTATTGACCAGTCACAGTCGCTCAATCTCTTTATGGAAGGAGCCACCATGGCTAAATTGACTTCAATGCATTTCTATGCGTGGAAATCTGGCTTAAAGACAGGAATGTATTATTTGAGAACGAAGTCTGCGGTTGATGCCATTAAATTTACTTTGAGTAATAAAGAGAAAGCAGAAGTTCCTGCAACTGCCGCGGCAGTTGCAGCACAAGCGCCACTCAATAGTGATAAAGCGACTAAGGCCGCCCCCGTTCCTGTTGAACCATTAACACCAGAGGAATTAAAAGCCATGCTACAACAGTCTCGCGAAAGCGAAGACGATGATTGCTTGATGTGTGGATCTTAAATTGAACTAAAGTTAATAATCAAGAAACGATAAGTTAACATTGGAATAGTTTCTTTGTTCTCGAAATTATAAAGAACTCATGAAACTAAAATTATCACTTATCGTTTGTTGTTTGTTTGTTTTAAACTTTTCTTTTGCACAAGAAATTAGCGACACAACTTTTGGAAAAGGGTTACTTAACTTTGTAGCTAAGGACAGTACCTTTAGTGTTAAGTTTGCTCCTCGTATTCAAGTCCGTTCGAATTCTTCTTGGGATTATACTGGAGACGAGTATGACAGCCCAGAGTACAACTTCATCGTTCGTCGTGCACGTTTAAAATTTGACGGTTTTGCTTATAGTCCAAAATTGAAATACAAAATTGAGTTAGGTTTATCTAATCGAGATATCTCTGGAGCAAATCAATTCAATAGAAATACACCGCGTTATATTCTCGATGCGGTCATCATGTGGAATTTTGCTAAAAATTGGGAATTATGGGCAGGTCAAACAAAATTACCAGGAAATGTTGAACGTGTTGTTTCTTCGGCAAATCTTCAATTAATTGATCGTTCCTTGCTCAATAGTCGGTTTAATATCGATCGTGATTTAGGACTACAATTACGTCATAAATCTAAGCTAGGTGGTAAGGTAGTTTTACGTGAAAAATTTGCCATCACACAAGGAGAAGGACGTAATGTAACCGAAGGAAATGAAGGTGGATTACAATATACAGCACGAGTTGAATTATTGCCTTTTGGGACATTTAAATCAAAAGGGGATTATGTACAATCGGATTTAAAACGCGAACAAAGTTCAAAATTAATGCTTGCATTTACTTATAATTTCAATCAGGATGCTGTTCGAGAACGAGGCTTTGCAGGGGATTATATGATTCGAACGGATGGTTCAATCTATGCGACAGATCAAACCACTATTTTTGTGGATGCGATGTATAAATACAATGGATTTTCATTCATGGGTGAATATGCAAAACGCACCGCCGATAATGAAATTGCTACAGAAATTGATGGTCGTACGCCCACTGGAGATGTCGTTTTAACCGGGAATGCGCTTAATTTACAAGCGGGATACCTCTTTGATAATAATGTTGAGATTGCAGGTCGTTTTACCTCGGTTAATTATGAGGCAATTACGAATGCGTCTCCTGTGAAACAATATACCCTTGGTTTAAATAAGTTTGTAGTGGGGCACAAGCTTAAGGTTCAAAGTGATCTTACCTTTACTAATGTTGATGGGAATAAAGACAACATTACTTTTCGATTAGGATTTGATTTACATTTCTAAGACGGATTGAATCGAATAGTATACTAGAACAAAAAGAAATTAGATTATTTAACAAATAGATATCATGGAAAATATTTTCTTATTAATGTTAATTGCCATAACTATCCTTGCTGTTGCAGATATTGTTGTGGGGGTGAGTAACGATGCGATTAACTTTTTGAATTCTGCAATAGGGTCAAAAGCCATCTCAATGCGAACAATCATGATTGTAGCTAGTCTTGGGGTTTTTATTGGAGCTGTTTATTCTAGTGGTTTAATGGAGGTTGCCCGAAAAGGGATATTTGTTCCTGCCATGTTTAGTTTTGAGGAAATCATGTACATTTTCATGGCTGTAATGATTACCGATATACTCTTACTAGATTTTTTTAACACCCTGGGATTACCCACTTCTACTACAGTGTCCATCGTCTTTAATTTATTAGGGGCAGCTGTGGTAATGTCGTTGATTAAAATAGGTGCAGCAGAAGCGCAAAGTATTGCCGATTTAGAACAATACATCAACATTAAAAAAGCTTCTCAAATTATTCAGGGAATCTTTATGTCGGTATTTATTGCCTTTACTGTGGGAGCTGTGGTCCAATGGATTTCACGTATTATCTTCACCTTTCAGTATGAGAAAAAGATTAAAAACTTTGGCGTTCTTTTTGGCGCCATCGCTTTAACAGCGATTACTTACTTTATCTTTTTGAAAGGATTGAAAGGAACCCCTTATTACAAGGCAATGAAAGGTGCAGTCGACGGAAATGAAAACTACATCTTATTAGCCAGTTTTGTTTTTTGGTTGATCTTTTCTTACCTCTTTGAGTATTTGACAAAAAAGACGGTTCTTCTAGTGGTTATAACGATTGGAACCTTTGGCTTAGCTTTAGCCTTTTCTGGGAATGATTTGGTTAATTTTATTGGTGTACCCATGGCAGCATATCACTCGTATGAGGCCTGGATTGCTTCGGGTATTGATGCCTCCTCTTTTACGATGGGTGTCTTAGATAAAAAGGTGCCTGCCGAGCCTGTTTTGTTATTCATCGCAGGTGGAATCATGGTCGTTACATTATTGTTCTCTAAAAAGGCCAGAACGGTTGCTGAAACAGAATTGAGTCTATCACGTCAAAGTGAGACACATGAAAAATTCAAGCCCAATATGATTTCAAGAGGAGTGGTAAAAGGGGCAACTCGATTAGCCAATCTTCTAAGTGCTGTATTACCTCAATCCCTTCAAGAGCGCATCAATAAAAGTTTTGATAAGCCCGAGGTTGTGTTGACCAAGGATGAAAGTATTAATGCTCCAGCATTTGATTTGATAAGAGCGTCTGTGAATTTAATGGTGGCAGGAATATTAATTGCAATAGCAACATCAATGAAATTACCGCTTTCAACCACTTATGTCACCTTTATGGTCGCTATGGGAACCTCTTTTGCCGATCGTGCTTGGGGTAGAGAAAGTGCTGTTTACCGTGTTGCTGGGGTTTTAAATGTAATTGGTGGATGGTTTGGTACAGCCATTGGTGCCTTTATTGCTGCTGGAATCGTGGTGTTATTAATTAACTGGAACCCATCGGTAATGACGCCCATTTTCTTATTGGGGACTGTTATTCTTTTGTATAGAAATTTTGTGAACCATAAAAAAGGAGCATCAAAACAAGAAGAGGAAGATAGCTTAAGAGCCTCTGAAAGTAGCTCATTACAGGGAGTAATTCACGAAAGTGCAGCAAACATTGCCAAGCTTGTGAAACGAACTAACTCGATCTACACAAAAACAATAGTTGGTCTTGCTCAAGAAGATGTTGATGGTCTCAAAAAGAATAAAAAACAAGTCAATAAACTATCGAAAGAAGTTGATGAATTACGCGATAACATTTTCTACTTTATCAAAAATCTCGACGAATCAAGTTTAGGAGCAAGTAATTTCTACATCAATATTTTAGCCCACCTGCAAGACATGACGCAGTCGCTTCAATACATCTCAAAAGTGAGTTATAAACACGTGAACAACAATCACAAAAAACTCAAATTAACCCAAATTAGAGAGTTAAATGAGATTGACGCTCGTTTTGAAACGTTCTTTGCAACGACTCAAAAAGCATTTAAGTCGCGCTCATTCGAACAAATCGGAGTAATTCTAGGTCAAAAAACTGAAATTCTTGACCTGGTAAGTGCTAAAATTCAAACACAAGTGGAACGAACTAGAACAGAAGAATCTAGTCCAAAAAACACCACGCTCTATTTTAGCTTACTCCTAGAGACAAAGGATTTATTAAACGCGACGATGCTCTTACTTGAGGAGTATAAGAACGCGCACAATAGCTCCATTTAACAACAGGGTGTTGGAATAAACAAACCACATTGATTAACGGTCAATCCTACCCATTAACTCCCCTACATCAAAGAAGATCTAGGGGAGTTATTTTTTGGAAAATATTTTTTATCATCTCTTAATAACTGTGATAAATTCTTCCATAATGTGTATTTTTAAAAAAAAGATATGAACTGGGAAAAACTATTGTCTTTACAGCGTTATGGTGATACCACAAAGCGTATTCGAAAAGAACAAGACGAGATTCGACTAGGCTTTGAAGTAGATTATGATCGGGTGGTATTCTCCTCTTCTTTTAGATCGTTACAAGACAAAACCCAAGTCATTCCCTTATCAAAAACCGATTTTGTTCACACTCGTCTCACCCACAGTCTAGAAGTTTCTGTTGTCGCACGTAGTCTGGGGAGACTAGCAGGAAAAGAAATTTTAAAACGCCATCCACATCTTAAGGAGGTGCATGGCTACCAGCCAAATGATTTTGGGGCCATAGTAGCTGCTGCTGCATTAGCGCATGATATAGGGAATCCTCCCTTTGGGCATAGTGGAGAAAAGGCCATTGGTCATTATTTTGAAACAGGTGAAGGAAAGGCATTAAAGGAAGAATTAAGTCCCGAGGAATACGCCGATCTTTGCCAATTCGAAGGCAATGCAAACGGGTTTAAACTTTTGACCGAATCCCAGCCTGGAGCACCCGGTGGGCTCAGGATTAGTTATGCCACGCTAGGCGCCTACATGAAGTATCCAAAGGCCTCACTACCTTATCGACCCACCCCTCATGTAGCCGATAAAAAGTTCGGCTATTTTCAATCACAGCAAACTTTTTTTACCAGTCTTGCAGAAGAAATGGGACTTACGAGTCAAGGGCGTACGCATCGTCATCCTTTAGCTTATTTAGTTGAAGCAGCAGATGATATTTGCTACACGATTATCGATTTTGAAGATGGGATCAATCTAGGATGGATCTCTGAAGATTATGCACTAGAATACCTTATTAAACTTGTGAAAGACAAAATGGATACTGAAAAGTATGCCCGTCTTCAATTCACCTCCCAGCGGATGAGCTACCTGCGTTCTTTGGCCATTAATAGCCTAATTTTAGATGCAGTACAGCTCTTTTTAAAACACGAACAAGAAATACTCGCAGGGACTTTTGCTCATGCTTTATTAGACAAAAGCAAGTATAAAGCTCAAATGGATGATATTATTGCCATTAGTGTGGACAAGGTTTATCGTTCTGAAGAAGTATTACACAAAGAAATCGTGGGGTACAAAGTGATCTCAACCTTGCTTTCTTCCTTTTGTACCGCTGCAATCAATCAATTTAAAGGGACGAGTAACGCTTATGATCAATTGGTTTTACGTTTGATCCCAAAAGGGACTCCTCTCGTTGAGGATTCATTGTATAAAACGGTATTAAATGCAAGTTGTTTTGTGGCGAGCTTATCGGATAGTAAAGCCATGGAATTAGCAAATAAAATGAAGTAAGATGCTTTTACGTTGGTTGTTTTTTCTTTCCTTTTTTGGTCTCCTGCAATGGTATGCATTTCAAGCGATAAAGACGGTTGGTTTTAGCCGTCCTGTAACCATAGGGTATGTAGTAATTATTGCCCTTATTTTTGGGAACTTCATGTACTTTACGGTGGGTTATGATCGTTCTACTGGCTGGACCCCAGGAATTAGTTTTTCCTTGGGCTTATTTCTTTCGCTAATGGTTTTTCAATTGTTGCTCGTACTTTTTTTAGCCTTTGAAGATTTGATTCGTTTACCTCAGGCGATTTTTCGTTTTTTCGTTGAAGGCGGAGAAGGAGGTTATTTTCCCAGTCGCCGTAAGTTTATTTCACAACTTGCCCTAGGGATAGCAGCGATTCCATTTGCGTCTTTGTTGATTGGGATGTTTAAAGGCAAGTACAACTATAAAGTTTTACATTATGCCCTGGAGTTTGATGATTTACCTCACGCTTTTGACGGTTTTACTTTAACACAAATCTCTGACATTCATTCTGGGAGTTTTGACAATGCAGAAAAGGTGAATTATGGGATTGATTTGATCAATCAACAACAGTCTGATGTTATACTTTTTACCGGTGATATCGTCAATAATAAAGCCGATGAGTTATTGCCGTGGAAAGAAGCCTTTGGTCGATTAAACGCATCGAAAGGAGTGTTTTCTGTCCTGGGGAATCATGATTATGGGGATTATGTCAACTGGCCTTCAAAAGCAGAAAAAGAGGCGAATTTACAGCAGTTATTCGATCTTCAAGAAGCGATGGGTTTTAGGCTTTTACGCAACGAAACGCATTTTATAGAAAAGGATGGCGAGCGAATAGCCCTAGTGGGAGTAGAGAACTGGGGGAAAGGTGGCTTTAAAAAGAAAGGAGACCTAGAAAAGGCAGTCGCTCACGTTGAAGCAAACGATTTTAAAGTTTTAATGTCACATGATCCTTCTCACTGGGAAGCAAAAGTACAACCCCATCCTTTTACATTCCATCTCACCTTGAGTGGCCATACGCATGGAATGCAGTTTGGAATTGAAATCCCAGGCTGGATAAAATGGAGCCCTGTAAAGTGGCGATACAAGCAATGGGCGGGCTTATATCAAGAAAAGAAGGAATGGCTAAATGTCAATCGAGGCTTCGGATTTTTAGGTTATCCAGGAAGAGTGGGGATATGGCCAGAGATTACGGTCATCACCTTAAAACGCTCTAGCAAAGAAGTTTAAAGAAAATATCCTAACTTCGCAGTGTAAACAACTGATGTAAAATACAATTAGCATGTCTAAATTTGGTGAATTAGTGGACGGGAATGCTCCCCTTCTTTTGGTTTTTTTCGAAGAATTAGAAGAGCTTAAAGAGGAGTTCAATCACACCCTTAGAGATGTGGCAGCAGCCATAGGAGATCAAGGAAAAGTGATTAAAATCAATATGGCAAAAAACCCAAAGCTGGTTGATGCATTACGAGTTAAAGTAATTCCTACCCTGATGATTTACAAATTAGGAGAAATGGTATGGCGCCAAAGTGGCGAACAAGATGCAAATACCTTAATTAGTTTGATGAACGAATACGTCAACTAGTTTTCGATAAGGTCCTCAAAAATGACCAGGTCTTTTATTCTACTGTAAATTTTATTCTCTAGGCTATCGCGTTCTTGCTCATCGTCATATAAATTGACATAAAGCAGCACCCTTCTATAACCGTTGATTTCTTCCATGATTCTATCGCGTAGCTGGAGTTGTCGTTCTGGTTCAAAGCCTTGGATTATTTCAAGTCTGTTGTCATAAACATCCCCAATTTTTTTGGCGAGGGCTCTCGCCTCCTCTTTCTCTCCTGCAAGGTAAAGTCCCTCGATAAAATCCTCCATTGCGGTATAGTAGTCGTATTCTCCATATAAGAAAGCAAAGGCGCGACTATAACGTCTAAAGTTTTGAATGTATTCACTTAATTTCTCTGTATCCTTATTGTCTAAGACTGCTTCAACCAGGGCGCGATAGCGTTCTACTTCGGTGAGAATTTCTTCGCCTAATTCATAGCGCAGGTCGAGAGAAAGACTGTTGAAATAGTCCAGTTGATTTTGGTGCTTTTTTGCGACAGCTTCTACTACTTTTCGTGCTTTTTCTTTTTTATCTATACGGTAATAACTTTCCACAAAAGGGGTGAGCAAACTGTAGTAACCAAAGTAGTCAATGGGCATTTTTTCCAAAGCTAAATCCAAGATTTCTTCTGCTTTTTCAACTTTATTTTCATCGATCAACACCTCAGCAAGACGCACCATATTACTGCGGTAGGAGATGCTGTTTTTACGTGTTTCGGGATCGTGGTAGATGTCTGGACTGTTGGCATTTCCCCATTCCCATTGTTTGACAATAGTGTACATTAACTCTGCATCGACTCTCCCCATGACATAAGGATTGATGGGATTGAGTGGAGTTTTGATGGGAACTAATTTATAGACCAGTCCTTCTAATTGAAGGTATTCTTTCATCCACATGTATTCGCTTTCTGCATAACTCCCACCAGTAAAATAAATGGGGCGCTGCCAGTCATTATTAGCTAAAATGTCAAGCATCATGAGTTGGTTTTTATACAATCCACCTCTGGGTAGATCGATGTCTATGTAGGGAACGATTTGATCGCGATCTTTTTCTTTGACGACACCACTCTTGATGACATTTTCTACATTAACGGGAACCCTAATCTTGTTTGTAGGGTAAAAAATCATTTCTTGTGTTCCCATGGGATACACACTGGGATCTCCTCCAGACTGTGCAATGAGACTTTTGTACTTTGTTCTGGGATCATCACTTTCTACCCAGTTCATAAAGTCTTTGATGTCCCATCGCAAGGAATCGGCGAGGGGTTCATATTTAATGTAATCCCGAATGCCATAAGCGTATTTATCATGGGTGAGTTGAGAAGGAATGGGATCACTTTTATAGGTTTTACGTTTCATTTGATCGATGTACCAATCGGTGGCCAGTAAGCTAGTATTGATGGGTCGAACATCGGTGCGATAGCCCTCGATATCTTGGGCATACCACAGGGCAAAGGTGTCATTATCCCCTATAGTGAAAATCATGGCTCCTTTGTCTTCTTGAATGGAAGTCAAGTAGGATTTTGCTACCGATTGTGCGGTATAACGTCCAGAGCGATCGTGATCGTCCCAGTTTTGGTATGCCATTAAAAAGGGAACAGCGAGTAAACAAATGGCAACAGTAATGGGTTTTGCCCATTGATTATTCCATATTTTTTTTAGTTCTGTTGCTAGGTAAAAGGCTCCCATCCCTATCCAAATGGCAAAGACATAAAATGATCCTACTAAGGCATAGTCGCGTTCTCGTGGTTCAAAGGGACGTTCGTTGAGGTACACTTTTAACGCTAGCCCTGTAAACAAGAAAAAGAGTAATAGCACCCAGAATTTTTTCTTGTCCTGTTGGTACAAAAATAAGACCCCTAAAAGTCCTAGGATGAGGGGTAAAAAGAAATAAGTGTTTCGGGCTTTGTTATTTTTAGCATCATCGCTAATGGCGTTTTGGTTCCCTAAGCGAATGGCGTCAATAAATGGAATTCCACTGATCCAATTCCCGTGTAAAATATCGTATTTCCCCTGTACATCATCTTGTCTACCCACAAAATTCCATAGGAAATAGCGCACGTACATATAATCGACTTGATAGGTGAAAAAATAATAAAGATTAGCAAAGAAACTGGGCTTTTCAATCGTGATATAGCGTGCCATGGATTTGTAAAAACGATGGTAGTCTTCACCTGTTAATGCACCTTCGGCAGCTTCTTGACGAAATTCAGCAATGCGTTGATAGAGTTCTTCACTTCCACGGTACTCTGGACGAATGGAAAACTCGAGTGGCCCTGTAAAATTGATGTAATTCTCGGCATGCTCGGGGCTCCATAATCGGGGGAGAAATCCTTTGTGCTTACTGTTGGAATTAATTCGTGCTTTTTCCCAATGATTTACAATGACATAGCGTCCTGTTTTTTCGTCTCGCTCGTATTTTGGTTTATCATCAATGTAGGGTTCAAATTCATCTTGTCCAGCATACATATCAGAGAACATTGGGCCAAAGAATAATTTTGTTTCTGGGTATTGTTCTAAATTATAATAGGCTAATAATTGACGTGCATCTGAAGGTGAATTTTCATTGATTACTGTATTGGCGTTTGCGCGAATGGGTAACATAATCCAAGACGAAAAACCAAGTAATACAAAGAGAATACATAATATTCCCGTATTGAGGTTCACATAGTTTTTTGTTCGTGTGAAACGCAAACTATAGTAAAAGAAGACAATAAATAAAACCCCAGTAATGATGGTACCACTATTAAACGGAAGATTGACCTGATTGACAAAAAATACCTCCATTTTACTAAATAAGGCAAGGGTAGATGGAAGTAATAATTTGAAAATAAACAAGAGAATCGCAACCGATACAACATTTGCGATCAAGAAATTCTTGACCGTAACCTTTTCGGTATTTTTGAAAAAATAAAGCATTCCTATGGCGGGAATGGTCAAAAGTCCCATAAAGTGTACCCCAAAGGAAAGTCCTATCACAAAAGCGATTAATAAGAGCCATCGATCTCCTCGAGGAGTATTCATTTCTCGTTCCCAGCGCAAGGCCATCCAGAATAATGCAGCTAAGATACAGGTGGCCATGGCATATACTTCTGCTTCTACTGCATTGAACCAAAAACTATCGGAAAAGCAAAAAGCTAACGCCCCTACTGCCGCACTTCCAAAATAACCAATCGCTTCTTTTTCGTTTTTAATTTCGTTAAAAGCAGGAAGCTTTCGCAATAAAAGCGTTAAGGTCAAATAGAGAAACAAAACTGTAAATGCACTTGAAAAAACCGACATTAAATTGACCATGAGTGCAATTTTTTCGGGTCCAGTGGCAAATAGGGCAAAGAATGCACCCATCATTTGGAAAAAAGGTGCTCCAGGGGGGTGCCCCACTTGTAATTTTGCCGAAGTGGCAATGTACTCGCCAGCATCCCAAAAACTTGCCGTGGGCTCTACGGTTAACCCAAAGGTGAATAAGGCGATCAAAAATACTTCGGTCGCAACGATGCGATTCCAAAAGGTGAGTTGTTTTGCTGTCATAGGGTAACCTTAGTGCTCACGAAAATACGTATTCTAAAATTAATTTTTTGGGATTTAACACTTCCATTAAGCTCAAATTAAAGTTGTTCAAAAAGACCTAAATCAGTGTTTTTTTGGACTTCATTCCATAAAAAATATTGTCCTTGCATGGTGATGTACACGTTGGCCGCAAGTGTTTGTGAAAAAGAAAGCGCACAACCCAAGTTAAAAAAACCATCCGATGAACTCCCAAAGGCATAGGGAATCATTGCACCTGTTAACACAATGGTCTTGTCGAGTTTGAGTTTTGCCAGTCGCTGCGCCGTGTTGACCATGGTGTCGGTGCCGTGGGTAATAACGATGGATTTAGCACTTGTTGTGCTGCAGGCTTTTTCAATCAAAAGCAGGTCCTCCTCGGTAAAAGAGAGGCTATCTTTTAATAATAATGGCGTGACATGAACCGGTAATTTACAGCGACTACGCTCTAGCATTTTAGGAATATGGGTGTGTTCAAAATACAATTCCCCCTTGATGTGATCATAAGTTTTATCAAACGTACCCCCTGTTACAATAAGTTGAATCATTTTTTTTGGTAAAACTAAACGAAAATAATTGATGTAGAACAAGATCAAATAACATTATAAATCAAGCGCGCATTTTTATTACAGTTGAGAATATTCCTATCTTGAAACAGAAATAATTTACCCACTTGTACTCGATTTGAATTCACAGCACCACCCACTTGATAACCCTGTGTTTCATTCGTTAAATGAAACCCACCAGTCAAAAGCAATTACCTATAAAGGAGTTGTTTTTTATGATCCTATTTATTGCGCTTTTGGCGGGAGTATCAATCCATCTTTTATGCCAGAAGGGCTCCTTGCCTATGCAAAAAAAGCCCCTTCCTTTTTTGTGGTAGGAGAAGCTCCTTCTATTCCTTCGGGTATTACAATAGAGAAAGAAGTCGTTTGTTCTCAAATGATTTTAACTCAGCCTTTTGATTTCAACTCATATGAATCGATTGTTCCGTTGGTGAGCAAGGAACAACACAAGGCTTTATTTGACCTAGTTAACCTAGTTCAACCCGGGTATTTTAAATCAAAAACTGCCGAAATGGGTCGTTATTTTGGGATATACAAAAACAATCAATTGGTCGCTGTGACCGGCGAGCGAATGAGAATGAACCAGTATACAGAAATTAGCGCCATTGTAACTCATCCCGATTATACTGGGAATGGCTATGCCAAAGGATTGATTAAACACACCACCGATTTAGTCTTTCAAGAAGGGAAAATCCCCTATTTACACGTTGTAAAAACAAATCGCCCTGCCATAGGCTTATACGAAAAGCTGGGCTTTACCCACCGAAGAGAAATCACTTTTTGGAAGCTGAAGCATCACTAACTTAAAACGCATAAAAATGGTTTGGAAAGTCATAGAAATAGTTTAAATTTGCCCCGCAATTGGCCCATGGTGTAACTGGCAACACGTCTGATTTTGGTTCAGAAGAGTCTAGGTTCGAGCCCTAGTGGGCCAACACAAACCCTCAAGAAATTGAGGGTTTTCTTTTTTCCTCTCCTGCCGCAAATAAAAATTCCGTATTTTACTGATTGAATTAAACTTAATTAGCATGAAAAAAGCACGTCTTTTTCTTCTGTTAGCCTTGATCATTGCGGTGGTCTATTACAGTCAACGCGAAAAATTACCCGCCTACACCCCAGAACGGGATTACATTGATCTAGAAGACGAACTGGTCGAGCAATTTATTTTAGCCAAAGACAGTTCTGTTATCGAATTACCCGAAGGTCATTTCCTGTTTTCTCAGTCCTTGAGTTTAGACAACAAAACCCAGTTGACCATTCGAGGGAAAGGAATGGATAAAACAGTACTCTCGTTTAAAGGGCAACGCTCTGGAGCCGAAGGAATTAAAATCACCAACAGTAAAAACATCATCCTTGAAGATTTTGCCATTGAAGATGCCCTAGGAGATAATTTAAAAATTAGTGAGTCCGATAGTGTGGTGATGCGTCGTATTCGTTCTGCTTGGACAGGAGAAGTATCCGTTCAAAATGGAGCTTATGCCCTCTATCCCGTTCTATCGACAAATGTTTTGATAGAAGAATGCGAAGCCATTGGTTCATCCGATGCAGGGATATATGTAGGACAATCAAAGGGAGTAATCATTCGTAACAATAAAGCTTACTATAACGTTGCCGGGATTGAGAGTGAAAATTCCACCAATGTTGAAATCTATGGAAATGAAGCTTTTGAAAATACCAGTGGCTTGCTCATTTTCAATTTACCAGAACTCACCTTATATGGAGGGCACGTCAATGCTTATGACAATAAAATCTACAATAACAACCTAACAAATTTTGCGGTTAAAGGCTCGATAGTAAGTGCTGTCCCAAAAGGGGCTGGAGTGATAATAATGGCGACAAAAGATGTACAATTTCACCACAATGTGGTTGAAAATCACAAAACGGTCAACCTGTGCATTGTTTCCTATGAAATTTTTGCTGCCGATCAAGACGAACAAAGAAATCCAGCAATAAGCGCCGAGGCCGAAGCAAGAGGTTTACGCGCAATTGAAGGAAGTTATCAAGAAGATAAAGCCTATAATCCCTTTCCTGGACGAGTTGATGTGCGTGATAATCGTTTTTCTAATAACAACTGGTTACCTACTTTTTCGAATGACTTTGGCCTCCTTTGGTTAATAAAAAATAGTGGGAACATCCCAGACATTGTCTATGACGGTATTCTACCACCAGAAGCCTCTTTACAGGACGATGAACACAAACTATGCATTCAAAATAATGGAGCGGCTTCTTTTGTTTATCTCGATGCAGCTCATGATTTTGAAGGCTTTACAAACGATCAAAGCCCTTTTGATTGTATTCTCAATTAGTGTGATATGAAGTGGATTGATGGAGTAAGACTAGTATTGTCTTGTTATTTATTGTGCTGTGCATGTAGTACAAAAAAGGATAAACGCATTGCGCCAAAGGCGCGGAAGGCAAGTGCCACGCTTATAAAGAATACCATCGAAACAAATGATCCTAAATTACTCTCCGCCTATGCTTTTTTTTCTGGGGAGCTTAAAAAGCTAAGTCCGGCCGCTGGAGTTTATCCTTATGCCATTAACACCCCCTTATTTTCTAATTACGCTCAAAAAGCACGTTTTATTTACCTTCCTCAAGGAAAGCGAATGCAGTTTAAAGAGAACGGTCCTTTTTCCTTTGAAACGGGAGCTGTTTTAATCAAGAATTTCTTTTATCAAGAGAATGAACAAAGCGAAAATTCTCCCAGAAGAATCCTCGAAACCCGTTTATTGATTAAAGAAGAAAAAGGGTGGAAACCCTTAAACTATGTTTGGAACGACCAGCAAACCGATGCTGAGTTGAATTATGTAGGGAAAAATATTCCTGTACGTTGGATAAATCACAAAGGGGAAACAAAAAATGTGGACTATGTTGTGCCTAATTTGAACCAATGTAATAATTGCCATAATAGGGACAATACAATTAGTCCTATTGGGATGACTGCTGCGCAACTCAATCAACGCTATCTCGCCCTACAAAAATCCATCAATCAACTCGATTATTTCAAACAAGAAGGACTGTTGAACAACTTTACTACAGCGGCACAGTATGATCCCATGCCGGTATGGAATAATGTTACTAATGCCAGTGTGGAGCAGCGCGCAAAGGCCTATTTAGACGCAAACTGCGCCCATTGCCACTCAGCGCAAGGAAGTGCTAAAAATTCTGGATTATATTTAGATTATCATCAAAAAAATCAACGAAAGCGAGGGGTATTAAAACCTCCTATTGCTGCTGGAAAAGGTTCAGGGGATTTTCAATATGATATTGTTCCAGGAAAACCAGAAGAATCGATTTTTATCTATCGTGTGGGGAGTAATGACCCTGCGATACGCATGCCAGAAATAGGTCGCTCAATTGTTCATGAAGAAGGGCTCGCGCTATTGACCCAGTACATTAAAGAACTGCAACAACAAGAATAATTATTGGTCCAGGTCATACCTGTAGGCAGCTCGTAGGATTTGGGTATTAGCAACACTATCGATAAAAAAACTACGTCGTTCTTTTATCAAGATGGGTTGATGCTCAAGGTAAAAAGCATCATTTAAAATTAAACTCCATCGTCCTTTGTGTTCTACACTATACCCAACATTGAGTTTTGTTATTGGATCAAAGTAAAAAATCCATCGATCGGAAGAGGGACTTTCGGGATAAAAGACTTCTACTGCTTCTGCGATTAGATTTTTTTGGATTTCGCGCTGTCCCAGGTATTTTTTAACCGCTTTGGGATCATTGAGTTTTGCAGGTTGCCAAAAAACAAAGTAGGCTGTATTGATGGCCTCTTTTGCCTTTGAGGCAATCGATTCATCAGTTAATTTTACTCCATTGATGCTGCGGGAATATCCCTCTTTTTGATATTGCGTAAGGATTACTCCTTTGGGACTATTTTCACGAATGGAATAGGTAAAAGGTTTCCAGGTGATGTGATGCCGTTGTTCAAGGGTTTTTTCAAGTTGCCCATCTGGAAAAAATAATTGTGTTGTTTTAGTGTATGACAGTGGTTTCTTTTGAAGGGAAAAACCGTGTGCTTGAATGGATTGTTCAATGATTTCTTTGGCCGAAGGCCTTTTTTGACACCCTATGAATAAACCAGCAAGGGAGAGGAAAAAGACCAGTTTTTGCATTTTAGTGGACCTTAGAATTAATCAAATAACCACCAGCTCCCATTCCTGCTACAGCACCTATTATTCCTAGGATAAAACGCCAAGAAGGCATAGCTGGTCCCTGCCAAAAAAAGGTTTCAAAAAAAAGATAGAAGTGGAAGAGAAGGAGAAAGAACCCCAGAATTTTTGCGTATTTCATATAGGGAAGATAAGCATTGTGGGCAATTACAACGCCATATTTTCTACAATAATTTGCCCTAGATTCCAGGAAGGGATGTAATAGGTATAGTGTGTTTCCTCCAATATTTCAGTAAAAATACGTTCTTGTAGTACAGTAGAATTCCCTGTAATGATGGTGAGTGAAAACGAACCTTGTTGATTTTCTCTTTTCGCTAAAGTTTCCCGAACTAAAGCTAAAGCAGGTTTGTGACGCAGTCCATGCAAGTCAATCTCATCGGGTTGAGGGCTTCGTTTTGCCATCTTATTTTTTTTACAAAAATAACAACCCCCAGCAGTTTTGGGGACATGCTGGGGGTTTTGTTAACCAAAATTATCAACTAGTACATGAAAATTATGAGATAAAAGTACAGTACTATCCTTTTTCAAGCTGTTAAAGCCCTGATAATGTTTTCCCAAGGATTCGTTAAAGTTTTAATAGGAGCCAGAAAAGAACACCGTTTAAGAGGCAATAAAACAGTGCGGGGAAACTTTGCCAAAAAGAATCTTTTATTTTGATGCGAACCCCAAGACCAAATAGCATTAATAATGCCAAGCCAAAAGTGCTAATAAGTTGGAGAAAAGGTTCGTAAAACCCCAGTAAGATTCCTCCAGCTCCACACAATTGTAGGTAGCCAGTCAAGACCCTAAATCGAGGGATACCATAGCGTTGAAATTCTTCCTTTAAACGGGGGCTTAATAGACAACCCATCCCAAAAAAGATAAATGAAAGCGCCGAAAAAATTAATAAAATATCAAACATCGTCAAGGGCAAAGCTACGCAATACATCCATGGAAACAACGTCGAGTGTTTTTTGATGGGTGGCGGCAAGTTTGATTTTTGGGGCAACACCTGCACGGTAGGCTTCTAGCCATCGACTAACACAAAGGCACCAATAATCTCCTTCTTTTAAACCAGGGAAGTTGTATTCGGGATATGCACGGGTAAGGTCATTGCCTTTACTTTTTGAAAACTGTAAAAAGGCATCGCTTACCAGGGCACAAACAGTGTGGGTTCCCATATCAAAGGGTCCCGTATCACAACACCCATTGCGGAAAGCCCCAGTCATAGGAGCAGTACCGCATATCATTAATGCTTCGCCAAAGACGTTAAGGGAGGCTGCTTTCATTTTGCTAGAGAATAATTGAGTCCTATAAAAAAACGAATTCCTTGGTTAGAAGCATAAATATAGGAAGGGTCAAAACTAAGGGCATATGGATTACTAGGCGTTGCTTGAATTTCTCCTGTTGCAGTATAGCTTACCTGGCGATCAAAGGGATCTTGACTTCGCGCAATTAAAAAGGGATTGTTTTTTGCTGGAGTCCAGTCGAGTAGATTTTTAATGCCCATAAAGACATTCCAGTCATTGTCTTTTTGATAGCTTAATTTAAGATTTTGAATACTCCAGATGGGAGAGAACTTTTCCCGTGGATCTAGTGCTCCTAAAAGGGGTAGCCGCATGGGTCCATAAAGGTTTCCAGTATAGTCCAAACGTAATTTTTCATTCCATAGAGGAGTAGAAATAGCCCATGTCGCCGACCATTCCTCTGTAAATACAGGACGTATTTGCGCATTGTTTTCCTGGGTGAATACATCTAATAGAGTAGCACCTAATTGCGCGCGAAAGGAACCATAATTTGCTTCAAAATTTAGACTTCCACCCTGTGAAACCCCATGTCCATCAAGATTTTCATAACGAATTTGAGTAGGATTTGAATCATAATCGGGGAGGATTTGATTGGTAAAATAGGTGTGCCAAAGCGCTGCTTCAAGCCCATAAATCCAGCCACTGTTGCGGTAAATTTTTTTATAAAAGTTGAGGTTGATGTTATAAGATTGTTCTGGAGCCAAGTTCCCTTCAATGACTAAATCTCTTGCGCCGCTTAATGCGGCATGATCTTCTGTGAAAATATTCACAACGCGAAACCCACTTCCTAAATTGAGTCGTACTAGCGTTTGTTGATCAAGATTGATTTTATATCCCATTCGAGGGGTGGTAATGAAACCATGGTCGGGATGATGGTCTATGCGAATCCCTAAAAGAACGTTTTGATTTTCTTTTATGCCGATTTCATCTTCCACAAAGACGCCAGGAAGCCAGTATTGATTTGGTTTGTTTTCTTCTAGAAAAGCCGTTGCTGGGGTAGTATCGTCATACCAGTTATAGCGCGAACTAATTCCCCCTAGCCAGTGATGTTTCCCGATAGTCTTTCGCCAGATTCCTTGTAAAAAACCTATGCGTTCTTTGGCGTTAAATGGCATGGTTCCATAAAAGGAATCTTGATTATGATCGGTATAAGAGTATTGAAATTCCCAGTATTTATTTATGCTTTGTGAACCGATAATTTCAAAGCGTTTGGTGTAAATACTTTCACCATAGATTTCATTTCCTCCGCGATTTTTTGTGGTCCAGTCGAGTTCTCCTCCCCAGCGATCTTCAAAGAGATAGCGAAGGGCAAGAGACCCTTTCCTTTTGGCAGTATCTTGCCATTGAAATTTTTGAAATAGGGAAAAGCGTTTTTGCTGGGTAACATCGGTAAAATTATCGTTGTTATTATCGATGGGATTTTCATATACAAAAGCGTTAATTCCCGAAAGAAAATTAATTTTTTGATTGATCTTTCCCGAGAAGCCTAGGTCGGCATTAAATTCCTGCCACGAGGTGCCATATACATCACTAAAAAAACGCGGACTATATTCGGGTAGTTTTGTAATCACATTGATTAATCCACCCACCGCTTGACTTCCATATAATGTCCCGGCGGGACCCTTAATGACCTCAATTTTTTCTATCATCCCGGGTGGAATTCCATTGAGTCCATACACACTGGCAAGACTACTCACAATAGGCATTCCATCAATTAAAACAAAGGTGTAAGGACCTTCCAGCCCATTGATGTGGATGTCTCCCGTATTGCAAACCGAACAATTGATTTGTGGGCGTATGCCATTGATGTATTGTATCCCTTCAAAAAGACTGGGACTAGGATTTTGTTGTAAAAATTGTGGAGAGTAAACCTCCACGGGAATGGTGCTTTCTAATCGGTTGACGGGTTTTAAATTTCCCGAGATAACCACTTCCTCTAGGGAATAATCAGGCAGGAGAGTCAATTCGCCTAGATCTAAGGTGTTTCCTGTGATTGTTACCATGATCTTCTTTGGTAAAAATCCTACATAGGAAATCACTAGTGGGTAAGTCCCTTTTGGCAATTCATTGAGTTGAAACACTCCTGCAAGATTAGTTACAACCCCCTTGTTGATTGAAGGGATAAAAGCAGTCGCCCCTGCAATGGGTTGTTCACCGTCACTTACATATCCGCTCAATTGCCCCCACCCCTTGAGGGCAGTGAGCAAGAAAAGGAAAACTACGCTTTTTCTCATTTTTATGGGGTCAAATAGACCACTGCAAAAGTACGTTCCTTTGCATGAAATTGCACTATTTTAATGCCTATAAATGCTGTTATTCAAAGCCTTTTACCCCTTGAACCGTGGTATATTTTAAGGTAAAACGTTTTTCAGGATGAATGATTTTGTAGGCCGTTTGTACGGCCAAAGTCGCTTCGTGAAAACCACAAAGAATTAGTTTTAACTTCCCGGGATAGGTATTTACATCGCCAATGGCGAAAATTCCAGGAACATTCGTTTGATAGTCCAGGGTATTGTCCACCTTGATGGCATTTTTTTCAATTTCCAATCCCCAATTTGCAATAGGACCTAATTTAGGCGAAAGACCAAAGAGTGGGAGCCAAGTGTCCACTTCAACGATGGAATTGGACTGATCTTTTTGTTTTATTTCAATGGCCGTGAGTTGATCTCCCCCTTTTAAATCAACCACTTCGGCATGGGTATAAAAGTTGATTTTTCCTTCTTTTTGAAGTTGGTACGCTTTTTCTACCGAGTCTTTGTGCGCTCGAAAAGACTCGCTTCTGTGGACAAGTCCCACAGGGCTGTTGTTGTGTTCGGCAAAATAGATTGCCCAGTCTAGTGCCGAATCTCCTCCGCCGGAAATAAAGATTTTTTTTCCGATGAATGCCTCGGGCTCTTTGACCATGTATTCAACGCCTTTCTTTTCAAAACGGGCTAATGCTTCAATTTTGGGTTTACGGGGTTCAAAACTCCCCAGACCACCAGCAATCATTACTACAGGGGCATGGTGTTGTGCTCCTTCACTGGTGGTTACAATAAAACTACCGTCTTCTTGTTTGGTTATGGTTTCTGCTCGTTCCCCAAGGGTAAATCCAGGCTTAAAAGGCGCCGCTTGTTCCATCAAATTATCGATGAGTTCTCCCGCCAAAACACTGGGATAACCCGGGATATCATAAATGGGTTTTTTCGGATAAATTTCGGTGAGTTGTCCTCCTGCTTGTGGGATGGCATCGATGAGGTGGCATTTGAGCTGCATTAAACCAGCTTCAAATACGGCAAATAAACCTACAGGACCTGCCCCGATGATGATGATATCTGTCTTGATCATAGTTCTTTTTCAAAGCACAAAGTTCGTAACTCTTGATCACTTCCCCTAGGGTTTAAGAAAAAAACCACCCCGAGGGTGGTTTTTTAAATTACTGAAGGAAAAGAAACTAAATATTTATTGACCTTCTATTGATGAATAGTTCATCGATTTTACTAAAAGGCCTGCTTTAAATCGGCTTTTAAATCCTCGATGTCTTCTAGTCCAATGGAAAGGCGAACTAGATCATTCGTCACACCCGTTTCTTTTTGAGCGGCTTCATTCAATTGCTGGTGGGTGGTGCTTGCTGGATGGATAATAAGGGATTTTGAATCACCGATATTTGCTAGGAGAGAGAAAATCTTTGTTTCATCGGCTACTTTTTTAGCCGCATCAAAACCTCCTTTTAAACCAAAGGTTACAATTCCACCTTGTCCTTTGGGTAAGTATTCTTTTGCAATTTGATTGTATTTACTCGATGATAATCCAGGGTAATTTACCCAGGCTACTTCTTCTTGCTGATCTAACCAAGTGGCAATGGCCAAGGCGCCTTTTGAATGTTGCTGCATACGCACACTTAATGTTTCTAGGCCTTGAAGGATTTGAAATCCATTGAAAGGACTTAGGGCAGCACCAAAGTCCCGTAAGCCTTCGATTCTAACTTTAGCGATAAAGGCAGCTGGGCCTAATGCTTCATGATAAACAAGTCCGTGATAACCAGCAGAGGGTTCTGTGAATTCGGGGAAGAGTCCATTCCCATAATCAAATGTTCCTGCATCAATGATTACCCCTCCCATAGCTGTTCCATTTCCATTGATGAATTTTGTCAAGGAATGGATAACAATATTCGCCCCATGTTCAATCGGGTTGAGAAGCGCTGGAGTTGCAACGGTATTATCGACGATAAAGGGGACGTTGGCTTTTTTGGCGAAGCCTGAAATTGCTTTAAGATCGAGTACATCTAGTTTAGGATTCCCAAGGGATTCTGCGAAAAAAGCACGGGTATTGTCCTGTACCGCTGCTTCAAAGTTTGCTGGATCATCTGGGTCCACAAATGTTGTTGTGATCCCTAAACGCGGTAGGGTAACATTTAATAGGTTATAGGTTCCACCATATAAACTATTTGAAGCAACAATATGATCCCCAGCTTTTAATAACACCATGAGCGTTGTGGCAATAGCTGAAGTTCCAGACGCCGTTGACACTGCTGCGATTCCTCCCTCTAAGGCCGCTAAACGTTGTTCTAAAACATCGTTTGTAGGATTGTTTAGACGGGTGTAGATGTATCCAGGCTCGGCCAAAGAAAATAAGTTGGCAGCGTGTTCGGCACTGTCAAAGACATAGGCCGTGGATTGATAGATGGGAACTGCACGAGTTCCTTGTGTTTTGTCGGTTTCATGCCCAGCGTGAAGGGCCTTGGTTGTAAAGTTAAACTCTCCCATGATTAAATTTTAAGATGGGGCAAATTTACAGGAGTAAAATCAAATTAACAAATAAAACCTATAAACATTATAGGGATTAAATGTTATAAATTTAAATTCCCCTATATTTGAACCGAAAAACCTCGAACAGCATGATATCAAAAAAGTGTAAATATGCCATCAAAGCGTTGCTTTATCTCGCCGATAATCAAGCCGAGGATCGTTCTATTTTCTCTACAGAAATTTCTGAAAAAGAACAGATTCCCCATAAATTTTTAGAAACGATTTTACGTGAATTACGAAATTTTCAATTGTTACAAAGTAAACGAGGAAAAACAGGGGGGTATAGGTTATTAAAAAAGCCCTCTGAAATAAAGCTGGTAGATTTAATGCGAATGATGGATGGCCCCATTGCTCTATTGCCCTGTGTGTCATTGAATTATTATGCTCCTTGTGACGAGTGCGATGAAAAAACTTGCACCATTAAGCCTGTTTTTGAGCAAGTGCGGGATCAAACTTTAGCTGTACTAGGGAATACTACTATTGAAATGATGCGATAAATTCGCTCTAAAAGCATCCAAAAATGTAACAAAAAAGCACTGCTTTTTTGATTAGACCTAGGCTCAAAGCTAGCATAAGGTTCTTTTTTCTATTCTTATAATCCATTGATATAATTTCCTAAGGAATCTTTAAACTCAAAGCCTTCTAGTGCGCGATATTTATTGATGCGTTTATTCGCTTCTAGTCCCCATAAAAGGAACTCCATCATGAAGTGAAGTTCATTCTCCGCACAATCGGGTTGATGGGTTTTGATGATGTTTTTAATATCGGGTAGATTTTCGAGGGAATCCTGATAGAGGCCATTGTCGAGGGTGTCTTCAAGAAAAAGCTCGTTGTTACTAATAAACCAGCCTAAAAGTTTGTCATAAGGTCCTTCTTCTTCCTCTTTTTCTAGCTTTTTTATTTCGGGGAAATAGGAGGGAAACAGTGTTTTACAAGCTTGAGAGATTAAATGATAAGAGATTTGTTCTGCGCCTTCTTGTTCCCCTTCATAGACCAATTCTACTTTCCCGTTAATGGCTGGTATAATCCCTAAAAAGTCAGACATACGAATACAGGTGTGTTGTTCACCATTGATCAATAGTCTGCGTTCTGCAGTAGAGATCAGATTTTCAAGGGCAGTGATACTCATGCGAGCACTCACGCCACTTTTCCCATCGATGTAGTCACTTTTTCTAGCTTCTATACCAATTTGTTCCAGCAGGTCTCGTGCTAGTTCAGGGATGTGAATTTTAGCAGCGGTTTCTTTCTCCATTTTAACCTCTTGTTTTGTAATGGCCTTAGCTATTTCAAGGGTGTGAGGGTAATGTGTTAGAATTTGTGAACCTATTCTGTCTTTGAGAGGGGTTACGATACTTCCTCGATTAGTGTAATCTTCTGGGTTTGCGGTAAAAATAATTTGAGTGGCAATGGGAAGGCGCAGCTTAAACCCGCGTATCTGAATTTCTTTTTCTTGTAAAATGGAAAATAAAGCTACTTGAATTCGCGCTTGTAAGTCAGGTAATTCATTTAATACAAAAATACAGCGGTGGGCACGAGGAATCATTCCAAAGTGAATTACACGCTCATCGGCATAAGAAAGTTTAAGGTTTGCTGCTTTGATGGGATCAACATCTCCGATTAAATCTGCCACAGTAACATCTGGGGTAGCCAGTTTTTCAAAAAAGCGTTCATCGCGATGTAGCCATGTAATGGGCGTTTGATCTCCTTTTTCTTGAATGAGTTCTTTTGCTTCTCGGCTAATAGGGTCAAGGGGGTCGTCGTTGATTTCAGAGCCTGCTACCACAGGAATCCATTCGTCTAGGAGTTGTGTCATTTGACGTGCCAGGCGGGTTTTGGCTTGCCCGCGCAAGCCTAGTAAATTAATGTTATGCCCCGAAAGAAGGGCGCGTTCAACATCGGGAATAACGGTGTTTTCATAGCCGATTAACCCGTCAAAGGTTTTGACACCTTCTCTCAGCCTTTGCCTGAGGTTTTTGGCTAATTCAGCTTGTATGTTTTGTGGTTGATAGTCGGTTTTTTTTAATTCGCCTAGGGTGGCAATTGTGGGTGAACTCATAGTGTTTTCTTTATTCAAAGCGTTTTTTTCTGTTTTTTTCATAGTCTTCAAAGATCATTTCGCCCAGGCCTTTTAGCCCTGTGAAAAAGGCTTTTCCTCGATTTGCCTCAGTAAAGGTTCGAACAAATTGCTGTAGGTAAGGATCTTGTGCAATCATGAAGGTCGTAATGGGGATGTGAAGTTTATTTGCTTGTCGTGCCATGTTATAGCACTTTTCAACGATGGTGTCATCCAGTCCCACACTGTTTTTATAATAGCTTCCATCAGGTAATTTTAAACAACTGGGTTTCCCGTCGGTAATCATAAAGATTTGCTTGTTGCTGTTTTTTTTGCGACGAAGAATATCCATCGCTAGTTCAAGACCTGCAACTGTATTGGTGTGGAAAGGACCTACTTCGAGATAAGGAACTTCTTTGAGCGAGATGGGCCAGGCGTCGTTTCCAAAAACAATGATATCAAGGGTGTCTTTGGGATACCTCGTGGTAATTAATTCTGCAAGGGCCATAGCGACTTTCTTTGCTGGCGTGATACGATCTTCCCCATAGAGTATCATACTATGGCTTATGTCGATCATCAAAACGGTACTCATCTGAGTTTTAAAGAAACTGTCTTCTACCACTAAATCGTTGTGTTGTAAAGTAAACTCATGCCCTAGAGAGCGTATTTGTGCATTTCGAATGCTTTGGGTCATGTCAATTTTCTCTAATGAGTCCCCAAATTGATAGGCTTTAAACTCTCCTGTATTGTCTTCGCCTTGTCCTAATTTTTTGGTTTTGTGATTTCCGCTATTTGATTTTTTAAGTTTCCCAAATATTTGTTTGAGGGCATATTCTCTAAGTAGTTTCTCTGTTTTTGGAGTGAGGCTCATACCGTCGCCTTTTCCTTTTCCATCGCCTTTGGGTTGGATATAGGATTTTTGCAATAAGTCTTCGATAAAATCGTCGATGGTGTAATCCTCGTCGGTCAAGTGATATTCTTTGTCGAGTTCTCTCAACCAATCGATGGCTTCGTCAAAATCTCCTGAGGTATGGGTAATTAGTTCTTTAAAAATTTCAAACAATCGCTCAAAGGGAGAGACAAATTTTGGGACATGTCTAGTAAACCATATTCCTAGGGAGGTGATTTCATAATTCATAGCCCTTAAAAGTACGGTTTTTTAAGGGAATAATTGGCATTAATTTAGGTCCAAAACCAGTCGCCCGGTAGCGGTTCTTCCCAATCGTGGAAAGCCTGGCAAGCCGCGAAAGCGATTGTTGAGCAAGTTCACTGCTGCGAGTTCAAAGCGCAGGGTCTCATTCAATCGATAGCCCAGGGTGAGGTCAATCAAATGTTTTGCTGGGACACTTCCTGGAAAAACTGGGCTAAAGGAGGTAAAGGCATCATCCCATTGATAATTGAGCGTTGCATCAAACTTATTTTTAGGGTTGTAGTTAAAACCCAAACGCATTTTATGCGCAGGAAAAGCCGAATCCCCAGGATTATCATTATCGATGGCAAACCAGCTGTAGTTTCCTTGTATCCCTAACTCTTCTGTAGCAAAAAACTTAAAGTTAAACTCGGCACCAAAATCTTCATTGACGACAGTGTCGTCGATGGATAGATAGCCCAGGGTTAAGCGTGGAATGGCGCCTCTATTTTCATCAATTTCAACAATTCCATGAAAAGGAAGTCCTGCTTGTGCCAGCGTTTGAAGAAAACCTTCGCCAGCTTGATTATAGGCTTGATTAAGTTGATCTCCCAATATCGCTGATGTTGCTGCAGCTATCGCAGCGCTGCTTCCTAGATTGATTAAACTTTGTTCGATTAAATCTTGCGTGTTGTTTTGAATCACTTGACCTAAGTTTTCAGGTAAATCCTGAATACTTACTACAGGGGTTATTTGCCGAAATGTGGCACCCCCTTTACGTCTAAAATAATAAAAATCCACTCCAAAGGAAAAGCGATTTCCTACCACGCCTTTGTAACCTATTTCATAAGAGGTCAAAAAGCTTAATAGGTTGCCTTGTCCACCTTTTAGAGCAAGTGGGGTGCCATCATTGGCTATGGTTGCAACAGGAGTAAAAGCGTCATTAGGGACTATACCAGGTGTTCTTAAAATGGTTTCGGCCAAAGGAATTAATGGTGCAAATTGGGGGTTTTGACCTAATTGTGCAGTTACTCCTTCAATTACGGTTTCATTAACTGCTGCAAAAGCTGCAGCTAAGGGAAAACCTGCAGTAACAGGTGTAGTGGGCACTCCAGGAATTAACCAGCTAATGGCGGGGTTATTCCCAAAACTGTAAGGAGTTTTTGCACCATAAACCCAGGCATTAAAGATGCCAAACGACTAGGTGGGAAGGTCAAAATAAATATCTGAGGCGGCGATAGGATTTGCTGCGCGGTTATAAGTGAGACGGATATTGTGTTGATCGTCGGGTTTAAAGACCAATGCTGCTCTAGGGGAAAAGGTTTTTTCGTTAGTGAAATTGTATCCATCATATCGTCCAGCTAGAAATAAATCAAGGGTGGGTTCAAGTTTAAATTTTCCTTGAAGGTAGCCGCCTAAAATGTTGTAGTCATCGTCATCTTCATTGCGTCCATAGACGTGATTTTCGGTATTAGCGGTGGCATTTCTATAGTCGATTCCTGTGGTCCATTCAGAATCGAATAAGCCGGGCCAGTCAAAGTTGTATTGTAACTGGGCTTCATAATGCGTTCTTTCCAGCGGGGTGATAAAACCTGTGCGGTTGAGGTAATTGGGATTTTCATCATTCCCACCATCGTTTTTAATAAAATAGCTTTGGGCGAACCATCCTTTATAATTAAACTGGGCTTGTCCCCAGTATTCGTTTCCAAAGGCTTGCCCTTCACCTAAATCATTGTAGAAAATAGCGGTTCCTGCATTCCACCCTCCAGCGGTTACGATTTCCATGCCATTTTCTGGACGAAAATAGAGAGAAGCATTTGCTAGTGCAGCCCAGTAGTCTTCTTTTTGGGCTTGATCTATGTCAAAGAGTGGTGTGCCTGGGGAAGTGGTGTCAACATTTCCTTGGGCAGAAATGGTAGCGCGATTGATACTGGTTTTGAAGTCATTTAAAATGGACTCGTCTGCAGGATCATTAGGGTCTAGGGTAAAGTCTTTTCCACTGCTGTAACGCAGATTAAATTTATAGCCAAACGTTTCTTTTTCATTGGTGCTGGCATGGCGAATACCCGCTCGAAACGTATTGCGTTCTCCATAGATAACTTCGGCAGAAGTTCCGGGGTGTTTAAAGGGTGTTTTTGAGATAAAATGGACAACTCCAGTGGTTACATCGGGGCCATACAAAGCTGAACCTGGTCCTAAAACTACTTCTATGCGTTCTAAATCCAGTGGGTTGATGGGGGAGTTTTGCGAATCAAAATATTCCAATCCCGGGGTGATTAAAGAGCGATAATCCAATAGGGGGAAAACATTGGTTGAAAAAATACCGTTGGCCCCGCGAAGGGCAATGTTGATGCGTTGTCCCGTTTGCTGTTGCAATTCCACGCCCGGACTATTGATTAGTGCACGAATAGGAGAGATAGCCCCTCCCGATTTAGTGACTTGTTGTGCAGAAATGACTGAAACCGCTGCTGGGGCTTCTTGTAGCTTTTCTGCCTTTCGCGAAGCAGATACAATGATTTCATCAAAACGATTGGAAAAAGAAAGTTGTAGGCGTTGTGGGGTAGCATCTGTGATAGTGAAACTCATGGTGTCAAAACCAACATAAGAAACGTTTAGTGTCAATGGGAAGTTACCGGTAGTATCAAGGCGATACTCTCCCTGAGCATTCGTTAGGGTGCCGTCATTGTGATCTTTGACGATTACTGTAGCGCCATAAAGGGGTTGTCCTTCATCGTCTAAAATGGTTCCTGTTAACGTGGTTTGCGCAAAAGAAAAAAGGAAAGTAAAGACCAAAAAAAAGAGCGTGATCTCCTTGTGTAGGTTGTTCATGATTGATAAGATTAGGTGAGACAAAGATGAAAAAAATAAATATGTAAACAAAAAATCATTGAAATAACCTATATTTGCATCACATTCTAAACAAAACGATTGGGAGACTTAAGGTCTTCTTTTTTTTTTAGATGAATTTTAAAGAAAAAGTAGAAGAACTGGTACAAGCAGCCTTGGATGAAAATCCAAGTCTCTTTTTAATTGACCTCACTGTGGGTGGGGACAATAGTATTCGTGTTTTACTCGATGGTGATCAAGGGGTAACCCTGGAGGCCTGCATGCAGGTGAGCCGAAAGGTAGAGCACAATCTCGATAGAGAGGAAACGGACTTTTCGATTGAGGTGAGTTCTTGCGGTGTTGGTTCCCCATTAAATCTACCCCGACAGTTTAAAAAGAATGTGACACGTAAACTAGAAGTAGTTGACATGGAAGACAAGCAAGTGCAAGGCACTCTAATAGAAGCCACCGACACTTCTTTTATTCTTCAATGGAAGGCGCGAGAGCCAAAACCCATTGGGAAAGGAAAGGTAACTGTTACAAAAACAAAAGAATTTCAATACGGCCAATACAAAAGTGCCAAAGTAATCATAGCTATATAAGTAATTAATTATGGAAAATATCGCATTAATTGATTCGTTTTCAGAATTTAAAGATGAGAAACTCATTGACAGGGTAACCCTCATGGTCATCCTGGAAGAGGTATTTAGAAACACCTTAAAACGCAAGTTTGGATCTGATGACAATTTTGATATTATCATCAACCCAGATAAAGGCGATCTTGAGATATGGCGCAACCGTATTGTGGTTGCTAATGGCGAAGTAGAAGATCCTAACCAAGAAATTGAACTAAAGGAAGCCCAAAAAATTGAACCTGACTTTGAAGTTGGGGAAGATGTTTCCGAGGAAGTTAAATTGATTGATTTAGGGCGTCGTTCTATTTTGACCTTACGTCAAAACCTTGTGGCAAAAATCCACGAGCATGATTCTACCAATATCTTCAAGCAATTTAAAGAGCTTGAAGGCGAAATTTATACTGCAGAGGTTCACCACATTAGAAGTCGAGAAGTCATTCTTTTAGACGACGAAGGCAATGAATTAATTTTGCCAAAGGATCGTCAAATCGGTTCAGATTTTTACCGTAAAGGAGATAACGTTCGCGGGATCATTGAATCGGTTGAATTAAGAGGCAACAAGCCTAGAATTATCTTTTCAAGAACCTCACCTAAGTTCTTAGAAAAATTATTTGAACAAGAAATTCCAGAAGTGTTCGATGGACTCATCAATATCAAAAAAGCCGTTCGTATTCCTGGTGACAAAGCTAAGATAGCGGTGGATTCTTATGACGATCGCATCGACCCAGTAGGGGCATGTGTGGGGATGAAAGGTTCTCGAATTCACGGTATTGTTCGCGAGTTAGGTAATGAAAACATCGACGTGATTAATTACACAAACAACCTTCAGCTTTTTATCACACGTTCCCTGTCTCCTGCCAAGGTTAACTCCTTGAAAATTGACGAAGAGAACAAGCGTGTGCAAGTATTCTTAAACCCTGAAGAAGTGTCAAAGGCCATTGGTCGAGGAGGAAACAACATTCGACTTGCTGGTCAATTGACTGGATTTGAAATCGACGTTTACCGAGAAGGAATGGAAGAAGATGTCGAATTGACTGAATTCTCTGACGAAATCGAAGGATGGGTCATTGAAGAATTCAAAAAAGTAGGATTAGACACCGCAAAAAGTGTTCTTGAATTAGATGTTCAAGAATTAATTAAGCGAACTGATTTAGAAGACGAAACCATCGAAGAAGTCGTTAAAATATTGAAAGAAGAGTTCGAAGAATAGAGAAAGCGATTATTTTTCTATTTTTGATATCGCATAAATACACCTATGTCAAACCAACCAACATTGCGCTTAAACAAAGTTCTACGTGAGTTAAACATCTCACTAGACCGAGCTGTTGAGCACCTTTCGCAACACGGGCATGAAATTGAAGCTCGACCCACTACGAAAATTTCGCAAGAAGTTTACAAGATTCTATTGGATGAATTTGAAACCGATAAATCAAAAAAAGACGCTTCTGCAGAGATCAGTGAAGAAAAGCGAAAAGAAAAAGAGCACTTGCGCCTAGAGCAAGAAAAACTCGAACAAGAAAAACTCGCTCGCGAAAAAGCCCAGCAAGAAGTCATCAAAGCACGTGCTGCGGTTCAAAAGCCTAAGGCGGTTGGTAAAATTGACCTCGAGCCAAAACCAAAATCAACTCCAGCCCCAGCAAAAGAGGCTGCTGTTGAAGAAAAGCCGGTAGAAGCTGTCAAAGAGGAAGTCAAAGAAAAAGCCAAGGAAGAAGCGCCAGTAAAAGCCCAGAAAGAGGTTGAAGCTCAAGCGGTCGTTGCAAAAGAAGCTCCAGTAAAAGAAGAAAAATCTGATACTAGCAATGCTTCCAAAGATGAATCTCCTGAAGGTGGCGAGAAAATCACAACACAATACACTAAACTTTCTGGACCAAAGAAAACAGGTCAAACCATTGACTTGAATCGCTTTAAACAGCAAGAAAAAAGTGTAGAAGAAGCCCGCAAGAAAAAGCGTAAGCGCATTAGTAAAGAAACTCCCGGAGCTAAAAAAGACGGAGCAAACAACAATAGACGAAAAGGACAAAACCCACGTCGCCCTGCTGTAGCAAAAGTTGAGCCTACAGAAGAAGAAGTACAAAAGCAAATTAGAGAAACCCTTGAAAAACTTCAAGGGAAAACGAATAAGTCTAAAGGTGCGAAGTATCGCCGAGACAAAAGAGTCCAACACCGTCAAAAAACAGAAGACGAATTAGCACAACAAGAAGCAGCGAGCAAGGTGCTTAAAGTTACCGAATTCATTACCGTTGGTGAAATTGCGACCTTGATGGAAGTGGGTGGTACCGAAATTATTTCAGCTTGTATGAGCCTAGGGATCATGGTAACCATGAACCAGCGCTTAGATGCCGAAACACTAAGCATCGTGGCAGATGAATTCGGCTATCAAGTAGAATTCGTCAAAAGTGATCTAGAAGAAACTTTTGAAGAAGAAGAAGCTGAAGCTGCATTAATCGGTCGTGCACCCATTGTTACTGTCATGGGGCATGTTGATCACGGGAAAACCTCATTACTAGACTACATTCGTGAAGAAAACGTAATTGCAGGAGAGTCTGGAGGAATCACACAACACATAGGGGCTTATTCTGTCACTTTAAAAGGTGGTCAAAAGATTACTTTCCTTGATACACCAGGTCACGAAGCCTTTACGGCCATGCGTGCAAGAGGGGCTCAAGTCACTGATATTGCCATTATCGTAATTGCTGCAGATGATAGCATCATGCCACAAACAAAAGAAGCGATAAGCCACGCACAGGCCGCAGGAGTACCTATTATATTTGCGATCAACAAGGTGGATAAACAAACAGCTAATCCCGATAAGATCAAAGAAGGGCTTGCAGCAATGAACCTTATGGTCGAAGACTGGGGAGGTAAAATTCAATCGCAAGATATTTCTGCTTTAAAAGGAACTGGAGTAAATGAACTACTCGAGAAAGTATTACTTGAGGCAGAATTACTCGAGTTAAAAGCAAACCCAGAAAGAAAATCTAAGGGAACCGTTGTAGAGGCCTATCTCGATAAAGGACGTGGATATGTGTCAACTATCTTAGTTCAAACAGGTACCCTAAGAATTGGAGATTATATCCTTGCAGGGAAACACAGCGGGAAAGTAAAAGCCATGTTTGACGAACGTGGAAATGATGTAGCAGAAGCTCCACCATCCACTCCGATTTCTATTTTAGGACTAGATGGAGCTCCTCAAGCAGGAGATAACTTTAACGTCCTTGAAGACGAGCGTGAAGCCAAGCAAATTGCGGCAAAAAGAACACAACTTTTACGCGAACAAAATGTTCGTACTCAACGACATATCACCCTTGATGAAATCGGTCGTCGTATCGCATTAGGAGATTTCCAGGAGTTAAATATCATTTTAAAAGGAGACGTGGACGGATCTGTCGAAGCATTGACCGATTCCTTACAAAAGCTCTCTACCGAAGAAATTCAAGTCAACATCATTCACAAAGGTGTTGGTGCCATCACAGAGTCTGACGTTCTTCTTGCTTCAGCTTCAGATGCAATTGTATTAGGGTTTAATGTTCGCCCCATGGGCAACGCTCGTGCAATAGCAGAAAAAGAAGAAATTGACATTCGATCGTATTCTATCATCTATGATGCGATCAATGATGTTAAAGACGCCATGGAAGGAATGCTTTCGCCAGAGATGAAAGAAGAAGTTACCGGTACTGCAGAAATTCGCGAAACCTATAAAATTTCTAAGATTGGAACGATTGCAGGATGTATGGTAACCTCTGGGAAAATTTATCGCAATAGTGGTATTCGAATTATTCGTGAAGGAATAGTCGTTTACACTGGTGCATTAGCCTCATTAAAACGCTTCAAAGACGATGTTAAAGAAGTGGCAAAAGGTTATGACTGTGGTTTACAAATCAAGAACTATAACGACATTAAAATAGAAGATGTCATTGAATTTTTCCAAGAAGTCGCTGTAAAGAAAACCCTATAAGTTATTGGGTTCTAGAAGAAAAGCAGAAGGGTACACCTTTCTAATTTCTTCTAGCTTTTGGTTAGCTAAATTCAAGTTTTTAAATCGTCCCACGCGAACTTTATAATTGGGGGTCTCAAAACTCAACTCTGTTTCCCACAGTGGGAAGCTTGCACTAAATTCTTCTAAAATGCGTTCGGCTGCAGTATAGTTGCCATAATACAATTGTATGGCATAATATTGTTGTTCAAACACGCTTTGATTGATCTCAATTTTACGATCGACTAAACGTTGAACCGCTTCAGAAGTTTGAATTTTTGAAGTGGAATCTTGCGCCGAAACTGTTGAACTAAAAACAGCAAAAAAAAGGACGGCCATTGAATGGAATAGGTTGTACTTCTTCATATCACAAAGAAATGGAATTTCAGCTTTAATTAATATTCTTCAACAGAATTAACAGCTTATTTAGACTGGTTATAAATTAATGAAATGGAAATAGGAACCTTTTCCAAAGAGCGGTCTATGTCTTACTTTTGTGGTGGATTTTAGCACATCAATTTGATGATCTACATTAATATTTATTTATCGCATGAGGAAGAGTAGCCTTGGCGCTGTTGCAGGAGTAAAGAGTATGTTAGTGGCATTAGCCATGACACTTACCTTTGCCGTTAATGCGCAGGAAGCCGACCCAATCGCAGGAAAGAAATTGTTCAATGCAAATTGTGCAGCCTGTCACAAACTCAACAAAAAAGCAGTAGGTCCTGCCTTGAAAGGGGTTTCAGCAAAGTATGACAAAGAATGGTTGTACAGCTGGATCAAGAACAGTGCAGCCATGATTAAAGAAGGCGATGCACAAGCTGTTGCTATTTGGGAAGAGTACAATAAAACGGCAATGACAGCTTTTCCACAGTTGTCAAATGCAGATATAGATAATATCATTGCCTATACCGATTACACTCCTCCAGCACCTGTAGCTCCTGCTGGCGCTGCCGCAGCTGCTGCTCCGGCGGGTGATTCTTTTTCAAATGATATCATTCTGGGAGCGCTAGCGCTTGTTTTTGGTATTTTAGTGGTTATGTTGATTTTAGTCAACAAAACCCTCCAAAAAATTGCCGCAGCTCAAGGAGTTGAATTAAATCCACAAGAAGAAAAACCAGCACGCCGTCCATTGTGGCAAGCTTTTGCTCAAAACCAATTTTTGGTATTGATGTCTGTAGTGTTTTTACTCTTGTCAAGTGCTTACTTTGCCTATGGATACCTCATGCAAGTAGGGGTTGATCAAGGATATATGCCTGTGCAGCCTATCCATTATTCACATAAAATTCACGCTGGAGCAAATCAGATTGAGTGTAAATACTGTCACTCTTCTGCACGTGTATCAAAACACTCTGGTATTCCTTCGTTGAACGTTTGTATGAACTGTCACAAGAATATTGCAGAGTACAATGGCGAAGAAGATTTAGAGAATGGTTACACCAAAGAATTCTACACCAAAGAGATCAAAAAGTTATATGCCGCGGTAGGCTGGGATGAAGAAAACCAGCAATACACTGGCAAAACAGAACCGGTAAAATGGGTGCGCATCCATAACTTGCCAGATTTTGTATACTTCAACCACGCACAGCACGTTCAAGTGGGGCAAATAGAGTGTCAAACGTGTCATGGACCGGTAGAGGAAATGGAAGTAATGTACCAGTACTCACCGTTGACAATGGGATGGTGTATCAACTGTCACAGAGAAACAAATGTGAAAGTGAAGGACAACGAGTACTACACTAAAATACACGAAGCATTATCTAAAAAGTATGGAGTTGAAAAACTCACTGCAGCCCAGATGGGAGGTTTAGAATGTGGAAAGTGTCACTATTAATCAGCGCTAAATAGAAGAATGTCTTATGGCAGCAAATAAAACCTATTGGAAAAATGCAGAACAACTCAAGGAGAATTCTCCTATGGTTGATCAGCTAGAGCAAAAAGAATTTGCCGAGTATATTCCAGTAAATGAATTTTTAGAGGACAAACAAACCCTAGAAGATAGCAGTACCTCGCGTCGTGATTTTTTAAAGTATGTTGGATTTAGTACAGCAGCAGCTTCTTTAGCCGCCTGTGAGGGTCCCGTGATTAAATCGGTGCCTTATGTGGTACAGCCAGAGCAAATCCGTCCTGGAGTAGCAAATTACTATGCTACTGCAATTGCCGATGGTTTTGACTTTGGAAGCATCCTAATTAAAACGAGAGAAGGTCGCCCTATCAAGGTTGAAAACAATCCTGATGCACCTGTTTTAGGTGGGGCTAACGCTCGTGTTCACGCATCGGTATTGTCCATGTATGATACCCAGCGTCTTCAAGGACCTAAAGGTAATGGAGAAGATATAAGTTGGGAAGATTTACATCTTCAAGTGGGCGCAAAACTTAATGCACTTGCTGCGACAAATAAAGAAGTTGTTTTGTTAACACAAACGTTTGCAAGTCCTACGACCACAAAATTAATTGCTGATTTCACTTCAAAATATCCTAATGTTAAGCACGTTAGTTTTGATACTGTGGCTTATGGTGATGCTGTTGATGCGTTTGAAGAAGCCTATGGTGTTCGTGCATTAGCTGATTATGATTTTAGTAAGGCTGAAGCCATTGTTTCTGTAGGTGCCGACTTTTTAGGAGATTGGCAAGGTGGAGGGTATGACTCGGGTTATTCAAAAACACGTGTTCCTTCCAAAAAAGACGGAAAAGCTACCATGTCAAAGCATTTCCAATTTGAAGCAAATATGACATTAAGTGGTGCCGCTGCAGACCATCGTGTACCCGCAACACCATCAACTCAAAAAAATATCCTAGCCCATCTTTATGCTGCCCTTACTGGAACAGCAGTATCGGGATCATTAAGCCAAGCGCATCAAGCTAAAGTTGAGGCTGCTGTTGCTGCATTAAAAGCTGCTGGAGAAAAAGCAGTCGTAGTGAGTGGGATTCAAGATAAAGACGCACAAGCACTCGTATTAGCAATCAACAATGCTTTAGGTAGTGTTGTGATGGATGCAAATAGTCCACGACTTATTCGTCAAGAAAACGGCAGCGATGTACAGCCCGTTATTGATGCAGTAGTTGCAGGGACCCTAGGGGGGCTAATTACTGTGGGAATCAATCCCGTGTATAGCTTACCTGAAGGAGCAGCTTTTGCCGAAGGCATGAAAAAATTGGATTTATCCGTTGCCTTTAGTATGAAAGAAGATGAGACAGCCGCAGCTGCTCAATATATTGCTGCTACGCCTCATTATTTAGAGTCCTGGGGAGATTATGAGTTTAAAGCAGGTCACTTTGCTTTAGCTCAACCAACCATTCGTCCCTTGTTTGACACGCTTCAGTTTCAAGATGCATTATTAAAATGGACCGGAAGTGAAGCCTCGTATTACGATAGTATAAAGTCCAATTGGGCCGAAACAATTCTTGCTGGTACTTCATGGAATACAGTACTGCACGATGGATATATTAGTACAAACAATGCTTCTGATAAACAGTACAAAGCTGGGGATCTTTCCTCTGCTGTTGCTCGTTTAGCAAGCGCTCAAACCGAAGGTTTAGAACTAGTTCTTTATACCAAAACAGGAATGGGAGATGGACAGCAGGCCAACAACCCATGGTTGCAAGAATTCCCCGATCCAATCACTCGTGTAACATGGGATAATTATCTTACCGTAGCTGCAGCAGATGCCGCCGCCCTTGGTTTGAAAAATGTTAATGTTGCCAATGGTGCCTTGAATGGAAGCTATGCGAAAGTAAGCGTGGGGGATAAAACCTTAACACTTCCTGTAGTCATTCAACCAGGTCAAGCTAAAGGATCTGTAGGGCTAGCACTAGGTTATGGAGAGCGTAAAGGATTACAAGATGAAATGAATGTAGGGGTGAATGCCTTTGCATTTTACAATAATGCTAACAATGTGCAATCGGCAACGGTGAGTTTAGCCGATGGATTCCACGAATTTGCCTGTACACAGTTACACAATACCTTAATGGGACGTGGTGACATTGTTAAAGAGACTACCTTAGAGGTCTTTAACACAAAAGATAAAGCCTACTGGAACGCTATTCCTGTAGTGTCAAAAAACCACATGGAGCAGGAGGTTACTTCTCCCGAAGTGGATATGTGGCAAGCTTTTGATCGTTCCATCGGGCATCACTTTAATTTATCGATTGATTTAAATGCCTGTACTGGATGTGGGGCATGTGTGATTGCCTGTCATGCAGAAAATAACGTTCCTGTAGTAGGGAAGCAAGAAGTGAGAAAGTCACGTGATATGCACTGGTTGCGTATTGACCGTTACTATTCTTCAGACGATACTTTTGAAGGGGATGTTGCAACCAAAGAGAACATTTCTGGAATTGGAGATTCTTTGACCACTTTTGGTCAAATGGAGCAGGCAGCCGAGAATCCTCAGGTTACCTTCCAGCCAGTCATGTGCCAGCATTGTAATCATGCACCTTGTGAAACGGTATGTCCAGTTGCGGCTTCCTCTCACGGTCGTCAAGGTCAAAACCATATGGCCTACAACCGTTGTGTGGGTACACGTTACTGTGCAAACAACTGTCCTTATAAAGTGAGACGTTTCAACTGGTTCTTATACAATAAGAATGATGAGTTTGATTATCACATGAACAATGACTTGGGTCGCATGGTATTGAACCCAGATGTTGTTGTTCGTTCAAGAGGTGTGATGGAGAAATGTTCAATGTGTATTCAAAAAACACAGAAAACGATTCTTGACGCTAAACTTGAAGGACGAGAAATTCAAGATGGTGAATTCCAAACGGCTTGTTCTGCTGCATGTAGCAATGGAGCGATGACCTTTGGCGACATCAATGATAAAGAAAGTAAGATTTCTGAATTAAAAGAAAATGAACGCATGTATCACTTGTTAGAGCACGTAGGGACAAAACCAAACGTGATGTATCAAACAAAAGTGAGAAACGTATAATATAACAAGAAAAAGCAATCGCATATGGCCTCGCATTACGAAGCACCGATTCGAAAACCCTTAGTTACTGGAGATAAGTCTTATCACGACGTTACCATTGATGTAGCGGCACCAGTAGAGGGAGTTGCCAACCGCCAGTGGTGGATAGTATTTGGTATCGCATTAACCGCCTTCCTATGGGGAATAGGATGTATTATTTATACCATTTCAACGGGTATTGGAACATGGGGACTCAACAAAACTGTTGGGTGGGCATGGGACATTACCAACTTTGTATGGTGGGTGGGTATTGGACACGCAGGAACCTTAATTTCTGCGGTACTTTTACTTTTCCGTCAAAAATGGCGTATGGCGATTAACCGCTCTGCAGAGGCAATGACCATTTTCTCTGTAATTCAAGCCGGATTATTCCCAATTATTCACATGGGGCGTCCATGGCTAGCTTATTGGGTTTTACCGATTCCGAATGGTTTTGGTTCCCTTTGGGTGAATTTTAATTCTCCCTTATTATGGGATGTATTTGCAATTTCTACCTATTTATCGGTATCACTCGTTTTCTGGTGGACAGGATTGCTACCTGATTTTGCGATGTTACGCGATCGAGCTGTTCGTCCTTTCCAAAAGAAAATCTATGCACTTTTGAGTTTTGGATGGTCGGGTAGAGCTAAAGATTGGCAACGTTTTGAAGAAGTATCTTTGGTTTTAGCAGGACTAGCGACTCCATTGGTACTTTCTGTACACACTATTGTATCGTTTGACTTTGCGACCTCAGTTATTCCTGGATGGCACACTACGATTTTCCCACCTTACTTTGTTGCGGGTGCGATTTTCTCTGGTTTTGCGATGGTAAACACGCTTTTGATCATTATGCGCAAAGTTTCTCATCTAGAAGATTACATTACTGTTCAACACATCGAATTGATGAACATCGTTATTATGATTACGGGTTCAATTGTAGGTGTCGCCTATATTACCGAGTTGTTTATCGCTTGGTATTCTGGAGTTGAATACGAACAATATGCCTTTTTAAATCGCGCCACAGGACCTTACTGGTGGGCCTACTGGGCGATGATGACCTGTAACGTATTCTCCCCACAGTTCATGTGGTTTAAGAAACTTAGAACAAGTATCATGTTCTCCTTTATTATTTCAATCGTGGTAAACATAGGGATGTGGTTTGAGCGTTTCGTTATTATTGTGACCTCATTACACCGTGATTATCTTCCATCATCATGGACGATGTTCTCCCCTACTTTTGTTGATATTGGGATCTTTATCGGAACCATAGGCTTTTTCTTTGTGCTCTTCTTATTGTATGCAAGAACGTTCCCTGTGATTGCACAAGCAGAGGTGAAAACGATATTAAAGTCTTCTGGAGAGAAGTATAAAAAATTAAGAGACGGAAATGAGTAATCAAGTAATTCACGCATTATACGATGACGATGACACGCTATTGAGCGCAGTCAAAGAAGTACGTGCTAAAAAGCACCACATCGAAGAAATATATACCCCCTTTCCTGTACACGGTCTTGATAAAGCAATGGGCTTAGACGAGACAAGGATTGCTATTATGGCCTTTATCTACGGTTGTATTGGGTTTAGTGTTGCAGTGGCAATGATCAATTTTATCATGATCGAAGATTGGCCACAAAACATTGGAGGAAAACCAAGTTTTAGTTTTTTAGAAAACATGCCGGCTTTTGTTCCTGTGATGTTTGAGATGACGGTTTTCTTTGCAGCTCACTTGATGGTAATTACTTTTTACCTCCGCAGCCGTTTATGGCCTTTTAAAGAAGCCGAAAACCCAAATCCATTGACAACAGATGATATGTTCTTAATGGAAGTTGCATTAAACGATAATGAAAAGGAGCTCACAGCCCTTTTGAAAGAAACAGGAGCGGTAGAAATTACCCTCCCCGAAAACACGGAAGAATAATGAAGAAGTTAATTAGCCTTTCATTTAGTATCGCAGTGGCCTTAGGATTAGGGTCATGTCAAGATCCGTCAAAACCGAATTATCAGTATTTCCCTAATATGTATGAACCTGTAGGTTATGAAGCCTATGCAGATTCTGATGCTTTTGCCAATGGAATCGAAGCTCAACTTCCAGCCGAAGGTTCCATAGCTCGTGGATGGCAGCCCTATGATTATCCCGACACTAATGAAGGATATGAAGCTGCAAAAGCCGAATTACAGTCCCCTTTAGCTAAAACCGAGGAACACCTCGCTACAGGAAAAGAACTGTATGGTTTATACTGTGCCGTTTGCCACGGGAAAAAAGGAGATGGACAAGGTATTTTAATGACGCGAGAAAAGTTTCTAGGAGTACCTAGTTATGCTGATCGCGAAATAACCGAAGGAAGTATTTATCACGTTTTAATGTATGGAAAAAACGCTATGGGATCTCACGCAGGTCAGGTAAATGCGACAGAGCGCTGGCAAATTGCACAGCATGTTATGGAATTAAGAAGCACCTTGCTTAAATAATATTATAAGGTCTATGTACACGTTTACAAATAAACTCAGAAATTTAGCCTTTGCCTTTATGGCGATAGGAATGGCCGGTTTGGTTTATGGATTCCTAAGTGCTCCTTCTACGATTGAAGAAGCCAAAGCCATGGTAGCAACAGAACATCACGGTGCAGGTCACGGCGAGGAACACGCCGCTGCTCCTGCAGTTGAACATGCAGCTGAAACTCACGCTGAAACTACCCATGACTCGGGACATGAAGATGCCGCACATGGTGAAGAGCACGACGCATCTCACGATGAACACCTCTTTCACCAATTGCAAAATAAACCATGGGCAGCTCTTTATGTCGCTGCTTTCTTTTTCTTTATGATTGCACTGGGAACACTTGCTTTTTATGCCATTCAACGGGCAGCGCAAGCTGGTTGGTCTCCTGTGCTGTATCGCGTGATGGAAGGAATAACGGCTTATTTACTTCCAGGGGGAATCATTGTAGTTGTAATTCTTGCCTTATCCGGTTTTCATTTGAACCACCTATTTATCTGGATGGATCCAGAGGTAGTCGCACATGACAAATTGATCGCAGGAAAAGTAGGCTTCTTAAATGTACCTTTCTTTTTAGGTCGAGCGGTATTTTTCCTATCGGGATGGGCGCTTTATCAATACTTCTCTCGTAAGTTTTCTCTTGCACAGGATGAAGCAACAGACAATAGTAACCACGTGAAGAATTTCCGTATATCGGCAGGGTTCTTAGTTTTCTTTATTGTGACAGAATCCATCATGTCTTGGGACTGGATCATGTCGATCGATCCTCACTGGTTTAGCACCTTATTTGGATGGTATGTATTTGCTAGTATGTTCGTTTCTGGAATTACAGCGATTGCTTTGATCACCATTTATTTAAAATCTAAAGGTTATTTAGACTTTGTGAATGATTCACATATTCATGATTTAGGAAAATTCATGTTTGGAGTAAGTGTATTCTGGACCTATTTATGGTTTTCACAGTTCATGTTGATTTGGTATTCAAACATTCCAGAGGAGGTGACGTACTTTATCACGCGAATAGAAGATTACAACATTACTTTCTTTGGGATGATAGCAATGAACTTTTTATTCCCACTTTTGATTCTTATGAATAGTGACTACAAGAGAACCAACTATTTCATTATCATGGCTGGGATCGTTATTATCCTAGGACATTACTTAGATGTATTCAACATGATTATGCCATCTGCAGTGGGCGATCAATGGTTTATAGGAATACCAGAAGTAGGAGGATTCCTCTTCTTCTTAGGCTTATTCATATACATAGTATTTACAGCATTAACGAAAGCACCGCTTCTAGCCAAAGGAGATCCTTACATGGGCGAGAGCAAACGTTTTCATTATTAAAATATAATTAGAATAGATAGATGACGGCTATATTGACACTTACGGTACTTGTTTTAATCGGAATTGCTATTTGGCAAATATCCAAAATGTTTGAATTGTCTCAAACAGAGCGAAACACCACCCAAGTTGCTAACGACAAAGACAACAATACCCAAGGGAAATTAATGTTTGCATTTTTAGCATTCATTTACATCCTAACCCTGTATTCTTTTTATGCCTGGGGAGATGTATTGTTACCCGAAGCAGCATCAGAGCACGGTAGTGATTACGATAATTTAATGTGGATCTCATTCGCATTGATCTTTTTTGTCCAAACAATCACTCAAGCGTTATTACACTATTTTGCCTACAAATACCGTGGTGAAAAAGGGAAAAAGGCATTGTTCTATGCCGATAACGATCGCCTTGAAGCCATTTGGACCATCATTCCTGTTATTACACTAGCTGGATTAATTCTTTATGGTCTTTACACCTGGACCAATATCATGTCGGTAGAAGAAAATGATGAAGCATTAGTCGTTGAATTATACGCACAACAGTTCAACTGGAAAGCGCGTTATGCTGGGCAAGACGGTGTATTAGGAGATGCAAACGTTCGCTTTTTACAAGACTTTGATGGAAAGAACCTTGTGGGTATTGACGCCACCGATCCCAACGGGCTTGATGATGTAGTTGTTCAAGAATTACACCTACCTGTGGGGCGTGAAGTCATCTTCAAAATGCGTTCTCAAGACGTTTTACACTCGGCCTATATGCCACACTTTAGAGCACAAATGAATTGTGTTCCTGGTATGATCACAGAGTTTGCATTTACACCTATCACTACTACTGAAGAGATGCGTCAAAATCCAGATGTGATTGCCAAAGTGAAAAAAATCAATAAAATTAGAGTAGAAAACAGCAAAGAATTGGTTGCAAATGGCGAAGAAGCCCTAGAACCTTATATCTTTGATTATCTATTATTGTGTAATAAAATTTGTGGCGCCTCTCACTACAACATGCAAATGAAGATAGTGGTAGAAACCCAAGAAGAATATGAACAATGGATGGCTCAACAGCAAACATTCGCTCAAGTCATTCAATAATTAAAAAAAAGAAAGAGATATGTCAGCAGTAGCGCACGCACACGAAGAGGATCACGGACATCATCACAAAGAAACGTTCATGACGAAGTACATCTTCAGTCAAGATCATAAAATGATTGCGAAACAATACCTTATAACAGGTTTGTTCATGGGAATCATTGGGATTGCAATGTCTTTGTTATTTAGAATTCAATTGGCATGGCCAGAGCAGTCTTTTGCCATCTTTGATGTACTATTAGGGAAATGGGCTCCAGAGGGTGTTATGGACCCTAATGTCTATTTAGCCTTAGTTACTATTCACGGTACCATTATGGTATTCTTTGTGTTAACTGCAGGTTTAAGTGGAACCTTTAGTAACCTTCTAATTCCATTGCAAATTGGAGCGCGCGACATGGCGTCTGGATTACTTAACATGATTTCCTTTTGGTTGTTTTTCCTTTCGTCCATGATTATGATTGCCTCTCTTTTTGTAGAAGCAGGTCCAGCGGCGGCAGGATGGACGATTTATCCCCCTTTATCTGCTTTACCACAAGCACAACCTGGATCTGGTTTAGGGATGACTTTATGGCTTGTTTCCATGGCAATTTTTATTGCCTCTTCTCTATTAGGATCATTAAACTACATCGTTACCGTAATTAACTTACGTACGAAAGGGATGTCCATGTCTCGTTTACCATTAACCATTTGGGCATTTTTTGTAACAGCTATTATCGGAGTAGTTTCTTTCCCTGTTCTATTATCGGCAGCCTTATTGTTGATTATGGATAGAAGTTTTGGAACATCTTTTTTCCTTTCAGATATTTTTATTCAAGGAGAGGTGCTTCACTATCAAGGAGGGTCTCCTGTGTTATATGAACACTTATTCTGGTTCCTTGGTCACCCCGAGGTTTATATTGTATTACTACCAGCATTAGGAATCACCTCAGAAATTATTGCGACGAATTCTCGTAAACCCATTTTCGGTTATCGTGCAATGGTTGCCTCTATTTTGGCAATTGCCTTCTTATCCACTATTGTATGGGGGCACCACATGTTTATCTCTGGAATGAATCCATTCTTAGGTTCTGTATTTACCTTTACCACTTTATTGATTGCCATCCCATCTGCAGTAAAGGCATTTAACTATATTACTACCTTATGGAAAGGAAATCTTCAATTTAACCCTGCAATGTTATTTTCCATTGGGTTGGTTTCAACATTTATCTCAGGTGGATTAACAGGAATTATTTTAGGGGATAGTACCCTAGATATCAACGTACACGATACTTATTTTGTGGTCGCTCACTTCCACCTTGTAATGGGTATTTCTGCCCTTTACGGTTTATTTGCTGGAGTGTATCACTGGTTCCCAAAAATGTTTGGGCGCATGATGAATAAGAACTTAGGTTATGTTCACTTTTGGGTAACTGCGGTTTGTGCTTATGGGGTTTTCTTCCCGATGCACTTTATTGGGATGGCTGGTCTCCCACGTCGTTATTACACCAATACAGCGTTCCCATACTTTGACGATATCGCAGACATTAACGTCGTTATTTCACTCTTTGCCTTTACCGCAGGAGCAGCTCAGTTAGTGTTCTTGTATAACTTTATTCACAGTATTTTCTACGGAAAAGAAGCAGAGCAAAATCCATGGAAATCAAATACCCTAGAATGGACCACTCCAGTAGAGCATATTCACGGGAACTGGCCAGGAGAGATTCCTCATGTTCACCGCTGGGCCTATGATTATTCAAAACCAGGTCAAGAAGAGGACTGGGTATCTCAAGTTGTTCCTTTAAAAGAAGGGGAAGAAGAATTACAACATTAATTCTTTAGGATAGTATAAACGAAAGAGGCCTTAGGGCCTCTTTTTTTTGTAGCTTGGGTTATATTTGTAGTAATGAACGAACATCTTGATCCCACAAACGACCATTTCTCTCCAGAGGAGCAGGACATAGATCGCGCTTTAAGGCCCTTGAGTTTTGACGACTTTGCGGGACAAGAGGGAATATTGGAAAATCTTAAGATTTTTGTTGCTGCCGCAAATCAGCGAGAGGAAGCCCTGGATCACACGCTCTTTCATGGGCCTCCAGGCTTAGGGAAAACCACCCTTGCACATATACTCGCAAATGAGCTCAATGTGGGGATAAAAATGACTTCTGGTCCTGTACTGGATAAACCTGGAGATTTAGCGGGTTTATTGACAAATCTTGAGCCGCGAGATATTCTTTTTATCGATGAAATTCATCGCTTGAGCCCCATTGTAGAAGAATACCTTTATTCTGCCATGGAGGATTATAAAATTGACATTATGATCGAATCCGGGCCCAATGCAAGAACAGTTCAAATTACCCTTAATCCATTTACTCTTGTGGGGGCTACTACACGTTCAGGATTATTGACAGCGCCCATGCGAGCCCGTTTCGGTATCAGTAGTCGTTTACAATATTACTCCACAGAATTATTGTCCACAATCATTGAACGAAGCTCGGCCATTTTAAATGTGCCCATCGATCAAGATGCAGCGATTGAAATTGCAGGAAGAAGTAGAGGAACCCCACGAATTGCTAATGGATTATTGAGACGCATCAGGGATTTTGCTCAAATAAAGGGTAATGGTAAAATCGATTTACCCATAACGAAATATGGTCTCAACGCCTTACAAGTTGATGCACACGGTCTAGATGAAATGGACAACAAGATTTTAACTACCTTGATTGATAAATTTAAAGGCGGTCCAGTGGGAATCACCACCCTGGCTACAGCTGTTTCTGAAAATGGGGAGACCATAGAAGAAGTGTATGAACCCTTTTTGATTCAACAAGGCTTTATTGTTCGAACACCTCGTGGACGTGAAGTGACCGAGTTAGCCTATAAACACCTGGGTCGCATTAAAGGAAATCAAGGCGGACTATTTTAATTATAGCAGCTTGATGAAAGATAATAAAGCCCACTATTCTGCTCTCATAAAAAAAGAAGCAAAGGATTTAGGCTTTCTTTCTTGTGGCATTGCTAAAGCAGGATTTTTAGCTGAAGAAGCACCAAAGTTAGAACAATGGTTACAGCAAGGACGCCACGGATCCATGCAATACATGGAAAATCATTTTGACAAGCGACTGGATCCTACACTACTGGTTCCTGGAGCAAAAAGCGTTGTCTCACTTTTATTAAATTACCATACCGATCAACAACAAGAAGACCCCAGTGCTCCAAAGATATCCAGTTATGCTTTTGGTCAAGATTATCATCATGTGATAAAGCACAAACTGAAAACCCTTCTCGAGCGTTTAAAAAACAGCATTGGGGAGATAGAGGGGCGAGTTTTTGTTGACTCAGGTCCAGTGATGGATAAGGCATGGGCGGCAAAAGCTGGCTTGGGCTGGGTGGGTAAAAACACCAATCTTATTTCTAAAAAAGTCGGTTCTTTTTTCTTTATCGCAGAAATGATCATCGATTTAGAATTGGCCTATGATCTTCCCGTCGCCGATCATTGCGGTAGCTGTACTGCCTGCATAGATGCTTGTCCAACCGATGCCTTAACAGCGCCCTATCAAATTGACGGAAGTAAGTGTATTTCTTATGCCACAATTGAGTTAAAAGATGCCATTCCCGCCTCTTTTAAAGACAAGATGGATGGTTGGATGTTTGGTTGTGATGTTTGCCAAACAGTTTGTCCTTGGAATCGTTTTGCAACTCCCCATCAAGAGCCTGCTTTCCAACCAAAAGAGGAATTACTTTCCCTTACAGCAAAGGATTGGGAAGAATTAACCGAAGAAACCTTTCGTCGGGTTTTTCAAAAAAGTGCGGTTAAACGCACGAAATATAGGGGGCTTCAACGCAATATTCGTTTTCTCACGTCTTCTTCATCAAGTGGAATCCCGAACGACTAAGGTCGTTTCAAGTTCGATGATTTGATGTTGAACATCCTCTCCCTTTTTTAGAAGATGTAACTCTTTGTAGAATAATTCAAAGGCGGTGCGTCCCATGGTTTCTCCAGGTTGATTGACACTACTTAAAGCAGGCGTAATTAGGGACGAGATGCGCCAGTTGCTAAAGCCCATCACAGCAATTTGTTCTGGGATAGCAATGTTATTTTCATTGAGGTATTTGATGGCCCCTATAGCAGGCATGTCTGCAACGGCAAAAATAGCGTCGATCTCGGGGTATTTTTCGGTGATGTATTTTGCATAGGCATAGCCTTCATCGCTAGAAATGTCTTGGCAAGTAAACACCCATTCTTTTTTGTATTCAAGTCCATATTGATCTAAGGCTTTGCGGTAACCCAGGAACCGGTCGATAGAGTTTTGTGGAAGAAGTGGCCCTCTTAAATGACCGATATTTTTCTTCCCACTTTTTATCAGGTGTTCTACCGCAGTAAAAGCAGCGTTTTGATCATTAATGATAACACTAGAGCATTTACTCAATTTAGAGTATTTATCAAATAGGACAAGGGGGATATTTTGTTGACTGATTTTATCGATGTGTTCGGTATCATGGGTAGAATCCGCAATGGATAATAAAATTCCATCGACATTTTGTTTTAAGAGTCGATCGACCTGTTTTTTTTCTAATTCATATGACTCTTCAGAACTTAAGATAATGACCATATACCCTTCGGCTTCGGCCGCTTTCATAATTCCTCTAAGAACACTGCTAAAAAAATAATGGTTTAAGCGAGGAATGATAACGCCTATCATCTTGGATTCTTGTGTCCTTAAATAAGCGGCATAAGCATTAGGGGTAAAGTTAACATCTTTTGCATAGGCTTTAACTTTAGCCTTAGTTTTAGCGCTTACATCGGGGTAGTCTTTAAGTGCTTTTGAGACTGTTGTAATCGATAAATTAAGTGCTGTGGCAATATCTTTTAACGTCAAATTCCTCATTCGATATTTTTAAGCAAAAATAAGGAAGTGGTTGGTAAATCGAAAACGATTTCGATGAGAAGTGTTAAAAATTTTAACATTTACTATTTAAAAGTACAATAACAGTCCTATTTTTGAGGTGTAGGATATACAATTTAATCAATTAACTTAAACAAACAAGAATGAAAACATTTCAATTCAAGACATTCCTGTCTGCTTTTCTTTTATTAGTAAGCGTGGGGATGTATGCTCAATCGGTATCAGGTACTGTGTCGAGTGAAGATGGACCCCTTCCAGGGGCGACTGTTGTTGTAAAAGGTACCTCAAACGGTACAACAACAGACTTCGATGGAAACTTTACAATCGCGGCAGATGCTGATGCGGTTTTAGTAGTTTCTTTCGTTGGATTTGCAACACAGGAAGTTGCTGTAGGTGGACAAGACCAAATTACAGTGATGTTAGCCGCAGATAATGAGTTAGAAGAGGTCGTTGTAACTGGATATGGTTCTCAGCGCTCAAAGGAAGTTACTTCTGCAGTTGTAAAAATCGATGAGGAAGAATTTAACAAGGGTACGATCAACGATGCTTCTCAATTACTACAAGGTAAAGTAGCTGGTTTACAGATCTACAACAGAGGGGGAGATCCTAATGCAGCTGCTACTATTCGTTTACGTGGTATTTCTACTGTAGGGGCAAACACTCAACCACTTGTTGTAATTGACGGTGTGATTGGTGCTTCTTTAGCGAATGTTGACCCTTCAGATATTGCTTCTATCAACGTATTAAAAGACGGTTCTGCCGCTGCGATCTACGGTTCTCGTGGTTCTTCAGGGGTGATTTTAGTTACAACTAAGTCTGGTAAAGAAGGTAAAGTTAGCCTTACTTATAACGGACAAATTGGTATTTCAAATGCAATGAACACAGTAAATGTGCTTGATGCTGAGCAGTTTGTCGCTGCTGGTGGTACTGATTTAGGCTCTAGCTCTGACTGGGTTGGTGCAGTAACGCGTCAAGCAGTTAGTAGCATCCACAACATCTCTGCTGCTGGTGGAAATGGAAACACGTCTTATCGCGTTTCTGCGAACTTCCGTGATGTAGAAGGGATTTTAATTAGTTCTGACTTTAGCCAGTTTAACACTCGTTTAAACTTCTCTACAAAAGCGTTAAATGACAAATTATCTTTAACCGTTAATACTGCCTTTACACAAAGAAAGCAAAACAACGGTTCATCTGAGTCATTAAAATATGCCGTTTTGTATAACCCAACTGCACCTATTTATGCAGCGGATTATACGCTTGGTGATTTCGACCAAAATCTTTTTGGTGGATACTTTGAAACTTTAGGTTTATTTGATAGCTACAACCCTGTATCTATTGCAAAGCAACAATTAAACCAAGGTGATAAGTCTGAATTAAACTACAGCATTAATGCTGCTTATCAGTTTAATGATAACTTATCTGTAAACTTAAACGCTGCAAATCAGGTTAGCAAGTATTCAAACCAATTGTACAACCCAACAACATTGTACAGAGGTGGTAATGCAACTTCACCAGTACGTAAAGGTTTAGCAGAATTCTACGATCAAACGTATACGTTCAAATTATCAGAGATCTACGGTCGTTATTCAACTGATTTAGGAAGCGCAAATCTTGTTTTAACTGCAGGGTATTCTTACCAGCAACAAAACTTTAACGATCACTTCCTTTCTTTAGGAGATTTCCCTAACGAAACAGCTGCTGGAATTGACTTCATCAATGCGATTGAGTATTCACAAGATTTATTGAATGCTGGTCAAATTGGAGCAAACTCTAACGCGAGTCCAGATGATAAAATCATTGCCTTCTTTGGTCGTGCAAACGTTACCATTGACGATGCAATCTTCATCAACGCTTCATTACGTCGTGAAGGTTCTACTAAACTTGGAGCTGAAAATCAGTGGGGATTATTCCCAGCTGCTGGTATCGGTGTTGACTTAGAAAAGTACTTAAACACTGGTGCAGACAAGTTCAAAGTTCGTGTAGGTTACGGGGTAACAGGTGCTTTACCTGGTCCTAACGGTCTTTCACAACAAATCCGTGGCTTTACCTATGACGGTGGTTCAGGTGGAGGATCTTCTTCTCCCTCTCGTGATGCTAACCCAGATTTAAAATGGGAAGAAAAAGCTGAAACTAACTTAGGTATTGAGTACCGTAAAGGAGCTTTAGATGTTACGTTAGACTTATATACACGTGATATCTCTGACTTTATCTTAGAGCGTAACGTAGATGTTGCTGTTTATCCAACAGGACGTCGTTTTGAGAACGCTGGTAAATTGAATACAAAAGGAGTTGAATTAGCTGTGAACTACCAAGTGAACGATGCTTACAACACTGGAATTGTTCTTTCTACCTACAAAACGGTATTAGACGAATATGTATTAGATGCAGAAATGCGTGCTAACCTTGGTGCTCCTGGACAAAATGCTACTGCTGTTGTTCGTGTGAAACAAGGAGAAGAAATTGGACAACTTTGGGGTCCTATTTTCGAAGGAGTAGATGCAAACGGTGCACCTATATTGGCTGATGTTAACGGTGACGGTACATTAACTGTAGGGCAAGATCAAGCGCTTAACCCAGATGTTGATTTCGCTGAATTAGGAAACGGTATTCCAGACTTTGAATTAGGATGGACGAACCAAGTTACCTTTGGTGAGTGGACAGTGAATGCTTTCTTCCGAGGGGCATTTGGTCACAGCTTAGTAAACACATTCCGTGCGTTCTATGAGCCAAGAATTTCTACTCAAAGTTCTTACAACTACGTAACAACTGATTTAGCACCAGAAGGATTAACTTCTGCACGTTTTAGCTCGTTATATGTTGAAAAAGCAGACTTCTTTAAGTTAGATAACTTAACTGTTACTCGAAACATTGATACATCAAGTATTGCGGGAATTGATGGAATGCAAATTTCATTAAACGCTCAAAATCCATTTGTAATTACAAACTATACTGGTCTTGATCCAGAGCCAGCATTAGTGGATATAGGAGAAGGTGGTGGAGGATCTGATGTTCTTTCTCCTGGATTGGATCGTCGAAACAGCTATTTTGCTGCTCAATCGTTCACCTTAGGTGTAAACATTAAATTTTAATTAAAAAACAGAAGTAATTATGAAAAGTATTTTCAAAACAATGTTACTCGCCACAACTGCTTCGGCTGTACTCTTTTCTTGTACAGATTTAGAAGAAGATTTGGTAGGAGATATCACTGAGGCGGTATCTGTAGTTGCACCCCCTGTGGGCGGTGACGCTGGTGGTGCTGGAGATGCACTTGCAGGTGCCTATTCTCAATTACAGTGGTCTGGAACAGCAAACCACTTTAGCTACTTTAGTATTCAAGGACTTTCATCTGATGAAATGGCCATTGCTGCTAAAGGTGGAGACTGGTATGATGGAGGTGTATTAATTGAAATGCACAACCACTCTTATGGACCTACAAACGGGATCATAGGAAATACCTGGGGAGGTCAATACGGTGCAATTGGTGCGGTAAATGATGCCATTGCAAATCTAAACCTTAATCCACAGGAGATTAATCAAATGAAAGCCCTTCGTGCTTATTTCTACTGGAGACTATTAGATCTTTACGGAAGCGTAAAAATCGTAACTACTCCTGGAGAAGATGCACCTCAATCATCAAGAGCTGATGTGTACAATTTTGTTGAAGCACAGTTACTTGATGCACTAGGTACCTCTGAAATCACTGCAAACACAACGTTTGCTGATACTGGTTTATTAGAGTCATTCAATACAACTTACCGTATCAATCGTTATGGGGCGTTAGGAATGCTAGCTAAGTTATACCTAAACCATGGTACTTACCTAGGTGCTGAGGATACAGCTGTCTACGAAAAAGCTGCTCATGCTGCTAAAATCATCATGGACAGTGGTAGATACCAGTTGTGTTTAGACTCAACTTGTTCTGTTCCAAACTTAGGACGTCGTCCTGCTGTAGCCTCTGATCCACAGAATTTAACTGGATATGCCGCAGTTTTTGCTGCTAACAACGATCAAAACCCAGAGCACATTTTTTCTGTAGGTTATGATGAGGCAACAGCTGGAGGGATGAACTTCGCTAAAATGACGCTTCATTATGCTTCACAGTTGACTTGGAATTTCGAAGCACAGCCATGGAACGGATATGCAGCCTTAGAGGAATTCTACAATTCATATGATGATGGAGATGCTCGTAAAACAAACAACTTTATCGTTGGACCTCAGGTAGATTATAATAACCTACCATTAAATGATTTTGCGGCAGATGATAATGGTCAAGGATCTGTTCCCGCATTACAATTAAACTATACACCATCAATTAACGAGCTAGAGCCAAACTCATGGAGAGAAGCTGGAGCGCGTTTAGGGAAATTTAGCTTTAAGCAGTTTGGTCGTCCAGATCAAAGTAATGACTTCCCAATTGTACGTTTTGGTGACGTAATGTTAATGTATGCTGAGGCGCATGCTCGTGCTACTGGAGACTGGAACAATGCTACTACACGTGGGATTGTTGAACAAATCCGTAGTCGTGCAGGATTAAGCTCTACACCTGTTATTACTGCTGACTTTTTCTTGGCAGAAAGAGGTCGTGAGATGTTCCAAGAGTCTTCTCGTCGTACTGACTTGATTCGTTTCGGACAGTATGGAGGTACTTGGTGGCAAAAACCTGCTTCTGCACCAGAAAAAGAATTGTTCCCAATTCCTTTCGATGCAGTACAGAACAATGGTTTCACTCAGAATCCTGGATACTAGTACATACCAATAACTTCACTTTAGGGTGGAGTAATCATAAAAGGCTGTTTGTTTTCAAACAGCCTTTTTTTATCTTGCTCAAATGAAGAACCGAGTGCCTTATTTCTTGCTACTTCTAATGCTTATTTATGCTTGTCAGCCCAGTTCACAAAAACAATTTGAATTGACTGATGAAAATGAAACAGGCATTAATTTTAATAACGCCCTTAGTTATACCGAGGAGTTTAATCCCTATACCTACCGTAATTTTTACAATGGAGCGGGTGTCGCTTTAGGAGACATCAACAACGATGGCCTGCTAGACATTTATTTTACCGGAAATATCGTCGATAATAAATTGTTCCTCAACAAAGGAGACTGGCAATTTGAAGACATCACTGCAACGGCTGGAGTTGCTTGTAAAGGTGTGTGGTCGTCTGGGGCTACCTTTGTCGATATTAATGCCGATGGTTATTTAGATCTCTATGTATGTAAATCTGGAAAGCCAGGTGGAGAAAGACGTCATAACGAATTATTCATCAATCAAGGGGATAATACTTTTGTAGAACAATCCAAAGAATACGGTTTAGCCATTGAAGGACTCTCCGTCCATGCAGCCTTTTTAGATTATGATCGCGATGGGGATTTAGATTGTTACATTCTCAATAACTCTATCCGCTCAGTAGGGGGGTATGATTTGATTGAAGGTCAACGCAATATTCCAGACCCTAATAATAACGGGAATAAATTTTTTGAAAACCAAAATGGTCATTTTGTAGATGTAACGACAAATGTCGGCATGTACACTAGTGCCATTGGTTTTGGTTTAGGAATTACCGTGAGCGATTTTAATAAAGACGACTGGCCAGATTTATTTATTTCCAATGATTTTTTCGAGAAAGACTACCTCTATATTAATCAAAAAGGGAAAGGCTTTAAAGAAGTTTCAGACAGTTATTTTGGGAGTTTATCCATGGGTTCAATGGGAGCAGATGCTGCCGACCTAGACAATGACCTACAGCCTGATTTATTGGTTACCGAGATGTTGCCCACTTCAATAGAGCGTAAAAAAACCAAAGCAAAATATGACTCTTGGGATAAGTATTCCCTAATGCAACGTCGGGGCTATGCAAATCAAGTCCCGCGCAATGTCTTACAGCGCAATATTGAAGGAGAAGGCTTTTTTGAAATCGGTCGAAAAAGTGGTGTAGCTGCAACAGAATGGAGTTGGGCCTCCCTCTTATTTGATATGGACAATGATGGGCTTAGGGATATCTTTATTGCCAATGGAATTAACAAAGACTTGCTCGACAGGGACTATCTCGCCTACATGGCCAATGAACAGCAGGTGCGCATGCTTATGCGTCAAAAAGAAGAAGTCATTAAAAAATTGATCGACATTATGCCCTCAAAGGCAGTGAGTAATGTTGCATATAAAAATGAAGGTAAATTTAACTTCACCAATACAACCAAAGCGTGGGGATTAGATCAACCCAGTTTTAGCAATGGGAATGCTTATGGTGATCTCGATAATGATGGGGATTTAGACCTTGTGGTAAACAATGTAAACATGCCCTCTTTTGTGTATAAAAATCAAACAGACACCCTTTCTCATCGCAGTTTACAGTTAAAGCTTATTGCTGAAGGCGACAATACAAAAGGAGTAGGGGCAAAAGTCACCCTCTTTTTAGGGGACCAAAAAATGATAGGGGAACTCTACCCCTCAAGAGGGTTTCAGTCCAGTGTCCCGCATCGATTGCATTTTGGATTAGGGTCAAATCAAAAGGTGGACTCTCTTCAAGTCATTTGGCCAAATGGGAAAGAAAATTGGTACCGGGACTTACCCTCGAATACCTTGTATACCTTAAGCCAAACTTCTACTGGAACACTGCCACTACAAAAAGACAATAAAGTACGCCACGAGCAGCCCTCTCCACTTTTTCAATTTACGCATCAAGAAAACAATTTTATTGAGTTTAATCGTGAGCGACTAGTCACGCAAATGCATCATAACGAAGGGCCTGCATTAGCTGCGGCAGACATCAATTGGGATGGAATGGATGATGTCTTTTTAGGAGGTGGAAAAGGGCAAATAGCCCAATTGTTCATGAGTAACCCAGAGGGAGAATATCAAGCAGTATCTACTCCCTTTGAAAAAGACCGTGGCGCCGAAGACACCAATGCACTATGGGTGGATATCGATCAAGACAACGACCTTGATTTAATCGTCACTAGTGGTGGGAAAGCCTTTTCAATTTATTCCCCAGATTTAGACGATAGAATCTATGAAAACCAGGGTGATGGAACCCTAAAAAAGAAAATTAGTCCGTGGACAAAAGATCGTCCATTCTCGGCGAAAGCATTGGCTGCAGCAGATGTCAATCGAGATGGTAAAATCGACCTCTTTATCGGAGAACGCTTTGATTTAAGCACCTATGGAATACCCTCGGATGGATTTTTAATGCTAAATGAAGGAGAAGGAACTTTTAAACAATCGATTCAAGCCGCTTTAGAAAAAGTAGGGATGATTACCGATGCTGCTTTCACCGATATAAATAAAGACGGCTGGCCCGATTTAGTCTTAGTGGGGGAATGGATGCCCATTACTATTTTGATGAATCAAGAGGGAACATTTGTCAATGCTACCACAGATTATCAATTAGGACAAACGGTGGGACTATGGAATGTTCTTTTAGTAAAAGATATTAATCAAGACGGTCAAGAAGATTTGATTGTGGGGAACCACGGAACCAATACTTTTTTAGAACCAAAAATGCGTTTGTTCATCAACGATTTTGATCGCAATGGAAGTGCAGAACAAATCCTATGTGTGCTTCGGGATAAAAAGTATTATCCAGTAGCCGATAAAGATGAATTAATTGCCCAGCTTCCCAGTCTCAAAAAGAAGATAGTTTATTATGCCGATTACGCTCAAAAAGATATCACACAAATTCTTGATCCTCTCAAAGTAAAAGAAGCCTATAGTGCGACATTAGACATGTTAGAAACGAACGTTTTTATAGGGGGAAATAAAGGCTTTACCCCCATTAAATTTCCGGAAGAAATTCAATATGCGCCTGTCTATGCAATCAGTAGTTCAACCGATAAAATAAACGGAGAAAAGTCCTTATATTTGGGTGGAAACCAGTATTTAGTTAAACCGCAATTTGGCCGCTATGACGCTTCAAAAGGTTGGAAGATTCCATTTTTTGGGCAGGGAGATTCAGTTAGCTTTGGCCGCCCAAAGGCCATGGGAATTGATGGGCAAATTCGCGGTATTTTATCAATTAATTTAAACAACACAAGCTGTTATATTTTTGCAATAAATGATGATGAAGTTAGATTTTATCAGTCGCCTTAAAACAGGCCTGATTTTGGCTATTTTACCCTTTTTGTGGGGTTGTAACCAATCGGAATATGATCGAGTGGTCGCACAGGAACTCGCTACAGGAGTAGAACACACCGAGATGCTTTTTGACTTAAAAATTGGTTTAAGTAAAAAAGAATTTTATGGGAAATGCTGGCAACTTAACAAAGACAAGCTTGTCTCGCAAGGACCTAGTAATCAATATGTGCGTCACGTTTTAGATTCGGTTTCTCCCATTTACAATCCCAGTAGTAAAATGGAGATGCTCTTTTTTGGTCTCTTTGATGAAGAAGACATAATGCGGGGAATGCGCTTTCGATTTTCTTACACGGCCTGGGCACCATGGAACAAGGAGCTTCAACCAGAACAGTTACAAGAGGAAATCAAAACAATGATGATGACCCTCTTCCCTGGGAACGATTTCTTTAACCTAGAAAAGCAGGTTAATGATAGCCCTATTGCCGTAAAAATAGACGGAAATCGATTGATAACGGTTTTTGTTTTTGACAACCGTTTTGTGCAAGCTTATATCGAGGATCTAAACGCAAAATATGAAGGCTAGTAACCGCTTTAAGTCAGTCCTTTTAATTAGTACTTTTTCTCTTTTGCTTTCATGTAGCCAAAAGCAAGCGACCTTATTTGAGCTTCTCGATAACGAGGCTATTGGGATGTCGTTCTCAAATGATTTAGGTTTTTCAAATGAATTCAATGTTTATAAATACAGGAATTTCTACAATGGTGGGGGTGTTTCTATTGGAGATGTAAATAACGACGGGCTAGCTGATGTTTACCTTACAGCAAATCAATTGCCAAATCGTTTATTCCTCAATCAAGGAGATTTTAAATTCAAAGATATTACCGAAACTGCAGGGGTAGCTGGAGAGAAAGCTTGGGCCACTGGTGTAACCATGGTCGATATCAATGCCGATGGTTTATTGGACATTTACGTTTGTAATTCTGGGGATGTAAAAGGGGACAATAAGCAAAGCGAGCTTTTTATCAATAATGGTGATCTTACTTTTACCGAAAAAGCAGCTGAATATGGTCTCGCCGATCCTGGTTACTCTACCCATGCCACCTTTTTTGACTACGATAAAGACGGGGACTTAGATGCCTATCTCCTTAATAATTCTTATCAAGCCATTGGGAGTTTTGACCTAAGGCGAAACGAACGGCCAAAACGGGATGAGATGGGAGGAGATAAACTCATGGAAAACCAAAATGGCGTCTTTGTTGATGTAAGTGAAAAAGCAGGAATTTACGGTAGCGTTATAGGCTTTGGCCTTGGGGTAAGTGTAGGTGATGTCAACAACGATGGCTGGGAAGATATTTTTGTATCGAATGATTTCTTTGAGCGGGATTACCTTTATCTCAATCAACAGGATGGTACTTTTAAAGAAACCCTTACAGAGCAAATGCGCTCTATTAGTGGGGCATCTATGGGAGCAGATATGGCCGATTTAAACAATGATGGCTATAACGATATATTTGTTACTGAAATGCTTCCTTCGGATTATCAACGCTTAAAGACAGTGACTACTTTTGAAGATTGGAACAAATATCAATACAATGTAAAGAATGGCTATCACCACCAGTTTACGCGTAACATGCTTCATTTAAATAATGGGAATGATTCCTTTAGTGAAATTGGTCGTTGGGCGAATATTGAAGCTTCAGATTGGAGTTGGGGCGCTTTGTTTTTTGATATGGACAACGACGGCTATAAGGATTTATTTATTGCCAATGGGATATATCAAGATTTGACCGATCAAGATTACTTGCAATACGTCGCCAGTGAAGAGGTAATTAAATCCATCGTTTCAAATAATCAAGTAGATTACCAGCGATTGATTGATATTATCCCGTCAAATAAAGTTCCTAATCACGCTTATAAAAATAATGGAGAACTGGGCTTTGATACCTTTGAAAATTCTGGCTTAGCACTACCTAGTTTCTCGAATGGTTCAGCTTACGGTGATTTAGACAACGATGGAGATTTAGATCTCATTGTAAATAACGTTAATATGCCCTTATTTGTCTTCAAAAATAAGGCAGAAAAAACAGCTAATAATTATCTAAAAATATCTCTTAAAGGTCCTGCGACAAACCCCAATGCCATAGGGGCAAGAATCAAAGTTTCCACTAGTTTTGGAGAACTTTTTCAAGAGGTTCAACCAGTTCGCGGGTTTCAATCTTCCATGGAGGTACACCCCACGATTGGAGTTGGAAAAGACAGTTTAGTCGATGTAACCGTTACATGGCCTTCTGGTAAAATAAGCCAAAGAGAAAAAGTAAAGGTCAATACCCTTTTGTCTTTTGATAGTTCAACAGCAAAAGAGGAAAAAGAATTACCCTCCCTTATATCCAATGATCTATTTACAGCAGTAGCAGCACCGAAAGCCCAGCACAAAGAAAATAATTTTGTTGATTTTCACCGTGAGCGTTTGACCTATCATATGTTAAGTACTCCTGGACCTAAGATTTCTTTCGCAGATTTTGATCAAGACGGAACGAATGAAATGGTCTTTCCAGGAGCAAAAGGCTATCCTACTCAGATTTTAGTGGAAACCTCAAAGGGATGGGATGTTGATCAACGCAATGCGCCCCTTTTTGATCAATTAAAAGATATTGAGCACACGAATACCGCTCTTTTTGATATCGATCAAGACGGCGATCAAGATATGATCATGCTTTCGGGAAGTATTGAAACATCTATTTATTCCTTGGGTTTATTTGATGTGGTCCTGGTCAATCAAGGGGATGGTACTTTTGTTAAAAGCGATCAATATTTACCCAACGACAGTGCTAAAATAAACACTCAAGCTGTTGCATATGCCGATGTAGATAGCGACGGCGACCTTGATCTATTCATTGGAGAACGGTCTAAAGTTGGGAATTATGGATTGCCTGGTTCAGGATTCATATTAATCAACGACGGACAGGGGAATTTTAGTGACCAAACGACTACTCTAGCGCCAGGGTTAAATGAGATTGGGATGATTACTTCAGCACTTTTTCATGATTTTGACGAAGATAATGATCCTGATTTATTGATTACAGGGGAATTTATGGGGCTTCATTTTTTTGAAAATAATGCCGGAAAATTTACCGTAAAAGACCACGCATTAACAGCGATGAAAGGCTGGTGGAATAGCCTTCATCTTGTCGATTTAAATCAAGACGGAAGAAAAGATTTAATCGTGGGAAATCATGGGACCAACAGTCGATTTAAAACCAGTAAAGCACAACCCATCAAATTGTATTTCAATGATTTTGATGAGAATGGTAGAGGCGAAGGCGTATTAACAGCAACCCATCAAGATGGGAAAGAATACCCATTTGCGTTACGTCATAACTTGATCGATCAAATGAAAAGCCTTAAAAAGAAATTCCCAAATTTTGAATCATTTAAGGCGGCAGATATGACAAAAATATTTACTCCTAAAGCGTTAAATGAGTCGCTTGTACTTGAAGCCATAGAATTTAAAACCATGGCATTCCTCAATAAGGGAGACTATAATTTCACCCCCATCGATCTACCTAAACAAGTTCAGTTTAGTCCTGTCTATGCCATTAACCATGGCGATTTTGACGGGGATGGAGATATGGATGTATTAATGGGAGGTAATTTATACAAAACAAAACCAGAAGTAGGGAGCTATGACGCAAGTTATGGACTCTACCTTGAAAATACACCAGATGGGTTTATATTTCACCCTAATGGAAAAGGATTCAATGTCAAAGGAGAAATTAGGTCAATAGAAATTAATAAAAACACCATTTGGGTGGGGCGCACAGACGATACCATGAGCGCTTTTAGATTCGAGTCGAAATGAAAAAACACTTCCTATTCGTCCTTCTAGTTGGACTCATCATAAGTTGTCAAAACAGTCCAGAAAAAATTGATCCAGTCATTCCCTTTGAGGAATTAGGGCCTGAAGTAACTGGGATAGACTTTGCAAACGAACTCGCCTACAAACCCTACCTAAACATCATTGAGTACCTATATTATTACAATGGCGGGGGAGTTGCTGTGGGAGACATCAATAACGATGGACTAGAGGATCTTTATTTTGCTGCAAATCAATTGCCCGATCGACTGTATTTAAACTTAGGGAATATGCAGTTTAAAGACATCAGTGAACAAGCAGGCTTAAGCCCATTGCCTAATTGGTCAAATGGTGTTAGTATGGAAGACATCAATAACGATGGATACCTTGACATTTATGTGAGTAAGGTGCCTTTAAAAGGGCTGTTTCAAAACAAAAAACAAAGTAACCTTCTTTACCTCAATAATGGAGATGAAACATTTACTGAAGTTGCCGAAGAATACGGCCTTGATTTTACCGGTTTCTCGACTCAAGCAGCTTTTTTAGATTACGATCAAGATGGGGATTTAGACATGTATTTGCTTAATCATGCTGTGCACTCTGTACGTAGTTATGGTACCACAAAAAAACGGAGTGAAAAAGACTCTATCTCAGGAGATCGATTTTATAAAAACCTTCTGGTTGAGGGAGAGCAACGCTTTATTGATGTCACCGATGAAGTAGGAATATACAACAGTCCTTTAGGCTATGGGCTAGCCATCACAACGACAGATATCAATAACGATGGCTGGATGGACCTTTATATTGGAAATGATTTTCACGAAAATGACTACCTCTACATCAATAATCAAGACGGAACCTTCAAAGAATCTTTTACCCAATACCTAAAGCACAGTTCTCGTTTTACCATGGGAGTCGATGTAGCCGATCTAAACAACGATGGAGCCTTGGATATTTTTGCTACCGATATGATGCCCTATGACGCGGGAATTGCACTAAAATCGGGTGGGGAAGATGCGAACAAAGTAACAAAGATTAAAGCCGATTTTGGTTTTGAACCTCAGTATTCAAGAAACCATCTTTTCCTCAAAAAACCCTATGGAGATTATGCCGAAGTAGGCGTGTTCTCTCAAACCCATGCCACCGATTGGAGCTGGTCCATTTTGATTCAAGATTTTGATAACGATGGAAAAAACGATCTATATGTTTCCAATGGTATAGTCAAACGACCTAACGATCTCGATTACATCAATTATTTAAGTAATTCCAACTATAGCAACTTTGTCACGACAAAGCAAAACGAGATGAAACAGGAGTTGATCGATCAAATGCCCACCCTTGAAATCCCGAACTTATTATTCAAAAACGAAGGGAATCTCACATTTTCTTCTCTTGAAAAGGCCAAAGTAAGCCAACCTTCTTTTACCAATGGTTCGGCCTATAGTGATTTAGATAACGACGGGGACTTAGATTTAGTCTTGAATAACCTCAATGCCCCAGCTACAATTTTAGAAAATAAGAGTAGCGATTCTTTAGGATCGTTATCCATCCAACTAAAAGCTGCGGTGACCACAGGTGCACAAATCAAGGTTTTTCAAGCAGATGGGGTTCAAGTTAAAGAAGCTGTTTCTACTCGCGGATTTCAATCGGCTTCGACAAAACAAGTTCATTTTGGTTTAGGGACAAAAGCAGTCGATTCCATTCAAGTGCGCTGGCCAGATACTAGTATACAAACCCTTGTGGGACCTTTTGATCGTCGTTTAAGCATTGAAAAAGAGAACGCATTACCGAGGTTTAAGCAGGTAAAAAAATCCACCGATTACAACTTGAGTATTTTGCCATTTAAACATGAAGAAAATACTTATCTCGATTATGAGCGCGAACAATTAGTCCCCGAAAAACTCTCTAAAGAAGGTCCTGTAGTTTTAATCGAAGACTTTAATAATGACGGGATAGAAGATATTTATTTAGGGGGAGCCCGTTATCAGGCTTCCAAAGTTTATCTAGGGAACACCCAAGGTCGTTATGATGTCGTTGACATCAAAGATTTTCGCGTGGATCAAAAGTTTGAAGATGTCGATGCTGCCGCTGCAGATATCGATAATGATGGAGATTTAGACCTTTATGTGGTGAGTGGAGGAAATGATTTTACAGAGCAGGACGAGCACCTCATGGACCGTATTTACCTAAATGATGGTAACGGTGTCTTTTATCGTATGAAGGTGTTTTTACCCCAAACAAATGGGAGCAGTGTTGCTGTTCATGACTTTAATCAAGATGGCTATGTCGACTTTTTTGTTGGTGCTCGTTCTATTCCAGGAGCATATGGACTCAGTCCGATTAGTTTTTTAATTAAAAACAATGGGGATGGAACCATGGAGCCCTTTTGGCAAGGGCGTCTAGGCATGATAACTGATGCACTGTGGCATAATGTGGATGAAGATCCTGCGCTTGAGCTGGTGGCTGTAGGTGACTGGATGACCCCCATGATTTTAGATCAACAAGAAGAGAACGGTTTTAAAGCAGCACAATTAGAAGGAGCAGCTTCTCTTTTTGGTTTTTGGAAAACCATCGCTCTAGCAGATTTAAATGGGGATGAACAATCCGACTTAGTGTTAGGAAACATAGGTGAAAACACGAAATTTTTTGCTAGTGAAGACACCCCAATTTATCTTTATTTAGATGATTTTGATGAAAACGAACAGTTAGATCCCGTGATTTTCTATCACTTCTTTGATCGATATCGACCATTTAACACTAAAAATGATTTGCAAACCCAAATGCCGATGATTAAAAAACGCTTCCCTAATTATGCCAAGTTTAGTGAGGTGGAAAACATCGAAGCATTGACCGGTAGAAGTGAAAAAGATATTTTAGAAATTAAGAAAGTTACTACCACTTCTTCAATGGCATTGATTAAAGGAGAAAAGGGGTACAGTGCTCAAAAATTACCACAAGAAGCCCAATACAGTAATATTAGAGATTTTTATTGGCAGCAAGAGAGACAACAATTGTTCTATGTGGGGAATGCCCAAGAATATGTGACCGAACTAGGGAATGCTACTGCAAATCCAGGAGGTATTATCAAGGTAAATCCAAAAGGAGAACAACTCTTTGAGCACTTTTCTTATTTACCACTTCCTGTGCGTTTTAATATGCGTAGTATAAAGCCTTTAGGAGAAAATTCATTTCTTTTACTTACGAATAATGATTATGTTTACCTGCTTAATGAGCACCAAAATGATTAAACAAACCTACCTTTTTGTCTTGGCCATACTCCTCGTTGGGTGTACACCAAATACACAATATAAAACGGATATTCAAGACCCAGAACTTTTTCAATCTGCAGTAAAAAACCTTTCGGATATTATTGTCTATGATATTTTTTCCCCTCCAGTCGCCTCAAGGGTATACATGTATCCCACTATCGCGGCTTATGAAATCATGGCACAAGCAAAACCTGCTCAATATAACTCACTTGCGGGGCAATTAGCAGGACTAAGTGAATCTCCTAAAATAGGCCCAAAGGCTAATCCAGAACTAGCCGCTTTGTATGCCTATAATATCATTGGGAAAGCCTTGATTTTTTCAGAGGATAAAATGGAAGCCTTTCAAGAAAAGTTAGAGCAAAAAATTAAGGACATGGGCGTACCGCGATCGGTTCGCAAAGCTTCTAGTCGTTATGCCCAAACAATGGCAGAACATATCCTAGCGTGGGCAAGCAAAGACATGTATAACCAAACACGTACTTATCCTAAATACACGATCTTAGAGGAAGAAAAGTTTTGGAAACCTACACCACCAGATTATATGGATGGGATAGAGCCTCACTGGAATAAGATACGTACGCTGGTCTTAGACTCGGCAAATCAATACCAGCCCAAAGCACCATTAGCCTTTGATTTAACAAAAGGAAGCCCATTTCAAACGCAACTACAAGAGGTTTATGAAATAGGCGATGGCTTGACAGAGGAGCAGATTGAAATTGCTAAGTTTTGGGATTGTAATCCCTATGTTACCCACCACAGAGGGCATGCCATGTTTGCCACAAAAAAAATTACTCCAGGAGGTCATTGGATCGGAATTACGGGAATAGCAACTCGGCAAGCACAAAGTGACTTTGCAGCGACCATAAATGCCTATACCCATGTAAGTGTAGCCCTTTTTGATGCTTTTATTAGCTGTTGGGATGAAAAATGGAATACCCTTGTAGTGCGACCAGAAACCTTGATCAATAAGCATTATGACGAAGAATGGTTGCCTTTATTGCAAACACCACCCTTTCCAGAATATACCAGTGGCCATTCGGTTATATCAAGAGCATCAGCGGTGGTATTGACAAAATTATATGGTGACAATTTTGCCTTTGAGGATACGACAGAAGTAGCTTTTGGCCTACCAGTTCGTTCCTTTAAATCTTTTATTCATGCTTCTGAAGAAGCAGCAATTTCTCGTTTGTATGGAGGGATTCATTATATGATGGCAATTGAAGAAGGAGTGACTCAAGGAAATAAGGTAGGAGAACACATTGCCAAACGACTTCAAACCCAAATTACACCAACTCAACTTGCTTCGACCAAATAATTAAACAATGGAAAAAAGACAACTCTCCTTTGGCCAGATTCTCACCATGAATTTTGGCTTTTTCGGGGTGCAATTTAGCTTTGGGTTACAGCAAAGTAATATGAGCGCCATCTACAAATACCTCGGTGCGAATGAGGCAGAACTCCCCATGCTATGGCTGGCAGGCCCAGTAACAGGACTTTTGGTTCAACCCATTATTGGTGCTATTAGCGATGGTACATGGTCCCCAAAGTTTGGCCGTAGAAAGCCCTTTTTCCTTATCGGAGCCATTGTCGCTAGTTTAGCGTTAATCGCGATGCCTTTTTCCAGTTCGATTTGGATGGCAGCGAGTTTATTGTGGATTTTAGATGCGGCAAACAATATTGCGCTTGAACCTTATCGCGCCTTTATTTCAGATAAATTACCTGAGAAACAGTATTCTTTAGGCTTTTTAATGCAAAGCTTTTTTACGGGATTAGGAACGACTTTAGCAAATTTCACTCCTGCGATTTTGGTTTCTCTAGGCATTTTAGCGTTGAGTGATAAAATGGATAATGGAATCCCAGTATCGACCTATTGGGCCTTTGGGATAGGAGCAATCGCCTCTACCGCTACTATTTTAGTGACGGTTTTAACTACCTCTGAATATCCCCCAACAGAGGAAGAATTAGCAAAAATAGAAGTCGATAAACAAAAGGGAAGTATGATTCAACGTACCTGGGACGAAATTGTGATGGCCTTTAAAGAAATGCCCACTACCATGAAACAACTCATTCCTGTGATGTTTTTCCCATGGTATGCCATGTTTTGTTATTGGCAATACCTCACTTCCGCACTTTCATTATCCCTTTATAATACTACCGATCCGGCAAGCAGCTTTTTTAATCAAGCGCAACTCTTAACAGGGAGCCTTAATGGAACCTATAATATCATTTGCTTTTCTATTGCTTTTGCTTTGATCCCTATTGCAAGAAAATTAGGAGCAAAGCGATTGCATTTTGTCAGTCTAGCGATTGGTGGAATAGGTTTATTGTACATGCCCTTATTAAATGATACCGATGTACTTTTCACCCTCCCTATTGCAAGTGGGATTGAGGTTTCTCAGATTTATCTTTTCTCCTTTGGCTTAGGGATTACCTGGGCATCAATGATGGCCATGCCCTATCAAATGTTAGCGTCTTCTATTCCCAGTGATAAGACGGGAGTTTATATGGGAATCTTTAACATGTTTATCGTGATTCCTATGATCATACAGATTTTTTCAATGCAGTATTTTGTCTATGACTTATTAGGGAATAATCCTATTAATGTGATACGTCTAGCAGGAGTCTTTTTAATTATTGGAGGGATTTTCTCCCTTTTTGTCAATCAAAAAGAAAGCGTTTGATAAAACGTCCTTTTGCATCAAGTTATGACGGCAGCTTTAAAAGTTGCCGTTTTTTGTTGTAGGTAACTGATATTCATTATTATAGTGAATAATCTTTGGACTAAAACCTCTTTTTTTTTGCTTTTCGAAAACGTTTTAGTTGAGTCTAGGTCGCTTTTTAACATATTACGAGTAGCACAACTCCTTAAAGCGTTCTATTTTAATCTCATCCAAATTTTATTGTGTTAACCAAAAATGATTCTTTATGTAGCCTTAACTCAAAACATCTTTCTTTTTACCTAAGGTTTACTTTCCATAGATTTCTTTTTGCTATTACAATATTTGTGACCCACTATTTTGTTTTTATGATGGATTAAGAATTAACAAACTAATCGAATCAACACTCATGAAAAACATTTATGTAAAACCACTATTTTTGCGGTTGGCAATGATTTTGGAGGGCCACCTTTTGAGGGAGATTTCGATGGCTTTCAAGCAATGCTACTCAACTGGAATAGTGAAATGAGGAAGTGGCAAACAACAGAAGCTAGATTTTCAGGATTTCATGTATTTAAAGACGCCAGAGAAATGGGAATAATTCCATTAAACAATGGAAAAAAATTGATTCTAGTGACTCAAAATCAAGATCGCTTACTCGCTTTTGAAAAAAACTAATACTTGAAATCATATTCTTGCATGAACCAGAAAAAACTACCTTAACCCTAAATAATTTAGATCTATTTACAGGAGCTTATTTTAGTTTTTATGGACACAACTATAGTAGCTAATGGATTGATGCGAAGAAAGTATGCATCCTTTACTAGCGCTTTTTTTTTAGATAAATAGCGTGTATTAAAAAGGACTTCCTACATTTGTTATAAGCACATTGCTCATGAGTAAAGATAATAATCGTCGCGAGGCTTTAGTCTATCATGCTAAACCTCGACCAGGAAAAATAGAAGTAGTTCCCACAAAAAAATATGCTACCCAAAGAGATTTAGCCTTGGCTTACTCTCCCGGGGTGGCCCTGCCTTGTCTTGAAATCGACAAAGAGGTCAACAATGTATATAAATACACCAATAAGGGGAATTTAGTTGCGGTCATTTCAAATGGAACGGCCGTTTTGGGATTGGGTGATATTGGCCCAGAGGCCTCAAAACCAGTCATGGAAGGAAAAGGTCTTTTGTTTAAGATTTTTGCTGGGATAGATGTTTTTGACATTGAAGTTGACGCAAAAGACCCTGAAGCTTTTATCGCTGCAGTTAAGGCCATTGCTCCCACCTTTGGAGGAATTAACTTAGAAGACATCAAAGCGCCAGAAGCCTTTGAAATAGAGCGAAGGTTAAAAGAAGAACTGGACATTCCCGTCATGCATGACGATCAACATGGAACAGCCATTATCTCTTGTGCGGCGCTTTTAAATGCCCTTGAATTATCAAATAAGAAAATAGAAGAGGTAAAGATTGTCATCTCGGGTGCTGGTGCTGCTGCCATCTCCTGCACTCGTTTGTATAAGGCTTTTGGGGCAAAAGCCGAAAATATAGTCATGACAGATAGTAAGGGGGTTATTCGTAAGGATCGCTCTAACCTCACTCCAGAAAAGGCAGAGTTTGCAACCGATAGGGACCTCAATGATCTTGAAGATGCTATGAATGGCGCTGATGTTTTCATTGGACTATCCATGGCCAATATTGTAACGCCAGAGATGTTACTTGCGATGAATGAACGCCCCATCGTTTTTGCTATGGCAAATCCCGATCCAGAAATTGCCTATGATTTGGCTTGTGCTACACGAGAGGATATTTTAATGGCCACAGGTCGATCAGATCATCCTAATCAAGTGAATAACGTTCTTGGGTTTCCCTTTATCTTTAGGGGAGCATTAGACGTTAGAGCAACAGGTATTAACGAGGCCATGAAAATGGCTGCAGTAACTGCCCTCGCAGAACTCACAAAAAAACCAGTACCCGAACAGGTAAACTTAGCTTACAACGAAACCCGTTTGACCTTTGGAAAAGATTATATTATCCCAAAACCCTTTGACCCTCGATTAATTGTTGAGGTACCCCTGGCGGTAGCAAAAGCAGCGATGGAATCGGGGATTGCGCAAGACCCCATTGAAGATTGGGAGCGCTATCGCGAACAGTTGGCAGCACGTACTGGGAACGAACAAAAAACCCTTCGTGTCTTGCACCATCGTGCAAAACAAGACCCTAAAAAACTCGTTTTTGCCGAGGCAGATCAGCTCGATGTTTTAAAAGCAGCACAAATTGTAAAAGAAGAGGGAATTGCAGAACCCATCCTTTTAGGCCGTAAAGAAGTAATCACCGATTTGATGGCTTCCATCGATTTTGACCCCAAAACAGTTAAAATTCTTGACCCTAAATGCATCGAAGAGCGCGAAATAAAAAACCGCTATGCCATGCACTATTGGGAAGCGCAAAAACGCAAAGGAGTAACCGAATATGAAGCAAAGTCGGTAATGCGCGAACGCAACTATTTTGCCTCTATGATGGTGAAAATGGGCGACGCAGATGCAATGTTATCCGGTTATTCTAGGAATTATGCTTCTGTTGTAAAGCCAGTAATGAATATTATAGGCAAAGCCAAAGGAGTAACTCGAATTGCCGCAACAAACTTAATGTTGACAGAGCGAGGCCCGTTGTTTTTATCCGATACTTCTATCAATATTAATCCCACGGCTAAAGAATTGGCTAAAATCGCTTATATGAACGCACAAGTGGTCGAAATGTTCGGGTTTAAACCGATTACAGCGATGATTACCTTTGCGAATTTCGGTGCTTCAAAACATCCTGGTGTCAAAAAAGTGAGTGATGCGGTAGATTATCTTCACCGTTATTACCCCGATCTTGAAGTGGATGGCCCATTACAATCGGATTTTGCCTTAAATAAAGAAATGCTCGCAGAGAAGTTCCCTTTTTCGGAACTGGTCAAAAAAAACGTGAACACCTTGATTTTTCCTAATCTTGAGTCGGCAAACATCACGTATAAATTACTGAAGGAACTCAATGGTGCACAATCAGTAGGCCCTATTTTATTAGGTTTAGAGAAAGCAGTTCATGTATTACAGCTGGGTGCTAGTGTAGATGAAATGGTCAATATGGCTGCCGTTGCTGTAGTGGATGCCCAACAAAAACAACAGCTATGATTACCCAACTCAACGGGCGTTTGATTGAAAAACATCCCACTCATGTTGTAATTGATTGCCACGGGGTGGGCTATGAAGTCAATATTTCCTTGCATACCTATGGGCAAATTGGTGCAGACGAAAACCTGCGTTTATATACCCATCTGCAAATCAGGGAAGATGCCCACACCCTTTATGGTTTTTATCAACCCATGGAGCGAAGTATTTTTCGTCTCTTAATCTCCATTTCTGGTATCGGTGCTAGTATCGCCAGGACCATGCTTTCTTCTATGACTCCTGCCGATATTCAACGTGCCATCGTTCAAGAAGATTTGGCTGCCATTAAAGCCGTAAAAGGAATTGGTTTAAAAACAGCACAACGGGTTTTGATCGAGTTAAAAGATAAAATTCAAAATGTGGCTGGAATGGACGAAATTCCTGCCCTTAAAAACAATACAATCAAAGAAGAAACGTTATCAGCATTAGAGGTTCTTGGTTATCCTAGAAGGCAAGCCGAGAAAGTGATTGATAACATCATTCAAAGCTCCCCTGAAAGTTCTGTCGAAGAGCTCATCAAACAGGCATTGAATAAATTGTAAAAAACCTTTGATTGACCTTGAAAAAGCGCATTTAAACCCGCTACGCTTTTTTCTCCTACTCCTACTAGTAGGCATGTTGAAAAGTTATGGCCAAGACCCCACCATTGAGACATCTGAGCTGGGTAGAATCGCTTTACCTCAAACCCAAGACATCACCTCTTTTTACCGCTATGATCCAGCACAAGACCTTTATATCTTTAGTGCGTCCATTGCCGATTTTCCCGTGGGAACTCCCTTAGTCTTAACTCCACAAGAGTTTGAAAAGCGTTTACTTAAAGAGCAAATGAATGCTTATTTCCAAGAAAAAATCACTGTAATTGGAAGAAATAGAGAACAAGACAATGAGGCGCAAAAGGACTTGCTCCCAGAACTTTATGTCAATTCAAAGTTTTTCTCTTCTATTTTTGGGAGTAACGAAATTGATGTTCGACCGCAGGGGTCAATCGGGATTGATTTAGGTGTGCGGTATCAAAAAACAGATAATCCTTCATTCTCACCGCGCAATCGAAGAAACTTTGGGTTTGATTTTGATCAACGCATTAGTTTAAGTTTATTGGGAAGTATAGGAGAGCGTTTGCAAATCACCGCAAACTATGATACAGAATCGACCTTCGACTTTCAAAATTTGGTTAAGCTTCAATTCAATCCACCAAAGTTGAATGAATTACAAAGCTATTTACCCGAGTCATTGACAGATAAAGTACAAGACATTAGTCAAAAAGCAAACAACCTCAAGGGTAAGTACGATGAGGTGAGAGGAAAAATTGACAATGTAAAAGGAAAGCTGCAATCCCTTCAAGACAAGGCCAATAATCTACAGGGAACTGTGGGAAATTATCAAAATAAAATCAACGACTTTCTCAACAAACCCGCGTCTGAGGATGCCATCCTGCAAAACATCGATATCGGGAACATCAATATGCCCTTGAACAGCACTTTGATTTCAGGTGCCCAAAGTTTGATGGGAGTAAAAGCGCAGTTAAAATTTGGACGAACAAATATCACCGGGGTTTTTGCTGAACAGCGTTCCCAAAGTCAATCGGTGATTGCTCAAGGTGGGGGCGCATTGCAAGAATTTTCGCTTTTTGCATTGGATTATGAAGCCGATCGACATTTCTTTTTAGCCCATTACTTTCGCGATAATTATGATCGTTTTTTACAAAGTTATCCTTACATCAATTCTCCCATTCAAATCACACGAGTAGAAGTATGGATTACAAATCGACAATCACAAGTCAATAATATTCGCAACATCGTTGCCTTACAGGATTTAGGTGAATCAAATCCAGAAAGCACCCGACTGGGAAAATTAAACCTCCCTTTTTTTAATTCTCCTCTCCCCAATGGAGTCCCTGCAAACGAGGCGAACAAGCTTGACCCTGAAAAAATCGGTGCGGGCTCAATCATCACAGACGGGATTCGCGATGTGGGAACACTCTCACAATCTTTTGGATCCCTCAATGGACAGGTACAAGAAGGCTTTGACTATGCCTTTTTAGAAAGTGCACGTAAATTAGATCCCTCAGAATATACACTTCATCCTCAACTGGGCTATATTTCCTTAAATCAACGCTTGAGTAACGATGAAATTCTAGGGGTAGCTTTTCAGTTCACCTATAATGGTGAGGTATTTCAAGTAGGAGAGTTTGCTAATGGGGGAGTAGCTGGTACAAGTATCGATCCCACTACTAGCACAGCAGCAGTACCCCAGGTTGAAACCAATAATTTGATCGTAAAAATGTTAAAGAGCAGTTTAACAGATGTACGTCAGCCGGTTTGGAATTTAATGATGAAAAACATCTACAACACAGGTGCTTTTCAATTAGAGCAAGAAGATTTTAGGCTCAATATACTTTACACCGATCCTTCTCCTATCAACTACCTTTCTGCGGTTGATGCAAGTATTTGGCCAGAGGAACTCGATAACAGTATCTTATTACGCACCCTGCGATTAGACCGATTAAACATTTATAACGATCCCGAGCCAGAGGGAGACGGTTTCTTTGACTTTATACCGGGAATTACGGTTGATCCACAATACGGTAGAATTATTTTTCCCACGGTTGAACCCTTTGGCGAAAGCCTATTTGAACTCCTTCAGGATCGAACTAATAGTGCAGCGTCCTATGCCGATGAAATGACCTACAACCCAAACCAAGCTAAGTATGTTTTTCGAGAAATGTATGCTTTGACACAGGCAGCAGCACTTGAGGTGACAGAAAAAAACAAGTACCAGCTCAAAGGGCGGTATAAATCTGCCGGTGGAGATGGAATTGCTATCGGCGCATTTAATGTCCCCAGGGGGTCTGTTCAAGTCACGGCAGGAGGACGCGTTTTACGTGAAGGAGTAGATTACACCGTTAACTATCAAATAGGGCGTGTAAAAATATTAGATCCTGCCTTGCAAGCATCGAATGTTCCCATCAATATTTCTGTTGAAAACAATACCTTTTTTGGACAGCAAAATAAACGCTTTAGTGGGTTTGATGTAATTCATCAATTCAATGAAAAAGTTGCTATTGGTGGAACGTTAATCAATCTTAGTGAAAACCCATTGACCCAAAAAGCCAATTATGGCACTGAGCCAGTGAACAACACCATGATAGGCTTTAACACGAATTTTTCAACCGAAATTCCTTTTTTAACCCGTTTAATCAACCGTATTCCTACCATTGAAACTAGCGCTCCATCACGTATTTCATTTAGAGGAGAAGTAGCTTCGTTAATCGCTGGAGATCCTCGCAATACTCAATTAGAAGGAGAGACCAATGTCTATTTAGATGACTTTGAAGGTGCCCAAACAAACATTGATGTCAAGGGCGCTTTTGCCTGGAAACTCGCCTCGGTTCCCTTTGAAGGATTTGCTGGAGCTGCAGTTGCTCAAGATGATAAAGCCGCTGGGCACTATCGTGCCAAATTAGCCTGGTACACCGTTGATCCTGTATTTTATTCGACCCAATTACGCCCAGCTGGTATAAGTAATAGTGATATTTCGCTTAATTCCACCCGTCGTATCTTTATCAATGAAATTTTCCCAGAGCAAGACCTTGTTCAAGGACAATCGACCATACAACCCACCCTTGATCTAGCCTATTTCCCTAGCGAAAAAGGACCCTATAACAATCAAGACAATAATTTATTTGAGAACCAAACAGAACAAAATTGGGGTGGAATTATGCGTTCGATTAACGCAACGAACTTTGAACAATCCAATGTTGAGTTCATCGAATTTTGGGTATTGGACACATTCAATGAAATCGAGTCAAGCGAAAATCAACTAGGGGAGTTAGTGTTCCACCTTGGAAACATTTCTGAAGATATTTTACGCGACGGGCGCAAGCAATACGAAAATGGTTTACCCAGTACAGAGCCCACTGCAGTACAAACGACAAATTGGGGAAGGACTCCTTCCTCACAATCCCTGTTATATGCTTTTAATACGGTAGAAGAAGATCGCCTCCTGCAAGATGTGGGTCTTGATGGATTAAATGATGAAGAAGAGCGACTGGTTTATCCTAATGGTCCAGTAAATGATCCTGCGGGAGACAATTACGAATATTTTCTACAAGCCGAAGGGAGCATCATCAACCGCTATAAAAACTATAATGGAACAGAAGGCAATTCACCCATTGCATTTTCTGATACCGATCGAGGCAGTACTGCAGAACCCGACGCCGAAGATGTTAACCGCGATCAAACGATGAACACCATCGACAGCTATTTTGAATATAGAATTCCCATTGAAAAAAACATGACGGTGGGGGCACATCCCTTTGTAACAGATGTTCGTGAAAACGTCAATGTAGAACTTCCCAATGGGGATAACCTGGTTACTCGCTGGATACAATTCAAAGTTCCCATTGATAAAAGCTATTATCAAGGGACAAACTTTTCTTCCTATTTCAATACAGTAAATGGGATTCAGGATTTGCGTTCCATACGATTCATGCGTATGCTTTTGAGTGGTTTTGATCAATCGGTGGTTATGCGTTTTGGAACATTAGATTTAGTCCGGGGAGACTGGCGTCGTTACAATCGATCGTTGAACGAGACGGTAGTAGCGAATGCCAATACAACGGTAGATATTTCTACGGTTAATATCTTAGAAAATGAAAATCGAATTCCGGTAAATTACATTTTACCACCAGAAATTCAGCGCGAGCAAATCAATAACAACAATACCATTGTACGTCAAAACGAGCAATCACTTGCTTTTAGGGTATGTGACCTTCAACCCATGGATTCCCGTGGAATTTTTAAGGGGGTAGATGTGGATTTAAGGCAATACAAAAAGTTGAAAATGTATTTGCATGCCGAGTCCATTCAAGGGCAAACTCCACTACCAGGTTCAGGAACGACAGATGATTACGACAGGAGGTTAGTTGCCTTTATTCGTTTAGGGACCGATTATCAAGACAATTATTATCAAATCGAAGTTCCCTTAAAACCTACCAGTTATGTGGAAAATTCCTCGAATCGACTTAGTGCTGAGGAGGTTTGGCAACCCGATTTTAACTCCATCGATGTTCCAATAGAACTTTTGTCCAAAATAAAAGCGGCTTATTTGAGTAATCCTTCATTTAATACAGCACGTTATTTTGATGAAGAGCTAAATCCCATTGATGAATTTAGTCCTATAAGTAATTTACCAGGACAAAAACGCTACAAATTATCCATTAAAGGGAATCCATCGCTGGGTGCCATAAGGACTATGATGATCGGAGTGAAAAACCCATCCACACAAGTAGGGGATGTTTTATGTGGTGAAGTGTGGTTCAATGAGTTGCGCATTGCAGGTATCGACAGTGAGGGTGGCTGGGCCGCCATAGGTGCCTTAGATGCAAATATTGCTGATTTTGCAAATCTTAGTGCCAGCGGGCGTTATTCTACCATAGGTTTTGGGAGCATAGATCAATCACCAAATCAAAGAAGCCGCGAAGAAATGCTCCAATACGACCTTGTTTCAACCGTTAATGCAGGACAATTACTACCACAAAAATGGGGAGTGAACCTGCCCTTAAATTACAGTGTGGGTGAAACGGCCATTACACCAGAGTATGATCCATTTTATCAGGACTTGCGTCTAGAAGATCGATTAAGTACTGCGCGAAATAACGAAGAACGAGAAGCTATTCGCGAACAAGCCATTGATTATACTAAACGAAAGAGCATTAGCCTTATCGGGGTGAGAAAAATGGGAAGTCCTGCAAAAGCACGTTTTTACAATATTGAAAACTTTGATTTCTCGTATGCCTTTAACGAATTGATTCATCACGATTATGAAATTGAAAATCAATCCAACACTTCTTTGCGTTTAGGAGCGAATTATGGGCATACGTTTAAGCCATTTGAAATCAACCCCTTTAAAAAGGTGAAATTATTCAGTAAAAAACAATATTTGCGCTGGTTAAAAGAGATCAATCTAAACCCAGTTCCTGCTAACATTTCCATTAGTTCAAACATCAATCGTTTGTTCAACAATCAACGCTTTAGAGAGGTGTATTTAGAAGGAATGGATGCGGCAAATCAGTTGAGTTTACCCGAATTGCAACAACGAAATTTCTTGTTTGATTGGACCTACTCTTTGGGGCATAATTTAACCCGTTCCTTGCGCTTGAACTTTACCGCTTCAAGTAATAATATTGTTAAAAACTATTATGAAGAGAATCCCGACGGAACAAGACGGGTGGATAAAGCTAGAGGTATATGGGACGGTCTATGGGACATAGGTGATCCTAATCGTCATTTTCAATCCCTCAACCTAACCTATAAACTGCCCTTTAGTTATTTGCCATTTTTGAGTTTTATCGATGCAAACTATAGCTATAATGGTGACTTTAGCTGGCAGCGGGGCTCGGATATTTTAGCCGAAGTAGTGAACGATAATGGAGATGCCTTAGGTATCGTGAATACCATTCAAAATGTGAACTCAAAATCCCTGAATGGTTCCATTCAAACCGATCGACTTTATCGCATTTTAGGCTTGACTAAAAAACGTAAAAATTCTCGTGCTTTACCTACGCGAAATGTTCCAAATGATACCGCAAAAGCAAAAAAACCAAAACGAAAACGAAAAGTTCTAACGAGTGTCGTTGATGCCTTAACTATTTTACGACGCCTACAATTCTCTTATACCGAGAATAATGGAAAAGTATTGCCCGGTTATCTCCCAAAAGTAGGCCTTTTGGGAACCTTGCAGCCTTCGCCAGGGTTCACCTTTGGGAGTCAAGCAGACATTCGTTATGAGGCAGCAAAACAAGGTTGGCTCACTGATTTTCCAAACTTCAATCAACCCTTTACACAGCTCAATACTACCCAACTTAATTTGACGGGTCAATTGGACTTTGGCAAGGGACTCATCATCGATTTAAATGCCGAACGCAATTTTTCTGAAAGTATTACCGAAAACTTTCATGTGGTGAATCAAGAATATGTGCCTTTGAACACAAATAGTTTTGGAAATTTTGGAATTTCCACCCTCTTGATTAAAACAGCCTTTAAACGTTCAAAAGGCGCCATAAGTCCATATTTTAATACCTTTAGAGAAAACCGACAAATTATTGCGAATCGCCTAGCCCAAGAAAGAGGATTGTCCAATAGTAATCTCGATGAGGACGGATACCCCAGCGGTTATGGTAAAAATCAGCAGGAAGTCGTTGTTCCTGCTTTTCTTGCAGCCTATTCTGGTAGTAACCCTAACACCATTTCACTCGACCCTATTCAAAAGTTTCCTTTGCCTAACTGGAACTTAAAATATACGGGCTTGATGAACATTAAATCATTGAAAAAAGTATTCAATCGCTTCTCCCTTACGCACGCCTATCGTTCTAGCTATACCATCAATCAATTCCAAACAAATCTTGATTATGATGCTGCTATCCCAAATCAAAAGGATACTGGTGGGAATTTTGTGCCCGAAAAATTATATGGAAACATCAATTTAGTCGAGCAATTTAATCCCTTAGTCCGTGTGGATTTGGAATTGAAAAATTCCTTTAAGTTTCTAGCAGAATTAAAAACAGATCGCGCCCTTTCTTTAAGTTTAGATAATAACCTTTTAACCGAAACTAGTGGAGAAGAATATATTCTAGGGATGGGCTATCGCATCAACGACCTGCCATTTACTACAAATATCGGAGGCAGAAGACGCACTTTAAAAGGCGATTTAAACATTAAGGCAGACCTGTCCTATCGCAATAATATCACTGTTTTACGCAATCTTGAAATCGATAATAACCAAGTTACAGCTGGGCAAACCTTGTGGTCGATTAAAGTCACAGCAGATTACTCCTTGTCGCGTAATTTACAAGCCTTATTCTTCTATGATCACAACTTCTCAAAGTTTGCCATTTCGACTGCGTTCCCGCAAACCAGTATCCGTTCTGGGATAACCATGCGATATAATTTTGGAAATTAATTGATTGGGATTTGAGGCAAAAATTTATATTTGCTTCAAGCAAAAAAGATGTTATGAATATACCCGATAATTTACACTACACTAAAGACCACGAATGGATTGCAATTGAAGGAGATGTCGCAACGATTGGTATTACCGATTTTGCCCAGGGCGAGTTAGGCGATATTGTTTATGTAGAAGTAGAAACATTAGATGAAACAGTAGCGGCCGAGGAAGTCTTTGGGACAGTAGAAGCGGTAAAAACAGTTTCTGATTTATTCATGCCTTTAAAAGGCACAGTGATTGAATTTAATGAAGCATTGACCGATGCACCCGAGGCCGTCAATGATGATCCTTATGGAGAAGGCTGGATGATTAAAGTACAATTAGAAGACAGTAACGACCGCGAAGGTTTACTCGATGCAGCAGCGTATAAAGCGCTTGTCGGTGCCTAATTATATATGGACAGTCTTTGCGCTTAGTGTAGGAGCAATGATTGTCTTTCTTTCTACCGTTCCTTTACAATTGCCTCCCGTTGCTAATATTGGGTTGAGTGTAGACAAGCTCGCGCACTCCTTTGCCTATTTTGTGCTTGCGACAAATTGTGGATTAGCCCTTGAATTTGATTGGGAAATCAAAAAAAGTAACAATCTCTTGATGGGGACTCTCTTTCTTTTTGGGTTGTGTCTAGAACTCATACAAGGTTATGTATTGGATTACAGGACTTTTGAAGCCTACGACCTTGTCGCTAATACAATCGGGATACTGGCTTTCATCCTTTTGGCAAAAACTATCAAAAAAATTGTGGTCAAAAGCCGTATTTTTTTAAATTAGCCTTCTAAATATTGTGCAATGCAACTAAAAAAGAATCCCAAAGCTGATTTAACAAAAAATAGCAGTCTATACTTCGCTATTGGATTAGCGGCTGTATTATTTATATCATGGCAAGCTATTGAGTGGAAAACCTATGAAAAAACAGGTTATGGCTATGAATCATTAAACGTCGAAGATGACGATGATGAAGAAGTGCCAATTACCGAACAAATCAAAACGCCACCACCACCACCGCCACCGCCACCAGCGCCAGAGGTGATTGAAATCGTTGAAGACGAAGAAGAAGTGGAGGAAACTGTTATTGAATCTACCGAAACAGATCAAGAAGAAATCGTTGAGGTTGAAGACATCGAAGTAGAAGATGACTTTGAAGATGTAGATGTTCCTTTTGCCGTGATTGAGGATGTACCGATTTATCCCGGATGTGAAAAGGTGGCAAAATCACAACGCAGAGCATGTTTCCAAGAGCAAATCAACAAACACATTCGCAAAAACTTCCGTTACCCAGAGATTGCACAAGAAATGGGAATCCAAGGACGTGTTTATGTGCAGTTTGTGATTGCAAAAGATGGAGCTATCACCAGTGTTCGCATGCGTGGACCAGACAAAAACTTAGAGAAAGAAGCAGCGAGAATTATCTCTAAACTACCTAGGATGACACCTGGAAAACAACGTGGTCGCGCGGTACGTGTACCATTTAGTATCCCGATTACTTTCCGCCTGCAATAAGTCAAAAGAAAATAAGAATACAACCCGAAGGAAACTTCGGGTTTTTTGTTTCTAAAAAGCAAACGATAAAGACGGAATATCGCCTAAGGAGCATTATCTTTGCCCCGCAAGAAAGAATGAATATGTCTGCTGAAGCTGCTGCCACAACCACTAGTTGGCTTGACGATTTTAAAGCGATTACAAAAATGCGCCTCGCATTAAGTGTTGTTTTTTCTTCTGTTGCGGGCTATTTTTTAGCGGCAGATACCGTAATCTATACTGATTTAGTGCTCCTCGCTATAGGAGGATATTGTCTTGTGGGTGCTTCAAATGCATTCAATCAAGTCATCGAAAAAGACCTTGATGCTTTGATGCAGCGCACAAAAAACCGTCCACTCCCTGCAGGTCGAATGCAGCCAGCTACGGCTTTGGCTATAGCCATTTGTATGACCATTCTAGGGGTTGGGTTGCTTTATTTACTCAACTGGAGAACGGCCTTCTTTGGAAGTATTTCCATCGCATTATATGTGCTGTGTTATACGCCCTTAAAAACAAGAACACCATTAGCTGTTTTTGTAGGCGCCTTTCCAGGAGCGATCCCGTTTATGTTGGGCTGGGTTGCATATACAAATTACTTTGGGATAGAGCCCGGGGTATTGTTTATGGTGCAGTTTTTTTGGCAGTTTCCCCATTTTTGGGCGATTGCGTGGATGCTGGATAACGACTATAAAAAAGCAGGATTTAAGATGTTGCCTACCGGCCAAAAGGACCGAGGAACTGCCTTTCAAATCATGGTCTATACCCTGTGGATGCTCATGATTTCCCTTTTACCCTATACCCATTTTACAGGTGCATTACAATTAAGTCTTACAGGAGCTGTTCTTGTGGGATTAGTGGGTTTTGTGATGTTGTATTTTGCGGGAGATTTGATGCGTAAAAAAGACGATGCCGCTGCGCGAAAATTGATGTTAAGCAGTGTCTTTTACATTAGTGTGGTGCAGTTAATATATGTGATGGATAAATTTGTAGTATATGGAAATTAGTGCAAAAGAAAGAAATAGTCGAACCAAAAAGATGATGCTTTGGTTTGGCATGATTAGTATGGCAATGACCTTTGCTGGGTTGACCAGTGCTTATGTCGTGAGTAGTTCCCGTGCCGACTGGCTTGAGGGTTTTTCTCTTCCCACGGTCTTTACCTACAGTACGCTTTTGATTTTGTTGAGTAGTGGTACCTTTTATATGGCAAAACGTAGTTTACGCAACAATAAGCTAGCACAATTCAAAACGACCCTTTGGGTTACCTTGGGTTTAACGCTAGCCTTTATTTATTTTCAATTTCAAGGATTTAGTGAGATTGTAGCGTCGGGCTATTATTTTACAGGAGCCGAAAGTTCAATCACCACCTCATTTTTATACGTCTTGGTGTTACTGCATTTAGCTCACGTTGCAGCAGGACTCATCGTTCTTTTAGTCGTACTAACAAATGCTTATAGAAAACAGTACAATCCAGAGCAAACCTTGGGCGTTGAGTTGGCCGAATTGTTTTGGCATTTCCTCGATTTTCTATGGTTATATTTGTTCCTCTTTGTAATGATTTATCAGTAAAAACAATTAAATTTGCAACAATAATTTGACACTATTTATGGAAGTAGCAGCAACCAATTCCAATGAAGAAACCAACGTTTGGGGAGGAGGCAACAAACCCTTAAACGCAAGTTATGGGAAGATGATGATGTGGTTTTTCATCGTTTCTGATGCCTTGACCTTTTCAGGATTCTTAGTAGCCTATGGCTTTTCTCGTTTTAAAAATATTGACTCATGGCCCATCGCCGATGAGGTATTTACCCACTTTCCTTTTTTACATGGAGTAGATGCCCCTATGTACTATGTGGCATTGATGACCTTTATTTTAATTTTCTCTTCTGTTACCATGGTACTCGCCGTTGATGCAGGCCACCACATGAACAAAGCTAAAGTGACATTCTACATGTTGTTAACCATTATCGGGGGAGCAATTTTTGTGGGATCACAAGCCTGGGAGTGGAAAAACTTTATTAAAGGCGAATATGGCGCCTTAGAGACTAGAGGAGGTCAAATTCTACAGTTTGTAAATGCCGATACAGGAAAACGTGTTGCATTAGAAAGTTTTGCTGCAACAATAGCTTCAGATAGAACGACACACGGATCAAGTAATGGGCTTTGGTTTGTGGATGAATCTTCTTTGCCAAACTTTTCTGTTGAAGAGGTTAAAGCTGGTTTTGCCGCAAATGAAAATCTTGTAATTCGCGGGGAAAAAATAGACGAAAAAGGACATAAAATTGTGCTTTCAAGAGAAGCTTCTTTAGCAAAAATCAATGATGCTGTGGGAGTGGTAGAAGGAGCAAATCTTATTCACAATGAATACGGAAATCGCTTATTTGCCGATTTCTTCTTCTTTATCACAGGTTTCCACGGTTTCCACGTATTCTCTGGAGTAGTCATTAATATCATCATTTTCTTTAATGTTATCCGCGGTACTTATGAACGTAGAGGACATTATGAAATGGTTGAAAAAGTGGGATTGTATTGGCACTTTGTTGACCTCGTTTGGGTATTCGTATTCACCTTTTTCTATTTGGTATAATATAAAATTAAAGCACACATGGCACACGCAGATCAAAAACTAGCCATTTTTAGAGGATTATTGAAATTCAAATCAAACGTTCAAAAGATTTGGGGAGTATTAATCTTTTTATCCATTGTCACTACCATTGAGGTTGTGTTAGGAATCATCAAACCAGCAAGTTTAATGAGTATGTTTTTTGGCATGAAACTCTTGAACTGGATCTTTATTATTTTGACCATTGTTAAGGCCTATTACATCGCTTGGGATTTTATGCACATTCGCGATGAGAAAGCTTCTTTCAAAGGTTCAATCGTTTTACCACTATTGATCTTAATCCCCTACCTTTGTTTTATTCTCTTAGTAGAAGCAGATTATATTTTTGAAGTGATGAATCAAGGATTTATTAGCTGGAATTTTTAAATCCCACTAATGAAACAACACGCCACTAGAAAGTTTTTAGTTCTGGGAATTCTTTTTGTATTCCCCCTAGTGGTTTACCTCTTTTTTGCTTCTGGGATTAATAACTTTGCCCGTTTGCCTATCTTGACAGAGGAAGTAAACGAGATTTCTACCTGGCCCACCCTGAGGGGGAAAAAGCATCAACTCGATGGAATGATTTCGGTGGTTGGTTTCTGGGGAAGTGAGTTAGACCTTCGCAAGGCCGATGCCTTTAACCTCAATCAAAAAATCTATAAGCGTTTTTATCAATTCAACGATTTTCAATTTGTGATGGTGGTCGAAGATGGACTCCAAGAAAAAGTAAAGGAAATCCTAGACGAATTGCAACAGGGCGCTGCGACAGATTTATCCAAATGGAAGTTTGTTTTTGGAGATAAGGCAGCGATTAAAACACTATTTGATAGTTTTAAATCGGATATTTTTCTCAATGAGCAAGCCAGTACTTCAACGGTCTTTATCATTGATCGCGCCAAAAAACTACGCGGCCGAGACGATGATGAAGAAGTGGGGACACTCTATGGTTATAATACCTCTTCTGTGGCAGAGCTTAATAAAAAAATGACCGATGATGTCAAGGTCATTTTAGCCGAATATAGACTTGCATTGAAAAAGAATAATAGCAATAGGGCAAAATAGGTTTTGTGTTCCCTATCCGTGATAAATTGTTTAATTTTACAACATGAAAAAGGGGAGTTCCATCGGTTTAATTTGTGTGCTGATTATCTTTGGTTACCTTTTTATACCAAAAATCATCAATCGTCTCTCAGCAGATGCTACTATTAGCAGTAACCGTTCTGTAAAGCCAGGCTATACCGCGCTAGATTATATACGCCTTAACGGTGAAGCACGTAAAGTGCCCGATTTTTTATTCTTAAATCAGGATAGTATTTACATTTCTAATGAAGATTTCCTTGGCAAAGTATATGTTGCTGAGTTTTTCTTTAGTCGTTGTCCTTCTATTTGCCCTGTAATGAATAAAAACATGAAGCGTCTTTATGACAAATTTGGCGATCGTGACGATTTTGGGATTGCTTCTTTTACCATTGATCCTGAACACGACACCCCTTCAACCCTAAAAAAATATGCCGAAGGTTATGTGGATAAAAATCCTTCCTGGCAGTTCTTAACCGCAGATAAAACAACGGTTTATGATCTTGCTAATCAAGGCTTTAATATTTTTGCTTCGATCAATCCTGCAGTGGCAGGCGGTTTTGAACATCAAGGCTATTTTGCCTTGATTGATCAAGAAGGATATATTCGCTCACGACGTGACGAATATGGCAACCCCATTGTATATTATATGGGGATTGATCTCGAGGATGTTGAAGAACAAGGGGTGGATCAATTATTAGTCGATATCGAAAAACTATTAAACGAAAAATAACATGGGAAAAGAGTCTTTGAAATCAAATGAGTTGAAGTATAAAAATCTGATCATTGCTGTCTCAGTATTAATTCCGGTGGTTGTGGCTCTTCTTTTTCGCATTCGTTTGGAAGGTGTCCAGCCGTTTACTTTTTTACCCCCCATCTATGCGGCAATTAACGGTTATACTGCTGCGATCTTAATCATTGCATTGTGGGCCATCAAGAATAGAAAAATCACCTTGCACGAACAGTTGATGAAAACGGCTATAGGGCTTTCCTTGGTTTTTTTAGTCATGTATGTGATTTACCATCTCACTTCAGATCCAACACCCTTTGGGGGTGAAGGTTGGGTGAAAACAGTCTATTATTTTATCCTGATTTCTCATATTTTACTCTCGGTTGCGATTATTCCTTTGGTTTTGATTTCCTATGTACGTGCGATTTCTCAACAATTTACTTCTCACCGAAAAATTGCTCGTATCACTTACCCTATTTGGTTATACATCACCATCACAGGAGTGATCATTTATTTGATGATTTCCCCATACTACGCCTAAATGAAACAAAAATCCCTCTTTTTACTGCTCTTTATTCTTATAGGAGTGTTAATGCCAGAACAGCTTGAGGCCCAATGCTCCATGTGTCGAGCTGTGCTAGAATCTGAAGAAGGACAAGCCACAGCAAAGGGAATTAATGACGGAATTGTCTATTTGATGGCCATGCCCTATTTGCTCGTAGCAGGAGTGGGTTTCGTGGTTTATCGCATGATGTACAAATAATTGTAATTTCTTGTAACAAAACAGTCACACCCACGTCTTATAGGGTATAAAATCGCTCATTCGTCTATGATAGAGATTAACGAATTACACAAATCATATAAAATGGGGAGCAGTTCGCTTCACGTTTTAAAGGGAATCAATTTATCTGTTGAAGATGGTGAACTGGTCGCCATAATGGGATCCTCTGGTTCGGGGAAGTCCACTTTGTTAAATATCATTGGCATGCTAGACGTTCACGATACCGGGACCTATGAATTGGATAAAGTTATCATTGAAGACCTAGATGAAACCAAAGCGGCCAAGTACCGAAATAAGTTTCTAGGGTTTATCTTTCAATCTTTTAACTTAATCAATTACAAGACCGCACTTGAAAATGTTTCCTTACCCTTGTATTATCAAGGCGTAAACCGAAAAGAGCGACAAGAAAAGGCCTTAAAATATCTTGCGAGTGTAGGCCTAGCCGACTGGGCAACTCACTTGCCAAGCGAGTTATCTGGTGGTCAAAAGCAACGTGTCGCCATTGCACGCGCCCTCGCCTCTGAACCAAAATTATTATTGGCTGATGAGCCTACGGGAGCACTCGATACAAAAACCTCTTATGAGGTCATGGACATCATTCAAAAAATTAATCAAGAAGGCAAAACCATATTAGTAGTAACCCACGAGGAGGATATTGCCCAGATGTGTAAGCGCATTGTTCGTTTAAAGGATGGTGTGATTATCGAAGACACAAAAGTAAATCAAGTTTTAGCCGAACAGTATGTTTAGTCGAGATCGTTGGCAGGAAATATTTGAAACCATTCGAAAGAATAAGTTACGCACTTTTCTATCGGGCTTTACCGTTGCTTTAGGGATCCTTATTTTTATTATCCTTTTTGGGTTCGGGAATGGGTTAAAAAACACCTTTAAGGAGTTCTTTCTTGATGATGCAACAAACACACTTTATCTCTTTGCGGGAAAAACCTCTATGCCTTACAAAGGGTTTAAAGCAAACCGTCGCATTGAATTTAAAAACGACGATCTTAAAGACATTAAAGAAAACTTTCCTTTTTTTCTAGAATATATCACGCCTCGTATTTCAAGAGGAGCATCGGTTCGTTATAAAAATGAATTCGATAATTACACGACTCGCGGGATTGCACCAGATCATCAATTTGCCGAGAAAACCATTATCATGAAAGGTCGTTACATCAACGAACTTGATATACAAAATAAAAGTAAGCATGCAGTTATTGGTCGATTAGTTGCGCGGGATCTTTTTAAACAGGAAAATCCTATTGGGAAATTTATTGATGTAGGGAATAGTGTTTTTAAGGTGGTAGGTGTTTTTCAAGATGACGGTGGTGACAATGAAGAACGCTTTATTTATATCCCTTATACCACAAGACAATCGTTAGAAAAAGGCAACGATAAACTAGATCAAATCATTGTTGCTTTTCGACCAGAATTGGGGCATACAGGCGCTGTTGCTTTTGAAAAACAGTTGCGAAAATTCTTAAAAGAAAAGAAGTCCATTGCTCCATCCGATCCCAGTGGAATCTTTATCCGCAATGTCGCCGATCAACTCAAACAAAATCAACAGTTTGCGAATGTTCTTCAATTAATCGTAACCTTTGTAGGTTTAGGAACTTTAATAGCGGGAATCATAGGAATTTCAAATATCATGGTTTTTGTAGTTAAAGAGCGCACCAAAGAATTAGGGATTCGAAAAGCCCTAGGTGCTACGCCAAAATCAGTGATTAATATGATTCTTCAGGAATCGATTTTTATTACCACTATTTCAGGCTATGTAGGGATGGGTATAGGTATTTTAATCTTGAATAATATTGGGGAGACCCTGGAGGATTATTTTATCAAAAACCCCTATATCGACATAGAAACTGCGCTGTTTTCTACCTTGATTTTAATTCTATTTGGTGGGATTGCAGGTTATATCCCTGCAAAGCGAGCTGCGAGTATTAAACCAATTGTTGCCTTGAGAGATGAATAGTTTAAAGATTATATTTGACCGCGATACCTGGCAAGAAATTTTTGGTTCCATCCAAAAAAATAAAGTCCGAACCATCATTACAGTCATTGGAGTGTTATGGGGGATCTTCATTTATATTGCCCTCTCGGGTTCTGCTAATGGACTGGATAACGGTTTTGAGCGTGAATTCGAAAACATTGCCATGAATTCCATGTTTGTGTGGGCACAAAGCACAAGTATGCCCTATGAGGGATTCAAGACCGGTAGAAGACCTCAATTAAAGCTTAAAGACGCAAAAACACTTCGCAATAATATCCCCGCGATACAGTTTATTGCGCCCAGGAATGCTCGTGGTATTTTTGATGGGTCAAGTGGATCACAAATTGTGAGGGGATCAAAATCGGGTACCTATAATATTTATGGGGATTTCCCAGAGTACACAAAAATTGCCACCAAAAAAATCTATGACAAAGGCCGCTTTATCAATCAATCGGATATTGATAATGCCCGCAAGGTGTGTGTTATTGGTGAGCGTACCCAAAAAGAATTGTTTGAAGAAGGGGAAGAGCCCGTAGGAAAATTTGTGCGAATTGATAATATTTATTTTCAAGTTATCGGAGTACATAAGTATATTCAAGGCGGCGGTTTTGAGAGTGACGGAGATGTTTTTATTCCGTTTGCTACCTTTAAAAAGCTATATAATACAGGAGAAAATGTGGAATGGTTTACCATCGCAGCCTATGATGATGCTGATGTTATCCAGGTAGAAAAAGACGTCAAACAAACTTTAAAGCGCATCCATCGTGTCGATCCTAAAGATGAGCGTGCCTTTGGTTCCTTTAATCTTGGTGAAGTTTTCAACCGTATTATGGGATTTGCAAGAGGGATGACCTTTTTATCGTTAATTGTGGGAATTGCTACGATTATTGCGGGTGTGATAGGAATTGGGAACATCCTGTTAATTTCTGTCAAAGAACGCACAAAGGAATTGGGTGTTCGAAGGGCGCTAGGCGCAACCCCATCGGAAGTGAGAATGCAGATTATTTTAGAGTCCGTTTTTTTAACGGTTGTTGCGGGGATATTTGGGATTGTTTTGGGGGCTTTTGTCCTGGCAGGAATCAATGCTGGTACAGCTAACCTTGAAGATTTCCCCTACACTAACCCCACGGTGCCCATATCATTTGTTTTGGGCGCATTAGCCATCATGGTAACCCTAGGAACATTAATTGGTTTAATTCCTGCGCAACGCGCTGTGAGTATTAAACCCATCGATGCATTAAGAGAAGAATAAATTAAATATTAATAGAACCCTTGTTATGAACAAAATTGTCCGTTATTTAATCATTGCCTTAGTTGTTTTTGGCGTTTTATTTGCCGCAGCTTATTTTATCAAATCAAATAGTAAGGCAACCATTAGTTATGAAACTGAAACGGCTTTAATCACCTCGATTGAAAAGAAAACAGTGGCGACAGGAAAAGTAATTCCTGAAGACGAAGTAGAAGTAAAACCTCAAGTACAGGGAATACTTCAAGCCTTGTATGTAGAGGAAGGAGATTTTGTCAATGAAGGAGATTTATTGGCAAAAATTAAAGTTGTTGCAGATGAAGGCCAGCTCAACAGTGCTAAAGGACGTTTAGCCAATGCAAAAATCGTCTTAAAAAATGCTCAAATTGAGTATAACCGAAACAAGACCCTATTTGAACAGGAAATTATTTCACAGCAAGAATTTCAAACCTCTGAGTTAAACTTTAATCGAGCGCAACAGGACGTCAATAATGCACAAAGTGATTTTGAGATCATCAAGTTGGGATCGGCTGGAGGATCAGCTTCTGCAAACACAAATGTAAGAGCCACGGTCGCTGGAACAGTCTTAGAATTACCCGTTAAAGAAGGGGATCAAGTTATTGAAAGTAATTCCTTTAATGCAGGAACGACCATTGCTGTAATCGCCGATTTAAAGAAAATGATCTTTGAAGGAAAAGTCGATGAGGCTGAAGTAGGGAAACTAGTGATTGGGATGCCGCTTAAAGTTAGTTTAGGTGCGATTCAAGACAAAGAATTTGAAGCCAGGCTTAAGTTCATTGCTCCAAAGGGGAATGAAGAACAAGGCGCTGTTCAATTTAAAATTGAAGGAGATGTCACCTTAGACGACAACTTCTTTGTGCGTGCAGGATATAGCGCGAATGCTTCTTTGATTTTAGAGCGTAAAGACAGCATCCTCGCTTTACCAGAAGCCCTTCTTCAATTTGATAAAGATACCGAGCAACCCTATGTTGAAATCCAATTAGAAGAACAAAAGTTTGAGCGAAAGGACATCGAGATTGGAATTTCTGATGGGATCAATGTGGAGGTAATCTCTGGGATTACGTTAGAAGACAAAATCAAAGTTTGGAATAAAACAGAAGCGAAGAAATTAGGTGATGAGGAAACTTCAGAAGAAAAATAAAACATCCATGAAAAACACAACCTTCTTAGTTGCTTTAGTCGCATTGTTTTCCTTTTCATCAAGCCAGGCACAGACAAAGAAATGGTCTTTGATCGAATGTGTTGAACTTGCGCTAGAGAAAAACATTACAATCAAACAAAATGAGCTTAACTATGCCAATGCTGAAATCGATAAACTCGCAGCATTTGCTAGTTTTTTTCCTAATGTGAACGCTAGTGCAAACCACTCGTGGAACATCGGGTTAAACCAGAATATTACGACCGGTTTATTAGAGAATGTGACCACACAATTCTCTTCTGCTGGGGTAAATCTTGGGGTGGATATTTACCGTGGAAAACAAAACTTTAATCAATTACACCGTGCAAATTTAGCCTTGTTAGCGAGCCAGTATCAATTAGCCGATATTAGTGACGACATTTCTCTTTTAGTTGCCAATGGTTTTTTACAAATCATGTTCAACAAAGAAATTCTAGGGGTACAAGAGGCACAGTTGACAGTATCTGAGGCAGAATTAGCCCGCTCAAAGGAATTGATAAAAGCGGGAGTGTTAACCATAGGAGATGTTTATGAACTAGAAGCAAATATTGCTACTCAAAAACAAGCCGTTGTTCAAGCACAAAACAGTTTGCGTTTAGCAAAAATCAATCTAGCGCAATTGTTGTTGATTACCGATTATGAGAACTTTGACATTGAGATGGTTGATTTAGACGTCCCTTTTTCTAAGGTATTAGAAGAATCACCAAAGCAGGTTTATCAAAAGGCTTTGACCTTTAGAAACGACATCAAATTAGCAGAAACCAATGTTGCTATCGCAGAAACTGATCTAAAGCTAGCCAAAGGGAATTTACAGCCTTCTTTAAGAGCCTTTTACGGCTATAGTACTCGTCTATCCTATGCCGACAGATTGCAAGGTACAGGAGAGTTTACTGACGTACCAATTGGTTTTGTGAGAAGCACAGGTGAAGTAGTAAATACGCGCGTAGAACAACGTGAAGTTATCTCTGCTTTACCCATTGCCGATCAATTGGGGCTTAATGACGGGCATAACTTTGGGATTCAGTTGAGTATTCCTATTTTTAATGCTTTTGGCGCAAAAAATAATGTAAAAAGAAGCAAAATCAACCTTGCTAGAACAGAGAATATTAAAGAGCAGCAACAGTTAGATTTAGAAACAAATATTAATCAAGCTTATAATGATGCACAAGGTGCTTCCACTTTTTATGAAGCGGCAAAAAGCACAAAAGAAGCAAGAGAAATCACCTATGTTAATGCGCAAAAACGCTTTAATGCAGGGGTGTTAGATTCATTTAACTTTTCTCAAATAAAGCAACGTTACGAAGCCGCAGTTTCCGACGAAGTTCGCGCGAAGTATGATTATATTTTTAAGTTAAAGGTATTGGAATTCTATTTTGGTATTCCACTTGAGTTTTAAGTACTTCTGGATAAATTTCTGCTAAGGTATTTTTTGTAATTTAGAAAAAGCTCAAAATCAGCAGTGATGAAATCTCATGATAAAAATGCTTACGAGAATGCGCACCTTGATATTCCAGGTAACCCATCTACCGCTAAATCCAGCACCCTCTCACTCAATAAAAGAGAGAATGGAGAATCCCTTAATTGTTTAAGTGAAGAACAATGGGAACACTGGAAATCCCAAGGCTATGTAGTGATTAAACAAGCGGTTTCAAGAAGTCAAGCTAAAGCTACTGCAACATTTTTATGGGAATTTGAAGAAAAAGACCCAAATGATTCCTCCTCCTGGTACACTGCGCCTAGGGCAGAGATGAAAATGAAAGAACTTGCAGGCACAGGCATGGTAGAGGTTTATAACCATCAAACCTTGTGGAACAATCGTCAAGCTGAAAAAGTGTATAAGGCGTTTACTGATGTATGGGGGACAGAAAAGCTTTGGGTAACCATTGATCGTGCAAACCTCAATTTTCCCATTCGTCCAGGATATGAATACAAAGGATTTATTCACTGGGATTATGATCCTGAAACAAAACCTCAAAATGTTCAAGGTGTTTTGGCTCTTGCCGATCAAACCGACGAGCAAATGGGAGGCTTTCAATGTATTCCATGGTTGTTTCAACATTATGATCAATGGAAATTAACGCAACCTAAGGATCGTAATCGTTTTCAACCTGATATTACCGATCTCGAAGATAAAATTGTAAAAGTCAAATTAGAGGCAGGAGATCTTTTGATTTTTAATAGTTGTTTACCTCACGGTATTCGCCCTAATCACTCCATGGGAAAAGTACGAATCGCTCAATATATCTCCATGATGCCTGCCGAAGAAGAGAACGAAGCCCTTAAAGCATGGCGCATTAATTCATGGAAAAATAGAATCGCTCCAGAAGGCTATGCTTTTCCTGGAGACCCCAGAAACTGGGAACAAACGAAATATACAACAGCCCAGCTTTCTCCTCTAGGGGAACGACTTTTGGGCCTATCAAAATGGTGATGATCGAATGAAAGAGTACTTGTTACACATTGAAACTGCAACCACAAATTGTTCTGTTGCCCTTTCGAATAAGGAAGAATTAGTGTACTGCAAAGAACACAATGAACCCGACTTTAGGCATAGTGATTACTTGCATTTGTTCATTGAAAATACATTAAAAGAAGCAGGCGTCTCGATCCAATCACTAGCTGGAGTGGGGGTTAGTATGGGGCCGGGTTCATATACGGGTTTACGTATTGGGGTTTCCTCTGCAAAAGGAATTTGTTATGCGAATGACATTCCTTTAATCGCTGTAAATACTTTAGAAGTACTGGCACAGCAATGTCAAGTGGAAGAAGGAGCGTATATTCTGCCTATGATTGATGCCCGTAGGATGGAAGTATTTACCATGACCCTTGATGCTAAAAGAAAAGTGGTTCAGCCCACAGCAGCTAAAATTCTTACCCAAGAATGGGCCATGGAACTTCCCGAGGGGGAAAAAGTGATTATTGGGAGTGGAGCTGAAAAATGTCAAGAGGTCTTCGTTGGGAATGAATTTGATTATAGGATGGAGATCAGGGTTCCTTCAGCACGTGATATGGTGGAATTAGTCCACCAAAAATTCAAAACACAACAATGGGAAGACGTGGCCTATTTTGAACCATTTTACCTAAAAGATTTTTACACTAATTCGGTTAAGAAGGGGTGAGCTTAAAGGCTTGTTTAAATTTGTTTAAATCGTTGAAGGGTAATTGACATTGATTGTTTTCACAATAATAAATCAAGGTAGTATTGGCTTTGTATCGACCTTTAAAGAGTGGGTAATTGCTTTCTTTTTCACTGGCAGCCCAATGGTTTACCTCTAGCGGACTATTTTGTAGATCTTGTGCCCATTCTTTTGCTTTGGGACCAACGATCACAATTTCTCTACTGCCTTTATGTAGGGATAACGCGAGCCTTAACCAGCTGCTATATGCTCTAGGGTAATCCAGTAATTCTTTCCCCAATAGAGCAATCATCTTGTTTGCCTGTGTGGTCCATTTAGGTTCTCCTAAATGAATACTTGCACGCAATAAATTTTCGGCCATGATTGCATTTGAAGAGGGGATGACGTTGTCATTAACTTCTTTAAATTGAAGAATGAGCTTGTCTTCTTCTGTAAATTGAAAGAGATCCCCCACGCTAAAATGATCGTTACAGTAGGCAATTAATTTTCCGCTTTTCTCTAAAAAGTGTGGTTCAAAAAAGTACTCATAGGCATCGAGGTAGTAGGCAATAAGATGCGCGTAGTCTTCTAAAAAACCTACAACAGGGGTGGCATTTACTTTATTGAGACGAAATAAACCGCCTTGCTCGTAATGAAAGGTTCTTTCCATCCATATTAAATGGCGCTTTACTAATGCAGCATAGGTTTTATTTTCAAAACTTTTAGCCGCTTTTAAAATTCCTCTTCCAATTAGTGCATTCCAAGAACAAAGAATTTTATCATCAAGTCGAGGCGAGGATCGCAATGATCGACTTTTAAGCAGTTGCTCCTCCCACTTTTTTACAGTGTAGTTAAACGAAAAGTCTAATTGATGTTGTGCTATGTATTCATCTAGCGAGTTCTTTCTAAACAAAACATACTGGTCTTTTTCCCAATAGCCGCTTTGGTCAATCCCAAAATAGGAACAAAAGTGCTTTTGTTGAGCAAGGCCTAATTGGGTTAATTCTTCTTTTGTCCACACATAAAAGGCACCTTCTTCTAAGTTGTTGTTTTGATCTAAACTATCTGCATCAAGCGCGGCATAAAAGCCCCCTTTACTCGCTTGAAGCTCCTTTGTTAAAAAGGTGATGGTTTTATCAACGATTTCTTTGTAAAGGCGGTCTTTTTTTAATCGATAGGCAGCGCTATAACAGTAAAGTAATTGACCGTTATCATAGCCCATTTTTTCAAAGTGAGGAACATGCCATCGATCGTCAACAGCATAACGAGAAAATCCACCTCCTAGGACATCAAAGATTCCACCTAGTGCCATTTTTTTAAGGCTAAAATGAGCGTGTTCTTTGAATTCATTTTTCGACAAAAACAAATTGATGAGAGTGGGCATCATAAACTTTGGCGCGCCTAATAATCCGCCATTTTTATGATCAAATTTTGAAGCTAAATTTTCACAGGCTTGATCAAGTGCTGATTGTTCAAGAAGATGCTCTTCTTTGTTTTTTTCGAGTTCAAGTTGCTGCATGCTATCTTCTAGGTGCTGGGCGTATTGCGTTAAGCGCTGGGGTTCTTCTTGCTGTAATTTTACAATTTGCTGAAGGTAATCCAGCCATTGCGCTTTAGGGAAATAGGTGCCTCCCCATATGGGGCGACCATCGGGTAAGGCAACAATATTGAGTGGCCAGCCACCTTGTCCAGTAAGAATTTGCAGGGCCTGCATATACACTTGATCTATGTCGGGACGTTCCTCGCGATCGACTTTGATGCTAATGAAGTGTTCGTTCATCACAGTAGCAACTTCTTCATCTTCAAACGATTCATGCTCCATTACATGACACCAATGACAAGCCGCATAGCCAATGCTGATGATGAGTAGTTTCTCCTCTTTTTTTGCCTTTAAAAGTGGGAAATCTTCCCAAGGAAACCAGTGGACGGGATTTGTTGCATGCTGCAAAAGATAAGGACTTTGCGCATGGGCGAGGGCATTTTTTTTTGGAGTAGACGCCTTAGCCATTGAGTGCTGTGACCGTGGCCACTTTACCTGGAAGCATTTCTTTTAGCATCGTTTCAATACCATTCTTTAGGGTTACCGTTGAAGAAGGGCATCCACTACAGGCGCCTTGTAGCACAACTTGTACTGATTTATCTTCTGTATTGTAATGATCAAAAAGAATATTTCCACCATCCGAGGCAACAGCGGGCTTAATGTATTCTTCAATTATTTTCACAATTTCTTGTGAAGTCTCATCTAGCGACTCCAGGGGGGCTGCACTTGAAGAAAATCCTTCATTTGACGCTGTCGCTGCAGTGACGATGGTTTTACCCTCCTCAAGATAAGTGCGAATAAATTCGCGCACCTCCATCACAATTGTTTCCCATTCTACGGCTTCTGTTTTATTGATGGAAATGTAGTTTGTATCTAGAAAAACCTCTTTGACAAAAGGGAATTCAAAAAGTGCTGCAGCGAGTGGTGCAGTAGCGCTAGCTTCTTTTGTTTTAAATTCGAAAATAGTATCAACTAGCATCTTATTGGCAACAAACTTCATTACGCTGGGGTTAGGGGTGCTTTCGGCATATACCGTAACAGGAATCTTTTTTAGGTCGGTTGCTGCGCTTACTTTCCCACCATCATTAAGGTATTTTTGAATTTCTTGCCCCACTTCTTCTACGACATCTTTCCAATCTAGAATATCAAAGCGCTCTAACGACATGCCATTGTCCATTAACTCAACCGATTTTACAAAGGGTAAGTAAAACATTTGTTGCACTAATGGATATTCTTTTGCTTCCTCTACCGAGTGAAAGCTCAAAGGTTCTTTTATACCAAAAGAAGCATTGACTGTAAATAAAGCAAACTTGTTGTCTTTTTTGATAAAGGGACTAACGATAAAATGGCTCATTCTTTTTTTTTCAAAATTACATAAAAGTGTCCTGTGCTGGTGACATTAGAGGAAATCATTTTTTATCTTTCTTCAAATTATAGATTATGTTGGTAAAATCTGTACGCGGTTTTACTCCTCGATGGGGAGAAGATTGTTTTATTGCAGAAAACGCAACCCTTATCGGGGAAGTTGTTTTAGGGAATCAATGTTCGGTTTGGTATCAAGCGGTAGTGCGTGGTGATGTACATGCGATCACGGTGGGCGATCGAGTTAATATTCAAGATGGAGCGGTACTTCATGCTACCTATAAAAAAGCATCAACTACCATAGGGAATGACGTTTCTATAGGGCATAATACGATTGTGCACGGGTGTACAATTCATGACAAGGTATTAATTGGTATGGGAAGTGTTGTAATGGATCATTGTGTGGTTCATTCAAATAGTATCATTGCTGCAGGTAGTGTTGTTACGCAAGGAACCATTGTAGAGGCGGGATCGATTTATGCGGGCATCCCAGCAAAAAAAATAAAAGCGGTTGACCCTTCCTTACAAAAAGGTGAAATCGAACGTATAGCACAAAATTATATTCTTTATTCCAGCTGGTTTAAAGTGGAAGATACTCAACCACCTCAGGAGTAAAAAGGGTGAAGTTATTTTCCTTTTTAGTAGAATAAAAGTGCTGTTGCTTTTCAAGCCCTTGATGCGCTAGTGCATTTTCTTTTTCAAGCAAACGTTTTATTTGTAGTGCAATTGCTGCGCTGTTATCTATGATAGTTATGGAAGCAGGAAGTAACTTCTCTATGCTTTTTTTTAAAAACGGATAGTGGGTACAACCTAGAATAAGTGTGTCGATATTTTGATCTAGAAGAGGAGTTAAGTGTGTTTTAAGTAAGGTCATGCTTGTTTCATCTTCTATTGCACCGGCTTCTACACAGGCTACCAGTCCTTCACCTATTTGTTCAATTACACTAATGTTGCTCCCATAAGCCGCAATGGATTGTTGATAGAGTTCGCTTGTAAGGGTTCCTTTTGTGGCTAAAATTCCAACAATTCCATTCGTTGTCGTTGCAGCAGCAGGTTTGATGGCAGGTTCAATTCCAACAAAAGGCACAGGATATTCTTGACGTAATTGATCAATGATTTGTGTTGTTGCAGTATTACAGGCTACTACAATAAGTTTACAATTCCATTGAATGAGTTGTTCTGTAATTAACCGTGCGCGGCTTAGCACTAGCTTTGATGATTTATTACCATAAGGAGCATAGCGATGATCGGCGATGTATTTTATGCTTTCGTTAGGCAATAATTGCGCCACAGCTGGAAGTAAACTCATCCCGCCTATACCTGAATCAAAAAAGCCTATTGGTCTTCTCATAGCAAAAAAAAAGTCACTTAGTTATTAAGTGACTTTTCAATAGTGTTATAGGATAGCTTAAAATCCTAATTCAGCTTTTACATCAGCCATAAGGTCTTTTCCTTTGGCCATGATCACGCTTCCACCAGCAGTGGAATCAAGCACATAGTCAAATCCTTGCGCTGCGGCTACTTTTTCAATAGCAGCTCTTGCCTTGTCATATAAAGGGCGCATCATTTCAACTTGCTTTTTTTGTAGATCTTGTGCAGCAGTTTCTCTATACTGATTGATGTTTTGTTGCATTGTTTCAAGTTCTTTTTGACGTGCTTGATTGGTTACATCAGTTTGGTTTGCAGCGTCTGCAGAATAAGATTGTGCTTTTGTTTGAAATTCTTTGTACGTGTTTTCAATTTCAGTAGAGTAGGTTTTCTCTAATTGCTCTAATTGCTTTTGTGCAGCAATTACTTCTGGCATTTCACCGATGAGTTTTTGTGTATCAATATGGGCAACCTTTGATTGCGCATAAGTAAAAGTCATGGGTAGTGCCATTAAGATGGCAATAAAAAGTGATTTTAGGTTTTTCATTATTAGATTAATTAGTCGTGTTTAATTTTTTTTTCTTTGCTCGATCTTGGCTTTCCGATCTTCAATTTGCTTTTTTCTAGCTTTAATTCGCTCTTGTGCATTGATACGTTGTAAAACTAGGTTGCTAATATCGTAATTTTTTGCGGAATATAGCATAACCAAATCAGAAGAGCGATCAAAGACAAAATCGTATTTTCTTTCTTGTGCAATTTGTCTCACGATAGAGAGAACCTGGTCCTGAATAGGCTTTAACAAATTATTTTTTTGTTGGATATAATCGCCCGTTGGGCCAAAGTATTTTGTTTGTAAATCGATGATTTCACTGCGAAATAGTGCAAGTTCTTGTTTGCGATCTTCAATCAATTCTTGAGTTAACAAAACTTTTTCAGCTTGAAGTTGTTCTTCTCTGCCTTTAAGTTCCATTTTTTTAAGCTCAATGTCTTTTTTCCAATTGGCTACATTTTTGTCTAAAAGTGAACTTGCCGTTTTATAGTCTTCTACATTTTCGAGAATTTCGTCCATATCGATATAGGCAAGACGAACCCCTCTTTGTGCAAAAGACCATTGCATCACACTAAGAAAAAAGACAACTAGTAAGGGGCGAAAAACGTTCATAATGAAATCTTTAGGCTAATATACTAAAATTGTTGGCCAATGATAAAATGTGTTTCCCAACCATTAGGAGTACTTTGTGTTAGGTCAACATTATCAAAGCCATAGGCAAAGTCAATCCCCAATAGTCCAAAGGCTGGCATAAAAATACGTACTCCTGCACCTGCAGATCGATTTGCATTAAAGGGATTAAAGTTTCTAAAGCCTTGATATCCTCTTCCTGATTCAAGAAAAGATAGTGCATAAATCGATGCAGTGGGTTTTAAGGTAATGGGGTACCTCAACTCAAGGGTAAATTTATTGTAAACGGTAGAACCATCTCTACTGGAAAGTCCTTGGTTAGGGTAACCGCGTAAAGCGATGGTCTCTCTTCCATCCAGGGCAAAGTTATTGGCCATCCCGTCACCTCCTATATAAAAACGCTCAAAAGGAATATCTCCTCTTTTACTGTTATAAGAGCCCAGGAATCCAAAGTCGGTTTGTGTCTTCAAGACCAATTTGTCAACGATTTTTGTGTACCAGGTCCCCGAAAATTTGATCTTGTAATATTCCAAAAAGCGGAATTTTTCTTGGTCAATCTTCCCTTGGTCTGCTACCATTTCACCTTGTTCATTAATGCTTTGAAAAGCAGGTAAATCTCCTAAATTTTCATAGTCCACATCTTCAAAGAGGGAGTAGGGAGGAGTGAACTTTCCACTAATCACAAAATTTGAACCTCCCATTGGGAAAATAGGGTTAGTGTAAGTGTTGTTTCGCGATAAAGCAACGGTGTAAGAAATGTTGTTTGACACCCCGTCGCCAAAGGTAAAGAGCCCTGTGAAATAATTTTTTAGATTGTAGTATTGATAGGTCAACGATTGTGAAAGGGTAAAATAATCATCTGGAACGCGTAGTCTTCGAGCTAATCCTAATGATATACTACTTATCTCGAATGATTGTGACTTATCGGCTCGTCCTGTGAAAAAGTCATAACGAAATTGATTTGTTCGTGATAGTGAGGTAGAGAATTGAACCGGTTGTCTTCCGCCTAGCCATGGCTCGGCAAAAGTGAAGCTATAGGTATTATAAAATTGACTCGCTTGCAGGCGTAAACTCAGTTTTTGTCCGTCTCCAGAGGGAACAGGTTTGTAGGACTCTTTGTCAAAAATATTACGCATAGAGAAATTATTGAAGGACAAACCTAAGGTCCCAATAAAACCTCCCCCACCATAGCCTCCTTGTAATTCGATTTGACTGGCACCAGATTCTTGTAAACCAAACTCTATGTCCACTGTTCCTGCATTAGGATCCACGTTTTTGAAATCTGGAGAAATCTGTTCAGCATCAAAAAAACCTAATTGCCCAAGCTCTCTTACTGTTCGAACAACTTTATCTTTACTGTATAATTCCCCTGGTTTCGTGCGCAATTCTCTAAAAATGACATGGTCATTTGTCTTTTCGTTTCCTACGACAGTTATTTTATTAAAAGAAGCGATTTTACCCTCGGTAACACGAATTTCAAAATTGATGGTATCTTCAACAGCACTTACTTCTACAGCATTAATATTAGAAAACAAATAGCCGCTATTTTGATAAAGGTTTGACAGGTCTTGACCGTCGGGTTTAGTGTCGTCTGCGATTCTTTTTTTTAGTAAAACACCATTGTAAGGATCTCCTTTTTTGATTCCTAAAACCGAAGCGAGTTGAAAATCGGTATAGGCTGCATTCCCTAAAAAGGCAATGTCGCCAAAAAAATATCGTTTTCCTTCTTCAACATCAAATTCAAGAGTCAAAGAATTATCGGGATTAACAATGATAGAATCTTTTAAAATACGAGCATCACGATAGCCCTTTTCTTTAAAGAAATCAATGAGTGTTTTTTTGTCTTCTTCAAAATCATCTGGAATAAATTTTGAGGATTTCCAAAAGCGATAGAACGCCTTTTGTTTGGTATTCTTTAATTTCCCAGCAAGCTTATTGTCTTTAAATTGCTCATTTCCATTAAATACAATGTCTTTGATTTTTACCCTGTTTCCACGATCGATATTAACCACCATGTTGAAGGTATTTACATTTGTTGAGTCTGGGTTGGTGTTGAGGGTTACTTTGGTATTGAGGAAACCTTCCTTTTTGTATTTATTAGTGATGTAGTTTTTAGTATTGGTCAAGAAACTTTCAGACAGTTTTTTCCCTTTTTCTAATTCTGTATCGTTAATGATGCTTTGAACTTTCCCTTTTTTTAGTCCATAAATCTTGACTTCATTTAAGGTGGGTAATTCTTCTATTTCAATTTGAAGCGTAAGGCTATTGTCATTGACTTGAGTTGCGTAAAAATTGATGTCAGAAAACAAGTCGAGGTTCCACAACTTGTTAATGATAGAGCTAATTTGATCGCCGGGTAATCGCACTTTTTGACCGCGTCTTAATCCACTATAGGAGATGACCGTTTTCTCATTGAAACTTTTCAGTCCTACGACTTGAATTGAATCTATGGTATATTCTTTCCCAGGAACAAATTCAGCGGTTTGTGCTTTTGCACCAAAATGGCAAAAGAAAAGCACGCTAAAAAAGGTGTATGCTATAACTGAGCTGAAAAAAGATTTAGCTGATGAGTTGTTCGCTTGTTTTTCCAAATCTACGTTCTCGTTTTTGGTAGCATATAATTGCTTCTTCAAAGTGTTTTTCATTAAAATCGGGCCATAGGACCTCAGAGAAATACAATTCGGCATAAGCAATTTGCCATAATAAAAAGTTACTTATTCGTTGTTCACCACTGGTTCTAATCAACAGATCTACCGGGGGTAAATTTTGCGTGTAAAGATGCTCATTAATAATGGTTTCATCAACATTTTCGGGGGAAATTATGTTATTTTTAACTTTGGCCGCAATTTGTTGCATGGCTTGCGTTAATTCTTGCCTAGCGCCATAATTCAACGCAAGGGTGAGTACCATCCCATCATTTGATTTTGTCTTGTCAATGGTATCCCGTAGTTCTTTTTCTACTTCTACAGGTAATTTACTAATATCCCCTATGCTTTTTAATTGGATATTATTTTTAAGCATCTTCTTTAATTCCCTGCGCAAGGCCCTGATTAACAAATCCATAAGGGTGCTTACTTCCTGCTTGGGTCGATTCCAATTCTCGGTAGAAAAAGCATAGAGTGTCAAGTGTTTTACACCTATTTTAGCAGCAGCTTCTACTATTTTTTGTACCGCTTCTGTTCCATTGCGATGCCCAAAAACTCTGTTTTTCCCTTTCGATTTCGCCCAGCGACCATTCCCATCCATGATGACGGCAATGTGGTTGGGTAATTTGGTTTCATCTATCATTTCTTCTCTTTGCAATAACATGGAATTTGGCCAAAGGTATAACTAAATGTGAATCCAGTAAAGACATACCAGTCATTATTATAAGCTGCCCCTCTTTGTAAGAGTGGATTATCGGGAAGACTTCCATCGATATTATCGGTTAAAGCATAACGAATCCCCGTTTCCAAGCTTAAAACAAATAGGGGAGAAAGACTCGCTTTTACTCCCACAATCACAGGGATAGACAGGTCCATGCTTCCATCGTATTTAACAATAGGATCGGTTGGGAAATTTAAAGGTATTTCAAGCAAATCATGCGCAAAATAGCCCACTCCTGCATAGAGATAAGGGGTGAGTTCTTTATCATCATCGTGTAAGTTAAACTCAAAAAAGTTGACTTCAAAGCCTAAGGAGAACTCGTTTATTGTGTTGTCAACAGCAAGAAAGCGATTAAAACGGCTCAAATCTTGCGCATAGTAATCATAACTTTTAAGTTTACTGTTGACAAAACTCGCACGAATAGCATAACGTGTGGTGATATTCCATTTGTAAATAAGCCCTAGGGCAGGAGAATTCGCATAAACAAATTTTGTAGATCCGATATCTGCAATAGTGTTACTTCCCCCAAAGAAAAAACCTAACTCGTGGATTTGCGCTTTTGTTGACCAAAAGCTCCATAAGAAAACAAGAAGTAAGCCGATTCGTTTCATTCAGTTTAGGGTGCAAAAAATGGGCAAGCAAAACGCTTGTACATTCCTATTATTCTAAACTAATTTTTGTGGGATTTATTGTCTAATTCCGTTTGTCGAGTCCCCAAAATAATTTTTCCCTTAGGGTGCTATAAAATGCAGTATCATCAAACTGAATTGTTGCAATAGAAAAATGGGCTTTTTTAATACGGATGCTTGTGTTGTGAGGCAGTGTGATTAAGCGAGAATCAAGCGATAAAAGGTGTTGTTCCTCTCGACCCGAAACCTCTAATTCAATGACAGAGTGATCGGGAAGAACTAGGGGACGAATATTGAGATTATGTGGGGCAATGGGCGTCATCATCAAGGCTGGGGTATCGGGTAAAACAATGGGTCCTCCACTGCTTAAATTATAACCTGTTGATCCTGTGGGAGTGGCTACAATGAGACCATCGGCCCAATAGGTAGTGAGTTCTTGATTGTTGATGCTGGCCTTAACACTAATTAATGAAGCGGTATCTTTTCTGCTCACACTTATTTCGTTGAGGGCATATGGGAATTCCTCAAGGAGGGATTGGTGTTGATCTAACTCAACTTTGAGGATGGTTCGTTCAATTAAACTGTATTTCTTCTCCCACAAGGCTTGAAGCCCTTTATTTAAGGATTCTTTTTGAAGACTCGTTAAAAAGCCTAAACGTCCCGTATTGATACCTAAAATAGGTACACCACTGTCTTTTACTTTTGTGATGGCTTGCAACATCGAACCGTCGCCCCCAATACAAATCAAAAAATCCGTGGTTTGATCAAGGCTTGAAAAAACCTTCAATTGTTCTTTCAATGCTTCATCTTCAAGCCCATCATAAAGGGTTTTATCTACAATGACCGGGATATTTAATCCCATCAAGTGTTCGATTACTCCTTCGGCATAACCTATTGAAAGAGGCGTTATAAATGGACAAACAACGGCGATTTGCATGCGCTTGATTTTATACAAACTTACAAAATTCTAATGGGCAAACTTGTAGAAGAATAGGCTGCGATTGTTTTTCATTCAAATCGGTAGGGTGACGATAGCAAAGTTTGTAGTTTTGTCAAAAAAAGCAGCATGACTAAGTTAAGCGTAAACGTCAATAAAGTAGCAACCCTGCGTAATTCTCGCGGAGGAGATGTTCCAAATCTCTTAACGGTGGCAAAAGACCTACAGGATTTTGGGGCGCAAGGGATTACCGTTCACCCTCGACCAGATCAGCGACACATTCGTTATGCAGATGCAAAAGCATTGCCTGCTGTACTCTCAACTGAATATAATATTGAAGGAAACCCCATTCCCGAATTTATGGAGCTTGTACTTTCCATCAAACCTACACAAGTTACCCTAGTCCCCGATGCTGTAGATGCCATCACTTCAAATGCTGGCTGGGATACTATTGTTCATCGGGATTTTTTACGAGAAGTCATTTCTAGGTTTAAAGCGGCTGGGATTCGAACGTCTATTTTTGTCGATCCAGACGTAACTATGATCGAAGGTGCAAAAGCCACTGGAACAGATCGTATTGAATTATACACCGAGGCCTATGCAAAACATTATCCCATTGATCCAGAAAAAGCAGTGGCTCCATATAGAGAAGCAGCAATTTTTGCAAATCAACTGGGATTAGGTATTAATGCAGGACACGATTTAAACCTTGAAAATATTGCTTTTTTTGCACAACATATCCCCGATTTATTGGAAGTCTCCATTGGCCATGCATTAATGAGTGAATCTCTTTATTACGGCTTTGAAACGGTGGTTAAACGTTATTTAACTGCATTGTCCTAATGGAAATACTACATTCTTTAATTATTGGAGAAGGGGACAAAGATCTCTTGATTCTTCACGGTTTTTTAGGGATGGGCGACAACTGGAAAACCCACGCAAAAAACTGGGCAGAACAAGGTTGGCGAGTTCATTTAATTGACCAGCGCAATCACGGAAGAAGTTTTTGGGATAAGGACTTTGATTATGAGGTCATGGCAAATGATCTTTTTAATTATTACGCAGCACATGAATTGGAACAAACCACATTGTTAGGCCATTCAATGGGAGGTAAAGTAGCCATGTTATTCGCCTGCCTATATCCATCAAAAGTGGAACAACTCATTGTTGCGGATATTGCCCCAAAGGCCTATCCACCTCATCATCAACAAATTTTAAATGGACTTGCGGCCCTTGATTTTAATCAAATTAAAAACCGAAAAGAAGCCGATGCAGCATTGTCGAATTATGTTAACGATGCTGCAACACGGCAATTTTTGCTTAAAAATATTTACCGAGTAACTCCAGCCCAATTAGGGCTTCGTCTCAATATAAACGTTTTAAAACTAGCCAGTGATCGCGTAGGAGCGAATCTTACACCATCACATCAATATCCTAAAAAGACACTTTTTTTAAAAGGAGAAAACTCTGGTTATATTGAGGCGGGGGACGAATTGCTTTTAAAGCACCATTTTCCCATGATGGAGCTAGTGACGATTGAAAAAGCAGGACACTGGCTTCACGCCGAAAATCCAGCAGCTTTTGCCGCAGCGATATCGGCCTGGTGGTAGCGGTTGAATTTCACACTTTTACTTCAAAATGTGAAAAAGCAATGGAAAGGGAGACGAATCCTTTTAACAATATTATTTTTGCCTAATGAATGCATTAAAACTGCGCTTTGCCGAAGCAAATGACATGTCAGCTGTCTTGGCCTTGATTCAAGAATTAGCCGATTTTGAAAAAGAACCCAATGCGGTAGTAATTACCGAAGAGGAGTTGCGGCAAGATGGCTTTGGGCGAAGCCCTAAATTTCAATGTATCGTTGCAGAAAAGGGCGAAAAAGTCATTGGAATGGCGTTGTTTTATCCGCGCTATTCTACATGGAAGGGTGCCACATTACACTTGGAAGATTTGATTGTCACCCAGTCTGAACGAGGGACTGGAGCAGGGAAAGCATTATATACGGCATTTATCAAATATGCTGCTGCACAAAAAGTAAGGAGAATTGAGTGGGTGGTTTTAGACTGGAACACTCATGCAGTTGATTTTTATAAAGAAAGTGGCGCAACTATTTTAGACGATTGGTGCATTGCACAAATGGATGAAAAAGCAATGCAAGACTATTTAGCAAGAACAAAATGAGAATATTTAAGTTTGGTGGGGCATCGGTAAAAGATGCGTCTAGTGTAAAAAACGTCGCAACTGTCCTAGAGAAAGTAGGTTATGACGATGTATTGATTGTGGTGTCAGCGATGGGAAAAACGACGAATGCGCTTGAGGCAGTAGTGGAGACCTATCAAAATAATCCTAGTCAATTAAAAACAGCACTTCAAGAACTAGAAGCTTTTCATCTAGCCATTGTGGCAGAGTTAATGGGGGCGCATCAAAATGATTTAGTAGAGAAAGTTAAAAGTTTAATTAACGATTTAACAACATTTTTTGAACGAAATAAATCTCCTAACTACAGTTTTGTTTATGATCAAGCCGTGAGTTATGGGGAGCTTTTATCGACGACTATAATTGTGGATTACTTGGTTTCTATTGGGATGCCAGCCCACTGGCTGGATGCCCGTCAATGCATTAAAACAGATGATTACTATCGTGATGCAAATTTAGACTGGGAATTGACGCAAGTCAAAATAAAAGAACAGGTCAACGGGGCAAAGCTAATTGTTTCTCAAGGGTTCATTGGGAGTGATTCAAACAACTTTACGACAACTTTAGGTCGAGAGGGATCGGATTATTCTGCTGCTATCTTTGGGTATGCGCTAGGGGCAGAGTCGGTGACGATATGGAAAGATGTTCCCGGGGTGCTCAATGGCGATCCACGTCATTTTAACGATACCGTTTTATTGAATCAAATTTCTTACCGCGAAGCAATAGAATTAGCTTTTTATGGCGCCTCTGTCATTCACCCAAAAACCTTACAGCCACTACAGCGTAAAGAAATACCACTTTATGTTCGTTCTTTTGTTACCCCCCAGGGGAGTGGAACGGCTGTTTCTAAAGGGAAAACATTAGAGCCTCATGTGCCTTGTTTTATTGTCAAGCAAAATCAAGTGCTATTAAAACTATCTTCCTTAGACTTCTCGTTTATTGTTGAAGAAAATATTTCCGAGATTTTTGCACTGTTGTCTCGTTTTCAAATGCGAGTAGAATTAATTCAAAACTCGGCCATTAGTTTTTCGGTAGTGTTAAACAATAAATACAATCGATTAGAAGAATTACTAACCGAACTTCGAGCAAAATTTAAAGTAACGGTGAATGAAGATGTCAAATTGTTTACCGTGCGCCATTTTGATCAAGCTGCAAAAGAGCAAGTACGGGGTTATGGTGAAAAAATCCTACTGGAACAGCGCACTCGCGAAACCTTGCAAGTGGTGCTTTCTAGCTAAAGTTGTTTGAAGTTTACAATGATTTGCTGGGCGATGATCTCGGCTAACTTTCGGTGACTTTCGATACTCCAGCCTGCAACATGGGGAGATAACAAAACATTAGGTGCTTTTAAAAGGTAATTAAAGTCAAGGGAAACCTCGGTCGAAAAGAGTTGTTCAAATGAACTTTTTTCATGTTCCAGGACATCTAGTGCGGCCCCTTTTACTTTTCCGTTTTGAAGCCCTTGAACAAGGGCAGCAGTCTTGATAGCACTACCACGAGCAGTATTGATTAACCAAAAAGGTTGTTGCATTTGTTCTAAAAAAGTGGCATCAACCATCCCTATTGTTGATGGAGTTTGTGGGGTGTGTAAACTCAAGACTTCAGCTTTTTCAAAAAGTTCTTCTAGGTTAACTTGACGTGCAAAATCATCGGGAGTTTTTGACACGATATCATAATAAATGACTTCTTTTATGTCAAAACCACGTAGTTTTTTGGCGAAGCTTTTCCCCATATTTCCATAGCCAATGATCCCCACTGTTTTTCCTTCTAGCTCTTCTCCGCGATGGGTTTCTCTTTGCCACTCACCTTTTTGAATGGAGTGATGTGCAAGGCGCAATTTATTCATCAACCCTAGGAGCATTCCCATAGCGTGTTCTCCCACCGCATTTGCATTACCCATAGGCGCTGCAAAGAGTTCGATGCCTCGTTTTTTTGCTTCTTCTTGATCGATATTTTCCACTCCTGCTCCCACGCGAGCAATGAATTTTAGCTTGATGGCTTTCGCCAAAAAAGCCGCATCAATAGGGAATCTTGAACGAAGAACAATCCCTTCATATTGCCCGATTTTTTTTTCAATTTCAACTTTTGGGCTACTGTAGTCAATGCTGTTTTCAAAGCCAGCTTTTTCCAGTTCTTTTATAAGAAAGGGGTGGTTTTGATCAAGGTGAAGAATATGCATACCTACCGATTAAAAACCTAAAATTACTTGCGCCATAAAGAAGAAAAGAAAGATCCCAAAGATGTCATTTGCTGTGGTGATAAAAGGTCCTGTGGCAATGGCAGGGTCAATCCCTTGTTTGTCTAAAACAATGGGAACAAAAGTACCAATGAGGGCTGCCATTACAATAACCCCCATCATTGAGCCTGCTACTGTAAGGCTTAAAATTAATTCCTGCCCAATAATTTGACCAAAACCGATTAAAACCACCGCTAGAAAGAATCCATTGATTAAACTCAAGCCCACTTCTTTAAAGAGGCGTTCTAGCATGGAACCTTTAACGATATCATTTGCTAAACCTTGTACTATAATTGCCGAAGATTGCACCCCAACATTTCCCGCCATAGCGGCAATAAGGGGCGTGTAAAAGAATAAACTACGTAAACGCGGTTGATTCATGATGGTTTCAAAATCCTTTAAAATAAAAACACTCCCTAAGCCTCCTAAAAGTCCTAAGAATAACCACGGCAAACGCGCTCGAGTAAGTTCCCAAATAGAGTCGTCTGCCTCTACATCATTCGAGATACCGGCAGCTAATTGATAGTCTTTATCGGCTTCTTCTTTGATCACATCAACAATATCATCGATGGTGATTCTACCCAATAGCTGTTTTTTGTCGTTAACCACTGGAATGGCCTCAAGGTCGTATTTTGACATGATCTTTGCCACCTCCTCAACGTCTTGATCAACGGTAACAAAATCCACTTTAGGAATATAAATGTCTTTTACAATGGCCTTTGAATTTGCGGTTAAAAGATCTTTGAGTGAGAGTCTTCCTAGGAGTTTATTCTTTGCATTGACAACATAGATAGAGTGCACCCGTGTTACCTCAGCAGCTTGTTTTCGCATGGCGTTAACACATTTAAGCACACTTAGGTCCTCATGTACTTTGACCAATTCTTTTGCCATTAATCCACCCGCAGTATTTTCTTCATATTTTAAGAGTTCTCGAATATCCTTTAGGTGTTCGGTGTCTTCAATTTGAGAAAGTACTTTTTCTTGTCGTTCTTCGGGTAATTCTGCGATGATATCTGCTGCATCATCGGTATCGAGTTCTTCTACCTCTTCAGCAATTTCTTTGGCAGAGAGTTGACCTAATATTTTTTCACGAAAATCTTCATCAACCTCGGCTAGGGCGTCGGCTGTTTTTTCACTGTCTAAAAGTTTAACCAGGTAAATGGCCTCGTCCAGGTTGAGTTCTTCGATGAGTTCTGCAATATCGGCATAGTGCAGTTCGTGAATCCGTTTTTTGAGTTGTGCGTCCTTTTGATCTTGGACAAGGGTCTTTACTGCTGCTACATAAACGTCGTCAAGTTGAAAGTTGGCCATGATCAATCATTTTAGTTAGTGCAATAAAGTCGTCTCCCGATAGTTTTTCGGGACGTTGGTCAAAGATACTATCTTCTGTAATACTTTTGGGGAGTGCTAGGGTTTTTAAGCTATTCCTTAGGGTTTTTCGCCTTTGTTGAAAGCTTAATTTGACAATTTTAAACAAAAGTTTTTCGTTGCAATCCAGGGTAAAAACAGCTTTTCTTTTAAGGGTTAATACGCCAGAATCTACCTTTGGCGGGGGGTTAAACACTCCTGGCGGAACAGTAAACTCATACGTTGCCTCATAGAAAAGTTGTGTGAGAACAGAAAGAATACCGTATTTTTTTGACCCAGGTGGTTCACAAATTCTTTGGGCGACCTCTTTTTGGAACATTCCTGAAAAAAAGGGGATTTGTGCTCTGTTTTCAAGGGTTTTGAATACAATTTGTGTAGAAATGTTGTAAGGAAAATTCCCTATGATGGCAAAGGGTTCTTTCCCCATCAAGGTCGTTAAATCAATTTTTAAAAAATCTCCCTCGTGAATTTTATCCATCATGCCCACAAAGCTGGCTTGTAGATAGTGCACTGATTCTGTGTCTAATTCGATCAAGGAGACCTTTCCTTCTTTCCAGGGTAAAAATTGTGTTAGCACGCCCATACCCGGGCCTATTTCCAATACCTGCTGGTAGTGATCAAATTGTAGGGTTTGAGCAATTTTTTCGGCGACAGATAAATCGGTCAAGAAGTGTTGCCCTAATTTCTTTTTTGGGCGAACGCTTTTCATGCTACACTTGTGATTTCTTCTAGCTGGGTGCGAAATGCTAGGATAGAATTTCCAAAACGATCCACAGCATCTTTTCGTAAATCATTGGCGTGCTGGGTGATGTAGCTTTCGTATTGCTTGCGAGAGTCACAATGGTATTGTGTGGCATAACTCACGCCGCCTTGATCTTGATCTGTGATGACTTTGAATAATTTTGCCTGACTAAATTTCCCTGTTTGTATCATTTTAGGCAAGTGCTCTTCTTTCATCCACTCTAGCCATTCTTGTTCTACCGATGGCTCAACATGTACAGTAACGTTATAGATAAACATGTTTAATCGATTTTTTCAAAGCCAGTGTAGGGAACTAGTACTTTTGGCAAGATGATTCCCGCTGGGGTTTGACAATTTTCTAATAGGGTGGCAAGCACTCGAGGTAATGCTAGCGAACTACCGTTAAGGGTGTGGACATTTTTCTTCTTGCCATCTTTGGCGCGATAGCGCAATTGAAGACGTTCTGCTTGATAGCCTTCAAAGGTGGAGACAGAACTAATTTCGAGCCATTTTTCTTGTGCCGCAGAATACATTTCGAAATCATAGGTTAGGGCAGAGGTGAAGCCTAAATCTCCACCGCATAAACGCAAGACACGATAGGGTAAATCTAACTCGGCTAAAATACCTTTGACGTGTTGCATCATCTCTTCAAGTGCGGCATTTGAACGTTCTTGTGTTTCAAGGCGAACAATTTCCACTTTGTCGAATTGATGCAAGCGATTGAGTCCGCGAACATGAGCGCCATAACTACCCGCTTCTCTTCTAAAACAAGGGGTATAGCCCGTTACAGCAATAGGTAGTTCACTTTCTTCTAACAAAAGGTTGCGGTACATATTGGTTAAAGGAACTTCTGCCGTGGGGATAAGGTAGAGATTATCTCCTGTTACATGATACATTTGCCCTTCTTTATCGGGTAGTTGTCCTGTGCCATAGCCAGAAGCCTCGTTGACTAAATGAGGTACTTGCATCTCGCGATAACCTGCTGCGGTGTTTTTATCGAGGAAATAGTTGATTAAAGCACGTTGTAAACGCGCTCCTTTCCCTTTATAGACAGGGAAACCAGCTCCTGTGATTTTACTTCCTAAATCAAAATCAATGAGATCGTATTTTTTAGCCAATTCCCAGTGGGGAAGTGCTCCCTCGGCTAATTGGGGAAGGCTACCTCCTTTTTCAAGTTCTTCATTGTCTTCTTCAGAATTTCCTGCAGGAACGCTTTTTTGTGGAATATTAGGGATTTGATAGCGCAACGCTAAAATACTTTTTTCCAGCTGCTGCATTTCCTCTTGCAAGGCTTTTGTACTCTGTTTCAGTTCAGCAGAGCGTTCTTTTAAGCTTTGAGCTTCTTGTGCTTTCCCGCTTTTAAAGAGTTGTCCAATATCCTTGGCCAGTTGGTTTGCCTCGGAAAGTTGACCATCAAGTGTAGCTTGGGTTTTACGCCTTTTTTCATCTTTGGATAAAAGGGAATCAACAACGTCTAATTCCTTAAAATTTCTTCGTTGAAGGGCTTCTAGCGCAGCTTCTTTATTTTCCCTCAGTAGTTTTAGTGGTATCATGCGGTAAATCTCTGGCACAAAGATAAAATTTTGTGCTTCATTTTGATGCTATTTGGCAGGAATCAGTGTACGGCATTTTACTTGATCTTCTTCAAGTTGTGCTTTGAGTTCCTCGAGTGAATCAAACTTTTTTTCTTGGCGAATCAATTCCAGAAGGTCGAGCGCTAAAGAAGAGCCATACAGGTCTTGATCAAAATCAAACAGATGAACTTCAAAACTGCGCTGTTCTCCTTCTAGTGTGGGGCGAAAGCCCACATTCATCATCCCATAGAGCGTTTGTTTGTTCCACTGTGTTTGAATAAAATACACTCCGTCACATGGTAAGAGTTTGTAGGTTTCTTCCACCTGTATATTAGCCGTAGGAAAGCCGATTGTTCTCCCTATTTTTTCACCCTGCACTACTTTTCCACAAAGGCGAAAAGGTCGTGTGAGGTACTCGTTAGCGGTGCTCATTTGTCCTTCTTCTAATGCCGTTCTAATTTTTGTAGAGCTAACATTGACTGAGGCGATTTCTTGAGCTTCGATTTTTTCAACCGTAAAACCATAGGTTTCTCCTGCATTGATGAGATCATCAACCGTTGCTTCTCTGTTTCGACCAAAGCGGTGATCATACCCAATAATGAGGTGTTCAATGCGAAAAGCATTAACGAGAATATCACGCGTGAACTCATCGGCAGTTTGACGAGAGAATTCTTTAGAAAAGGGATGGACAATTAGGACATCAACGCCTAGTTCGGCTAATAACTGTTGTTTTTCTTCCAGGGTATCGATGAGTCGAATCGAAGTGTCTTTTTGAAGAACCATACGAGGATGTGGAAAAAAAGTAAGGACTACAGCAAGGTGGTTCTTTTCTTTTGCACTTTGTACAAGACGACGAATGATTTCGCGATGTCCAACATGCACCCCGTCAAAGGTCCCAATGGTTAAGGAGCAGCCCTGTGTCGCCTGATAATTTTCAATGGTAGAAATGACCTTCACAAAAAAAGACTATCTTTAAATTCTAAGTAAAATTAGCGTATTTCAAGCAATCCTTTGATGGTTTTTTGGAAACATTCGCTGAATTAAAAAGTGTGAGAAAAAGTTTTTTTATTGTCTTGTTTTTTGTGGCATCCATGCTCTTTAGTCAAGAATACTGGAGTGTTGAACCACAAAATTCGCCGGTAGCTTTATCGGATAACAATTTGGTGAAAACCATCGATTTGAATCAAGAGGCTTTCGCCAAAGTCTTGAAATCACCCCCTTTATCAAACGGGAAAGTCCAGCCATTAACCCTGTATTTTCCAAACGAGGAGGGACGACTAGAAGCATTTCAATTGACCGCAGTACCCTTATTTTCTGCAGCACTTGCTAAACAATACCCTACTATTAATGCCTATCGCGGAAAAAGTTTAGAGCGGAAAAATGTGAGTATTCGTATAACCCATACTCCACAGGGTATAAGCGGAACCATGCGAAGTCCAAAGGGAATGGTTTTTCTACAACCCAAGAAAGAGGAAAAAGGGGCTCATCTCTATTACCAAAGAAATCCCGCTCTTTACCACAGCATTGAGCAGCCTTATTGTACCACACCACATGATCAAAAAAGTATAGCCGAAGCCGAAGGGTTTACTCCTAGCACACAAAAAGGAGTCGCTTTACCAGGTTCGCTAAAAACGTATCGCTTTGCCGTTGCAGCAACAGCAGAGTACACCCAATTTTGGGGAGATAATGATGCAACTAACGGAACAAATCAAGAAGATGCATTGGCCGCTGTGGCGAATACCGTTAATCGCATGAACGAGATTTTAGAAGTAGATTTAGGGGTAAGATTGGAATTAGTCTCTGCAGCTTCCTTATTGTACACTGATACCACAACCGATCCATTTACAGGGAGCTATAATAGCGAGATACAAGAACTTCTTACAAGTGAAGTAGGAGAAGCAAACTATGATATTGGGCATTTATTCCATCGCGGGCAAGCAAATGGAGATGCAGGAAGCGTTGGGAATGTGTGTATCAATGGACAAAAAGGAAGTGCTTTCTCGGCTCATCCATTTACCGCTACAAATGGAAGTGGCGGTGCTTTCCTAACCGATTATTTTGACATAGATTATGTCATTCATGAGGTGGGACATCAATTTGGTGCTCTTCATACTTTTTCTCATAGTACAGAGTCCTTTGGGGTCAATAGCGAGCCAGGAAGTGGATCGACGATTATGTCTTATGCAGGAATTGTGAGTGGAGAAAATATGCAACGCCACTCTGATCCCTATTTTCACTACCACAGTATTCAAAATATCAGCACATATTTAGCAACAAAGGCCTGTCAAAATACCATCGTTACAACGAATCAAATTCCCGAGGTATCTGCTGGTAGCGATTATACTATTCCCAAGGGGACAGCCTACACGCTCACTGCAGTTGCTAGCGATACAGATCAATTGACTTATTGCTGGGAGCAACTGGATTCTGGATTAGTACGCGCAGGTGATTTTGGCCCTAATTTACTTTCGGGAAGTACTAATCGCTCTTTAATGCCTGTCACTAGTCCTTCTCGAACGATTCCCCGTATGACGAGTGTATTAGCTGGACTTTTAACAGAAGAGAACCCAACGATTGGTTCGGCATGGGAGACTGTTTCGCTGGTTGAGCGAAGCCTTCGCTGGGGTGTCACTGTTCGTGATCGAGATCAAGCAAGTCCTAATGGAGTAGGATTTGTGGCGCAAGATGAAATGAATATAAGGGTAGAAAGTGACGCAGGTCCTTTTGTGGTTACTTCGCAAAATCAAGCTTCGGTTCAATGGCTTTCTGGAGCGAATGAACGCATTAGTTGGGAGGTAGCAAATACCAATAAGGCCCCAATAAATACCTTGACGGTCTCCATCTATTTGTCTCTGGATGGAGGAAGAAGTTTTCCGCTCCTGCTTGCAGAAAATGTTCCCAATACTGGGCTTGCATTTATAGAAGTTCCAGGCAATATAACGACCACAGAAGCAAGGATAAAAGTTCAAGCCGATAATAACATTTATTTTGCGGTCAATAGCACAAACTTTAGCCTTCAAGAACGTCCTTTTGCGTTGCCTTTTTCTGAGGTTGAAAAGGTGATTTGCGGGACAACTTCTGTTACCTATGATTTTCGTTTAGCGCGTTATCAAGCAGGCACCGAGAATGTTAATTTGAGTGTGATCAATTTACCGAATGGTGTGACAGCATCCATCACCCCTAATAGTTTAAGTGCTAATGGCGCACAAGGTACACTTGTTTTAACTACAGATGGAAGTTCTACAGGAACCTATTCTTTTACCCTCGTGGGTTCAACCGGAACTACTGTGATTGAACAACAATTCAATGCAAAAATATATGCGGCTACCATCCCGCCACCACAATTGATCAATCCAATAAATCAAGCAGGTGAACAATCTACTAATGTGCAACTTATTTGGAATGAAAGTAGTCAAGCAACACATTATCGCCTTCAAGTGAGTGCCTTGCCCGATTTTTCTACCTTGGTAGAGAATAGAGAATTAACGACTACTAATTATAGGGTGACAGGCTTGTTGAGTGAAACGACCTATTACTGGCGAGTGAGTAACATAAATGAATGTGGAGAAAGTGCGTTTAGTTCTCCTTTTCAGTTTGAAACAAACACGACCAGTTGTGCTACTTTTGCAGCAGCAGGAGTTCCACGAGTGATTAAAGATGCTACTCCTACGACAGCTGGAATAACAGAATTAGTCGTTCAAATAGCGGACGATTTACCCATTATTGATATAGATGTTAGGGTCAATATCGCTCACACCTATGACGAAGATCTATCTTTTATTGTGATACATCCTGATGGAAGAGAAGTCATTTTAATTCAAAATCAGGGGGGTAATGGGAATAATTTTGAAGGGACATTATTTGATAATGAGGCGGCCACACCCATACAAACTGGGAGCCCTCCTTTCTCTGGTAGCTTTCGACCTTTGGGAGATTTATCGACTTTTTATAATTCTTCGGCCCAGGGGAACTGGCGCTTTAAAGTAGTGGATAATGCTACTCAAGATACCGGGGTGATTAATAGTGTTGAATTTATTGTTTGTTTGAGTGGTCAATTACAACCCAATGATGACAACGATTTATATCCTAACAATGTCGATAATTGTCCTTTAATTACAAATCAAGATCAAAGTGATACCGATGGTGATGGTCAAGGGGATTTATGTGATATTGACGCACAGCGTAATTTTTCCATTTTTAAAACAGATGAAACCTGCGAAAGTCAAAACAACGGTGCTATTGTGATTAATGCCATTGCTCAATTTTCCTATATGGTGAATGTAATGGGACCAAATGGATTGAATCAAGATTTTTCCATGAACAATCAAAATCTAAACCTTACTAATTTACACAGTGGGGATTATCTCTTGTGTATCACCAGCAATCAAGTACCCGATTTTGAACAATGTTTTGCGACTACAATTACCCAGCCTGCCCCATTGAATGTCAATGCAAAAGTGAATGCGGCAAAAGAAAAAGTGCGGCTAGAATTTGCTGGAAGCGACCGTTACATCATTGGCTTTAATGGAATCGAATTTGAACTAAATGGAATCGATTATAAAGAACTTCCCCTGCAAAAAGGGCTGAATGCTATTGAGGTTCGAACAAACCTAAGTTGTCAAGGTACCCATAAGGAAATGATTTATATAGATGAGCCTTCCACTCTTTATCCTAACCCAGTTCAAGACGCTTTAACTGTTTTAGTGGGAGGAAACGAGACTACTGCTCAAATCCTTATCTATGATATTCAAGGGAACAAACGTCATGACGAAGTAGTGCAGCTTTCTACTTTGAACCGTTCAATTCAATTGAATACTTCTTTTTATATGCCAGGGAATTACATTGTAAAAATCATCACTAAGACAAGCGATGAAACATTAAAATTCATTAAAAAATGAGGCATCGCATCTTTTCTTTTTTAGGATTACTTTCTTTTGTATTAGTGGCGTGTAAAGACCCTATCCCAGACCCAGAAAAAGCCGTTTTATTAACTCCCGAAGATAATACTAGCTGTCTCTATGTGAGTCATAGCTCCTTAACGGCAAGTGTTGATTTTAGTTGGCAAGAAGCAGCATTTACAGATGAATATAAGGTGGTGATAAAGAATTTAATTTCCCAAGAAGAAACCACCTCAATTACAGAAAATATCCGGCTTAGATTAACATTAACAAGAGGTGTTCCTTATCAGTGGAAGGTAATAACAACTTCCGAGTTAAGTGATGTTGAAACCCCTAGTGTTCCTTTTAGTTTTTACCTTGAAGGGCTGCAACAGCGCAATTATTTGCCTTTTCCTGCCCGTTTGCTCTCTCCGCAATTAGACGAACTAATTACCCTAAACGATGGAGCCCATGATTTTTCTTGGGAAGGATCAGATTTAGATGATGATTTAGATCATTACACACTTCTAGTAGGACAATCAATTGATGCACTAGACGAAGTGGCAACAACTATCACGACGACAAATTATCGTTTTCCGCTTAATGCTGGTCAGGTTTATTTTTGGCAAGTGATTAGCCATGACCAAAATGGGAACAATACAGCATCTGTTATTTCGCGTTTTGAAACACGCCCTTAGGACTTATTTACCGTTAAATTGATTCATGGTATTTTGAGCCCCTTGAGTAGCAAAAGAAAAAATCATTTTTGAAATGATGTTATAGCGATCTTTAAGTGCATTAGCTTCCTCAGTTGACCATTTCCCTAAGACAAAATCGACGGTATCATAGCCTTTTTCATCAGAATGGATTCCAAATCGAAGACGGGAATAATTACTCGTATTAAGTTGCGCTTGAATATCCTTTAAACCATTGTGTCCACCATCACTTCCTTTTGTCTTTAATCGCAATGTACCAAAGGGTAAGTTCAAATCATCTGTGATAATAAGTATATTTTCAAGGGGGATATTTTCTTTAAGGGCCCAGTATCGCACCGCTTTCCCGCTATTATTCATAAAGGTAGAGGGTTTAAGTAAGATCAAGGTTCTCCCTTTGAATTTTGTTTTTGCAAGTGCACCATACCGCAATTCTTCAAAGCTTATTTCTTTTTCTTCGCACAAGGCATCAAGTGCATCAAAACCAATATTGTGTCGCGTATTGTGATATGTTGCGCCAATATTCCCAAGGCCTACAATTAAATATTTCTTCACCTCTAATGGGGTTGTTTTATGTATAAAGAATCGTTTTAAAAAAGACAGCATCCATAAAAATAAAAAAAGCAGCTAGAGGATACCATCTAGCTGCTTTATAGTTATGAACGATAGAATGTTTATTCTGCCGCTTCTTCTGCCGCTTCTTCTGTTCCTTCTTCACCTTCAGTAGCAGCGTTTTTAATTGACGCACGTGAAGTTTTCACTTGGCATACTACAGTGTTGTCTGGATGTAGGAAACTGTATTCTTCAACCGCTAATTGTGAGGTGTAAAGTTTGTTTCCTAATTCTAATCCAGAAATATCAGCAACGATAAAATCAGGTAAGTTCTTTGGTAAAGCACGTACGCGTAATTTACGTTTATTCAAGATTAAAGTTCCACCGCTGTTGAGTACTCCAGGTGCAGCACCTTCTACCACTACAGGGATGTTCATTGAAATTTCTTTTTCATCGTTCAATTGATAAAAATCGACGTGAAGAATACGATCACTCACTGGGTGAAATTGAATGTCTTGTAAAACAGCATTGAAGTCGCCATCTTCTGTTTTAATTACCACAGTGTGTGCATTTGGAGTGTACACTAGTTTGCTGAAATCAAGTTCTTTCGCTGCAAAGTGCATGGGCTCATTTTCGCCATACAAAACGCAGGGAACCATTTCAGCATTACGTAAGGCTTTTGTCGCTTTTTTGCCTACGCTTTCTCTTTTAGATCCGTTAATTGTAATAGATTTCATATTGATTTAATTAATAAAATTTTCGTGAATTGATTTGTTGAGGTGTACGCTTTTCATGGTAGAACCAAATAATTCAGCACAGCTCAACACTTTGATTTTGGGACTTTGTTTTTTCGTTGGAATACTATCGGTGATGATGAGTTCTTCAAGGGAAGAATTTTCAATTCTTTCATGCGCATTACCAGATAAAATTCCATGGGTACAAACCGCTCTAACAGATGTTGCCCCTCGTTCAATCATAAGCGCTGCAGCTTTTGTTAAGGTGCCCGCTGTATCGACCATATCATCAACAAGTACAACGTTTTTGCCTTTTACATCTCCAATTAGTTCCATGTGAGAAATCACGTTAGCTTTTTGACGCTGCTTGTAGCAAATAACGACGTCGCTTTTCAAGAACTTTGAATAAGCATAAGCACGTTTAGATCCTCCCATGTCTGGAGAGGCAATGGTGAGGTTGTCTAGGTTTAATTTTTCTAAGTAGGGCACAAAAATGGTTGAAGCAAATAGGTGGTCAACAGGTTTTTCAAAAAAGCCTTGGATTTGATCTGCGTGTAAATCCATGGTAATGATTCGTGTCGCTCCAGCAGTTTCTAATAATTTTGCAATCATTTTTGCTCCTATGGGTACCCTGGGTTTGTCTTTGCGGTCTTGTCTAGCCCAACCAAAATAAGGCATAACTGCCGTGATGTGACGTGCCGATGCCCTTTTTGCTGCATCAAGCATCAAAAGCATTTCCATTAAATGATCAGAGCTGGGATGAGTTGACCCTATGATGAACACACGAGATCCACGAACAGATTCTTCAAAAGAAGGCTGGAATTCTCCATCACTGTAATGTGAAAAAGTCACGTTTCCCATGGGGATACCAAAGTTTTCAGCAATTTTTTTGGCCAGTGCTTCACTTTGGGTGCAACTAAAAATCTTCGCTTCTGTCATTTTTTTCCTAATCCGTTTATGTTCTAATAATTAGGGACTGCAAATGTAAAAATTTATTTGCCTTGATGGACTTAATTTTGATGAAATTCTAGGTGAAGAAAATTATTTCATTAATTTTGTCGTCCCTTGCCTCGGTGGCGGAACTGGTAGACCTGTCTGCCGACAGGCAGGCGCTAATTGAAATGGTGAAATGATTTGGATTTATGCTCTTTCCAGTCAGCTACGTAATTATATTTACGTAGGAATGACTTCCGATTTACAAAGGCGGATAGGGGAGCATAATTCAGGGAAGGAAAAAACAACAAAACCCTATCGACCCTTTACATTGATCTACCAGGAGCAATGTGAAAACAGACAAGAAGGGAGGAAGAGAGAAAAATACTGGAAGTCAGGTGTAGGAAAAGAAAAATTACGCGAACTTCGAGAAAAAATAAGATAATGCCTCGGTGGCGGAACTGGTAGACGCGCTGGATTCAAAATCCAGTTCTTTCGAGAGTGTGGGTTCGATTCCCACCCGAGGTACAAAATAGCCCTTTCAAATGAGAGGGCTTTTTTTATTTCCTGGATTAAAATTTTGGTTTCCTCTTTTCTATAAATGCAGATAGGCCTTCTTTTCCTTCTTTTGAGGCACGCACATTAGCAATGACTTCTGCTGTGTAATCAACCACCCCTTCATTAATAGGTTGATAAGCAATATTTAGCAATAAAGCTTTTGAAATAGCCGTTGCTTCTGGAGCATTAGTACCTATCTTTTTGGTGAGTTGGTGTAGAAAATCATCCAGTTTTTCTTCTTCGATGATTTGAGTAAGTAATTGATGTTCTACAGCCGCTTTGCCCTGCATGACTTCGGCGGTTAACATTAAACGATGCGCATTTCTAACCCCAATGGCTTTTAGGATATAAGGGCCAATTGTTGCAGGAACCATCCCAATTTTCACTTCACTTAAACAAATTGTTGTATTTGATGTGCCAAAGGCCATATCGCAACAGCACAACAAACCCACTCCACCACCATAGGCTGCTCCATTGACTCGAGCAATAGTGGGTTTTGGGAATTCGTGTAACGCCTGCATTAAATACGCCATTTGAAGCGCGTCTTCCTTATTTTCTTCAAAACTATTTGTTCCTAAAGAGCGCATGTAATTAATGTCTCCACCGGCACAAAAATTTGAACCACTCCCTGTAAGGATTATCGATCGAACTGCTTCATTATCTGCAGCATCATCTAATGCAAGAAGTAATTGCTCAATAAGTTGACCATTAAAAGCATTACGAACGTCGGGGCGATTGAGTACAAGATAAAGTGCTCCATCTTTTGTTAAAAATTGTTCTAGGCTTTTACCAGTGCTTATAACATCGCTATTTGCAGGAAGAAAATTGTACACGTTTTTTTTTTACGAAGATAAGGATTCTTATTTCGCTGCAGTAGCGATAAAGAGATCGAGTTCCTCTTCGGTAATCGAGGGATTTGCTCCCTGCTTTGAGGCCACTATGGCTCCCATTGCACACGCTCTTTTTAATGCTTCGTTTGGGGTGCGTTCTGTCAATAAGCCTTCTAAAAGCGTAGCCAAAAATGAATCTCCTGCCCCAACGGTATCGGCTACCTTTACCCTAAATCCAGCTTGGTCATAAATGCAATCATCTAGTAATAATAGGGCTCCATCTCCACCTTTTGTTACACAGATTTGTGTGGTTTGGGTATGCGAAGCAATAAAGCGAAGCTGCCCTTCCATGGTTGTATCCTTACATCCCATAGCAGTAGAAATTTCTAAAAGCTCTTCATCGTTAAACTTGATAAAATCTGCTTCTTGCATTAACTCTTCTAAAAGACTTTGCGTGTAATGCGGGGCTCTCAAGTTAACATCAAATACTTTGAAGGAAGCTTTTTTGAGTAATTTCATTAAAGATTCTCTTGCGACGAGTTCTCGAGCAATCAGGCTGCCATAAAGAAAGATATCACTATTTTCAACACCTTTTTCTAATGATGGAGTACAAGTAATCTTATCCCATGCAACCGGTTGAGCGATTTCATAAGAGGCAGATCCCGTAGCATCAAGTGAAACCAATACTTTCCCCGTTTCGAATGTATGATCTTCTTGTAAATAAGATGTACTTAAGCCCTGTTCTTGAAGGTAATCTGTTAAGCGTTTACCAAGGGAGTCCTTCCCAACTCTACTAACGATATTTGTCGATATTCCCAGGGAATTTAGGCGTAGAGCAACGTTGAGCGGTGCTCCTCCAATTTTCTCTCCTTCGGGGAAAATATCCCAAAGAACTTCACCAAAGCAGATTACATTTTTTACCATTATGAAAAATTAGTTCAGCGAATCCATTTTTGTAAAAGCTGAGTTGAGGAAGAAAACCTCTGTCATTACCGTGAGGCCATCATCCCAAAACAACTCAATAGACGTTTTATCGAGTATCATGGTACCCTTTATGCGAGGCGAGTTACTAAATCGCGGTGCATAAGAACGGTGAGAAGCAAATTTTTCTGAGAAATCTTTCTTCCCAGCTTTTGTACGATCAATGAAGAACTGCTGTTTTGTTGAATCAAATCCAAAGGCTAGTTCTTCTCCCAGCTCATTAGATAAAACATAACCCACAGTTTTTCCTTTCGTTGTGTCAAGTTCTAATGTTTTTTGTCCAATCAACACTTTGCCTTCTAGATTAATCTCTTCGATATTCCCTTGAATTTCATTCACTGGAGTAGAGGTGAGTCGATATCCTTGTGTCGTTTTTTGTAAACCTATTTCACGAGCAATGGTCATAGCAGATCGCCATTCAAAAGTGGGGACCTCTTGCGCATAATCCCAGTTTGACATCCAGCCAATAAATAACTTATTTCCGTTTTCACGTTGAATGTTTTGCCAGGTTACTCCTGCATAATTATCTCGACCAAAATCAACCCAGAAATTATTTTTCTCGAGTAAATCTTGTTCAAATTCTGGATATAACACAAAGTTTTTTCCGTCAAAATCACCTATGAAATATTGCGTTGCGCTCCCTTGGTTAGGTCCTCCTGGGTTAATGCTTACAAAAAGTACCCATTTTTCCTCTTCGGTTCCATTGACTTTAAGGGGGAATAGATCCGGGCATTCCCAAACACCACCATGGTGTCCCAGGTTTAACCCAAAATTAGACAGATAGGTCCAGTCCTTCAAATTTGGCGAAGCATAAAGGCGCACATTATCATGAGCAGCTAGTGCCATGATCCATTGATTTGACCCTTCGTCCCAGATCACCTTTGGATCCCTAAAATCTCGTATTTCGGGATTTTCAATAACAGGGTTGCCAGCATATTTTGTCCAGGTCATCCCTTCATCGAGGGAATAAGCAATGCTTTGTGTTTCAACATCAACTTGTTCGGCTTTTTCTTTTTCAATACTATGGTGGGTAAAGATGGCAACGATGGGTGTTTTTCCCTCTTTGCCAAAGCCTGAGGTATTGTTGTGGTCTACCACCGCACTTCCAGAAAAGATATAGCCCATTTCATCTGGGTATAAAGCGATGGGGTGTTCTTCCCAATGGACAAGATCTTTACTACTGGCATGCCCCCAGTGCATGGGACCCCATACATTGTCATTGGGATAATATTGAAAGTATAAATGATAGGTGTCGTTAAAATAAAACATCCCATTTGGGTCGTTCATCCAGCTTTTTTTTGGTGTAAAATGAAAGTCGGGACGATACAATTGTTCTTCACTCATTTGAGGATTTTTATCAGTCAAATTTTGGCAGGCTATTAACAGCGAAACAAAAGTAAATAAAAGAATTTTTCTCATAATTTTTTTATTAGTTGTTGTGCTAGAGATTCGAGGGAGACCCCTTTGGTTTCGGGCATCCAAAAATACACAAATAGGAGTTGTAATACCATCATAAAAGCAAAAACAGCAAAGACAGTCCCAGCACCTATTTGAGCAAATAATAATGGCACTAGTGATGGGATGATTGCTGCTAGTACCCAATGGGTTGAAGTGCCAAAGGATTGCCCTGCACTACGCAAGTGATTCGGGTAGATTTCTGAAATAAAAACCCAAATTACGGCTCCTTGCCCTATGGCGTGTGAAGCTATAAAGAGAAAAAGGAATAGTGGTAATGCCAGCCCCTCCCATGAGAAAAGAAAAGAAGCAGCAATTAAACTCAATGAAATGATGTAACCCACAGAGCCAATATACATTAAGGTTTTTCTTCCTAAACGGTCAATAAGATTAATGCCGATCAAGGTAAAAATTAGGTTAATTAAGCCTATTCCCACACTGCTCAATAAGGCCGTACTTTCACCTAATCCACCTTCTTCAAAAATCCTAGGGGCATAATATAAGAAGGCATTAATACCAGAAAATTGGTTGAAAAATGCGATGAGAAAAGCCAAACTAAGGATGAAACGATATTTAGAGGCAAAAATAGTTTCTTTGCTAGGGGTACTCGACTGCTCTTTAGTAATGTCTTGAATCAAAACAGCAGCATCTGCCTTTGAATAGGCCTGATGAATAATTGCTTTTGCTTCCTCGGCTTTATTTTGTAGGAATAACCAGCGTGGACTTTTTGGGATATAAAAACACAATAAAGTATAGAGTATTGCAGGAATTGCTTCAACTCCCATCATGTATCGCCATGCATTTTCTCCCAGGTCGTTCAAAAGATAGTTCGATAAAAAAGCGATCAAAATACCAAAAACAATATTGAATTGATATAGTCCCACTAGACGACCGCGATCTTTTGCAGGGGCAATTTCAGAGATATAAGCTGGAGCTGCAATCGTTGAGGCACCCACTCCCAGTCCACCTAAAAAACGAAATAAAGCAAAAATATATGGCGTGGTAGATAGCGCCGAACCCAAGGCCGAGATACTGTAAAGAACACCGATCCAAACTAACGTGGATTTACGTCCTAAAATACGGGTGGGGATGCTACCAAATAGCGACCCAATAACCGTACCCCATAGCGCCATAGCCATGACTACAAATCCGTGAAAAGCATCAGAGGAGTCCCAGAGACGCTGAAGCTTTTGATCGGCACCAGAGATGACTACAGTGTCAAAACCAAAAAGAAAACCAGCCAGTGCAGCGGTGAGGGACCATTGCATTAATTTATTCATAAGTGTAGTTTAATTCTTCTGTGTAAGATAGGATTTTCTAAGAAAAAAAAAAATTCTCCTTACTTTAGTACTTCAACAACACAAAAAATCCATGAAACAGCTCATTCAAATTTCTCTTCTTTTTTCAGCGGCACTTCTTTCCAGTTGTCAAACTAAAAAAAGTCAACCCAAGTTAAGTGAGGCAGAGCGCATTCACAATGCCGTAATTACCATTGATACGCACGATGATATTAATGTGGGCAACTTTACCGATTCAATCAACTATACGCAAAAAACGAACTCTCAAGTGAACTTACCTAACATGATGGCAGGAGGGCTAGACGTTTCATGGTTCATTGTTTACACAGGTCAAGACAGCTTGACCAAAAGTGGCTTTGAAAAAGCAGCGGCGAATGCCGAGGCAAAGTTTAGCGCCATCCACCGCCTAGTGAGCGATTATGCACCAGAACAAATCGAACTAGCCCTTACTGCAGCAGATGTGCGTAGAATATGGAAAAGTGGGAAAAAGGTCGCCATGATAGGAGTAGAAAATGGTTATCCCCTAGGGACTGATATTGATAACGTAAAAAAATTCTATGATAAAGGTGCGCGTTACATCTCTTTAGCACACAATGGCCATAGTCAATTATCTGATTCAAATACAGGAGAAGGAGACGGCTTTTTCTTGCATAATGGTTTAAGTGAATTAGGAAAACAAGTCATTGATCAAATGAACTACTATGGGATTATGGTGGATATCTCTCATCCTTCAAAAGAGGCCATTCGTCAAATGGCCGAACGTTCAAAGGCTCCCATTATGGCTTCACATTCTTCTGCTAGAGCGTTGTGTAATCATTCGAGAAATTTGGACGATGAGCAACTACAATGGGTCAAAGAAAGTGGGGGAGTAGTGCAAACAGTTGCCTTTAGCTCCTATTTACACACAGAAAAACACAATGCCTACAATAAGGCAAAAGACTCTGTCCTTAAAGCTGTTGGTGCAAAACACAACATCCCTGTATTAGATAAATACGCTATGCGAGCCCTAGATTTTGAATCACTCCAGTCTTATTTAACACAGCGAGACGAATTATTTGAATTAGCCAAAGCAGATTTAGAGGCCATTAAAGCAATCTATCCACCTGTATCAGTGAGTGATTTTGTCGATCACATTGACTACATCAAAGATAAAATTGGAATCGATCATGTGGGGATTAGTTCCGATTTCGATGGTGGTGGTGGTATTGAAGGTTGGCAGGATGCCTCAGAAACCTTAAATGTGACCAAAGAATTGGTGAAGCGCGGCTACACTCAAGAAGAAATTGAGAAAATATGGGGAGGTAACCTTCTACGCGTTATGGAAAAGGTTGAAGCGGTAGCAAAAGAATTACAGGAAAAAGCCTAGTTTTTTATTGTGCTTCTAAAACAAGTGCATAGGAGGAAAGTGCGCCTAAAGGAACGACCTCGTTTGTACCAGAAAAGCCTCCGTTTGCTCCAACTGTGATACTACCTAGTGCGGTATCAGTAAGTACATCCCTTAAGGTGTAGGTTCCTTCATTTAAGAAGGATGAATTGAGACTAATGGGGAGGTTCTCTTGTGCAGAAGCCGTATTGTGTACAATCAATAACGTGGTATTACTCGCTTCGTCTTGACGTAAAAAACTCAACACGCCACTAGTGCTAGAATTGACCTCTAAATAAGCTCCTTTCCTTAAAGCAGGCTGATTATTTCGCAGGCCAATCCACTGCTGGTAATGTTGAAGGAGTGAGTTCTCATCCCTCAATTGATCACTCACATTCACATCGGCAAAATTAAAGTTCGGTGCTTGCCAAGCTTGTCCAGTGGTGAACCCTGCTTGATTTTCTGTAGACCATTGCATGGGTTTTCTAATATCCTCATCAGGTTTTCGTCCTATCATTCCAATTTCTTCCCCATAATATAGATAGGGTACCCCTGGAAGACTTAAAAGAATACTAGCAGCTACTTTGGCTTTCTCTTTATTTAAACCGAATTGACTAAAACTTCTGTCTTGGTCATGGTTAGTTAAAAAGGAGCCAAATTGCCCCGCTTCATAGGTAGAATTAACCTCATTAATTTTTGATCTCAAAGCACTAGTATTGCGATTATTGACTGCATTAATAATAGCATAAGACAAATCAAATTCAAAACAATAGTCTAAGCGATGGTCGCTGTAAGGTGCGATATTTTGAGTAGAGGTCCAGGCCTCACCCACTGTCATAAGACTGGGGTTGATTTGTTTTTGAAAAGCAAAAAATGATCTCCACCACGATAGTGTTGAAGAGGTATTTTCTTGCTGTTGTCCCTCTTCAATCCAGTGCTTAACCGCATCAATACGGAAACCATCAACTCCTACCTCTTCATGCCAAAATCGAATGGTGTTTTTGATCTCATTGGTAACTTCTAAATTGTTGAAATTTAAATCGGGCATGCCCCCCCAAAAAATGCCATAGTAATAACTATTGTTTCTTTCATGCCATACTTGTTGTCCCCATGGCCCCTGATAATTAGGTTGACTGCTATTCCATAAATACCAATTGCGTTTACTGCTATTTGCAGCAGATGCTTGAAACCATGGGTGTTGATCTGAGGTGTGGTTTCCCACAAAATCAATAATAACTTTAATGCCTCTCGCGTGGGCAGCAGTGAGCAAGGCCTTAAAGTCTTCCATAGTCCCATAATCAGGATTTATGGCCCGATAATCGGTGACGTCATAGCCGTGATAACTGGGAGAAGGGAAAATAGGCATTAACCATATTCCTGTAATTCCAAGATCATCTGTTGTCGAAGGATCGCCATCGTTGAGGTAGTCCAGTTTTTCAATAATTCCTCTAATATCGCCTATACCATCACCATCGCTGTCGTAAAAACTGCGCACAAAAATTTCATAAAAAACGACATCATCCCACCATGAATTTGTGGGAATGCTATTTACATCGATTTCTTCTTCTTGTGTATTGCTAGGGTTTGTAGCATTGTTTTCCTCTTTACTACAAGCAATTAAGCTAAGCATAAAAACAGCCAGGAATAGGGATGAATATTTTCGGTGCATGACGAATTAATTTTAACGAAAATAAGTAAACCTTTTTCCCAAAGGAATTAAATTTTAAATTTCCTCAGTTGAATTCATTCCAAAAAAAGCTGTAATTTTCACAAACTAATATTTGATTTATGCCGAAGAGTGAACCGCCAAAGCGAAAAAGAGGAAGGCCCAGTCTAGCACAAACGTTAGATTTAAACGATATTTTAATTGCCGCCTTGGAGGTTTTTTCTGAAAAAGGCTATGAAGGGGCACAATTAAAAGACGTCGCACAAAAAGTAGGCGTTACGAATCCTTTAATTAGTTATCGCTTTGAAAACAAAGAAGATTTATGGAAGAAATCCATGAGTTATCTAGGGGACAAACTCGTTGCTCGGTTTGAACATATTAAAAGTTATTATGTCGATTTAACTGGCACAACAGCTTTACGTGCCTATACGCGACAGTACATCTACTTTTTAGCAGAGAATCCTGCTTTATACAAGATTATTTTTCAAGAAATGGGGCAAGAAAATTGGCGATCAACTTTTTTGATAGAGCAATTGTTTACTCCGGTCATTTGGTTTGGGGAGAAGAGTATTGAAGCCCCGCTAGATGGATTGAAAGAATTTAAAACCATTCCACGGGCAAATTTTATTTCCATAATTATGGGAGCCTCAAGCAGTTTCTTTATGCTGGCTCATTTAATGAAAAGTCAATATGGAACCGAGGTGTTTTCCAAAGAACAAATAGAGCAACATGCCGAGATGGTCAATTCGATCATCTTCAAACAATTTGAAGCATAAAAAAAAGCGCCTTAAGGCGCTTTTTTAATAGAAAACAATCAAATTATTTCCCGAAATCATGAATGGATTTTCCAGCTGCCGCTAGATCGCGAAGGCTTTGTGGCACCTCCCAGTGATCTCCGTGCAAAGCTTTAAAAGCATCACAATCGGCGATAAAGTTGTCCATGCCTACATAGTCAATGTAGGATAAAGCACCCCCGGTAAAAATAGGGAATCCCCAACCTAAAATAGATCCAATGTCTCCATCGGTAGTAGAGCGTAAAACACCTTCATCAAGGCAACGGTAACTCTCTAGTACTTGACGGTGTAGCATACGCTTTTTCACATCTTCTTCAGAAACAGCATTTACGTTAGGTGTGTAAAGCTCTTTAAGGCCAGGCCAAAGTTTCTTCTGTCCGCCCTTAGGGTAGTCATAGAAACCAGCACCATCACGTTTTCCTGTTCTATTGTGGTTTTCTACAAGGTCTTTTACCATGGCATAAGAACGTTTTTCGCTAGCGCTCTTTTCAGCTGGATCGCTTTCAAAAATATGAACAGAAAGTGTTAAGGACACTTCGTCGTGTACAGCTAATGGTCCCACAGGTAATCCAATTTTTGTTGCTACGCGCTCAATCATTGGTGAAGGAACTCCTTCTTCTAATAGGAACATTCCCTCTGTTACATAGGTTCCAAAGCAGCGCGAAGTAAAGAAGCCACGACTATCGTTAACAACAATCGGTACTTTTTTAATGGCAACGGTATAGTCTACTGCTGCTGCGATGGCTTTGTCTTCGGTTTTTTCCCCTACGATAATTTCTACCAGTGGCATTTTATCAACAGGAGAGAAAAAGTGAATTCCAATAAAGTTTTCGGGTCGAGCAGAAGATTTTGCTAATAGTGAAATTGGAATGGTTGAGGTATTCGATCCATAGATTTTATCTTCTCCTAAAACGGCCTCGGTTTCTTTAGTCACCTTGTCTTTTAGTTCCACGTTTTCAAATACAGCCTCAATGATTAAATCACTTCCTTCTACCGCATTAGGGTGGTCTGTGGGGGTGATTTTAGCTAATAGTGCTTCTTTTTTTTCTGGTGTAGAGCGTTTTTTAGCGATGGCTTTGTCTAAAAGTGTCGTCGAGTAGGCTTTCCCTTTTTCGGCACCTTCAATACTAACGTCTTTTAGGACAACATCCATTCCAGCTTTAGCCGATACATAAGCGATTCCTGCTCCCATCATTCCTGCCCCTAGTACGCCTAGTTTTTGGATTTCATATTTGGGCTGGTCTTTAGGGCGTGCCTTTCCTTTGGCAGCATCTTGAATACCAAAAAAGCCAGTACGAATCATATTTTTTGCTTCTGGAGTTGAAGCAGCTGCAGTAAAGTTACGGGCTTCAATTTCAAGGGCACGATCAATCGGGATTTGAATTCCGTCATGAATAACTTTGACAATTTTTTGAGCCGAAGGATAATTCCCGTGGGTAAGTTTCCCTACATTTCCAGAGGCTCCCACCATGGTTTGCACTCCATTCGGGGTCCAAATCCCGCCTCCTGGAATCTTGTGTTTTTTATTATCCCATGGTTGGACTGGGTTTGGCGTGGCAAGGATGTAAGCTTTTGCTTCGGCGAGTAATTCTTCTTCGGTTGCTACAACGGCATCAATTAATCCGTCTTTCAGGGCTTTTGGTGGGCGGGCTTCGATACCTTGTAATAGGTACATTAAAGCGGTTTGAATTCCCATTAAATACGGGGCTTTAACCGTTCCTCCACCGCCAGGGAATAAGCCTACTTTTATTTCGGGGAAACCAATTTTTATTTTGGTTGAATTTATGGCAATTCTATGGTGACAAGCAAGGCATAATTCTAGTCCGCCACCCAGGGCTGTTCCATTAATTGCTGCAACAAAAGGTTTTCCTCCAGTTTCAATCTCACGCATCCCTTTATGCATGGCTAGGATGGTTTGTGTAAAGGCGCCTTTATCGGGGATTTCTTCCAGTAAAGCACGTAAATCTGCCCCTGCCATAAAAATGGGTTTTCCAGAAGTAACGATCACTCCTTTTACACTATCGTCTGCAATAGCGGCGTGGGCTACTTCAACATAGCGCTTGATGAATTCTTCTGAAAAAAGGTTGGTTGAGTTTTCGGTTTGATTGATGACTAATGTCCCAATTCCATCAGCATCAACGCTGAAGGATAATAATTTATCTTGAATATTTTCCATTTGAATAACTTCTTAAATGATTAAACGCGCTCGATGATGGTTGCAATTCCCATTCCACCGGCGATACATAAGGTTACTAGTCCTGTGTTGAGATCGCGACGTTCTAATTCGTCCATTAATGTTCCTGCCAGCATACAGCCCGTTGCTCCCAGTGGGTGCCCCATGGCAATGGCACCACCATTTACATTGACATTACTGCTATCAATGCCCATTTCTTCCATAAATAACATGGGGATGGCCGAGAAAGCTTCGTTAACTTCGATTAAGTCGATGTCTCCGATGTTCATTCCAGCTTGCTTTAAGGCTTTTCTTGTTGCGGGTGCTGGTCCAGTTAACATGATGGTAGGGTCTGTTCCATCAATTGCTGCTGTACGGATTTTAAAACGTGGTTTAAGCCCCATTTTCTTTCCGGCTTCTTCACTTCCAATGAGGGAAATGGCTGCCCCATCTACAATGGCAGAAGAGTTTCCTGCGTGATGCACGTGGTGTAAGGTTTCAACCTCGGGGTATTTGTCTAGGGCAACATCGTCAAATCCTGCCATGGCACCCATCATTTGAAACGCCGGTTGAAGACTTGCCATTGACGCTGCGGTTGTACCAGGACGAATGTTTTCATCGCTGGTTAAGATATCGGTACCATTTTGATCTTTAATGGCAATACGGGATTTGAAGTATCCTTTGGCGTCAGCTTCGGCGGCGCGTCGTTGTGATTCTGCAGCGAACTCATCGGTTGCTTGACGGGTATAGCCGTATTTTGATGCGATTAAATCGGCCGAAATACCTTGAGGGACTAAATTACCCGGGATGGCAAGGGTGGGGTCGATGAACATTCCTGCACCATCAGATCCCATCGCCACACGTGACATACTTTCTACACCCCCAGCGACAATTAGGTCACGAAATCCTGACTTAATGTAGGCCGCTGCTTGGTTCATGGATTCTAAACCTGATCCACAAAAACGGTTAAGGGTCACCCCGCAAAGGTGGTCACCATAGTGTGATGCTTGAGCGGCAGATTTTGCAATATTGGCTCCTTGATCCATTACTTGCCCCACACATCCTAGGATTACATCATTTACTAATGAGGTGTCTAGTTGATGTTTGTCTTGTAAGGCTGTGAGTGTTTGTCGAGCGAGTTCTACTGGAGTTACTCCAATCAATGCTCCTTTTTTGTTACCCTTTCCGCGAACGGTACGGATAGCGTCATAAATATATGCTTCCATGATATAGTAATGTTTTACACGTTAATAAGGCCTAAGAAAATTAATTAAACTTCAATTTAATTAGGTGTGTAAAACTAGGGCTAAATGACTGATTATCCAAACATTCTTTCTTGGAAAAGAGGAAAGGAAGTAGCTGCTCGCAGGAAGTTATTCTTTTTTGGATTCTTCTTTATCTTTAACTTCCATTCCCAATGCGCGTTCTAGCCGGTCTGGAATGTAGTTTTTATTGACATCATCTTCATATCCCATGGTAGTACTAATTACACCATAAATGATCACCGCTGCGATTAAAGTGACGATGGCGATGATTACAATCACAATTTCATTCATAATAGTTTCTTTCCTACAAGATAAATAAAAAAATGTAATCCATGGTGCAAGTGTTTGTATAAATCGCTTATTACATGAATGTTGCGATTAGACTTCTTTTATTTTTGAGCATTTTGCTTTAGCGAAAAGTGATGGAGCTACCTTGTTTTACCACTGCATTTATACTTCATCATAAAATATCTTGAGTTATTGTATTGTTTACCAAATAAATTGGGGCTATTTGCGTTATAGTAATGTAAAATCATAAACCTCACATCATGATTAACACACTATTTTTTATTGCCATAGGGCTTTCTATCGCGCTGTTGTTTTTCTTTTGGTATGCGAATTACTCCACGAAATCGGGTTTTGCAACAGATGATAATAAGAACAATATCCCAGACTCTTGGGAAAAATATGCGATTGTCTTTAAACTAAAGAATTTCATCATTTTGTTCTTGGGGATGGTGATTGGCTATTTATTTAGTTTCACTAATTTTTAAATCCAAAAGAATGAATAATACAGCACTATCTTCTGTGTTTAATTACAGGATATTCGTCATTTTAATTGAAACCGTTCTAGTGTATTTTCTGTACGACTATTACAAGATCAATCTCAGTATTGATTTCACCATCATGAGCATTGCCATTGTATTTCCTTTGGTTTTTTCCATCACAAGTGCTTATCAAAGACGTCAAGAGGCCATTACAGTTTTTGCTGAATTTAGAAATAAGATCATTGATTTGACCAATATTTTTTATGCGGTAGATAAGATTAAAAAAGAGGACTACAATGCGTTGTTTAGTAGTTTAATGGATGCCCAAAATATTTTGATTGATTATCTAAAAAACCCCAAAACCACAAAAGAATTTAATGCTCTTAGAGAGAAGCGTAAAGAGATTCTAATCTTAATCGATACGCATAAGAGCATGTTTAATGAGAGAGAGAAAGACAGTTTAATTCGAGTAAAGAATGAACTATTTCTCTCGGCAGAAAAAATTAGAGGGATAAAGATTCATGGGACCCCTATTTCCTTGCGTAAATACTGTTTGATCTTTATCTATTTATCTCCATTACTGTACAATTCTCAATTGATTGTTGCAAGAACAGGGATAGGAATAAACCTTGAAACCATCATTTCTTTATTGTTTTCTCTTGTAGTGAGTTTTGTTTTAATGGCCCTTTATAATGTTCAAGATTATATTGAAAACCCCTTTGATCAAAAAGGCCTTGATGATTTAAAAATCGGCGAAATGGATGTTAAGGAATGGGAATCATTGCACTAACAAAAAAACCCTCCTAGAAGGAGGGTTTTGTACTCGAGGCGGGACTTGAACCCGCACGACCGCAATGGTCATTGGATTTTAAGTCCAACGTGTCTACCAATTCCACCACTCGAGCTTAGCTTGGTAGGAGCGAAAGACGGGAATTTTATCCCTGCCTACCGTCAGGTAGGCTTGACCCATCGCTCATTTTAAATTGAATGAACATTGAAAAACAATACTCCTCAATTTGAGCGAAAGACGGGATTTGAACCCGCGACCCTCACCTTGGCAAGGTGATGCTCTACCCCTGAGCTACTTTCGCATGGGATGGCAAAGGTAAAATAAATTTTAAATTTTAAAACCTTTTTTTAAGATTTTAAGTAGATGTTTTTCCACCTAGGCGACGTTTGATGCTATTGAGTTTCATCAAGGCTTCTACTGGGGTTAAGGTATCGATGTCAAGATCAATGATTTCGTCTCGTAATTCTTCTAAAAGGGGGTCGTCGAGATTGATAAAACTCAATTGCATTTCGCTTGTTTCATTTGATAGCGCAGTTTTGCGATCTTCTTCTTGATGACTTTTTTCTAGGACGTTTAATTTGCGTTCGGCGGTGGAGACGACCTCTGGTGGCATCCCGGCCATTTTTGCAACATGAATCCCAAAACTGTGTGCACTGCCCCCTTTAGCCAGTTTGCGTAAAAACAGCACACTGTCTTTTAATTCCTTTACCGATACATTGTAGTTTTTGATGCGTTCAAAACGCCCTTCCATTTCATTGAGTTCGTGGTAGTGGGTGGCAAAAAGTGTTTTGGGTTGACTGGGGTGCTGGTGGAGGTATTCGGCGATCGCCCAGGCAATGGAAATCCCGTCATAGGTTGAGGTACCTCGACCTATTTCATCTAATAAGACCAAACTATTTGATGTAATATTATTTAATATCGCAGCCGATTCGTTCATTTCAACCATGAAGGTTGATTCCCCTAGGGAAATATTATCACTTGCTCCCACACGGGTAAAGACATGGTCGACGATCCCCATTTGGACGGCTTTTGCCGGAACATAACTCCCCATTTGAGCCAAGAGCACAATCAAGGCCGTTTGCCTTAAAAGCGCTGATTTCCCCGACATATTGGGTCCTGTAATCATGATGATTTGTTGGTCCTCGCGATTCAAATACAAATCATTCGCAATGTAGGCTTCCCCAGGTGGGAGCTGTTGTTCGATCACCGGGTGTCGCCCTTCGCTTATATTCAGGGCAGTGCCTTCTTCAAGTACTGGACAACTGTACTGGTATTTTGTGGCGAGATGGGCAAAAGCTTGTAGGCAATCTAATTGCGCAAGTGCAACAGCAGCTTGTTTGAGCTCGCTTAAATCCTTTTGTAATTTTTCTAATAAATCTTGGTAAAACCGCAGTTCCAATTGTTGAATTTTCTCTTCGGCCCCTAAAATTTTGTTTTCATATTCTTTAAGCTCCTCGGTAATATATCGCTCTGCATTGACTAGGGTTTGTTTCCTTGTCCATTGCTCTGGAACTTTATCGCGATGGGTGTTGCGTACTTCAATATAGTAGCCAAAAACATTGTTGAAAGCAATTTTTAAAGAAGGGATTCCAGTTGCTACCGTTTCTCGTTCTAGCATAGCGTCCAGGTGGGCCTTGCCAGTGTGTAACAGGCTGCGTAATTCATCGAGTTCGCCAGAGAAACCCTCTGCAATAAAATTGCCTTTCGCTGTGGCAACAGGCGCATCCTCTTTAAGGGTAGTGGCAATGGTGTCGCTTAAACGTTGACAAGGCGGAAGGGAGTCGGCTTGTTGACTTAAAAGGGGATGACCACTTTGCGCAAGGGTCGCTTTAATTTCATTGCTTTTAATTAAAGATTGCTGAAGGATATTGAGTTCCCGTGGGCTAATTTTTTGCGTGGCAATTTTTGCCATTAAGCGCTCAATGTCTCCAATTTTTTTAAGGTATTCTCGTACTTCAACGGCGGTGGTTTCTTCTTTGATAAATGCTCCTACTATTGCATGTCGATGGCGAATTTTTTCAATCGACTTTAGCGGAAAGCTCACCCAGTTACGCAAGAGTCTTCCGCCCATGGCGGTTGCCGTAAAATCAATGACATCAATCAAGGCAACTCCGCCAATGGAGTTGGAGTAAAGAAGTTCAAGGTTTCGAGCAGTAAAGCGATCGATTCCCACAAAATCTTCACTGGCAATTTTATGAATGGCCGTGATATGTTGCAATTTATTGTGCTGGGTTTCAGAAAGATAATGTAGTACGGCTCCAGCACTAATAATGCCCACTGTAAAATGATCTAACCCAAAGCCTTTTAATCCTTTAGTGTTAAAATGCTGCTGCAATAATTCATTGGCAAAAGTATCTTGAAAAACCCAGTCCTCTTGAAAAAAGGGATTGAGGTCTTGCCCAAAAAGGGTGCTAAAACTCGACTTGAGGGGTTTAGGGACCAATACCTCTGCTGGGCCAAATTTTTGGAGTAGTTGATTTAGGTGATTCACACTTCCTTCACTAACTAAAAAATCCCCTGTAGATATGTCTAAAAAAGCAATCCCCCAGCTTTTTTTCCCTTGAGTAATAGCAGCTAAATAGTTGTTTTTCTTTTGTTCCAGCACATCGTCGTTTAGTGCGACCCCTGGGGTAACCAGTTCGGTCACACCTCGTTTAACGATGGTTTTAGTCATTTTAGGGTCTTCGAGTTGATCGCAAATGGCCACACGACAACCAGCTTTGACTAGTTTGGGTAAATAGGTGTTAAGCGAGTGGTGAGGAAAACCTGCTAACTCGGTTTCACTTGTACTCCCAGCCCCTCGTTTGGTTTGGATGATTCCCAAAATTTTAGCGGCTTTCACCGCATCTGCACCAAATGTTTCATAAAAATCCCCCACACGAAACAGCAATAAGGCATCAGGGTATTTTGCCTTAATCTGATTGTATTGTTTCATCAAGGGGGTCTCTTTCGCTTTCTTGGTCAAGGGGGTGATTATTTGGTGTTAATGCGAAGATAACCTTTATTTCATTTTTATAAAATGCTAGCGAATGCTTCCTTATTTTTGTCGTATGAAAAACCGAAAATTAAAAAACAGCGAGCTTAATCGAAAAAGTATCACCGAGGTAAAGCAAGCTAAAAAAACGCCCTTGATTTTAATTTTGGATAACATTCGCAGTTTAAATAATATCGGATCAGTTTTTCGTACTGCAGACGCATTTTTGATTGAAAAGATTTACCTCTGTGGTATTACGGCAACGCCACCACACAAAGACATTCAAAAGACTGCCCTGGGGGCAACAGCATCGGTTGCCTGGGAGTACAAAGAAGACGCTATCTCCCTTGTGGAAAATTTACAAGCCGAAGGGATAGAAGTATGGGCCATTGAACAAGCCGAAGGAGCAACTTACTTAAACGATTATCAACCCACTACAGGAGCTAAAACTGCTTTTGTGCTGGGAAATGAAGTTAAAGGGGTACAGCAAGCCGTGATCAATCAAGCTGGAAAGGTGATTGAAATCCCGCAAGAAGGGGCAAAACACTCGTTGAATATTGCCGTTACTACGGGAGTAGTGTGTTGGGATTTTTATCAAAAATTAGCAGCGCAAAAAGGCGAGGAGTAAGCTGTAAAACGCTGATGGATTTTCTACAAAATCAATTCCTTTGGTATTTAAGACTTTGATATTTAATTGACTTTTGGCCTGCCATTCTTTATAGCCTTGTTCAATTTTTTGCAGGTATGCGTCGCTAATATCGCGCTCAAATGAACGTCCTCGTTTTTCAATGTTGCGCTGTAGTTGTGGGATTTTTTGGTCTAGATACAGGACTACATCAGGTTGAGAGAGATTTTTACTGAGGTTGAGATAGGCTTCGCGGTAGGCAATCAAATCTTTTTCTTTTAGGTTTTGACTGGCAAAAAGGAGGGATTTTTCCAAACTAAAATCTGCAACAATGGGGAGGCGATTCGTTTGTTTAAAGAACCGATTGAGTTGTTGAATGCGGTCTTCTAAAAAGGCGGTTTCAACTTTGAGGGCGTATTTTTCGGGGTTTTGATAGAAATCAGCGAGGTATGGATTGTCATAGAAGTTTTCTAATAAAATTGTTCCGTTCAACGCTTCTTTTAATTTATGGGTAAAGCTTGTTTTTCCCACGCCAATGTTTCCTTCTATTGCAATAAAGTTTCTTTTTTCAGGAAGGAATAGCGCGTGGTTTATGAATGTTACTTTGGCGTTATCTGGGCTTTCTTTAAGGAGTTGTTTAACGGTTTTCCTCAGGATGGGGTGTTGTGCTTCGGCTGCAATTTCTTCGAATGGAGCTAAAACAAAATTTCGCTTATGTAAGTTGGCATGTGGGATAGTGAGATGGGGCAATGCAATGATTTCATCTTCATAGAAAAGAATGTCTAGGTCAATGGTGCGATCGCTGTATCCCAACGAGTAATTGCGTTTTCGCCCCAGATATTGTTCAATGTTGAGTAGTTCATCCAGTACTTCCTGCGGACTCAAGCTTGTCTCTATCGCAATACAGGCATTGTAAAAACTAGCACCATCAAAACCCCAAGCAGGGGTTTCTACTAGAGAAGAAATTTGCACAACAGTCCCCACGCGATAATGAATTAACCCTATCGCTAATTGAAGGTACATTACCCTATCTTCTTTATTGCTCCCTAATGAAAGATAAACCTTACGCATAATCGAAGGTTAAAAGTACGGAATCCTGCACGAGCAATAAAGGAGATGCCGACTATTTTTCTAGCTCTTTTGCACGTGCGATAGCATGTGGGATGTGCGCTTCGAGTTGTTTGATTCGTCGCTCACTCGAGGGGTGCGTGCTTAAGATTTCAGGGACTTTTTTTCCAGTGGCATTGGCTTGCATCCGTCGCCATACATTGGCCGCTTCTTTAGGGTCATATCCAGCAATCGTCATGAGTTCTAGGCCGATTTTATCGGCCTCTATTTCATGTTTTCTACTAAAGGGAAGAAGCACGCCCAGTTGACTTCCATAGCCATAGGCTGTTAGAATTCTTTCCCGCTTGTCCTTGGGTTGTTTTTCGGTGCTTTTTAAGGCAATGAAATCAACGCCTTTTTTTAGGACGTTTACACTCATGCGTTGCGCTCCGTGATCGGCTAGGGCATGAGCGACTTCATGCCCCATGATGGCAGCAATGCCATCAGGTGTTTTTGCGATGGGGAGAATACCCGTATAAAAAACAATTTTTCCTCCTGGCATGCACCAGGCGTTTTTCTGTTCGCTTTCTATTACATTGTATTCCCAGGCATAATCTTTTAGAAATTCTGGTGTGCCTTTATGGGAAAAATAAGCTTGAGCTGCCGCAGTGATTTTTTCACCTATTCGTTTGATTTTTTCACTTTCTATGGTGTTCTTGACGGGAGGATTTTTTGCAATAAAGCTGTTGTACTCTTTGAAAGCAATAGGAAAAACCTGTTTGTTGTTAAAAAAATTCAAGGTTTTTTTACCTGTGTATTGATTGACTTTACAGGCAAAACAGCAAGAGAGGAGTAGGAGGAGGGTTGTTTTTTTCATTTGGGTTTGATTTAGGTGGAGATAAAGGTAGTTTTTTTCTGAAAAAAAGGGATTAACTGTAACAAAATCAAGAAATTTGCGCCTAATGAGTGAAACAAAATATAGAGTGAAGATGAATTTTTTTAAGAGTTTTTTGGCTTCTGTTTTGGGAACTGTGGTTGCTTTAATCGTAATTGGCGTTTTGTTGCTAGTTGGGATCGCAGGCATTGCTACTGCAGTCTCTTCTGAGGATGCAATCCAAATAGAAATTAGCGATAACAGTATTTTAGCGTTGGACCTAGATCTACCTATGTATGACAATGTTGGGGCAACACAAGACTTTGAAGAAGCCCTTGGGTTAGGAGAAGAAGTTTTGAAGTTCTATGATGTTGCTTTAGCCATTCGCAAAGCAGCTAAAGATGAACGTATCAAAGGAATCAACCTGATTACCCAAAGTCCAGGAATGGGGTGGTCGCAAGCTCAAACCCTGCGTAAAGCCCTGGAAGAATTTAAGGCTGAAGGGAAATTCATCTATAGTTACGGCGACTTTTATTCCCAAAAAGGATACTATCTCGCCTCGGTTTCAGACTCCTTGTTTTTACACCCAATGGGAGGAATGGAATTTAAGGGATTAGCAGCAGAAGTGCTATACTACAAAGATTTTCAAGATAAATATGGCTTCAAGATGGAGGTAGTGCGTCATGGGAAATACAAAAGCGCCGTTGAACCTTATCTTGAATCAGAGATGAGCGATGCCAATCGCACTCAAATTTCTGCACTGCTTAATGGTGTTTGGGAAACCGTCAACGCGGCTATTTCTGAAGGGAGAAACATTCCACAAGAAGAGTTGAATTCCATCGCAAATGAGTTAAAGGCAAATCTACCGGTACAAGCCCTCAAAAATGGATTGGTCGATGCATTAGTTTATGAGAGTGATTTTGAAAATAAATTAAGAAGTGCTGTAGGGATAAAAGAAGATGATCGATTAAAAACCATAGATGTCAATCGACTTATCGCTGGCAACGGTCTTAAGAAAAAAGGTGTTCGCGATCGCATCGCCGTGATTTATGCTCAAGGTCCTCTAGTCTATGGAGAAGGGAGTGAAAATTTCATCGGTCAAAATGTATTCCTCAATGCCATTGAAGATGCAGTAAAAAATCGTCGTGTAAAAGCCATCGTTCTACGAATTGATTCTCCTGGGGGAAGTGCGTTGAGTTCGGATATTATTTGGAATGCTTTAGTCAAAGCCAAAAAGGAAAAACCATTAGTGGTTTCTATGGGGAATGTAGCCGCTTCTGGTGGATACTATCTCGCTGTCGCTGGGGACGAGATTTATGCAAACGACTTAACCATCACTGGTTCAATCGGTGTATTTGCGACAGTCCCAAACATTAAAGGGTTTTCATCCTCTATCGGGATCAAGGCGCAACATGTAGAGACCCACGATAACGCATTGGGCTATAGTATATTTGAAGCACCCTCTGGGGATTTTCGTGCGAGTATCAAAGACGGGATAGAGTATGTTTATGCTAACTTTAAAGAGCGTGTCGCTCAAGGTAGAGGAATGTCGCTAGAAGCAGTTGAAGCGGTTGCTCAAGGACGTGTGTGGACTGGAAAACAAGCAATGGAAAATGGTTTGATCGATGGTCTTGGTGGAATGGATGCGGCCCTAGCTGCAGCTGCTCGACTAGCTGAGATAGAAGACTATAATTTGATGACCTATCCACAAATTGAACCAGAATTAGAGGATTTTATTTCTGTGATGGGCCCATTTGGATCGATTGAAGAAGAACTCTTTGCTGCCTATCCTTCAGAAATCACGGCCTTTTTAAATAGTCTTTCTACCGATGAAGCACGTCCTAATGTTGAACTTCGTTTGCCCTACACGGTAAAAATAAAGTAGGGAATGAAGAATAATGACAAGGCCCTGGCGCAAAAGATTTACCTCTATTTGGCCGCACTTTTCATCACCTCATTGGTGGTTTCGAATCTTATTTTTCAAAAGTTCTTTTATTGGTATCCCTTTGATGGAAACATTTTTGGTGTTCCTTTATTTGAACTTTCGGTGGGGATTTTACCCTATCCCATAACCTTTTTGATTACCGATCTTATCTCTGAAATCTATGGACAAAAGCGAGCAAATCAAGTAGTCATTGCTGGAATTTTTGCTTCTTTCTTCTCCATTGGGATTTTATTGGTTGCAGGAGCTGCCCCTGCTATTTCAACCTCTCCTATTGATGATGCAACCTTTACCAAAGTATTTTCCTTGTCCCCCTTGGCGGTCTTGGCATCGATGATAGCCTACCTTTGCGCACAATTCATCGACATCAGAATTTATCATTTTTGGAAAAAACTCACCCAGGGAAAGCACCTTTGGCTTCGCAATAATTTCTCCACTTTTGCTTCTCAAATCATTGATTCGGGCACTGTTATTTTGTTGTTGTGTTTATTTGGGGTATTGCCTTGGAATCTGTTTTGGGGTTTAACCCTATCCAGTATTGTATTTAAGGTATTAGTTGCTGCCGTTGATACACCGTTTCTTTATTTATTTGTGCACCTATTTAGAAAGCGCTTTCAATTAAAGGTGGGGGAAGAAATTCAATTGGATTAAGATGGAGAATAAAGAACCAGTACGAATCAATAAATACCTTAGTGAAATAGGCTATTGCTCACGTCGGGCGGCAGATAAACTGATACAAGAAGGCCGTATCACGGTAAACGGGCATCCTGTCGAGATGGGATTAAAAGTAACCCCAAAAGATCACATTACAGTGGATGGAGTAGCGGTTGATCAAACTGGAGATAAGCCTGTTTATATTGCTTTTAATAAGCCTGTAGGTATTGTATGTACTACAGATACCAGAGTGGAAAAAGATAACATTATTGATTACATCAATTTTCCCACACGTATTTTCCCTATTGGTCGATTGGATAAACCTTCTGAGGGACTTATTTTCTTGACAAACGACGGGGATATTGTCAATAAAATCTTGCGTGCCCGCAATCAACACGAAAAAGAGTATGTGGTTACGGTTAATCGTCCAATTACCAATGACTTTATCCGTAAGATGAGTGAAGGAGTCCCAATATTAGATACCGTTACACGACCATGTGTCGTCAAACAAACCCACAAAAAGGAATTCCGCATCATTTTAACCCAAGGCCTAAATAGACAAATTCGTCGCATGTGTGAATACCTCGATTACAATGTTGTCACCCTGAAAAGAGTGCGTATTATGAATGTTAATTTAGATATAGGTAAAGGGAAGTGGCGCCATTTGACTAAAAAAGAAATGGCCGAAATTAATCGCCTTGTCGCGGATTCTTCTAAAACCTATGAAGGTTAACCCAATTGAAATTCGACGACTAAGCCTTCGTTACTGCGTACATTAAAAACGGTATTGTCTTCAAAGATGAGGTACTGTCCCTTGATGCCTTTAAGTACTCCCGTAAAACTTTCTTCCTTGACTAGATTTAAGCTCTTTACTTTTTCTGGATAGTGCTCAACAGGGAAGGGCAACGACATAACATTTGTTTCCTTTAGGATATAAGGTTTAAGCTCCTTCGGTAACGCGTCAATCGCTTTATTGCGTTCTTCGGTCCAGTCAATCTCTGGCACTTCGTTGAACTGCAACATTTTTCGCCAATTCGTCTTATCCGAAAAATGTTCCTTTAAGGCCACTTCTCCCACCCCAGCAAGATAACGGTTAGGAACTTCGAGTAAGGCCATGGCTTGATGAGCACCTTGATCAATCCATCGTGTGGGGAGTTGACTTTTTCGAGTGATTCCTACTTTTAAATGACTCGACAAAGCTAAATAAACAATGTGAGGCTGTAATTGTACCTTTTTCTCATAGGCAAGATCGCGATCTTCAATGTCTAAGTGTGCTTTGCTTAATTCGGGTCGCATGATCCAGTCCCCAGCTTGTGGACTCTCAAAAAAACATTTTTTACAAAAGCCTTGCCTAAAAATTACTTCAGTACTTTGACAATTCAAGCATTCAAAACCTTTTAGGCTAAGCTGTACTTTTTTATTGATGCATTGATTCATGTTGAGTACATGCTGTGGAAGGGTCAGATAATATTGAACATTTTGAGCAACTTCGGTTTGCATTTTTTTAAGTACACCTTGGAACATATCGCTGGAATGGATTAATTTTAGGCTAAAGATAAAGATTCTATGGCGATCCCCTTATTCAATTCCATTGCTTCTTGGTTCCTTAAAAAACGCATCCACCAAATCGAGCTTTTCATCAAATACCCTAATGAAGTACAGCAAGAAGTGTTACAGGATTTATTAGGCCTCGCCAAAAAAACCAAAATCGGTTATCAGCATGATTTTAGTTCCATCAATCAATATGATACCTTTGCCGAACGTGTGCCCATCGTGACTTATGAGGACATTGCTCATGACATCAATGCAGGTCGCATGGGCGAGGACAATATCCTTTGGCCCACACCCATTAAATGGTATGCTAAGTCCAGTGGTACAACAAATGCTAAAAGCAAGTTCATTCCTGTGAGTGTACAAGCCCTAGAAGATTGTCATTACAAGGCAGGAAAAGATATGTTGTCGCTCTACATCAACAACAATCCAGAGGCACAATTGTTTACTGGAAAAACCCTGCGTTTAGGCGGAAGTCAAGAGTTGTTTCAAAATGAAAGAACGGCCTTTGGGGATTTATCCGCGATTATGACCGATAATTTGCCTTTTTGGGCAGAACTCAATTGCACCCCTAGTTTAAAGGTGTCCTTAATGGCAGAATGGGAAGAAAAGATGCAGGCAATAATCAACGAAAGTGCCCTAGAAAATGTCACTGGTCTAATGGGAGTGCCCTCCTGGATGCTGGTTTTATTGCACAAATTATTGGATCAACATCCTGGGAAAAGCCTCAAAGACCTTTGGCCTAATATCGAGGTATATTTTCATGGCGGAGTGAGTTTTCGACCCTATCGCAGTCAATTTGAAGCCTTGCTAAAAGAACACGCCCTTCAATTTTATGAAATCTACAATGCATCCGAAGGTTTCTTTGCCATTCAAGACCGCAATGATTCAGACGAATTATTGTTAATGCTTGATTATGGGATTTTTTATGAATTCATCCCTCTTGGGGAAACAGATTCGGCGATTATTCCTTTAGATCAAGTGCAGTTAGGTGTGCGCTACACGCTAGTCATCACCACTAATGGTGGTTTGTGGCGCTATAAAATAGGAGACGTAGTACAGTTTACCTCCTTATCGCCCTATCGCATACAAATTGCGGGAAGAACAAAGCATTACATCAATGCCTTTGGGGAAGAACTTGTGGTGGAAAATGCCGATCGTGCGATTGCTCGAGCGTCAAAGGAATGTGGGGTTGAAGTGCTGGATTACACCGCTGCTCCTGTCTATATGGAGGGGGCTCAAAAAGGGCAACACGAATGGATGATAGAATTTAATCACCCCCCTGATGATATAAAGTATTTTCAAATACTATTGGATCAAGAACTACAGCAATTAAATTCCGATTATGAGGCAAAACGCTATAAGAATATGACCATGACGCTGCCCAAGCTAAACGTAGCTAAAAAAGGCTTGTTTTACCGTTGGTTAGAGCAAAAGAATAAGTTAGGCGGTCAACATAAAGTCCCCCGTCTATCAAACGAGCGAGGACTCATGAATGATTTGTTAAAAATGAATGTTTAAGAAACCGCTTTTAAGGTTGAGGTATTTGCCTTTTTTAACTGTTGCTCGGCATAAGATTTCGTGATTTTTAACACCTTAACCTCGCTACCGGGCATTTCAAACATTGCATGGTTGAGGATGGCTTCGCAAAGTGAACGTAGTCCACGTGCACCTAGGTTGTACTCGAGTGCTTTTTCTACAATGTAATCTAAAGCACCTGGTGTAAATTCAAGTTTAATCCCATCTAATTCAAAGAGCTTTTCGTATTGTTTTGTCAAGGCGTTTTTAGGCTCTGTCAAAATAGAACGAAGGGTTTTGCCATCGAGAGGATGCATAAAAGTAAGCACAGGTAATCGACCAATAATCTCTGGAATTAACCCAAAGGATTTTACGTCTTTTGGGTTGATGTATTGCAACAAGTTGTCTTTATCAACTTCATCGGTAGAAGATGCTGTTTTATACCCAATGGCCTGTAAGTTTAATCGCTTGTTGATTTCTCGTTCAATTCCATCAAATGCACCACCTGCAATAAATAAGATGTTTGAGGTATCAACTTCAATAAATTTTTGATCGGGGTGTTTTCGTCCACCTTTTGGGGGGACATTTACAACGGTTCCTTCAAGGAGTTTTAACAAGGCCTGCTGTACCCCTTCTCCAGACACATCGCGTGTGATGGAAGGGTTATCGCTTTTACGTGCTATTTTATCAATCTCATCAATAAAGACAATTCCTTTTTGTGCATTTTCCACATCGTAATCTGCGGCTTGTAAAAGACGCGTCAAGATACTTTCAACATCTTCACCCACATAGCCTGCTTCGGTTAAAATGGTGGCGTCTACAATGGCCAGTGGCAATTGTAGCATCTTAGCGATTGTTTGTGCCAAGAGGGTTTTTCCTGTTCCTGTTTGACCCACTAAGAGGATATTGCTCTTTTGGATTTCGATTTCCTCTTCCACCTTTGGGTTAAGGATTCTTTTGTAGTGGTTATACACTGCGACTGCAAGGACCTTTTTTGCTTCGGTTTGTCCAATGACAAACGCATCTAAAAAGGCTTTGATTTCTTTAGGTGGTTTTAGTTCAAAGGATGCCGTCTCACTAGCGTTTTCCTGCCCTTCTTCTGTAACAATCCCATGGGCTTGTTCGATGCATCGATCACAGATGTGTGCATCGAGTCCAGCGATGAGTAAGTCGGTTTGTGGTTTAGCACGTCCACAAAAGGAGCACGTTAATTCTTCACTCATAGCGCAGCTGTTTATTTTGTCAATACCTCGTCTACCATGCCATAGGCTTTGGCTTCTTCGGCTTTCATCCAATAATCACGATCACTATCTTGGTTCACCTTTTCTAGGGTTTGACCAGAGTGTTTTGCGATAATTTGGTATAGCTCGTCCTTAAGTTTTAAGATTTCACGAGCGGTGATTTCAATATCAGAGGCTTGTCCTTGTGCTCCGCCCAGTGGTTGATGTATCATTACCCTAGAATGGGGTAGGGCAGTTCTTTTTCCTTCTTGACCCGCACACAATAATACTGCTCCCATAGAAGCCGCCATTCCTGTACAGATGGTTGCCACATCTGGAGAAATGTACTGCATAGTGTCATAAATCCCCAATCCAGCGTAAACACTTCCTCCAGGGGAGTTGATGTACATTTGAATGTCGCGTTTCGGATCAACGCTTTGTAAAAATAATAATTGAGCTTGAATTACATTCGCTACTTGATCGTCAATGGCTGTTCCTAAAAACATCACGCGGTCCATCATCAAGCGAGAAAAAACGTCCATTTGAGCAACATTCATTTGACGTTCCTCAATGATGTAAGGGGTCATGCTACTAGTGATTTTATCAAAATGCATGGCACTAATGCCGTGATGCTTTGTCGCGTACTTTTTAAACTCTTTTCCGTAATTCATTTCCTCTTTTTTTTATAAAACTAAAGGTACACAAATTTATTGTGCAGCACCATAGGCCTCTTTGACAAAGGCATCATAGTTTACTTTTTTAACCTTTAAGTTGGCGTTTTCTTTGTAGAAGTCTAATAATTTTTTGCTCATTAATTGATCAGACAAACGTTTTGTTTCTTCTTGATTGCCAAAAATACGTGCCGCAATATCATCTAAATCTTTCTCTGATGGATCGAGTTGTCCGTATTGAGCCATTTGTTGTTTGATCATGTTTTTAGCAAAGTCCTGTAGCTCTTCAAATTGAATTTGTAAGCCGTGTTCTTTGATTAAGGCACCTTCGATTAATTGGTAACGAATGCCTTTTTCTGATTTTTCATATTCTTCAATGGCTTCTTCTACTGTCAAAGGCTGTTCGCCAGAATTTTGTAACCAACGGATCAAAAATTCTTTTGGTAAATCAAATTTTGTTTCATCGATTAAACGTTCGGTAACATCGTTGAGAAGTTTTTGTTCGGTTTGTTGCACAAATTGCTTCTCAACACCTTCTTTAATTTTGGCTTTTAGGTCGGTGACATTTTTAACTGTTCCGGGCTCATAAAGTTTGTCAAATAATTCTTGATCAAGATCGGCAAGGGTGCGTTTATTTGCTTCGGTTACAGTTACAAAAACTTCTTTTGGTGCATCGGCTAGTTGATCAACGGTTGTGCCTAGTGCGCGGGCTAAAACGTGATCCTCTTTGAATAAGCCTTTTGTTTTAAGGGAAATGCTTTGGTTTAATTCGGCCGCTTTTAAAGCGTCTAAATTCTTTTTTCCTTTAAGTTGCTCCCATTCAACGGTTGCTGTCGCATCTACTTCAGCTTCTTCATTACTTACTTTAAGGGTGAGTTCAAGACCTTCTTCGATGGTGGTTTGCGCCTCAATTTTACCGTATTGTTTTTGCAGGTAGCTTACTTGCTCCTCCACCATTTTTTTGTCTGCTTCTATTTCAAATTGAGTGACCGCTTTTTTACTTTTCACTTTTACGTCAAAAGAGGGGGCTAAGCCCAGTTCAAATTCAAACGACAATTGGTCTGCTTTCCAGTCAATTTCTTCCTGCATCACAGGAAGTGGATTTCCTAGAAGCTCTAGCTTTTCCTCTTGAATATATTTGTTGAGGTTTTCTTGCAACAACTTATTGACCTCATCTGCCGTAACAGCGGTTTCGTATTGTTTTTTAATCATTCCCATGGGGACATGCCCTTTTCTAAAGCCAGGGACGTTCGCATTTTTACGATAGTCTTTTAAAATGTTGGCTACTTTTTCTGAAAAGTCATTTTGCTCGATTGAAATGGCTACTTTAGCGTTTAGGGCATCGACGTCTGTTCTTGTAATTTGCATGAATTGTTTCTCAATAAATTAGTGCGCAAAAATAAGGCTTTAAAATGGTTCTACAAACCTGAATTCAAGGAGATTTAATGCTTTTTTAGCTTCGCCAAAGAAATGCGTGGTTTCTTCCAAAATAAAATGTTACATTTGCAGCTTGAATTAATAACCCCGAGCGTCGGGCACGCTCAAAATTAATATGATATGCCAGTAAAAATCAGATTACAAAGACACGGAAAAAAAGGAAAACCATTTTATTGGTTAGTTGCTGCCGATGCACGTGCAAAGCGTGATGGACGTTACCTTGAAAAATTGGGAACCTATAACCCTAACACCAACCCTGCTTCTGTTGAAATCAATGTTGATGCAGCAGTACAATGGTTAGAAAATGGGGCACAACCCACCGATACAGCGAGAACGTTGTTGTCTTACCGCGGTGTAATGTTAAAGCATCACCTCAACGGGGGAGTTCGTAAAGGAGCCCTTTCACAAGAAGATGCAGATGCTAAGTTTGAAGCATGGTTAAGCGAAAAAGATGCTAAAATTCAAGCCAAACAAGATGGTTTGACAAAAGCTGAAGCCGAAGCACGTGCACAAGCACTAGCCGCAGAAAAAGAAGTCAATGAAAAGCGAATTGCTGATGCAAAAGCATTAGAGGAAGAGGCTGCTGCTGCAGAAGCTGCTGCACAAGCCGAAGCCGAGGCAGAAACTGCTGCTGAAGAAGCTCCTGCTGAAGAAGCTCCTGCTGCTGAAGAAGCAACAGACGCTCCTGCTGAAGATGCTCCCGCTGCAGAATAAGCACTTACGATGAAGAAAGAAGACTGCTTCTATCTTGGAACCATCGTATCAAAATTTAGTTTTAAGGGAGAAGTCCTTGTCAAGTTAGATACCGACAATCCTGAAGACTTTACCGAATTGGAATCAATCTTTGTTGAAGAAAAACAACGATTGGTTCCTTTTTTTATTGAGCGGGCCCAACTACAAAAATCCCAGCTTTTACGGCTTAAATTTGAAGACATCACTACCGAAGAAGATGCCGACTTCCTTCTCAAAAAAGATGTTTACCTCCCCCTTGCCATTTTACCTCCGCTTGAAGGAAATAAATTTTATTACCACGAAGTGATTGGCTTTACCATCGGGGAAGAAGCAAAAACTCCAGTAGGGGTGATTACGGGAGTAATTGATCAAACTGCTCAGGCCCTTTTTAAAATAAAAGGAGAAAAGGAAATTCTCATTCCCATTCACGATGATTATTTAGTGGCGGTTGACCGCGAAAAAAAACACATTAGTGTTTCGCTTCCCGAAGGGTTTCTAGACCTTTACCTTTAAAATGTCCTCCTCCTTTTTTTATTTCAAAGAATTTACTGTTCGTCAACGTGATAGTGCCATGAAGATAGGGACAGATGGCGTTTTGTTAGGTGCATGGACTGCACTAAGTAGTTTAACAACAAGCGTATTAGACGTTGGGACGGGAACAGGTTTAATTGCCTTGATGCTAGCTCAACGTTTTCCTTCGATCACTATTGATGCCATCGAATTAGACCCCACAGCAGCGCAAGAAGCGCAATACAATTTTGATCAAAGCCCCTGGAGAGATCGCTTGCATTGTATTCCTTCTTCCTTAAAGGAGTATGCATTAAATGCAGGAAAGGTATATGATCATATTGTTTGTAATCCTCCTTTTTATTCAGGGAGTTATACGATAGAAGAGCGAAGACGGGATCAAGCGCGAAACCAGCTTTTTTTACCCTTGGATCAGTTTTTTGAAGGAGCAAATCAATTATTGAGCGATACAGGAAGTTTGAGTGTTATTCTTCCGATTGCTCAAAAGGAAATCGCAATGGCAGAAGCTGCAAAAAACGGACTATTTCTGAGTCATTTTACTGCTGTAAAAGGAACGGCTACTGCAGCAGTAAAACGTGCTTTATTACTATTCACTAGGCAAGAGTTCTCTTGTGAAACAACCAGCTTGACCCTTGAGCTCAAACGGCATCAACGCACGGATGAGCATCAAGAATTAGTCAAGGCGTTTTATTTGGCAAAGCCTTAAAAATCAAAAACAAAGCCAAAAGAAGGCAATGGTGTTTCGGTGCGATTTGTATCGATTAATACAAGGCTTCGAGGGCTAGCCTCGCTTCCATCTTCATTACGAGCTAGTCCATATTCTAGGGGACGAGGGACTGCCTGAGCTAAGAAATTTTGCAGTTCTAAATAGAAGTTAAAGGAAAGGCGTTTAAAGTTCCATTTTTTGTCAATTCGTAAATCCCCTTGACTAAATGCTGCTAGGGTTTCTTGACCAAGACGGCTGTAGTCAAGGACAATTCTGGGGTAGGCAGCAAGACTTGCAGCAACATCTGTGGGGACATAGGGCGTTGCTCCAGCATAGCGATAACGCAAGGAGATTTCCCAGTTGCGTTTTAATTTATACCCCCCCGTAAAGGAGAGTAGATTTCTACTGTCCCATACTGTGGGCAGTAAAGGACCGTTTGCTTGACTAAACTCACTGAAGAAGTGAGTATAGGCCAGGACACCATAAAAGTTTTTGGTGAGTTTTTGCTGGAATAAAACTTCAATTCCCTTGCTTTGACCTGCTCCTGTATCCACCACTGGTTCATTCCCTAGGACTTCAAATCCACCTCCTTTATTTGCTAAAGATACTTGGTCTAAGATTGAAACAGGATACTGGCTATAGTCTTTGATGAACCCTTCAATGGTGATGCGTGAGGTGGGCGTCCAGTTGTATTCTAGCCCGATGACATAGTGGTCGCTTTGGGTATAGCGGTTGTTTTTATTGATGAAATTGCCTTGTAAATCTTGGAAACCTAACATCGTATAGGTAGGCATTTTATAGTAGCGTCCAATGGAGGCATTCACTTTCCAGCGTTGATCCTCGGTGAGTTGATAGCTTGCAGCAATACGAGGAGAAATGTTATCGATGAACGATGAGCCGGTGGTGAAACTATCGGCATCCATACGCAGTCCAAAGGAAACAGCTAGGCGATCGTCAAAATAAGAACGGCTTGCTTTCCCAAATAAGCCATATTTCATAAAGTCGATGCCTGTAGTGTAATTAAAGTTTTCAAGGAGGCCTAAAGTTGCATTGTTGTAATTGGATAATTGAATATTTGCCCCATAGCTGAATTTCCAATCGGCGCTAAACTGCGTGACATGGAGTCGCAGTTTTGTCTCTTGTTCTACAGCATCATTTTCAAATAATAGCCCTGTTTTTTGTTCATTGTTTGCAAAACGGCTAAAAGTGTTTTGAAGACGGTTTGTGCTTAGTGTAGTTTGCATTCTTCCGTTTCCACTTTTAAATTTTCTCGTCCAGGAAAGTCCCATGGTCGTACTTTGTTGTTGAATGATGGGAACTTGTTCAATGGTGGACTGTTGTTCTGCATCAAATTCTTCTGGAGCGACGACAGAAAAGTCATCGATGGATCCTAAACCGATAAAACTAATGCTGTTATATGCATCAATGGTGTGATTAATTTTCCATTGATAATCCCAGTAGTCTGGACGAATAGGAAGGCCAACGAGCTCAAAGATAAACTGTAAATAACTTCTTCTTGCCGAAAGCATCAAGGTGGTATTTGATCGTTCTTTATCACCTTTGAATAGTGGAGTGTTGAGGGTGATTCCTGCTTCGCTAGCTCCTATGCGTAGTTTAGTGGCCATTTCTGTTGCATTCCCGTCGCGTTGCTCAAAGGCTAATACCCCCGAAAGAGGGTTGTCATATTCTGCTCCAAAAGCCGAGGTGGAAAGAGTTACCTCGCGAATAAAATCAACATTGAGCATACCCACGGGCCCTCCAGCGCTTCCTTGGGTGCTAAAGTGATTGATGTTTGGGATTTCAACGCCATCGAGGTAATAGACGGTTTCATTAGGGGCTCCCCCTCGTATGATGAAGTCATTTCTAAAGCCACCTATTGAGGGAGAAATTCCGGGTAAACTTTGGGCGACCTTTGCAATATCATTGTTTCCACCAGGGTAGGTTTCTATTTCAACTGCCGAGAGGGACTGGGTGGATAACGGTGTTTCTTTGTTGGTTCTAAATGGACTTTTTGCTACAACTACTTCGTCAAGTGTTTCAGAAAGTTCCTCGAGTTTAAACAATAAATCTGCTGTCCCAACTGATTTGACGATTACATTGAATTTTGTTTGTGTACCATAGCCTAAAAAGCTTGCCACTATATTATAGGTTTGTGGGGGGATGTCGTTAAGGGTAAAGAATCCCTCGGCATCTGTCACTACCCCTATGGTTGTGCCCTCAATGATGACTGTTGCACCTTCTAGGGGAAGAAGACTTCTCTCATCGATAACTTGTCCAGTTAAACTCCCGTTGTTTTGAGCGTTAAGCGATAGAAAAGCAAAGGCAGAGAGTAGGGATAGAAAACGAGCTAGCATAACTTTTTTTTACAAAAGTACGTTTGCCATGTATAAGTCCCAAAGAAATGTTTAACTATATATAAGTTTTGCTTAAACAATATTGATTTAATTGTTTTTTCTCTTCTTTTTCTTTTTACTGGCTTTTTCTAATTCACGAAGTTTTTTTTCTTCTTGTTGCAAATTGTACTCTTCTCTCAATCCTTCGAATTCCTCTTGGGTAAGGTTCTCTTGATCGGGAGCTTGTAAAGCAATATCGTCTATGCCAAAGTCTTTTTTATTGGTTTGTTGTCGCATGATTTCTTTGGCAGCTTTAAGGTTATAGTAAACTTCTGGATCAATCATTTTATTGGCGACATAGTTTTCTTTTTTCTTTTTATCCCAACGAATGAAAATAAAACCACTTTCGCTTTCTTCGTTGAAAATAACCCGAAAGATTTTAGCATTGTTAGGCAGGTTTTGATAAACAATGATTTCATCTACGGCATAGCCGGCAAGGTTCATTAAGTCATTGACGAAATTTCGTTGCCCATCTGTGGTATTGTCGTTTACAGGAAGAAAATAGGTTGTTTCAAGATTTTCTTCTTCAATGGGGGATGGTTCGAGCGTCAACTCATTTTGGGCGTACCCATAAAAAGCACAAATGAAAAAGGCGCTAAGACAAAATATTTTTTTCGTCACGAGGTGGTTTTGTTTTAAAGTACAGATAAATATAAAACAAAGAAGGGGCATAGAGAAGGGTTTCTAGCCCATTTAATACATGACTGTTAAATACAAAGCGGTTTAAACCCATTAAAGAGGCGGTTACGCTCAAGATAAATAGGCCTTGCATAAAGTAACGATTGGATTCTGTTTTATTATGCATGTAAACAACAAAACTCAAGCCTACGGTAAAACTCAAGGTTGCGGCGTAGATTAAAATGGGAATGAAGAATTCTGCCAAATAAGGTCGGATAAAGATCATTAGTCCTACAAAGTATACACCATAGCACAGGAAAGGAATGTAGTACTTTTTCTCTTCAAATAATTCTTTTAATGGTTGTTTCAATTCTTTGTATAGTGTAAAGTAAAATAGGACCGAAGCGCCCCAATAGGCCATTAAGCCAGAAGTATAGGAATAGAACCCATCGAGGGTGATGATGATGTCTCCTAAAAGACAAAATACAAGAATGAAATAAAAGCTTTGATCTTTGTCTTCGATCGTTTTATGGTAGTGATAGAGGAGTGACATGGTCACAAGTGGAATAAAAATCAAGTAAATATGGGATTGACTTAGAATTCTACCGATCACTATGATTAAAGTGCTTAGGCAAAAGGTGATGAGTGCTGGAGAGCAAAACAATTGTTTTCGCATAATGTATGTTTAGTTAAGGTTAGAATGAGGAGAGAGTAAGTTAATGAATTAATCAATAGTAACTACTATGGCAAAAGTTAAATGCTACTATTTAACGATACTACTTCATCAATGGCTCCTCTCAAATGAATCACCCCCTGTCAAGGGTAAAAATACATAATAAAATATACAATATCTATTTTTATGTGCTTCTTCCTAAATGTTTGCTGATGAAGAATTGCGCAGGAATGTAGGTAGCCATCACCCAATGACTAAAGATTTTTGTGTCAAAATAAAAAGCATCAAAGGCAATCATACTATCCGAGATGACAAATAGAATACACCCCAATGCAAGGAATCTAGTAGAGGAACTTTTCTTTTCAATCATAGTTAAAACGCCTAAGAAACCTGTGATGCTTAATGTGACCGCGTACAGGCTAACAGGAACCTGAAGGATGCCTAAACCAGGTAGCATCACTGTGAGCATTCCCAATAAATAGCTGCCTAAAATGACCAAGGGGATACGCGCTATTTTTTTGTTGAGTTGTAGTTTTAAATTACCCTTTAGATCCTTTAGCATTATTTTACAATACAGAAATTGGGTCACCCAAAATGCAGCAATGCCTAAAATGAAGAATAGTTTCCCTTGAGGAATTAACAATAGATCCCCCAGCCACGAAAAAAACAATGCTAAAAGGTAGTTTTTTGAAGGAGAATAATTGCTGTAAATATGTCCAATCAATAAGGGGATTATCAAACTCTTGCTCAAAGGTGCAAGAAGGTCAAACTTCATGATTTGACTTCCTATATTAAGGAGTCCCACTCCAATGAAAGCAAATAGAAATAGACGTGTTTTTAGCATGAACCGAAGTTATACTTTTTTCACCACATAGGTCACAACTCCCCAGATGATGAGTAGGTTGTCTTCGGTTACTTTGATAGGGGAATAATTGGGGTTTTCGGGCATAAGGTAGACGCATTCGGCCTCTACTTTCAATCGCTTTACGGTGAATTCCCCATCGATAAAACAAACGGCAATGGCGTTGTCTTCGGGTTCTTTACTGCGATCAATTACCAGTAGATCTCCATCGTCTAGGCCCGCCCCCTGCATGGATTGCCCTGCTACTCGAGCATAAAAGGTAGCTTCTTCGTTTTTAACAACTTCTCTATCAATGCTAATGCGCAGTTCTTTGAAATCGTCTGCTGGAGAAGGAAAACCTGCCGATACACTTGTGTTTGCTAGTGGCATACTGCGCGGGTGATCATCGCTGGGTTTAAAGAAGATGAGGTTTTCTTTGGCTGTTTTCATTTGTTATTGGCATAAACACGAATAATATCGTTGAGTTCTGTGGTAAAACGTGCCGAAAGATGTTCTTGGCGCATTTTCCAAGTTTTTTTTAGGTCTTGATTAGCCAGTTTGATGCGGTGCGGACCAAAACGGCGATGAAGGTGATCAATGGCTTTCATCAAGGTGTCATGTTTGTTTTGGTCATGATGAAAGAGATTGAGTTGCTTTTCATTAGTGGGGCTAAGGCCCATTAAAATTACCCCTGCTTTTTTGTAGTCGATCCCTTCTTTGAAAATCCCCCTTAATCCATGAATGGCATATTGTGCTAGGATAATGCTTGAATCGGTAGCATACGGTAGGGTGATGACACAACTGTTTCGGTACTGTTCACTGCCTTCTTTATGTGGATTACTACGTACAAAAACCATTAAGGCAGCACAACTACTTTTTTGTTGGCGTAATTTTTCGGCACAGCTCGTCGCATAGGTGGTAATGCGTTCCTCCACTTCCCAAAATTGCGATAGGGTTGATCGAAAACTACGGGTTGTGGCGATGGATTTTTTTGGGGGCTGGGCATCTTCCAGTTGTATATAAGGTAAACCAAGGAGGTCTTTTTTTAAACGCAATTCTAGCACACTCATGTGCTTGCGAATCCAGCTGTCGGGAAGATTGGAAAAATCATAGGCTGTTTTGATGCCTTGTGCAGTTAAGCGTTTAGCGTGTCGTCGTCCAATTCCCCAAATGTCTTCTACAGCAGTCCACTTTAAGGCTTTGATGCGTTGTTCATCGGTAGCCATGAGGTAAACACCTCCTGTTTTTGAGCTGTATTTTTTGGCGATTTTATTGGCGATTTTTGCTAGCCCCTTGGTTGGTGCAATACCCACAGAAACGGGGATACCCGTCCACTGCTGTACTTGTTTTTTCATCGCACGACCTTGTGTGTCTAGATCAAAGTGATCAAAGCCCTTGAATTGTAAAAAAGCTTCGTCTATACTGTAGATTTCAATGTCGGGGGTGTACTGTTCTAGGATTTTCATCACCCTACTACTCATGTCACCATAGAGGGGATAGTTAGACGAAAAAACCTTGATGTTTTGTTGCTCAAAGCGTTCTTTGTATTGAAATGCAGGAGCGCCCATGGGGATTCCCAGCGCTTTTGCTTCGTTACTACGTGCAATAACACAGCCATCGTTATTGGAGAGAATAACGATGGGTTTTCCTTCCCATTGCGGTTGAAAAACACGCTCACAAGAAGCGTAAAAATTATTGCAATCTACTAGTGCGAACATCAATCAAAAATACACATTTATGTGGCGAAAAAAAGCGCACATCAACACATAATTATCTCCTTGAATCAATTTATTTTACAACTGAAATAAACAAAGGCTTATGCAATGAAACACACAAGGGAGAGAATGCTTGTTAAAAAGTGAAAAAGGGCTTATTTGCTTAGATTAAATGTTGTAATTTTGTTTACTAGATTTTACTGTGATCCAAACACAAATGGACAAATATTCTTTTTTAAACGCAGCGCACACGGCTTATTTTGCGCAACTGTATGACCAGTATTTACAACAGCCTGATAGTGTAGAGCCCAGCTGGCGTGCCTTTTTTCAAGGCTTTGACTTTGGTATTGAAAACGCAAATGGGGAATCTGTATCGGCGACCACAACAGAAGTACCAGAGCACCTGCAACGTGAATTTAAAGTAGTACAATTAATCGATGCCTATCGCAAACGCGGCCACTTGTTTACAAAGACAAATCCCGTGCGTGATCGTCGTACCTATACCCCTAATTTAGCACTGGAGAACTTTGGCTTGACACAAGCCGATTTAAACGAAGTTTTCAATGCTGGTGAAACCATGGGAATAGGTCCCAGTACTTTGGCTAAAATCATTGAACACCTTGAACAAATTTATTGTGATTCTATCGGGGTAGAGTACATGTATATTCGCGATCCTGAAAAAGTCAACTGGATACAGCAGCGATTAAATATCAATAACAATCACCCGACCTTTTCTAAAGAAGAAAAGAAGCATATTCTCAAAAAGCTCAATCAAGCAGTTTCCTTCGAAAACTTTTTACACACAAAATATGTTGGGCAAAAACGTTTTTCTCTAGAAGGTGGTGAATCGTTGATCCCTGCGTTAGATGCTGTAATTGAAGCAGCAGCCGATCAAGGCGTGGAGGAATTTGTCATGGGAATGGCTCACCGTGGTCGATTAAACACCTTGACGAATATTTTTGGAAAGTCAAGTCGAGATATTTTTTCCGAATTTGATGGAAAAGACTATGAAGAAGTTGTTTTTGATGGGGATGTAAAATATCATTTAGGATGGACCTCAAAACGCAGCACAGATAATGGGAAGAAAATCAACATGAATATTGCACCTAACCCCTCTCACCTAGAGACAGTAGGAGCAGTTGTTGAAGGAATTACCCGTGCAAAACTTGAAAAGAAATACGACTTTGACACCAATAAAGTATTGCCGATCATTGTTCACGGTGATGCTGCAATAGCGGGTCAAGGACTTCCTTATGAGATTGTTCAAATGGCCCGTCTCAAAGGATATGGAACAGGAGGAACAGTTCACATCGTAGTTAACAATCAAATTGGTTTTACTACAAATTACCTCGATGCCCGTTCTTCTACTTATTGCACCGATGTAGCGAAAGTAACACTCTCCCCAGTATTACACGTTAATGCAGATGATGCCGAAGCAGTGGTACATGCCACCTTATTTGCCTTGGATTATAGAATGAAATTTGGCCGTGATGTCTTTATCGACCTTTTAGGCTATCGTAAATACGGCCATAACGAAGGCGACGAACCACGTTTCACTCAGCCTAAATTATACAAATCCATCTCAAAGCATAAAAACCCTCGGGATATTTATGCCGATCAACTCATTGCACAAGGGATTATTACGAAAGAGGATATCAAACAAATGGAAAAAGAATATAAAGATTCTTTGGAAATAGACCTTGCCGACTCTCGTAAAATAGCGAAAACCGAAATCACTCCCTTTATGCAAGACGAGTGGAATGGCTATAATCGTGTCGATGAAGTGGAGATGATGAAGACGGTAAAGACACAAGTGTCTAAAGCTACTTTAACAAAAGTTGCGAAACAAATTACCAAGCTGCCTAAGGATAAAAAATTCTTGCGCAAGATCGAAAAACTCATCGGAGACCGCGAGCGCATGTTTTTTGAAAACGATGCAATGGACTGGGCCATGGGAGAATTATTAGCCTATGGAAGTTTATTAGTTGAAGGTCACGATGTACGTATTTCTGGACAAGATGTAGAACGTGGAACGTTCTCTCACCGTCATGCAATTGTCAAGGCAGAAGAGTCTGAAGAAGAAACCATCTTACTCAACCACATACAAGAAGACCAGGGGCGATTACGCATTTACAATTCTCTATTGTCAGAGTACGGTGTCCTTGGTTTTGACTATGGTTATGCCATGGCCAGCCCTAATGCTTTAACCATATGGGAGGCGCAATTTGGAGATTTCTCCAATGGGGCACAAATCATGATTGACCAATATATCTCTGCAGCCGAAGATAAATGGAAACTCCAAAACGGTATCGTGCTACTTCTTCCACATGGTTATGAAGGGCAAGGTGCCGAGCACTCTTCTGCACGAATGGAACGCTATTTGCAACTTTGTGCAAAAGACAATATGTTCATCGCAAATTGTACAACTCCGGCAAACCTTTTCCACCTCTTGCGACGTCAAGTTAAATCAAATTATCGCAAGCCTCTTGTGGTCTTTACTCCTAAGAGTCTTCTGCGACATCCACAAGTAGTTTCTCCGTTAAAAGAGTTTACTTCTGGAGGTTTTCAAACCCTTATTGAGGATGACAAAGTGGAGGCCAAAAAGGCCAAAAAAGTCGTTTTCTGTAGCGGGAAGTTCTACTATGATCTTTTAAAAGTACGCGAGGAGCGCAAAATAGAAGACGTTGCACTTATTCGTTTAGAGCAATTATTCCCATTACCCGTGAAGGAAATCAAGGCCCAATTAGCAAAGTACAGTGCCGCAACTGATATTGTTTGGGCTCAAGAAGAACCGCGTAATATGGGTGCCTGGTCGCACCTCTTACTACATATGCCAGAAGCTGCTCGTTTTCGACCCGCTACACGCCGTTTCTATGGTGCGCCTGCTGCAGGTAGCGCAACACGATCGGCAAAAAGACATCAAGAAGTCATTGACTATGTCTTTGACGAAACAAAGGATAATTTTATTCGTAAAACAAAATAATTCACTTAAACACCCTCCCGATGATTTTAGAAATGAAAGTCCCATCTCCAGGAGAATCAATTACTGAAGTAGAAATTGCTCAATGGCTTGTTGCCGACGGCGATTATGTTGAAAAAGACCAAGCAATAGCTGAGGTTGATTCTGATAAAGCCACCCTCGAACTTCCCGCAGAAGTGAGTGGGACCATTACCCTAAAAGCCGAAGAAGGAGACGCTGTTGAAGTGGGGCAAGTGGTGTGTTTAATCGATACCGAAGGAACGGCTCCAGAAGGAGAAGCTGCTCCTGAAACGAAAGCTACTCCTGTTGAAGAAGCACCAAAAGTTGAAGCTACTCCTGCTCCAGCTGCAACCTATGCTACCGGTGCTGCTTCACCTGCAGCTAAAAAGATTCTCAATGAAAAAGGAATCGACGCGAGTACAATTCAAGGGACGGGTCGTGATGGTCGTGTAACAAAACAAGACGCGATTGATGCTGTACCTTCTATGGGAACTCCCCCAGCACACGGAAGCCGTGAAACAGGACGTAAGAAAATGTCTTTATTGCGCCGTAAAGTAGCCGAACGTTTAGTAAGTGCTAAAAATGAAACGGCTATGTTGACTACCTTCAACGAAGCGAATATGACACCAATATTTAATCTTCGTAAAGAATACAAAGAGCAGTTTAAAGAAAAACACGGGGTGGGGCTAGGCTTTATGAGTTTTTTCACAAAAGCAGTCGTTCGTGCCCTGCAGGAATTCCCCGATGTGAACTCCATGATTGATGGGGATCACCAAATCAAGTTTGATTATTGTGACATCAGTGTTGCCGTTTCTGGACCAAAAGGTTTAATGGTTCCCGTAGTGCGCAATGCCGAGGGTCTCTCATTTAGAGGTGTTGAGGCAGAGATTAAGCGTTTAGCTATTCGTGCACGTGACGGACAAATTACTGTAGATGAGATGACAGGAGGGACCTTTACCATTTCAAATGGTGGAGTATTTGGTTCCATGTTATCTACCCCAATTATCAACCCACCACAATCTGGAATCCTAGGAATGCACAACATCATTGAGCGACCCATAGCTGTTGATGGAAAAGTAGAAATACATCCCATGATGTACCTGGCACTTTCGTATGATCACAGGATTGTAGATGGACGTGAGTCGGTAGGGTTTTTAGTGGCTGTAAAAGAGGCACTTGAAAATCCAGTAGAATTATTGATGGGGAATGATCCTAAAAAAGCCCTAGAGCTTTAAAGCCAGCTCGTTTCTTCAAGATAAAGGCAACATTGATGATAATCGATGATTGCCTTTTTTTGATGTAAAATATCTGCGCCAATAATCCCATCGATGGTCTCTTCTCCTTGTTCTTCAAGGGCCGTGTTAATGGTGTCCATGTCAATGAGCATTAAGGCGATACGGATAATTTCATTTTGCTTATAGGTCAACCTACTTTCGTGACTAGATTGTGCAAAGAGTTTTTCATTTCCCGCACCGGTTAAAGGGAGTGCCTCTCCTTGAGCTGTTAAATCAAAGTGGGAAGTTTTTGTTTGATCTACACAACTATTAGAAGCGCCAGTGTCGATGAGGAAATTAGCAGGCTTTCCATTGAGTTCAAATTGTCCAATTAAATGCTGGCTTTTTGAATAGCGCAAAGAGATTTTAACGGGTCTTGCAATGTTTTTAAATGGGTTTTTCATGGGGATTAAAGGTACTTAATTATAGGGGAAGAAAACGAAAGCTGTATTTTTGTCCCATGAAAATGATCGATACCCACACTCACCTTTATGTAGAAGCCTTTGACGAAGATCGCGACGAAGCAGTACAACGTGCCATGGCTGCGGGGGTGGGAGAATTTTACCTTCCTGCCATTGATAGTACTTATACCCAGCGCATGTTAGATCTTGAAAAAGCTTATCCCGATCATGTTCGCTTGATGATGGGATTACATCCCACTCATGTAAAAGAAAATGTCGCAGAAGAATTGGCCCATGTAAAAGCAATGCTCGATCAACACAATTTCTATGCTGTAGGGGAAATAGGGATAGATTTATATTGGGATAAAACAAGACGTAAGGCCCAGCAAGAAGCCTTTCATCAACAGATTCAATGGGCAAAAGAAAAAAAGTTACCCATTGTAATTCATTGTCGTGAAGCCTTTGATGAGGTGTTTGAAGTTTTAGAAGAAAATAAAGGCGACGATCTCTTTGGGATTTTTCATTGCTTTACTGGAACGCTTGAAGATGCACAACGGGCGATAAACTATAATTTAAAATTAGGAATAGGAGGGGTTGCTACCTTTAAAAATGGAAAAATCGATCAATTCTTAGCGCAGCTTCCCTTGTCTTCATTAGTGGTTGAAACCGATGCACCATATCTCGCTCCTGTACCACATCGTGGAAAGAGAAATGAAAGCGCTTACCTTCCTTTGGTGATCAAAAAATTGAGTGAGATTTATGCCCTTCCAGCGACCACAATTATCGAAGCTACTTCAAAGGCAGCAAAATCGGTTTTTTTGGCGAAGGCTTAAAATCATTTATTTTAGCTTAAATAATTTCAAAGGCAAGATTTTTTTTGTTATTTCGTGCCAAATTAGAGAGGTGGCCGAGTGGTCGAAGGCGCACGCCTGGAAAGTGTGTATACGCCAAAAGCGTATCGAGGGTTCGAATCCCTTCCTCTCTGCCAGAAAGTAACCCCCTTTTATTGGGGGTTTTTTTATGTCTTTTTTTGATTTACTCTAACAAAAAAGGGTTAAAAAGAAAATTAGTATCTTTAGGGATAACCATAAACCAATGAATATGAGAAAACTAGTTTTATTATGTTCCCTATTGGGAACAATGACCCTCGTTGCACAAAAAAATGCTAACGGAAAGATTTTTGACAAACACCCAGGAATTGACCTTGTCGAAAAATTTAATCAAGCCTTTATTGACGCCGATGAAAATCAACTTAATGCCTTGATGACAGATGATTTCAAAGCCTTTAATGGTGAAAACATGAACAAGGATAGGAATTCATCTACAAAACAAGATATCATTAACCAGGCAAAATATTGGAATGGCGCTTTGATGAACTATTCAATAAAAAAACGCGGAGGGTCCTATCCTGATGCGTTAGAATACAAGCGATCCGGAACTTGGGTTTACACCTATGATGTATTTTATGGCATCGATAAAAACAATGGATTTAAAATCGAAATGCCCTATGATCGTTCGTTTATTCTCAATAAAAAAGGGGATAAAATTGCTGCGATGATTATAAATTATAATCCTGCAATAATGCAAAAATATAGTCTGTCGTTTGAAACTATTCGAAACGGGACTATTTATAAGGATCATCAAAACATTCGCACACTAAGAAAGGTTATTTCTTATTTTGAAATGGGAGATCATGACAAGGCCTATGGTTTTTATACAAAAGGAGCTCGTTTTTCAGACATCAACCTTCCCATGGGGACATCTCTTTCTATGGAAGAAAATAAAGCTGGTTTTGAAGAGACACTCTCTAAATATGATCTTTTAAGCATTGACGAATATGGCTATCCAGATTTATTAGATTATGAAGGAAATGGAACAGAGGCAATTTCTTGGTGGATATTTCGATTTAAGGACAAGAAGACCAAAAAAAATATAAATGTCTTTTGCCATTTTAGTCATACGTTTAATGAGGACGGTAAGATAACCCGTCAAGTAGCATACTATAACGGCTCCTTATTACCCTAATTTTCAAGGTCAAATTAGAAGATAACGTCTATAAACATAAGATTTCAATCCCTCAGAGGTTTCTGAGGGATTTTTTTTGAATTAGGATTAAAGTTGTTTTTTCTATTTTCGCCATAAACAATCACTTTATCAACATCCCTTTATTTAATGCGATTTTTAAAAAAAATAGCCAAAATTCTTGTTCTTTTTAGTCTCATTCTAGCGACTCTATTCATGTATTTTGACAAAGCCTTACCTCAAGGAGAAAAAGGTCCTGCTGCCGATCAACTGGCGCAAAAAATGCTTCAAGCATTGAATCATAATGCTTTTAAAGATCTAAATTATATTGAATGGACTTTTTCTAGTCGAGGGAAAGGAAGAAGTTATCAATGGCATAAAGCCAAAGGAACCTGCACGGTGGTGTGGGATAGCATTTCGGTTAATTTGAATTTGACAGCGACAAATAAATCCACTGTTGAGGTCAATGAACAACCCTATCAGGGAGAAAAGAAAAGAGACTTTATTTACTCTGCGGAAGCTAAGTTTAATAATGATAGTTTTTGGTTAGTAGCCCCTTACAAGGTTTTTGATAAAGGTGTAGAGCGTCGTTTAGTCAAACGAGACGATGGTCAAGAGGCCCTATTAGTCACATATACTACTGGAGGGACCACTCCAGGAGACTCCTACTTATGGCTTATGGACGAACACCATCGACCAAAAGCGTTTCAAATGTGGGTGGACATCATCCCCATAGGGGGGCTCACCGCCAGCTGGGACGACTGGATTAAAACTCCTCAAGGAGTAATTTTACCTCAATCCCATCAACTCCTTTTTCTAGATCTAGCGATAACAGATTTAAAAACAGCTGCGCTAGAGTAACGTTTTTTTGCCCAATTAAATTTCCATCTTGCGCTAGATTAAATGATAAAGCAATTATATTGAAACATAAATTTTAAACCCATGAGTCATACAATCAATTATAAAGCCTCCTCTTGTCTTATACTCACTATTCTCTTAGTCGTATTGACCTTTGAGTCCTGCACTACTGCCTCAACGCAAAAAGTAAAAGCAGTGCGTTATGCAGACTATTATGCCAGTGATTTTTATCACGATGTTCAAATGGCCCATTTTTTTCCCGACAGCAAAACTTTTGCAGATGCTACACCGCATCTTCCGCTTGATGAATTATTGTCTCGATATGCAGTAGAAAAAGAGCAAGAAGGCTTTTCCTTAAAAGTCTTTGTGGAGACAAATTTTGAACTACCCAAACCCTTTCAAGCAGATTTTGTGAGTGATCGATCTAGAACAGTGCAAGAGCATATTGTTTTTTTGTGGGATAAACTCACTCGGTCCCCCGATAGTAATAAGGAAAACAGTTCCCTTATTCCATTGCCTAAAAAATACATTGTGCCCGGCGGGCGTTTTCGTGAAATTTATTACTGGGATAGTTATTTCACCATTAAGGGATTGAAATTAAGCCATCCCGAATTAGCAGAAGCTATGGTGGATAATTTTGCCCACCTCATTGATACCATTGGGTTTATCCCTAATGGGAACCGTCACTATTATATGACTCGCTCACAGCCACCCTTCTTTGCTCTTATGGTAAATGAAATTAGCGCTACTTCGCCAGAGAAAGCAATTAAATATCTTCCAGCATTAGAAAAAGAATACAGCTATTGGATGCAAGCGAACAAGACCATTAGCATAGATGGGATGACCTTAAATCGATATTTTGATACCGGCACAACGCCTCGTCCCGAAAGTCATCGAGAAGATTATGAGTTAGCACAAGAACTTTCTACCGATCAAGCAAAGAAAACCCTATACAGTAACCTGCGCACTGGTGCCATGAGTGGATGGGACTACAGTAGTCGATGGTTTGCCGATAATCAAAATTTAGCTTCCATAGAAGTCATTGATATTTTACCCGTCGATTTAAACTGTTTGCTTTACGGTTTAGAAAAAACCCTTTCTGAAACAAATTATTTAAACGGTAATGTGGCCAAAGGGGAGCAGTACGCAAAGTTAGCTCAAGCAAGAAAAAAAGCCATCCAGAAGCTTTTTTGGAACGAAGAGAGTCAGTTTTTTGAGGACTATCATTTTAAACATAAAGCCCACACTGGTCGTAGAACCCTCGCTGGAGGATTTCCTTTGTTTTTAGCAATCGCAACACAAGAACAAGCAAAAGGAGTGAAAGATAATCTCCAGCGTGATTTTTTAAAAGCAGGTGGTTTTGTGACCAGCTTGCAAAATACGGGTCAGCAATGGGACGCCCCTAATGGGTGGGCCCCGTTGCAATGGACCACCATTATTGGACTAGAAAACTATGGCTTTACAAAAACAGCACAGCAGGGAAGCCAGCGATGGTTAAACATCAGTGAGAAAGTGTACCGAACTACTGGAAAGATGATGGAAAAATACAATGTAATGGACTTGAGTCTAACTGCTGGGGGAGGAGAATATCCTAATCAAGACGGTTTTGGATGGACCAATGGAGTTGTATTAGCTTTAAATAAACGGTTTTCCCCTTGATTAAATACTCATGAATGGAAGGATAAAGATGGGTAGAATACCAAATTTACTGAGATTTTTTTTCATCTAACAAAATGACCTTTAAACCACTAAATGAGCGCAACGAAAACCTTTGGCCACATATTTGTCAATAATTATGTTGAACCATATTTTTTTTTATCTTTAAACCCTTAATTAATTAGAACACAAAATTCATCAAAATGAAAAAACTATTCGTTACCCTTGTAATGAGCATGTTCATGGTAAGTTTTACCGCTAATGCCAATACAATCAACCTAGACAATCTTACAGTTTCTACGATTGTTCAAGAAGAAGAGCAAGCTGACGCTGCTGCAGCACCAGCCTCTTTTACCCAAGAATTAAAAAAGCGTTTCATTGAAGGAGGACCAGGATTTATGGGAATCGTATTGATTTGTTTGATTTTAGGGTTAGCGATTGCTATCGAAAGAATCATTTTCTTAAACTTAGCATCCACTAATACAAAGAAATTAACTGAAGGAGTAGAAGAAGCCCTCTCAAGTGGAGGAGTTGAAGCGGCAAAAGAATTATGCCGTAACACAAAAGGACCTGTTGCCTCTATCTTCTATCAAGGTTTAGACCGTGTTGACGAAGGAGTTGAAAGCGCTGAAAAAGCAGTTGTTGCTTATGGAGGAGTACAAATGGGACAATTAGAGAAAAACGTTTCTTGGATTTCTTTATTTATCGCACTAGCACCTATGCTTGGGTTCATGGGTACAGTAATCGGGATGATTCAAGCCTTTGATAAAATTGAAGCCGCTGGAGACATGCAGCCATCATTAGTTGCTGGGGGGATTAAAGTAGCCCTTTTAACAACAGTATTTGGTCTTGTGGTAGCGATTATCCTTCAAATTTTCTATAACTACATTGTTGCAAAAATCGACGGTATTGTTAACGATATGGAAGATGCTTCCATCACTTTAGTTGACATCCTTGTGGCTCACAAGAAGTAAAAACCCTCTTTAAACATTGTAGATTATGAATTTTCAAAAAATAGTAAAAATAGTAGCCGGTCTCTTAGGGGTTCTGGGGGTAGTATTCCTCTTTAGAATCATAGGGGCAGGTGATGAAGAAATTAAAATGGCCGCAGCCATGGGAGATTACGGTACTGTATCTCCATTAATTTCTATAGCACAGCTTATCCTTGTGGTATCTGTTGGTGCTACAGTAATTTTTTCACTCCTCAATTTATTTGGGGATAGTCAAAAATTAAAGAAATCATTGATTTCTGTTGGTTTCCTAGTGGTGGTTGTAGGCCTTGCCTATGCCTTATCCTCTGGAGTTGAAACCCCGCTAAAAGATGGGGAAGTACTTTCTGCCTCTGGAGCACGTTGGGTTGAAACAGGAATCCGTGTATTTTATTACTTAGCTGCAATTGCTGTAGGAGCAATGGCATTTTCTGGCGTAAAACGTTTAATTAACCGATAAATTATGGCAAAAAGAGCTGCACCTGAGGTGAACGCTGGTTCGATGGCAGACATCGCTTTCTTGCTATTAATCTTTTTCTTGGTAACCACTACGATTGAGACCGATTCTGGGATCAACCGTAAATTACCTCCCACAGACGAAGTTGTTGACCCGCCCGTAATTAAAGAACGAAATATCTTTACAGTGGTAGTGAACAAAGACAACCGTCTTTTAGTTGAAGAAGATGTAATGGAGATTAGCGAATTGCGTCAAGCAGCGATTGCCTTTCTAGACAATGGTGGTGGTACAGGCGAAGAAGCATGTGACTATTGCCAAGGCAAAAGAGACACGAGTTCTTCGGATAACCCAGAAAAAGCCATTATTTCATTAAAAAACGACCGTGAGACTTCTTATAAAGTTTATATCGCCGTTCAAAATGAATTAGTTGCTGCATACAACGATTTACGCGATCGTGAATTTGCACGACTTAACCCAATGGCTGGTCTAACTTATACCGAAGCACAGAAGCGTTACAGTGACCCTAGAACTTCAGTGAGCGATAAGGCGAAATTAAAGCCTAAGTTAGATGAAGTTAAGGCAATGTATCCTCAAAAACTCTCTGAAGCTGAACCGAGTAAAACCAATTAAAAACACAACGTATGTCAAAGTTTAAAAAGAAAAAAGGAGGGGATTTACCCGCGATTTCAACGGCCTCTCTTCCCGATATCGTTTTCATGCTTTTGTTTTTCTTTATGGTCGCTACCGTTATGCGTGATAGCACCTTGATGATTCAAAACTCGCTTCCAGCGGCAGACCAGATTCAAAAACTGGATAAGAAAGATCGTGTAATGTATATCTATGCTGGAAAACCTTCTAGCCGATATGCCGATAAATACGGGACACAAGCACGTATTCAATTGAATGATAAGTTTGCTGATGTAGGTGATGTTGCTGCCTTTGTTTTGGCAGAAAGAGCTTCAAAGCGACAAGAATTACAAAATGTTTTAACCACTGCACTAAAGGTTGACGGTGATACAAACATGGGCTTAATTTCAGATATCAAACAGGAATTACGTAAAGTAAATGCCCTGAAAATCAACTACACTACTCGTGTGGGAGATTACACTCAGAACATGAATTAATTCTTTTGATGAAGAATAAAAAGCACCCACATCAAGTGGGTGCTTTTTTTTTACCCCAACTTCAGTAAAATTGTACCTTAGCAGCATGCGTAAGCTTTTGTTTTTTACTTTTTTGATCCCCTGCTTTGCTATCGCTCAAGTGAAAGATTCGTTGCGCTATAGAGAAGATCAGTTTTATATTGATTTGAATTTAGCTCTTCAAGTCAACGATATCAATAATTTTCAGCAAAAAGGATTTTCCCGCAGCTTCCACATGGGATTTTTACGGGATTTACCCTTAACAGTTAAGGGGGATAAAGCACTAGCGTTAGGTATAGGATACGGGCATGTTCGTTTAGTGAATAACATCAATGTTGAAAAGAGTTTGGCAGGTTATTCCTATACGCTCCCTGTCGCAGCAAGAGCCTTGCGTAATGTCTTTAGTTATCACCAGCTTCAATTTCCGATTGAATTGAGGTGGCGCACATCAAATTTGAAGAAATATGCCTTTTGGAGGGTTTATTTGGGCTATCGTTTAAGCCATCAATTTGGCGCGAAGTACAAGCCTTTTTTTGGACGTAAAATCGATTTAAATAACCAACTCAATCCATGGCAACACAGTATGGGAATCGCGTTGGGATTCAACACCTGGAATTTACGTTTCGATTATACTTTTACTCCTCTATTACGTCAAGAAATACGCAGTATTTCTGGAAGTTCATTTAAAATTAATCCGCTGCAAGTAGGGTTAATCTTTTATCTCTTATAATTCTTTGCGAAGTCGTGCAACAGGGAAATTCATCTGTTCCCTGTATTTCGCAACAGTGCGTCGAGCAACTTTATACCCTTTTTTTAGAAGTTCTTTAGACAACGCATTATCAGCTAAAGGTTTCTTTTTGTCTTCATCGTCAATTAAACTGCGAAGAATGTTTTTGATTTCTAAGGTAGAGACTTCTTCTCCTTCAGCATTTGTAAGTGATTCTGAAAAAAAGGTTTTAAGCAATTTTGTCCCGTAGGGTGTATCGATATATTTACTATTCGCTACCCTTGAAACAGTAGAGATATCCATTTGAATTTTATCTGCGATATCTTTTAGAATCATGGGTTTTAAAGCGCGTTCGTCTCCTGTCAAAAAATAGTCATATTGATGATTGACAATGGCTTCTATAGTTAATTGAAGTGTTTGTCGACGTTGCTGTATGGCATCAATAAACCATTGTGCAGCATCCAATTTTTGTTTGATGAATTGAACGGCTTCTTTTTGAGTTTTAGATTTTGTAGATGCTTCTTTATATCCGCGTAACATTTCTTGATAACTGGAAGAAACATGTAGTTCAGGGGCATTTCTTCGGTTCAAGCTAACTTGAACGGCCCCGTTTTCTATGGTCAAAATAAAATCAGGGACGATGTGAGTATTTTGGAAAATTCCAGACATAGCCCCTCCCGGTTTAGGGTTGAGTTTTTCGATTTCGGCTAAACCTTCTTTGAGTAAAGTTTCATCTACATCAAACTTGTCTAGCATTTTTTTAAAATGTTTTTTAGCAAAAAGATCAAAGGCATCATGAATGATGTTTTTGGCCATTAAAATGGCCAAAGAAGCTTCTTTTCGTTCCAATTGCAAGGCCAGACACTCTTTTAAATCTCTTGCTCCTACACCAGCAGGATCAATCGCCTGAACTTTTTTTAGAACTGTTTCCACTTCATTTTGTTCAACCATAATTCCTTGTGTAAAGGCAAGGTCGTCCATTAAATCTTCAATAGATCGCCTCAAGTAGCCGCTCTCGTCGATGCTACCCACAATAAATTCGGCTACTGTTCTTTCTTGTTCAGTCAAGATTAATGAACCTATTTGGAGTTGCAGGGTTTCATGGAAACTTACCCCGCCAGATAATGGGCTACTTTTTTCTTCATCATCGGCACTGTAGTTGTTCGCATTGAGGCGATAGGAAGGAATTTCATCGTCACTTAAATAGGCGTCAATATCGATGTCTTGTGTATCAATAACATCATTTGTTTCCTCATAGTCTTGCTCAAAGGAATCCTCTTTTAAGGCCTCTTCTTTGCCACTTTCAAGTGCGGGATTTTCTTCGATTTCGTTTTGGAGTCGTTGTTCAAAATCTAGGGTAGGGAGTTGGATCAACTTCATTAACTGTATCTGTTGTGGAGACAGTTTTTGTGCAAGCTTTAGTTGAAGTTGTTGTTTTAACATAATAAGATGGGTCTTATCTAAAGATAAGAAAACTTATCTACTTGCTAAAAAGAAGCATTTTGTGGCGTTCTGGGAAAAGGAATGACATCTCGAATGTTGCCCATGCCGGTTGCAAATAATACTAAGCGTTCAAATCCTAGTCCAAAACCACTGTGAGGAGCTGTACCAAATTTGCGCAGGTCTAAGTACCACCAAAGCTCTTCCTCTTCAATTCCCATGGCTTCTATGCGTTCTTTAAGTACATCTAGGCGTTCTTCTCGTTGTGAACCTCCCACCATTTCACCAATGCCAGGAAAAAGGATGTCCATTGCTCTTACGGTCTTTTTATCCTCATTTAAACGCATGTAGAACGCTTTAATTTTTGCCGGATAATCAAATAAAATCACCGGAGTTTTAAAGTGTTTTTCTACGAGAAAGCGTTCGTGTTCACTTTGTAAATCTGCTCCCCATTCATCAATGGGGTAGGTGAATTTTTTCTTTTTATTGGGTTTGCTATTTCTTAAAATAGTGATGGCTTCTGTATAACTCACTCGTTTGAACTCGTTTTCAACAACAAATCTTATTTTTTCGAGTAGTCCCATTTCCGAGCGTTCGAGTTTTGGTTTTGCACTTTCTTCTTTGGCGAAACGCTCATCAAGAAAAGCAAGGTCTTCTTGACAGTTGTCTAACACATAGCGCAAGACGCTTTTAATGAATTTTTCGGCTAAATCCATGTTGTCGTCTAGGTTGTAAAAAGCCATCTCGGGCTCAATCATCCAGAATTCTGCTAAATGTCTTGTCGTATTAGAGTTTTCAGCTCTAAAAGTTGGACCAAAGGTATATACTTCCCCTAGTCCCATGGCATAAGTTTCTGCCTCGAGTTGCCCCGATACGGTTAGATGTGTTTCTTTTCCAAAAAAGTCTTGTTGAAAATCTACCTTTCCTGCCTCATTTAATGGTGGTTTTTCTGGGTCTAATGTGCTCACGCGGAACATTTCTCCTGCACCCTCTGCATCACTGCCCGTTATAATGGGTGTGTTGACATAATGAAACCCTTCTTCTTGAAAGAATTTATGAACCCCAAAAGCAAGTGCAGCACGAACACGCATAACCGCACTAAAGGTGGCTGTTCGTACACGAAGATGTGCTTTCTCACGCAAGAATTCAAAGCTGTGTTTTTTGGGTTGTATGGGATAGCTCTCTGGATCGGCTGTTCCATAAATGTGGATGTCCTCCACTTGAATTTCGGCCTTTTGACCTTTTCCTTGACTTTCTACATATCGCCCGCTAACTTTTAATGCTGCTCCAGTAGAAATATTTTTTAAGGTTTCTTCTTCAAAATTTTCAAAGTCAACAACACACTGGATATTCCCCAGGGTAGAACCATCATTTAAGGCAATAAAACGATTTGCTCTAAAGGTTCTAACCCATCCTTGAACGGTTACTTCTTGTCCTTTTGCAGAGGTCTCTAGTAGTGCTTTTATTTTTGTTGGCATGATCAAAATTTTGTGCAAAGATAGTGTTTAGTTCCCTTTTTTCTTTTCGGTGGGTTCGATGATTTGAATCTTAGGCTCTTTTAAAACCTCTTCGTTCGCAACGGTATCTCTTAATGAGATTAGTAAAGAGGGTAGAAGGATTAAATTCGCTAGCATGGCAAAAAGAAGTGTCATTGAGATTGACCCACCTAAAGCGACTGTTCCTCCAAACTCTGAACTCATGAATACAGAAAACCCAAAAAACAATACGATGGAGGTATAAAACATACTCACCCCTGTTTCTTTAAGCGCTGCATAGACAGAGCGTTGTATCTTCCATTTGGAGTCCATTAATTCTTGACGGTATTTTGCTAAAAAATGAATGGTATCATCTACCGATATTCCAAAGGCAATACTAAAGACTAAAATGGTGGACGGTTTTAAGGGAATACCTATGAAGCCCATCATTCCTGCGGTGATGATCAAGGGAAGTAAATTAGGGATAAGTGATATGATAATCATTTTAAACGAACGGAATAGGTAGGCCATGAACAAAGCAATCAGGAAGATGGCAAGGACAAGAGAGAGCACTAGGTTTTTAATTAGGTATTTTGTCCCTTTGAGAAAAAGGAGCGCTTTTCCTGTGAGTTCAACATGATAGCGTTCTTTGGGAAATATTTTATCGATTTCACGTTTTAGTTCAATTTCGATTTCCTCCATTCGCTGGGTGTCGATATCTGTCATAAAAGTCGTTAAACGTGCATATTGACCAGTATCATCAACATAATTTGTTAGCACATTTTCGCCTTTGCTTGAGCGATCAAAATAGGAGAGAATAAAACGATTTTCTTGAGCCGAGGGGAGGGCATAATAATTTGGGTTACCATTGTAATACGCTTGTTTGGCATATTTTATGGCATTCACCACAGAGGTAGGGGAAGAAAGTTCTGGAATTCCTTCGATGCTTTTACTTAAGCGTTCCATTCGCTTGAGGGTAGAGAGTTTTAATACGCCGTCTTTACGTTTGGTGTCGATTAAGACTTCAATAGGAACAATGCCGTCAAACTCTTGATCAAAAAAGAGGATGTCTTTAAAGAAGGCTTGCTTCTTTGGCATATCTTCTAAAATACTTCCTGAAATATTGATGGTGTAAATTCCTATGATACTCGCCACAAGAGCAATTAGTGAAACGATGTAAGTGTTGATGCGTTTGTACCGTACTTTTGCTTCCATCCACTTGACAAAGCCATCAACAGATTTATTATTGAGATGGTTTAAGTGTTTCTTGCTGGGCAGTGGCATAAAACTGTAAACAATGGGGATGATCAAGAGGGAAAGAACAAAAATTCCCGCTACATTGATTGAAGCAACAATCCCAAATTCTTTTAAAAGTTTACTATTGGTCAAAATGAAGGTAGCAAAACCTGATGCAGTGGTGAGATTTGTCATCAAGGTTGCATTTCCTATTTTGACAATAACCTGTTGTAAGGATTTTATTTGGTTTCCGTGTTTGGCAACTTCTTGTTGGTATTTATTGATCAAAAAGATGCAGTTAGGAATCCCGATGACAATAATCAAAGGAGGGATTAAAGCGGTGAGGACGGTGATTTCATACCCTAAGAAGCCCAGTGTGCCTAAGGCCCAAGCAACGCCAAAGAGGACCACCACCATCGAGATAAAGGTGGCTCTAAAGGAACGGAAAAACAGGAAAAAAATTAAAGAGGTGATCCCCATTGCAGCAAAGACAAACATCCCTATTTCATCCACAATATTTTGTGCGTTTAGGGTGCGTATGTACGGCATGCCAGATCGTCGAATTTTGATGCCGTGTTCTTGTTCAAAGGCGTCCATCAATGGAATGAATGTCTTGAAAACAAAGTCTTTTCTTGCAGCGCTGTTAACCACTTCTTGTTTCATGTAAATGGCCATTCTAACCGTACCAGATGTTTTATTCAACAGCAGGTTCTCGTAGAAAGGCAATTCATAAAAGAGTTTTTGTTTGAATAAGGAGAAGTCAAGACTGTCTTGTGGGATATCTTCTACAAGAGGTTTTAATTCAAACTTTTTCTTTTCCTTGTTCTTGACTAACTCTTTGATATTGTCAATAGAAAGGACAAAATCAATTTCCTCAAAAGCATTTAGTTCATCACTTAAGTTTTTCCAGGCGGTTAATTTCTCGGGTGTAAAAAGGGTGCTATCTTTTACTGCGATTACTAGAACACTCCCTTCTTCCCCAAAAAGCGACAGGAACTCGTTGTAGCTCACATTTTCTGGGTGGTCATCTGGCAGGAGATTTGCCTCGGTAAAAGTAAAGCGCATGTTTTGCCACTGTGTTGCCCAGAAGGCAGTGACCCCTAAAAGGGCAATAATAAGGGCAATCCTATTGCGTAAGATCAAGCGAGCTATCGCTTCCCAAAAATGCCATTTTTTCTTTCTTTTCATAGCGAAGCTGCTCGAGCATCGGTTTGTGTTAAACCGTCATGATTTCTTTTTCTTTTGCCACTAGAATCGTGTCAATCTTTTGGATGAATCCATTCGTTGCTTCTTGTACATCAATTTCACAATTTTTTTGTTCATCCTCAGAAGCATCTGTTTTTTTAATCTCTTGATTAGCGTCTTTACGAGCATTTCTTACGCTTACTTTGGCATTTTCTGTTTCTGCCTTGGCCATTTTAGCTAGCTCTTTTCTTCTTTCCTCTGTTAAAGGGGGGACGTTGATGATGATGCTTTCACCGTTATTCATTGGGTTAAACCCAAGGTTAGCGATCATGATGCCTTTTTCGATTTCAGCTAATAAGCTTTTTTCCCAGGGCTGGATGGTTAGGGTTCTTCCGTCTGGAGTATTGACATTCGCCACTTGGCTTAAGGGAGTAGGAGCGCCATAGTAATCTACCATTACGCTTTTTAGCATCACAGGGTTTGCTTTTCCTGCACGAATATTGAGGAGTTCATTTTCGAGGTGACTCACAGCGCTTTGCATACTTTCTTTTGCGCTATCTAGGATAAATTGTAATTCTTCGTTCATGTGCTTGCAATTAAAGGTCCACTCGTGTACCGATATTATCTCCATTGACCACCTTGTCCAGGTTGCCACGGGTGTTCATGTCGAATACGATGATGGGTAATTTATTTTCTTGACTCAGGGTAAAGGCAGTGGTGTCCATTACCTTTAGGCCTCTTTTTAATACTTCTTCAAAAGAAAGGGTGTCAAATTTGATGGCTTCTTTGTTTTTCTCGGGGTCTTCTGTATAAATACCATCGACACGAGTACCTTTTAGAATGACATCTGCATTGATTTCAATGGCGCGTAAAACGGCGGCAGAGTCTGTAGTGAAAAAGGGATTTCCGGTTCCAGCACTAAAAATGACAACGCGATTTTTTTCCAAATGGCGTACCGCTTTTCGTTTAATATATGGCTCGGCGACTGCTTCAATCTTTAGGGCGGTTTGTAAACGAGTGGGAACGGCTTCGTTTTCTAAGGCACTTTGAAGTGCTAGTCCGTTCATAACTGTTGCTAACATGCCCATGTAGTCTGCTTGAACACGATCGACTCCATCATTTGATCCTGCCATCCCACGAAAGATATTTCCACCTCCGATTACGATGGCAATTTCAACTCCTTTTTCGTGGAGTAATTTGATTTCTTGTGCGTATTCTTTGATTCTTTTTGGGTCAATTCCATAGGAATTTTCGCCCATGAGCGCCTCACCGCTTAGTTTGAGTAATATTCGCTTGTATTTCATAGCCTATAAGTTCCCACAAATATAAACAATAAAGCCCGAAGGTTCTAGCCAAGTTTTTGAAAGCCTTCATCCTTTTTATTTTCAAAGGCCTCATTGATTTTACTTTCAAAATCTTCAATGCTCATGGCGTCTTCTAAACGAAAATCACCGATGCGTTCACGACAAAGCGAAGTGAGGTGAGCCCCACTTTTAAGTGCTTTTCCAAAATCATGTGCCAAAGAACGAATATACGTCCCCTTGCTACAGCTCACCTTAAACGATATTTCTGGGAGGCGACTGTTGTCTAATTCAAACGCACTAATGTTAACTATTCTACTTGGGATATCAACTTTTTCGCCTTCACGAGCATATTCATACAACCGCTTTCCATCCTTTTTTAAAGCCGAAAAAACAGGAGGGTATTGTGCAATGTCTCCCGTGAATTGTGTTTTTGTTTGCTCAATCAAGTCGGCATTAATATGATCGGTGGGATAGGTGGCGTCAATCGATGTTTCCAAGTCATAAGATGGGGTGGTACTGCCCAATAAAAAGGTGCCGCTGTATTCTTTTTCTTGTCCTTGAAAGTTTTCGATTTCTTTGGTCATTTTACCACAACAAAGAATAAGTAGGCCGCTGGCCAAAGGATCTAGCGTTCCCGCATGTCCTACTTTTATTTTCTTGACATTTATGTTTTTTTTAATCAGCCAGCGCACCTTATTGACGACTTGAAATGAACTCCATCCCAGGGGTTTATCGATCAAAATTACTTGGCCAGTTAAAAGGGCTTCTTTGGTAAATATCATTTCCTAAGCGAGGATTAAAGCAAGGATTCCAATAACAAAACAATACCAGCTAAAGTACTTTAATTGGGCTTTTTTAACAATAGCAATCATCCATTTACAGGCAAATAGCCCTGTGATAAAAGCGACAATAAAACCTATAACCAATGGGAAAATTGAGGTATCAAGCAGTGTCTCTTTTGAGTCTAAAACACTTTTGGCCATACTCCCAACGATAAGCGGCACGACCATCAAAAAGGAGAAACGAGCTGCTTTTTCTTTATCAATCCCCAGCAGGACAGCTGTTGCAATGGTAGCTCCACTTCTAGAAATTCCAGGGAGAATTGCCACAGCTTGAAGCAAACCTATGATTAAGGCAGAAAAGGCGTTGATGTCTTTTGTGGTGTTTTTTGCTCGATCGGCTAATAGTAAGAGTGCTCCTGTGACGAGTAACATGATTCCAACAAGTAAGATGTTTTGGTCAAAAAGGCGAGCAATTAGCTCTTCTAGAAACAAGCCAACAAGCGCAGCAGGAATCATGGAGATGATAATATAAAGAGCAAAGTCAAAAGAAGGAGACCGCTTAAAGGTGAATAGTTCCTGTAGGATTTCGCGTATGTCTTTTCTAAAATAGACCAAGGTGCTAAGTGCCGTTGCTCCATGGAGAACAATGGTAAAAAGCAAGCTTTCTTTGTTGGCAAAATCAGTTTTGGTTAGGGCTTTTGCAAGTTCGAGATGTCCACTTGAAGAAACGGGTAAAAACTCGGTCAAGCCTTGAACCACTCCCAGGAGTAGGGCAATCAATTCGTTCATTTTTTATCGCCATTTAATAGGATGGAATACATGGCAATCCCAAAGCCAATCAAGACCAATGTTGGGGCTAAACGAATACGCTGAAAATTAAAAATTTCGGGATTAAAAACACTGGGGTCGTCACTGCCTCCACCTGTCATTAAAAAAAAGCCAAGGGCAATTACCCCGATTGCGATTAAGAGGAAGCGATAATTTCTTTGCTTAAAGAGAAACTGTTTTTGTGTGGAAGGTACTTTTTTCATTGGTGTTAATTTACGGCGTCGGTGTTGAGGTTGAGAAAACGCTGTGTGGCAAAAAAGGTGCTTACTCCTGTGATCAAAATACTCATGCTAAATAACACAACAAAAATCAAAGCAGCTTCATTAGGATTGTTTAAAAGGGCTAATTCTGGAAAGCGAAGATTGACTTCATAGAGTAAATACCCTAATCCTGCAGCAGCAATAATGGCACCTAATAACCCAAGTCGCAGGTGGTGCCAAATGAAGGGTCGTCGAATAAAACTCTTTGTCGCTCCCACTAATTGCATGGTTTTGATGATGAGTCGTTTTGAGTAAACCGATAGACGAATTGAACTGTTGATTAAAAGAATCGCAATAATAATAAATAGACCACTTAGTGCAATAATCCCTTGACTAATCTTCTTGATGTTTTCGTCGAGTATTTCTAGTAATGGCTGGTCATAAAACACCTCATTCACATAGGGTTTTGCTTCAAAGTCTTCTTTTAAAGAGGCTAAAAAAGCAGGGGAAACATAGTCCGATCGAAAATAAACATCAATCGAACTCAATAACGGGTTGTAGCCTAAAAACTCCATAAAATCCTCTCCGATGGCATTAGCATGACTTTGGGCAGCATCTTCTTTTGAGACAAATCGCGCTGTTTTTGTCTCTTTTCTAAGGCTTAAACTTTTTTGGAGTTGTTTGACCTCAATGGGCTTTGCACTATCATTGATGTAAATTGTCAAGGCGATTTGTTCCTTGAAATGATCGGCGACTTTTTTTGAATTGAGTAATAAAAGTCCAAGGACTCCCACGAGAAAGAGGACTAAACTAATGCTAACTACTACCGAGAAGTAGGAGGAAATCAAACGTCGTTTTTGATAATGGTCGCTGGAAGTCATCAAATTGTGGATGGGTTTGCAGGTAAAATTACAAAACAGGACTCAAATTTTATTCTCGCCTGGGATAAACTTTTTCCTTTCCCTCATTAACGCTACTTTTGTGGGGTTATTAAATCAAACTATCGTGGGGTACAATTTCCTAGAAATCGAACAAAAATGGCAAGCCTATTGGGCCGAAAATAAAACTTTTCAAGCGCAAAATACTTCGGATAAACCAAAGTACTATGTCCTAGACATGTTCCCTTATCCCTCTGGAGCAGGGTTACATGTGGGGCATCCACTGGGATATATTGCAAGTGATATTTATGCGCGATATAAGCGCCATAAAGGATTTAATGTACTCCATCCGCAAGGCTATGACTCTTTTGGTTTACCTGCAGAACAATATGCGATCCAAACAGGGCAACACCCGGAGCTAACAACAAAGACAAACATCGATCGCTATCGAGAACAATTAGACCGCATCGGTTTTTCCTTTGATTGGAGTAGAGAGGTAAGGACGTCTAATCCCGATTTTTATCGCTGGACGCAATGGATTTTCTTGCAGTTATTTGACTCCTATTACGACAAGAAAGAAGACAAAGCAAAACCTATTTCAGCTTTAATTGCAGTTTTTGAGACCCAGGGGAATAGCAAGGTCCAAGCAGAATGTGCTCCTGATACCCCTTCATTTACTGCAGCTCAATGGATGGCGTTTTCTGAAGAAGAACGCCAAAAAATATTGCTGGACTATCGCTTGACCTATATCTCTGAAACCGAAGTAAACTGGTGCGCCGAGCTAGGGACTGTTTTAGCTAACGATGAAATCATCAACGGTGTTTCAGAACGCGGTGGCTTTCCAGTAACAAAAAAGAAAATGAAGCAATGGAGTATGCGAATAGGCGCTTATGCTGAACGCTTACTACAAGGCTTGGATAAAATCGATTGGCCCGATTCTTTAAAGGAGATGCAGCGCAATTGGATCGGGAAATCTGTTGGAGCAAAAGTGCGTTTCCAGTTAGAAAATCACCCAGAAAAAATTGAGGTATTTACCACACGTCCAGATACTTTGTATGGGGTTACTTTTATGACCTTAGCTCCAGAATTAGCCCTGGTCAAAAGCATTACCACACCAGAACAAAAAGAAGCTGTTGAGGCCTACATAGCGAGTACTGCTCAACGTTCTGAGCGTGACCGTATGGCCGATGTAAAAACCATTAGTGGAGTTTTTACAGGAGCCTATGCACTGCATCCATTCACGCAAGAGCGTATTCCTATTTGGATTGGGGACTATGTCTTGGCGGGCTATGGAACTGGGGCCGTTATGGCAGTTCCTTGTGGCGATCAACGCGATTATGATTTTGCAAAGCATTTCAATATCCCCATCAAAAATATTTTTGCTAATACCGATATCTCAAACGAAGCCTATGGGGAAAAAAGCGGCGGAGTTAAATTACAGGATTCAGACTTTTTAAATGGTCTAGCATACAAAGATGCGATGCAAGCAGTGATTGCGCATCTCGAAAAAACCGATACGGGTGAAGGGACCATTAACTACCGCTTACGCGATGCTATTTTTAGTCGTCAACGCTATTGGGGAGAACCCATTCCTATGTACTATAAAAATGGTGTTCCCGTTGCCTTAGATGAGACGAACTTGCCTCTGGTGTTACCCAAGGTGGAAAATTACCTCCCCACGGCAGATGGCGCACCTCCACTGGGGAATGCGACACAGTGGGCATGGGATACAATAAAAGAAGAAGTTGTTGCAAATGAATTGATTGATCATGTAACAGTCTTTCCTCTTGAGATGAATACCATGCCAGGATGGGCAGGAAGCTCATGGTATTTCTACCGTTATATGGATGCTCAAAATTCTACCGCATTTGTTTCAAAAGAAGCAGCAAATTATTGGAAAGAAGTCGATCTGTATTTGGGTGGAAGCGAACACGCTACTGGGCACTTACTTTATTCTCGTTTTTGGCAAAAATTCTTATTTGACCGCGGGCATTTGCCTGTAGATGAATATGCCAAAAAGTTAATCAATCAAGGAATGATTTTAGGCTCATCTGCTTTTATGTATCGCAAAAAAGGAACTCAAGAATATCTGTCAAAAGGTCTAGTTGAGGGGCATGAGGTAGAACCCATTCGTGTGGATATTTCATTGGTAAATCTTTCGGATGAATTGGATTGTGAAGCTGTTAAAGCCTGGCAACCCCAATTTGCCGATGCTACCTTTGTATTGGAAAACGGGGTATATAAGGTGGGACGTGAAGTGGAAAAGATGTCAAAGTCTAAGTACAATGTTGTGAATCCCGACCAAATTTGCGAAGACTATGGCGCAGATACCTTGCGCATGTATGAAATGTTTTTAGGGCCTATTGAACAAGCAAAACCCTGGAATACTGCAGGAATTTCTGGAGTACACTCTTTCTTGAAAAAGACCTGGCGATTATACCATAATGCAGCAGGGTTTTATGTGAGTGATGAAGCACCCTCTCCAGAATCCCTTAAAACCCTTCATCAAACCATTAAAAAAGTCACCGAGGATATTGAGCACTTTTCATTTAACACCTGTATTAGTGCCTTTATGATTTGTGTCAATGAACTCACAGCACAACAATGTAACCATCGCGCTGTTTTAGCTCCTCTAACAGTATTGCTTTCTCCATTTGCCGTCCATTTATCTGAGGAATTATGGGCGTTACTGGGCAATGAAGGTTCTATCTCCCAAGTGGATTATCCTATTTTTGAAGAAAAATACCTGGTTGAGAGTACAAAGAATTACCCCGTTTCGTTCAATGGGAAAATGCGTTTTACTCGTGAATTATCTTTAGACTTAAGTCCAAAAGAAATCGAGGAAATTATCCTTGCAGACGATCAAACCCAAAAACAATTACAAGGAAGAACACCTAAGAAAGTAATTGTTGTACCGGGTAAAATAATCAATATTGTAGGCTAATGTATTTTGAATTAATCGGATATATCGCTGCCATTTTGACAACTTCAGCCTTTGTTCCTCAGGCCTATAAGATTTGGAAAACAAAAACTGCCGAAGGGGTCTCGTTAACCATGTATTTTGTCATGTTTACTGGTGTTGCCCTATGGGGGATTTATGGGTTTTTTCTCAAGAGCTATCCCATGATTATTTCTAATGTTATTACGGCATCACTTTTGATTATGATTATCTACTTTAAATTTAAACACAAGTAAAGAATAACATCGTTATGGGAATGTATTATTTGATTTTGATTGTTTTTGGTATTGTGAGTTCAATTGTTAGCAGTACGTTAAAGCGAAAGTTCAAAAAGTATTCAAAAATAACTTTACGCAATGGTTTGTCGGGTAAAGAAATTGCCGAGCAAATGTTATTGGATCACGGTATTCGTGATGTAAAGGTAGTTTCCACGCCAGGAATGCTAACCGATCATTATAACCCTAGAACAAAAACAGTTAACCTTAGCGAGGGGGTATATGCCCAGCGCAATGCCTCTGCTGCTGCAGTAGCTGCCCATGAATGCGGGCATGCGGTACAGCATAATATTGGGTATGAATGGTTGCAAATGCGTTCTACTTTAGTGCCTGTTGTAAGTGTGGCTTCAAACTTTTCCATGTGGATGATTTTTGGTGGACTCTTTATGGCTCAAGGGTCGGCTTTTGGGCAAACTATCGCTATGGTAGGGGTTGTTCTTTTTGGGATGGGAACGCTCTTTAGTTTTATAACGCTACCCGTTGAATATGATGCTAGTAATCGAGCTATCGCCTGGTTAAAGCGAAAAAACATGGTAAGCCAACAAGAATTAGCAGGAGCAGAAGATGCCTTGAGGTGGGCAGCTAGAACCTATGTTGTTGCGGCAATAGGATCGCTTGCGACCCTTTTGTATTTTGTTTTGAGGATTATGGGCAATAGTCGTGACTAAACCCTGATTTGCCGCGCGATTTGTTGTTCTAAAGAGATAAAGGTTTCTGTTCTTGAAATCCCAGCAATCTTTTGAATTTGATTATTGAGTAAGTTCATCAAGTGTTCATTGTCCTTGCAAAGGATTTTCACCAATACACTCCAGTCTCCAGTGGTATAGTGACATTCTAGCACTTCATCAATCTTTTTTAATTGTGCTACTGCCGAGGGATTGTTCATTGCTTTATCAAGGTAAATTCCAACAAAAGCCAGGGTGGTGTATCCCAATTTTTTTGGGTTGATCATGACCTGTGAACCTTGAATCAAGCCTGATTTTTCCAGCTTCTTTAAGCGTTGATGTACGGCTGCACCAGAAATACCGACTTGCTTTGCTAATCGATTGATGGAGATGCGTGCATCTTGCATTAATTCATTGAGTAAGATTTTATCAATGCCATCGATTTGAACGGTATTTTCGTTATTCATGATAATGATTAATAATATTCATCAAAAGTACAATTTTAGTTGATTTTATCAATTACAACTAGGGTCTTTTCATTTACCTTTGTGGAAAATAAATGCAATGAAATTACAAACGGCAGCATTTCTTGGGAGTGTGTTCATGTTTTTTGGGGTAGCACTAGGTGCTTTGGGCAGTCATGCCCTTCAAGGTAAAATTACCCAGGATGCCATACAGAGTTTTATGATCTCAATTCGTTATCTGTTGTTTCATGGATTAGCGCTACTTTTTTTAAGTGCACTACCATTTATTGCCGAGCCAAAAAAAGAGCGTATTGCGCTTTTACTGGTGCTGGGCATCTTTCTTTTCTCAGGGAGTATTTTACTCTTGTCAACAAAAGCACTTCACGGCTGGAATGTGAGTTGGTTAGGGCCCATTACTCCACTAGGTGGGTTGCTTCTTTTGGGCGCCTGGGGGTATCTTAGTTTTCTCTTAGGAAAAGGATTGTTGGCTTAAGCTAACTCCTTGATGTATTTTTCGATGGCCATGGTCATGGAAGGAGTGTCCTCGGTTGGTGCCTTGATGTCAATGCGAAGGTTTGCTTCGTCAGCAGCTTTTACGGTTGTGTTTCCGTAAACGGCGATGCGTGTAGCATTTTGCTCAAAGTCAGGGAAGTTTTTAAACAAAGATTCAATTCCAGAAGGGCTGAAAAACACGAGAATATCATAATACACATCCCTTAAATCAGATAAATCACTAACGACCGTCTTGTAGAGTTGTGCTCTTTTCCAGTCGATGCCTAATCCGTCTAAAAAGTTTGGAATGATGGGCTTTAAAATATCTGAAGAAGGAAGTAGGAAACGATCATCTTTGAACTTCTTAAACATGGCTTCTAGGTCCATGAGGCTTCTTTCTCCCACATAAATTTTTCGCTTGCGATAAACCACATATTTTTGAAGGTAATACGCTACCGCTTCAGACTGGCAAAAGTACTTCGTGCTATCTGGAACCTTAAAGCGCATCTCTTCTGCTAAACGAAAAAAGTGATCTACAGAATTTCTACTGGTTAAAATAACCGAGTCAAAATCGTTGAAATCTATTTTTTGTTGACGCACCTCTTTAGAACTCACTCCTTCCACATGAATGAATGGACGAAAGTCAATCGTAAGATTGTGTTTTTCTTTTAGGCGGGTGTAAGGAGAATTTTCACTGTTGGGCTCTGGTTGTGAAACCAGGATAGTCTTCACTTTTTTGGCGCTCATAGGCTTAATTTTAATCCATTGATTAAGAGAATCCAGGGACTCAATTTGAGAGTGCAAAGATACAAAATAAAATACAACCCACCTTGATTAATGGTGCTAAACAATTGTTTGATGACCAGTAAATGATAAAGAAGGTAGAGTAATAATGTAACCAAAGCAAAACTCGCGTAAAAAATAGAAGAAAAAGAGAAGGTGTATTGATAGAGGATTAATCCCACAAATATCAAAATATTTAAGCGAAAAAAATAAGTCGTAATACGAAACTGGTATTGTTGGATAAAAGGTAGAATTTGAAAAAAATAGCCTGCAATCATAACGGCTATTTGGCGAAGTACAACAATCCCACTGATTCCTAATAATAAAGAAATAAACAGGCGGAAATCAAACGCAATGGATTGATATTCTGCAAGATAAAACCCTGTAATCAGGCTTAAATTAATCAACGAGAAGACAATAGATAAAACCATAAAGCCCTGCTGGTGTATTGGTCGATCTCCATAGCTATTAAAATAAAGCGGCGTATCAATGACTCGGAAAAATGAAAAAAACTGCTGTTGATACCGCCATTTGCAAAAAACAAAAAGCAGGAAATTAAAGGTAAAAACATAGGTGAGCCAGTCTGTTCCACCCGAAGAAATTAAGGTCCATTCTTCCATGGGTCAAAAATACCAAAATTAATTTACTCCCTTGATGCAGCAATTCATCAAACTAGCTTCAAATGCGGCTAAATTTCTTACTTTTACATTCCTTTTATGGCGCAAACACTCATCATCATACCGACCTATAACGAAGTCGAGAACATTGCCCTCGTGTTAGAGGAAATTTTTACCGCTCTTCCCAGTGCTCACGTCCTGTTTGTTGATGATTCTTCTCCCGATGGAACAGCTAAAGAAATCAATAGCGCACAAAACAGTTATCCTGGACAAGTATTTTTAGAAATCCGAAAAGAAAAACAAGGGCTAGGAAAAGCCTATGTTCACGGTTTTCAATGGGCCTTAGCAAGGGAGTATGACTACATTTTTGAAATGGATGCAGATTTGTCGCATCCCGCCAGTTCTTTACCTCAAATGATTACCACCCTTGAACAAGCAAATGACATCGTTGTAGGTTCGCGTTACCTCTCGGGGGTAAACGTAGTGAATTGGCCCATCATGCGAATTTTGTTGTCTTTAACAGCTTCCATTTATGTGAGACTCATTACAGGACTCCCAGTAAAAGATGCCACAGCGGGTTTTGTGGGATATCGCGCTAGTGCACTTGCACAACTTGATTTGACTTCCCTCTCTTTTGTCGGCTATGCTTTTCAAATAGAAATGAAATTTAAACTTTGGAAAAAAGGATGCTCCATCAAAGAGATTCCCATTGTTTTTGTCAATCGTGAAAAGGGGGTGTCAAAAATGAATAGTTCCATTATTTGGGAAGCCATATACGGGGTAATTTATCTTAAATTTGAATCCATTTACAAAAGCAAATGAAAAAGATCTTAATCAAAGGGGCAAAGGTGGTCAATGAGGGCAAAATACAATCCCTAGACGTTCGTATCGAGCAAGGCGTGATCAAAGAGTTAGGCATTGATTTGTCTAGACTTGAACAAGAAGAAGTAGTCGATGCAACGGGCAAGTATTTATTGCCGGGTTTGATCGATGATCAAGTGCATTTTAGAGAGCCAGGATTAACGCATAAAGCGTGTATCCGAACAGAGTCTCGTGCGGCAGTTGCTGGAGGCATTACCTCTTTTATCGAAATGCCCAATACAAATCCCCAAACAACAACCATTGAGGCGCTTGAAAATAAATTTGCAGTGGCAAAAAGTGATTCCCTGGCGAATTACTCCTTCATGTTTGGGGGAACAAATGATAATTTTGAGGAAGTTGCACGCTTAGATAAAACCAAGGTAGCAGGATTGAAATTATTCCTCGGTTCTTCCACCGGGAATATGTTAGTTGATAATGAGGAGATCTTGCGAAAAATCTTTTCTTCGACCGATTTAGTGATTTCTGTCCACTGTGAAGATGAGCCTACCGTAAAAGCAAATCTAGCCGATCATATTGCAACCTATGGGGAAGACATTCCCATTGAAAAACACCCTGTCATAAGAAGTCATGAGGCCTGCTATCTTTCTTCTTCAAAGGCGATTAAACTCGCCAAAGAAACCGGCGCCCGTTTACACGTATTTCACCTCTCTACTGCAAAAGAAACCAACCTTTTTGACAACACTATCCCCTTAAAAGAGAAAAAAATAACCGCAGAGGTTTGTGTTCACCACCTTTGGTTTTCTGCAGAGGACTACGCCACAAAAGGCACCCATATTAAATGGAATCCAGCCGTAAAAAATAAAGAAGATCGAACAGCACTTTGGGAAGCTCTCAATGATGATCGCATTGATGTTTTAGCCACAGATCACGCTCCACATACCCTAGAAGAAAAAAGCAACCCATATACCTCGGCACCATCTGGAGGACCGCTAGTGCAACACGCACTTCTTGCCTTGTTAACTGCAGCACAAAAAGGGAAAATCACCCTTGAAAAACTAGTAGAGAAAGCGTGTCACAATCCCGCTATTTTATTTCAAGTAGCAAAGCGTGGTTATATTAGAGAAGGCTATCAAGCCGATTTAGTTTTAGTAGATTTAGATCAAAAGACCACCGTGACAAAAGATCACCTTTTATATCAATGTGGATGGTCTCCCTTTGAAGGAACTACCTTTGATGCGGTAGTTGAAAAAACATGGGTTAATGGGGTCATGGTTTATGATCAAGGAACCATTATAGAAGCAAATGCAGCACAACAGTTAACTTTTGATCGATGAGAACGTTTCTCTTGCTTTTTATTCTTTTTGTCGCTTGTGAGGCAAATACTGCAAATCCACCTCCAGCCATTTTATTTTCTGAAGAAGAAATGGAGGATATCCTCTATGACATCACCCTTCTAAAGACCATTAAAAACAATCGTTTTGGAGCCGAAACGCCCAAGGATATTCTCAATAATAATTATATCCTTCGCAAATACAATATTGCAGATTCAACCCTAAAACAAAACCAGCATTATTATGCACAGTCGCCTAAGAAAATGTTGGTTCTCTATGATCGTATATACAAACGACTAGAAAAAGCCGAAGACAGTATAGCGATATTAGTACAGCGGGAACAAGAAGAACTCGAGGCACGTCTCCAGCGTAAAAAGGATAGTATCGCAGCTCAAAAAAAGCGGGATAGCCTGGCATTGATTGTGAAAAAAGACAGTCTTGATTTGATCAAATTGCAAGACAGTTTAACTCGTTTAAAACGAAAAGACAGTATAAAGAATTTAAGCAAAGAGACTCCAGAAAAGTTAGATGCGACGAAGGAGAATTGAATTGAGGTAGGGAGTTATTTCACGGTAGGAAAAAGCGAGGACTTTTTTTACCCGATTGCCATCGATACTATTTTGATCACTCAAACTTTTGATGAGTGCCCTGGTGAGGAATTTTTTTCTCAATCCTATCGCACTCAAAAGGCTTTCAAAAAACCATGCGATGTTTAAATAAACAGGGGAAAGCACCTTTGAAGGTATTTTTTTGCCCATCTTTTGAGCAACAAATTGTGTCATTTTTTGATACGACCAGTTTTCTGCTACTAAGATAAATCGCTCGTTTTTGGTAGAGGAGTTCATTAACATCATCATTACCTCAACCACATCTTCCACAGCTACATAGCCTGTTTTCCCTGTGGGATAAAAGGACAACCCTTTTTCAACTTGCTCGATTAATTGATCGAGTGGTGTTCTGGGCATGCCTTCCCCAAGGATGACTCCTGGATTGACAATCGCGACTGGAACACCTTCTTGAGAAGCACGCCATACTTCAAGTTCTGCTCCGTATTTTGAATAAGCATAGGGGGTTTTTTCTACCGTTGGATTCCATGGAGTATCCTCGTTGATTGCCCCTGTGGAAGTTTGACTTCCCAGTGCAGCAATTGAGCTAACATAGACTAGTTTCTCTACCTTATTTTCGATACACAAATTAGCAATATAGGCAGTGCCTTGCTGGTTGACTTCTAGAAGTTGATGCCGCTTGTGATGGGCCATAGAAATATAAGCAGCACAGTGGTATACTTTTGTGATGCCTTCAAAGGCTTGTGTAAGATCAGGAAGGTTGCAAAGGTCTGCTTTCCTCCACTGGATTTGTTCAAAAAGATCTTCGGCTTTTTGTGCCGTGAAAAACTTCTTTAAAGCGAGTTGTTTCTTTTCTCGACGATAGAGTGCGACGATTTTTTGGTTTTCCTTTAATAAATTCAGGCAAAGGTGTGCCCCCACTAATCCCGTAGCTCCAGTGATTAAAATCATGGGCTAAAAGTACTGTTTTTTATGTTTGTCTTTTTCCATTTGAAAGAGAAATCTATCTTTGCGCTTTAGCACAGTATTATGAGAAATGCGTTCGTCGAAGAACTAGAATGGAGAGGGATGTTGCACGACATCATGCCCGAGACAGAAAATCATTTAAATCAGGGGCCTGCCACGGCATACATTGGATTTGACCCCACGGCAGACTCCCTCCACATTGGTAGTTTAGTGCAAATTTTGATTTTAATGCATTTTCAACGGGCAGGACATCAACCCATTGCACTGGTGGGGGGAGCAACAGGAATGATTGGAGATCCCTCGGGGAAATCAGACGAACGAAACTTGTTAGACAATCAAGCCCTAGAAAAAAACGTAGCTGGAATTAAAGCACAGTTGGAGCGTTTTTTAGATTTTTCGGCTTCCCATGAAAACCCAGCCGTATTGGTAAACAATTTTGACTGGATGAAAGACTACACCTTGATTGATTTTTCGCGCGATATAGGGAAACACATCACGGTTAATTATATGATGGCAAAAGATTCTGTCAAGAAACGTTTAGGGTCTGAATCCCAGGTGGGGATGTCGTTTACCGAGTTTACCTATCAATTGCTACAAGGGTACGATTTCTTACATCTATACAAGAACTATAACTGTACCTTGCAAATGGGGGGTAGTGACCAGTGGGGAAATATCACTACAGGGACAGAGTTGGTTCGACGAAAAGCAGGAGGTAAAGCCTATGCCATTACTTGTCCATTAATTACAAAAGCCGATGGGACAAAATTTGGGAAAACCGAAGGCGGGAATATTTGGTTAGATAAAAGCCGTACTTCCCCTTATAAATTTTACCAACACTGGTTAAATGCTTCGGATGCCGATGCAGAAAATTACGTGAAAATATTTACGTTTTTAACGAAAGAGGAAATAGACGCCTTAATTGCAGAGCACAAAGAAATGCCTCATCTACGTCTTTTGCAAAAGCGTATTGCCGAGGAGGTTACCCTTTTGGTACATTCAAAAGAAGATTTGGCCAATGCACAAAAAGCGTCACAAATTCTTTTTGGAAAATCGACTGCCGAAGATTTATTGCAGCTCGATAGTGCTACCTTTTTAGATGTATTTGAAGGAGTGCCGCAAGCGCAAATGGATCGGGCTACCTTGAACGATGGGGTTGATATTATTGCCGCCTTAGCCGGAGAAGGGATGTTCTTAAAATCCAATGGTGAGGCGAGACGCGCCTTGAAAGAGAATTCTATCTCGGTCAATAAAACAAAAGTAACCGATCAAAAAAAGATCACTACACAAGATTTGATCAACGATCGTTATGTTTTATTACAACGAGGTAAGAAGAGTTATTTTATTCTCGCTTTTGTCTAATAAACCAAGAGGTTACAACCGCGAACATCACTTTGGTCTAAACGTCCCATTACCTCAAAGGACCCATCGGGGAAAACACGACCCAGGTCGTCTGTTGCAATAAAAGCACAGGACTCTTGATTCGCCAAATCAATAATGTTTAAACGACCTATTTTTGTGTCGTTTATTGCGCTAAATGGATCATTGATTTCTTGAGCGATAACTTTCATCCAGGGAGGAGAAGTAAAGCGCCCCTTACCTTTTGAGTAGGCCTGCGATAACAACTCTGTCATCCCATATTCACTGTGAATTTGTTGAAGCCCGAAACCTTGTTGTAGGCTATTGTGTAAATCCTCTCGAATCATTTCTTTACGTCTTCCTTTCATGCCTCCAGTTTCCATTACTATGGTGTGTTTTAGGGACAAAGGATATTTTTCGACAAAATCCAATAGGGCAAAACTTACCCCTAATAAAAGGGTGGGTTGTTCTTGTTCTTCTAGTGCTAGCAGTTGCTGATGAAGTTGTTCAAATTCGTTGAGGTAAAATCCACTAGCGGGATGCTCGCTTTGTTGAATCAATGCCTCCATCATGTAGATTAAGGAAGAGCCTTGACGCTCCATATAAGATGGGAGAAGTGCGAGTATGGCCCAGTCGTTTGGCCTACCATAATGGTTTTCAAAGCATTTTTGAAAACTTTCCTCATAGAATTTTTCATCAAAAATGAGGTGTTGTGCATTGATGGTAGTGGTGGTACCACTGGATTGAAAGGTTATCTTTGGCGAAGCCTCAAAACACTTTATTTGATGGGATTTGAAAAACTGTATGGGGAGGAATGGAATTTCATTGGAGGAATGTATTTCAGCGGGAGAACAATTAAGCAGGTCACAATAGGCGCGATATACATTGTTCAATTCGTATTGTCGCTGGAAAGTAGCTAGGGCCTCGACTTCAAAATCTTTTGGGCTGGTAATTCTTGAAAAGCGAAATGTATTCTTTTTCATGTCCCAAAACTATTAAATAAATAGCATAAAAAGAGGGAAATCATCTTCTTCTAGCGCTGTTGCTTTAAAGCCTTGTAAGCGGTGTACTATTTTTTTCTTTGTCCACTACTTCCTCTAGATATTTAGTACATTTGATTGAAGAGAATAAGTCGCTTTTATGAAAAAAAATAAAATCAAGATTCTTCTGGTAGATGATGAGCCAGATATTTTAGAGCTGCTTTCGTTCAATCTTTCTAATGAAGGATATCAGATTTTTACTGCAGAAAACGGGAAAGAGGCACTAAAATTAGCTCACCTACATTTTCCTCATTTGATTATATTGGATGTTATGATGCCGATTATGGATGGGATGGAAACCTGTGAACGACTGCGCATGGATAAACGATTTGAAAATACCCTTATCATGTTCTTGTCGGCAAGGGGAGAAGACTATTCTCATGTCGCTGCTTTTGAGTCTGGAGCCGATGATTATTTAACAAAGCCCATTAAGCCAAGAATTTTTAATTCAAAGGTAAAAGCGATGTTACGTCGCTTTTTAAGAGAAGAAGTAGGGGGGAATATTGTGATAGGAGAGATGGAGATTAATGTGGAAGAATATAAAGTGATTTTGAACGAAAAGGAGATTAGTCTTCCTCGCAAAGAGTTTGAATTATTGTATCTGCTCGCTTCAAAACCAGGGAAAGTCTTTAAACGTTTAGCCATCATGGAAGCAGTTTGGGGGAGTGATGTTGTTGTGGGGGATAGAACCATTGATGTTCACATTAGAAAACTTCGAGAAAAAATAGGGGAAGACTATTTCAAGACCGTTAAAGGTGTGGGATATAAATTTATCAAAAGCGAAGAATAAGGATGTATCAACGGTATAGTACTGCGTTAAAACTCTCTTTGTTTATTGTTGTTGTGCTAAGCTTTATCACAGGGGTTGCTTTTTACTTTCATTCTGGGACACTTGTTCCCTTGATAGAGGCCTGGCCTTATGTCTTTTTTAGTCTAGGTGTTTTTTTTCTTTTTTCTTGTGTTATCATTCAAATGAGGATTGAGAACTTTATTTTGACCAAAGTCAAATCCCTCTATGAAGAATTGCTTCCCACTGGAATTCCATTAAATGAAGCTTCTCTTCAAAAGGATGTTCTTTCGATTACACAAAGTTTACAAGAGTTTGCAAAGGAAAACAAGCTTGAAATTGAAATCCTTAAGGGGAAAGAAAATTACCGTCGTGAGTTTATTGGGAATTTGGCTCATGAATTAAAAACGCCGCTTTTTACTGTTCAGGGTTTTATTTTAACCTTATTAGAAAGTGATATTGAGGATAAGAAAATCATCAAAAAGTACTTGTTAAAAGCGGCAAAAGGAGTAGATCGACTGGATTTTATCATCAAAGATTTAGACCTAATCACCCAATTTGAAACGGGAACAACCACCCTAAATATTGAGCAATTTGATATTGCAGCACTCATTCAAGAGATTGTTGAAATGCTTGAAATACGTGCGGGGAAAAGCGGCGTAAATTTACAATCCAATACAGCATTTTCATCTCCTGTAATGGTGTCTGGTGATCGAGAGCGCATCACGCAAGTTTTAACAAATTTAGTGGTGAATTCGTTTAAATATGGCGTTGAAAATGGGACAACAGAAATTGAGGTTGAAGACTTGAATCCTACAAAAGTACTCGTTCGAGTTATTGACAATGGAAAAGGAATTGCAGAGGAGCACCTCCCTCGCTTGTTTGAGCGTTTTTATCGGGTAGAAAAAACCCGCAATCGCAACGAAGGGGGGTCCGGTTTGGGCCTTGCCATTGTAAAACATATCATTGAGGCACACAACGAAAATATCTTTGTAGAGAGCACCTTAAATGTTGGCTCTGAATTTTCTTTTACCCTGAGTCGAGCAGAAGCCTAAATGCTGGTTATTTTTAGTTAATTTTGCCCAAAAACACAACGGTGGGAAGTAAAAATAAACTCAAGCGCTTTAATCAAAATCGTACTTTTTCAAACGTTATCCAACCCGAGCGGGAGGAGGTAACCTCGGGTAATTTTTTCCTCAAAGGGAAATGGAGAGAAGATTTTTTCAAAAACGACCGCCCCATTGTTTTGGAACTGGGCTGTGGAAAAGGAGAGTATTCGGTTTATTTGTCTCAGCAATTTCCCGATAAAAACTTTATTGGAGTGGATATCAAGGGAGCCCGTTTTTGGGCAGGAGCAAAAGAAGCTCTAGCACTTAATTTATCCAATGTCGCTTTTTTGCGTACTCAAATCGAATTGATTGATGAGGTCTTTGAAGAAAACGAAGTGGATGAAATATGGATCACCTTTCCCGACCCACAAATAAAATTTAAGCGTACAAAGCACCGCTTAACAAATCCCGCTTTTTTAGCGCGTTACCAGCACATTCTTCAACCCGAAGGAAAGATTCATTTAAAAACCGATAGTGAGTTTTTACACGGTTACACTTTAGGATTACTTGAGGGAAAAGGATGGGAGGTTGATTATGCACACCATGATGTATATGGCAACCCTCATTCCCCTAAACACGTTCGGGCAATTCAAACGCATTACGAGCGATTATTTATGGAGAAAGGGAAATTGATCACCTACTTAACCTTTCGTTTTCCTCATGCCTAAAACCGACCAAAACTTCTTTGAAAAGGTCTATGCAATAGTTCGGAAAATCCCCGAAGGAAGAGTAACCTCCTATGGTGCCATCGCTCGTTGTATAGGGTCGCCACAAAGTGCAAGGATGGTGGGCTGGGCAATGAATGCCTCACATGCTATTGACGATGTTCCAGCCCATAGGGTAGTCAATCGATTGGGTTTATTAACAGGAAAACACCACTTTGAAGGGACGAACTTAATGCAGCAATTACTTGAAAACGAAGGAGTAGAGGTGATCGATAATCAGATTCAACGTTTTGAAGAAATCTTTTGGGATCCTACTGCTTCAAAGGTTTAATGCCGCTTGAGAAACTTTTTTTGTCCACATCTTCCCTGTATATTTGTACTTTAGAATCAGTTTAAACAAAGCAAATGACGATAACGAAACAAGCTGTAGAACAAGCTTTAACGACCATCACCCTTCCAGGAGATGGAAAACACTTGATGGAGAGTGGTGCGGTCAAAAACATTCTTGTTTTTGGCGAAGAAGTCGTAATCGATATAACGGTTCAAAACCCCAGTCTTCAAGCGCGAAAGAAACTCGAAGTGGAACTACTTAAATGCATCCACAAAGAAGTTCATCCTAAAGCTAAAATTAAAATTAATATCAAGGTGGAAACTCCACCAAAGGCAGAACCCATCAAAGGGAAACCCATTCCAGGGATTGATAATATCATTGCAATTTCTTCGGGGAAAGGCGGAGTAGGAAAATCAACAATTACAGCAAATATTGCGGTAACACTCGCAAAAATGGGCTTTAATGTAGGGGTGCTAGACGCAGATATTTACGGACCTTCCATCCCCACCATGTTAGATATGGAGGGAGCAAGGCCATTATCCATTAATGTGGATGGAGCTTCAAAAATGGAACCCATCGAAAATTATGGGGTAAAAGTTCTTTCGATCGGCTTTTTTACTCAGCCTGAACAAGCGGTGATTTGGAGAGGTCCCATGGCAGCAAAAGCGTTAAATCAAATGATTTTTGACGCTGCATGGGGAGAATTAGATTTTCTCTTATTAGACCTGCCTCCTGGAACGGGAGACATACATTTGAGTTTAGTTCAATCCTTACCCATTAATGGGGCGGTAGTGGTTTCTACTCCTCAAAATATAGCTTTGGCAGATGCCAAAAAAGGAATAGCGATGTTTCAGCAAGACTCCATCAACGTTCCTGTACTTGGTATCATTGAAAACATGGCCTATTTCACTCCGGCGGAGTTGCCAGAAAATAAGTATTACCTATTTGGTAGAGAAGGCGCCAAAAATCTAGCAGAGGACAAGGCTGTACCTTTTCTAGGAGAAGTGCCTATTGTACAAAGCATTCGTGAGGCAGGGGATGTTGGACGTCCTGCGGCCCTTCAAAATAAAACACAAGTTAGTGATGCTTTTGAAGAAGTTACGCGAAATACTGTTTCAGAGCTGATCAAACGAAACGATCATTTGCCTCCAACACAGGCAGTAAAAATAACCACAATGGCCGGCTGTTCGGCAGTGAAAAAATAAAACCCAAGTAAATGGAATTAAAAGATAAAGTAATGCTTGCCCTAGACGAAATCAGGCCCTTTTTAGCGGCAGATGGCGGGGACATCTCTTTGATCGATATTAAAGATGAAAAGATTGTCACCGTGCAGTTGCAAGGTGCCTGTGCAGGTTGTTCTGTCAATCAAATGACCTTAAAGTCGGGTGTTGAAATGACCATTAAAAAACACGCCCCACAAATAGAGCAGGTCGTTAATCTAGAAGCCTAAAATCCATGTCAGACATCACTATTTCGGTCATCGATAGAGAAGGAGAAGTTCATCAAATCGAGGCACCCACCGATATGGCCATGAATCTAATGGAGGTTTGTAAGGCGCATGAATTACCCGTTGAAGGGACCTGTGGGGGGATGGCCTTATGTGCTTCTTGTCAATGTTATGTCTTGTCTAATCACGAGCTTGGAGAACGTTCAGAAGATGAAGAGGCCATGCTGGCCGAAGCTTTCAATGTGCGCGAAACAAGTAGGCTGGGCTGTCAAATCCCCATCACCGAAGAACTAGAAGGTTTGCAGGTTGAACTTGCACCAGAAGAAGATTAACTTCTTCGTATATTGAAACCCAATTGAATAACTGAAATGAAAAAAACACTCCTTTTTTTGTGTGGCTTATTGATGCTTAATTGCCAAACGCCAAAAACTACTCCTGCTCAAGAAGCAACTCCTCTTGCACCGATTACAACAATGGACCTTGCAAAGGGGATTTTATATGAAGCGAACATTCGTCAATTTACCAATGAGGGAACCTTTAACGCCTTTGCAAAAGAGTTACCTAACATCAAGGCGTTGGGAGTAAATATCCTTTGGCTAATGCCTACCTATCCTATTTCTACAACAAAAAGTAAAGGACCTTTAGGGAGCTATTATGCCGTTTCAGATTATAAAGGGGTTAATCCAGAATATGGTACCCTTGAGGATTTAAAAGCCCTTGTTGATCAAGCACACCATCTAGGGATGTATGTAATTTTTGATTGGGTTCCGGGACATACGGGTTGGGATCACGTTTGGATTAAAGAGCATCCTGAATTTTATTTAAAAAACGAAGCTGGAGAAATCATTGATCCAGTTGACCCTAGAACAGGAAAATCTTTTGGTTGGACTGATGTTGCCGATCTTGACTATGACAATCCTGCCATGAGAGAGGCGATGAAAGAGGCGATGTTATATTGGATCAAAGAAGTAGATATTGATGGTTATCGTGTCGATCAAGCCTATGCGGTTCCCATGGACTTTTATGAAGATGTTTTCCCTGCGATGAAAGCGATCAAGCCGGTTTTTCTTTTAGGAGAAACCGATGCTAATCACCCAGGAGGAATGGAGCATTTAAAAAACTTTAATGCCTCTTATGATTTCCCTGGGCATCATTTGACAAAAGATATCGTTCATGGACACAAGACAGTTCAAGACTATGCAGCGCACCGGGAATCGTTTATTCTTAAACACGATCCAGCGCATTTATTGCTCAATTTTGTGAGTTCACATGACGAGAATGCGTGGGCTGGAACAGTAGACGAGCTTTATGGCGAGGCAGCACACGCCATGATGGCACTCAACTATACTGCGCCAGGATTACCCTTTTTATATAGCGGAGTAGAATATGACCTTGACAAGCGATTGCTTTTCTTTGAAAAAGACAGTTTTCCTAGAGTGGCAGGAGAAACCTATCAATTGTTAAAGCAGTTAGGCGAATTAAAAACAAATCATCCAGCTCTCCACGCGGGTGAAAATGCAGGTAAATACCGCGCCATTGAAACCTCACTATCTGATAAAGTTCTCGCATTTGAACGTACAAAAGAAGGGGATACCATTGTCTTTATGGCAAATATGTCAAAAGATCATATTGGCTTTACTTCTCCCTACAATGGGATGTTTAAACGCTATCAAGATGGTAAATCTAAACGCCTGTCTTTTTCCTATGAATACCGTATGAAACCATGGGAATTTTGGGTACTTAAAAAATAATCTCCTCTCATGAAACCTCAGTTGTTATTTGGCATGTTTTTATTTTCACTTTTATCCTGTACTTCATCTCCACGTCCCCTTGTGATAGGCCATCGTGGTGCTAGGGGTCATGTGGCTGAAAATACGGTTGCTTCTGTAAAAAAGGCCATGGAACTAGGGGTTGATGGGATTGAAATAGATGTCTTTGTGTGCGCCTCTGGGGAACTAGTGGTTTTTCACGATAAAACATTAGAACAACTCACCGATGCAACGGGCTATATTGAAAATATTGACCTAGATTCTATACGAAAAATAACGGTTTTAGGGAGTGAACCCATCCCCACCTTGGACGAAGTCCTAGCAACCATTCAAGCCCATGTGGTATTAAATATTGAATTAAAAGGTGCCCAAACAGCACAGCCCACCTATGCCTTATTGAAAGAGTACTTTGAAGCAGGAAAATTAAGCCCAAAAGATGTGTTTATTTCAAGTTTTAACTGGGAGGAATTAGCCTTGTTTTATGCAGAAACAAAAGAAGTTCCCATCGCAGTTTTAACCGAGGATGATCCCTTGGATGCAATTCCAGTAGCATCTCAACTAGCAGCTTTTGCGATTAATCCCAATCATAAAAGTTTGACCACAAAGAACGTCAAAAAAATACATGAAGCGGGTTTTAAAATTTATCCTTGGACCATCAACGAACCTAATGATATCGAGCGGATGAAATCTCTGGGCGTTGATGCGATCATTACAGATTACCCCGAGCGGGTATTTCCTCAATAAAAAATGAAACCCTCCAAGAAACAAGGAGGGTTTCTCACTGGATTCGAATACCCCACTTTTGCTTATTTACAAGCAACCTTGAATCCAGCAATACTAAATGGTTTATAGTGATTGCCTCAAGTAATGGTAATATTCAAAATGGAATGAGAATATCATGGTAGAATAGTTGAGGACTTATTCGAAGATACAAAAAAAAATAAACCAGCGATTTTAGTCATTCAAATAGTAGATTCCTAAATTGAGGAAACTAGCAAAACTCACCCAGGCAACATAGGGGTAGAGTAAATAGGCCGTGGGTTTGTGGACAATTTTAAACCAATAAATCGTTCGAAGGATAAGAAAAAGCAACAACCCTATGACTAATAAGGCAATTCCAGGGCGTTTTAAACCAAAGAAAACAACACTCCACAAGGCGTTGACCACTAATTGTGCTCCAAAATGATACAGCGCAGTCTTAACCCAGCGGTGATGACTGCCTTTTGACCAAACCCATCCTGCGGCAATCCCCATCAAGCAATAGAGCGTCGTCCATACAGGGGCAAAAAGCCAATTGGGTGGTGTAAAAAAAGGCTTCTCGAGTCCCGCATACCAAGTGGGTATGGCGCCTTGAGTGATATAGCCCGATAGTCCACCTATGCTAAGGCACAAGATCACTCCTACACTAATTCCCACAAAGGTTTTAACTCTTCTATTCATTTTAATCGCTTAACAAAAAAGAAAGGTAGAAAATAATATTTGAAGCATCATGCAATTGAATGTCTTATCTTTACCCCATGACTATTGAAAAAGAATTTAAGTCCGCCCCTTTCTCTGCTCAAGAAGGGACGGTAAGTTGGTCCTCTCCATCAAATATTGCACTCGTAAAATATTGGGGGAAATACGGAAATCAGTTACCTCAAAACCCCTCCTTGAGTTTTACTTTATCCCGTTGTGCTACAACCACACAGTTGCATTTTAGTCCAAAGGAAAAGAACGATCAATTTTCGTTTTCATTCCTTTTTGAAGGCAAAGAACAGCCTGCTTTTCACCCAAAGATGGAATCCTTTTTTAATCGCATCAAAGACTATTGCCCCTACTTATTGGATCATCATTTAAACATTTCTTCCTCCAATTCGTTTCCTCACAGTAGTGGGATTGCCTCCTCGGCCTCAAGCATGAGTGCTTTGGCATTAGCCCTGTTAAGTATTGAAGAAAAAGGCAACGGTTTTTCTTCAAAAGAAGCCTTTCAAAAGAAAGCCTCTTTTCTAGCCAGACTAGGTTCTGGAAGTGCCGCGAGAAGTATTGCCGGTCCTGTGATGTCATGGGGAGAAACCAAAGCGGTTCCTGGAAGTTCTCAAGCGTTTGCTACTCAAATCGAGCAAGAAATTCACCCCGTTTTTAAAACCTATCAGGATACAATTTTGATCATCGATAAGGGGCAAAAAAAAGTGAGTAGCACACTGGGACATCAGTTGATGGAAAATCATCCTTATGCAACAAATCGTTTTGCACAGGCCCACGAGCACATGAATCGTTTAATGGCTATTCTAGCCAAAGGGGAACTCGACGACTTCATACAGTTAGTTGAACTCGAAGCCCTCACCCTACACGCTTTGATGATGGCTTCTTCACCTTATTTCGTTCTTATGCAGCCTAACACGCTTGCGGTATTGAACGCGGTATGGTCCTTTAGGGAGGAAACCAAATTACCGCTTTGTTTTACCCTTGACGCGGGAGCAAATGTTCACCTGCTCTATCCAGCAGAAGATAAAACAGCCATATTGCAGTTCATCAGTTCAACACTCGCGCCTTATTGTGAAGCAGGGCAGTACATTGAAGATCAGGTTGGTACTGGGGCTAAAATGTTGTAAGTTTGTAAGGCTATGAAAGGACCTTTATTTTACGCTAAGATTTTACTCTTTGGAGAGTATGGAATCATTAAGGATTCCAAAGGCTTATCCATTCCCTACAACTTTTATCGTGGTGGACTCAAATTAGGGGCCTCTCCCGAATTTCAAGACTCCCATGAAAAACTAGTTCATTTTTGTACTCATTTAAAGACGATTCCATCCACAGTGGTTGCTTTTGACTGGGAACGTCTAGAACGGGATTTAGCCCAAAAAATGTATTTTGATAGTAGTATTCCACAAGGTTATGGCGTGGGGAGTAGTGGCGCACTTGTCGCTGCGCTTTACGATCAATATGCCCTTGACAAAATTACTGTTCTAGAAAACTTAACAAAGGAAAAACTAGTTCAACTCAAAGCGATTTTTGCGGCCATGGAGTCTTTTTTTCACGGAAAATCTTCGGGCTTAGATCCGTTGAACAGTTATTTGAGTTTACCGTTGTTAATTCATTCTAAAAATAGCATAGAGCCTACCGGTCTACCTTCCCAAAACCCAAAGGGAAAAGGAGCGGTATTTTTACTAGACAGTGGTATTGTGGGAGAGACAGCTCCTATGGTTTCAATTTTTATGCAAAATATGGAGCAAGAGTCGTTTCGTTTAATGATGAAGGATCACTTCATCAAATATACAGATCAATGCATAGACGATTTCTTGAAAGGAGACCTTCGCTCACTTTTTACCCACACTAAAAAATTGTCACAACTGGTATTGAACAACTTCAAACCCATGATTCCAGCAAAGTTTCATGCATTGTGGAAAAACGGTTTGGAGACAAACGATTATTACCTCAAGCTATGTGGCTCTGGTGGTGGGGGATACATTTTAGGGTTTACCGAAGACCTTGAAAAGGCACGTGTCGCATTGCAAGACTACAAATTAGAAGTGGTGTATAATTTTTGAAAAGCATGCAGCTTTTCCAAAGGCGTTTTTTTCGTTCTTTTATCTGGCCTTTACTGGCTGTATTCGCCTCTACACGTGGTTATACCATCATTGTTCTAGCCGCAGCCCAATACCTTAGTGCACGCTACATACTTGCACCACAAAAAACCTGGTTAGAGCATCTGGGGGATTACCGTTTGTTTTTGTTGGTCTTGGCTTCTTCTTTTGCCATTGCTGCTGGCTATTTAATCAATAATTTCTACGATGCAGAAAAAGATAGAATTAACCGCCCGCAACAGTATGTTTTGCATCATCTTATTTCACCAAAAAAGCAGTTGATTTACTATGGTTTTTTTAATGTATTGAGTCTTTTTTTGTCGTTTATGGTGAGTTATAAAGCCGCTCTTTTTTTTATGGCTTATATGATGGCCATTTGGCTATATAGCCATATGCTCAAAAAAACCTTTTGGGCGAGTAATGTTTTTGCTGCGATACTAGCGATTAGCCCTTTTTTTGCTATGAGCTTGTATTTTAACAATCTATCGGCATGGGTGATGTATCATGCAAGTTTTTTGTTTTTGATTATTCTCATTCGGGATTTGATTAAAGATTTGCAAAACTTCAAAGGCGATTGGGTGCGAAACTACAGTACGGTAGCCGTTGTTTTTGGGGTGAAAACCACTAAATGGATATTGAGTTGTCTTCTATTTTTAGCTACAATTCCCGTTTTTTTCCTTTTGGTTGAAAAAGAACAATTGGGGATGATGTTTTTTTATTTTGTGGCCAGTTTACCTTTTCTATTGGGAATATTGATTCTCTTATGGAGTGCCCAGGAGCAAAAGACGTATCTTTGGCTTCACAATTTGTTGAAAGTATTAATTTTAGCAGGAGTAGCTAGTATCGCTCTTGTGCGATATTCAATTTAAGGAACTACTATGAGTCAAAGCATTACTGTTGCCATGGCGCAGCTAGCCCCGGTATGGTTAAATAAAACAGCTACCTTGACAAAGTTAAAGGAAGCCATGCTTGATGCATCCCATCAAAAAGCCGATTTAATCATCTTTGGGGAAGGTTTTTTACCGGGTTATCCTTTTTGGCTTGCCTTAACGCAAGGGGCAAAATGGGAACTGCCAGTCAATAAAACGCTGCATGCCCATTATGTCAACAATGCGATTCAAATTGAAGCAGGAGATTTAGCAGAGGTTTGTGCCTTGTCAAGAGAATTATCGTTAGCTGCATATGTGGGAATCATAGAACGTGCAAAAGACCGTGGAGGGCATAGCTTGTATTGTTCTTTGGTTTACATCGATAAAACAGGTCAAATTCAATCGGTACATAGGAAATTACAACCCACCTATGACGAGCGTTTAACCTGGGCGCCTGGAGATGGTAATGGTTTGAAAGTACACGATTTGAACGGGTTTACCTTGGGCGGATTAAATTGCTGGGAGAATTGGATGCCACTACCTCGTGCTGCACTCTATGCACAAGGTGAAAACTTGCATGTAGCCGTTTGGCCCGGTGGAGAGCACAACACAAAAGACATTACTCGTTTTGTCGCAAGAGAGTCTCGTTCCTACATGGTTTCGGTCTCTAGTTTAATGCGTAAAACAGATTTTCCAGCGGGTACTCCACACCTGGAAGAACTTCTTGAAAATGCCCCAGCGGTTTTGGCAAACGGTGGCTCTGCGATCGCTGGACCTAACGGGGAGTGGCTGGTAGAGCCGATACTTGACAAAGAAGGTGTTTTTTGCCACACCCTGTTTTTAGATAAGGTTTATGAAGAGCGACAAAACTTTGATCCAGTAGGACATTATTCTCGCCCAGATGTGACACAGCTAACACTTAATACAACACGACAATCCACCCTTAATATTCACGATAACGAACAATAAAATGCCAAAAGCAACTACGATACGACTCAACAAATTCATCGCAAACTCTGGCTTGTGTTCCCGTCGAGAAGCCGATATGCACATCGAACTTGGAACAGTAAAAGTAAATGGGAAAATCATAACAGAAATGGGGTATCAAGTCCAGCCTGGAGACGATGTACGCTTTGATGGACAGCGCATCAATGCGAATAAACCCACCTATGTATTGTTGAATAAACCCAAAGGTTTTTTAGCTGCTGTAAAAAAAGGGAATTACAAAAAAGATGTCCTGGAATTAATTGCAAAAGCAGCTCCATACAGAATCGATCCCGTTCACGCAATGGACCGTTCTACCACAGGTTTATTACTGTTTACCAATGACCAGCAAATGATGGCAAAATTGCGCAGTCTAAACACAAAGGTCAAAAAAATCTATCAGGTCGTTTTAGATAAAAACTTGACAGGGGAAGCCGTTGAAAAAATAAAGAAGGGAATTCAAATCGATCGAAATAAAATCCTAATGGTAGAGGAAATTAGCTTTATTCGTGGAGAACCAAAGCGGGTTGTGGGCATCGAAATCCATGATCAAACCTATAAGGCGGTACATCAAATTTTTGAAGCTGTGGGGTATGCCATCGAACAATTAGATTTAGTCACCTATGCTCATTTGACAAAAAAAGATTTACCCCGTGGGCGTTTTCGTCAACTAGGGGAACATGAGATCAATTTGTTAAAGATGCTCAAATAAGGGTTTTTTTCGCCAGTATTCATAAAACATTACCGCTAGAACAATGCTGTATTCTATGGCAATGATCACATAGTTTTCTTGAAACCTGGGGTGAGCATAAGTAATATAGCTCAAAGGGATGAAACAACTCCACACTAAGGGGAAACGGTAGGAAGTAAACAAACTTAACAGTACCAAGCTTATCACATACCAGGGGTGAACAATTGAGGCCATTAAATAGTAGATGGTTAATAAAAGTAACATACTGCTAAAGACTTCTTGGGCATTCTTTTTTGGCTTTGCCAAAGAAAACAATAACACGAAACCAGCAATAATCCAAGGGGCAATTTCGCCCCATTGCCGGATAATATTATAGCCTTTTATTTGATAGCCTATCCAGCGAATGATATAGTAAAAGCTACCATTAAATTCAAAGTTTTTAAACCAAAGTTGTAAGGTGGCAAAATAATTTTCCATCCCTATATCCTTAAAGAAAGGAAGGAAGATTATCCCTAAACTAAGGCAGCCTAAAACAACGAGTTTGAGTGTTCTTTTCCATGGAATGTAACGGGCAAAAACGGGTAATAACAACAGCGGAATAAGTTTTGTTGCAATAGAGAAGGCAAAGGAAATTACGGCGAGTAAATCTTGCTTTTTTAGCAATAACCACCACCCTGTCACAAAGAAAAAAAGCAGCACCCCTTCCCAATGAAGATTTCCAGTTAATTCGATAATCACTAGAGGATTGAGGAAGTACCAGCCAATTCGGTTCTGTGGTAATTTAAGATACCTTAAAAGTTTTTTCAGGATAAAAAAGAGGCCCATTTCCGATAAAATTATCAGTAAACGCATGATTACTACAGTGCCCAATAAGTGCTGTGGAAACCAATTAACTGAGAAAGCAAAACCTAATTGATTCACCGGGGGATAGTTCGAGTAATGTTGCGCACTCAATTCTCCCATTCCTATAAAAAGTTCGTCTTTTATGATGGGATTGAAAAGAGTATTGTTTGCCATGAGTTCGTTAGGGGTAAAGGCATAGGGATTAATTTCATGCTGTAGCAGCAAACCGTCCCAGATAAAGCGATAGAAGTCCTGAGATAACCAGGGTAATGCAAAGAGTAATAGAAAACGAAACAAGAGTCCCAGCCAGAATTGTTGCTGTAAAGAACTGTTCTTTAATACCCCAAAGGTTAATCCCCAGCTACAAGCAAATAATAAAAGGACAGTACTACTTTCTTCTCGCGGGGTAAAATACCCAAACCACACATAAACCACTGCTAATAAAACAGTGAAACACACCCTGCGCAATGGGTTTCCCCCGAACATTATCCCTGTGTTCTAAATGAATTCAAAAAGATAAAGCCGAAGCCAACAAACAGCAATAGATGAAATGGGAATAAACCAAAATCTCCTGCTTCTCCTACATGAAAAGCGCTGTACATCCCAAATAAAAAATAAAGGGCTAGCATCCCTTCAACAACAGTGTTCTTATGCACTTTCTTTGGGATGTACTTATTGTTTTTCCACGAATCTTTTAATCCTTGAATATTGAATTTTGGGGTGCGAACAAATTCACTCCTTTTTCCTCTGTGTCCTTCTAATACCGCAACTGCATTGTGAAAAGAAAAGCCCATCGCAACGGTATAAAAAGTAAAAAACGTCTTTGTGTATTCCAGGAATTGAAGTAATCCACTTCCTTTTTTTATGCGGTATAATTCCCAGTAACAGTAGAAAAAGATAATGGTGCTCACAATGAATAAAGACGAGACCTTAAAGAACCATGCCAGGTGTCCCCATTCGTTTTTAATGTAAAGCATGGGAATACTCAAAATCCCAACCACCAATACATTCAAAAACATCGTACTGTTTAAAAGGTGTAGTATGGAATGCATCTTTGTTCCTAATGGAAGCTCTTTTTTATTCATGACCTTTTTGATCATTTTTTGATAATTTTCTGCTCCACCTTTGTTCCATCGAAACTGTTGAGAGCGAATGGCGCTCATTACAACGGGAAGTTCTGATGGGGTTTCTACATCTTCCAAGTATTTGAATTTCCAGTTCTTGAGTTGAGCGCGATAGCTTAAATCTAAATCTTCGGTTAAAGTATCTCCCTCCCAGTTTCCTGCATCAATGATGGTTTCTTTTCGCCAGATTCCAGCCGTTCCATTAAAATTAATAAAATGGCCCTCGGCATTACGTCCTACTTGTTCTAGTGTAAAGTGAGCGTCTAGGGCAAATGCTTGAACTTCGGTTAGAATAGAATAGTCGTGATTGATGTGTTCCCAGCGGGTTTGTACAACGCCTATGTCATCGTGATCAAATTGTGGAACAGTTTGTAGTAACCAGTTTTTACGCGGCAGGAAGTCTGCGTCAAAAATAGCGATTAGTTCTCCTTTTGCGATGCTTAGGCCTTCTTTTAGGGCACCTGCTTTAAAGCCTACACGGTCTTTACGGCGAATTTGTACAATGTCAAGTCCTTCTTTTTGAAGGGTGTCCACAATCCCTTTTGTTAAAGCTACCGATTCATCGGTTGAATCATCTAGCACTTGAATTTCGAGCCGTTCTCTGGGGTACTCTATCTCATTGATGCACTTGAGTAAACGCTCTATGACATATAATTCGTTGAAAACGGGCAATTGAATGGTCACATAAGGGACTTTACTAAGATCGCTGGTGTCCAGCAAGGTTAATTCAGGCTTATTTTTTTGAGCTCTTTTGTAATTAAACAGTAAGTTGAGTTGTGCTAGGCTGTAAAAAAATACCAGCAACAATGAAATGGCATACAATCCCATCACTATGAAGGAAATGTTTAACCAGAAGTAGTCCATGTTATTCTTATTTGGAAAAGTAGTGTTTGAAAATCCACCCTATAATTTTCACTCCTGCAAATATAGTTCCTTTTACCGTTCCAGAAACTTTTGACACCCCTATTCTTCTTTTATATGAAACCCAAACCTCTTCATAGGCAATTTGATAGCGCAAGATTTTGAGTTGCATCTCTACTGTCCATCCATAGGTTTTGTCTTTCATCTTGAGTCTTTCTAATGTTTCCCATTTGATGGCCCTAAAGGGTCCAAGGTCGGTAAAGCGAGAACCGTACAAAACCCGCATTAAAAAGCAAGCTAGCCCATTTCCAACTACTTGTTGCGGCGTAAGCGATCCCTTCTCCCGTAACGACTTTACCCTTGCCCCAACGACAAAATCCGCCTTTCCATCAACAATCGGTTGGATGACGGTAGTTAATTCCTCGGGGTAATCAGAATAGTCGCCATCGAGAAAAACCAGGATATCTGGGGTCTTCCCAGCTGTTGACAAATAGTCGATTCCTTTAAGGCAAGCATGGCCATAGCCTTTCTTTTCTTCTAAGAGAACAGTTGCTCCAGCCATTGAAGCCACCCTTGCAGTAGCATCGGTAGAGTGATTGTTTACGACTACAATTTCTTCCACAATAGAAGGGACTTCTGCAATGACTTTCCCTATGGAAGCCTCCTCGTTAAATGCAGGGATAATGACCTTAATGATGGACATAGAAGAGAATTCTTTTGTGGCTCAAGTTACTTTTTTAACGTGTATTCCCTAGGGGAAAATTAGGAAGATTCGTTCGTCCAGCCACTGGTCCATTTTCAAGTTTTAATACTCCTCGTGGACATACGGCAGAGCAAATCCCACAACCCACACAAGACGAGCGAACAATGTTTTGTCCTTTTTGTGCATAGGCGCGAACATCAATGCCCATTTCGCAATAGGTAGAGCAGTTTCCACAAGAAATACACTGTCCTCCATTTGTACTGATGCGAAAACGCGAAAGTAATCGTTGTTGCAATCCTAATATGGCTGCCATAGGACAGCCAAAGCGACACCAAACGCGACTACCTAAAATCGGGTAAAAACCTACCCCTAGTACGCCAGAAAAAGCCGCCCCAATCCAAAACCCATACCATTTTGTCAACGTATAACTCTTGAGGAATAAAATATTTTTCTCTCCAGAAAAAGCTTGAATGGCAATTGTTCCAGCAATAATACAACCCAAACTGATCATGCTGTAGAGGGCATCTTTATCCATTTCTTTTCGCTTAAAATAATAGATGATTCCCATCAAAGTAAATAAAAACACCACCACAGCTATTACAAAGCTTTCTTTTGAAAACCCTACCAAAGAAGCATTACGTGCTAAAAAGGACCATATGACCGCAATGGTCGTCAAAAAAACAATCACTAAAACCAAGTGTATTGACCATCGCTCGAGTTTCCACACACTGATTTTTTTGCTGGAAAGCTGTCGAAAAGGGTCTCCTGCAGTTTCAGCTAAAGCACCACATCCACATACCCAAGAACAGTACCATCGCTTTCCATACAAATAGGTTAAAATGGGAGAAACGATAAAAATCATTGCAATACCAGAAAAAAGCATCAATAACCCTAGCTTACCTCCCGTTAACATATTTTTTAAATGCCAGGATTCAAAAAAGTAATAATTCAACGGCCACATGTTTTTTAAGTCCTTTGCAAAATAGGGAGTGTCAGGATGGAATAAAGCTAAAAGTTCAGGGATTAAAAACGCAAAACCCAGTTGGAAAAACATCACCGATAGAGTGCGAATGATTTGATAGCGATTGTGTCGGTATTTTAAGATGAATTTTACCCCAAAAATTAGAATGGCCAGGGTATAAAGTGTTCCATAGACAAACCATTGTGTGGCAGGATTTCCATTTAAAACTAAACTTAAATGGTCAAAAAACGCAACAAGGCCTGTACTTCCTTCGCTACTGTACCCTAAGGTTTCAGGGTAGAAGTATAGGGCAATATAAAAGGCGGTTAGTGCGATTCCCACAAACCATCCCAGCACCCCTCTAGAAGAGAGGCCGTCAAACCATACACCGTTGTTTTTTATCCCTGGTAGTGTCCCTTTATAAAGGCCATCACTGTAAAGTACAGTGCCCAAGCTAATCAAAACTAAACTGCAGATAAAACCCACAGAAGAGCCCGAAAAAGTAGAGTTAAAAAGAGGAATGAGTAAAAGGATTAACCCTCCTAGTCCTAATAAAAGGCCAAGGTTTTTTCCGTTGGCTAATGTTAAACGAATTGATTTTGCCATTGTGCGCGTATTTGTGGTTCGTATTGAGGGTAGAATTCGGGGTCAAAATTTGCCTCGGCTAGTTGTTCGATTACACTTTCTACTTTTATCCCCTCGTTTAACCAATGGTCAAACACCTCATGTCGCATACGAATACCAAAGGTGTTAATGCCTAAAAATAGATGGGTTACAGGATGGTAGGCAATGCGAATTAGACAGTCTTTGTGTGGGTGTTTCCAGCAGAAGTGCGTTTCATTTTCGTTTGGTTTGGGCGAAATTTGCCCATAGGTTTGGTATTCAATATCAAAAAACTTCGCACTATTGAACCAGTGTCCCGGTTGATATGTTGTGAGATCACCGGTTAAACTTTGGGCGAGTGTTTCGCCCATCATGCGTCCCACATACCACACGGCTTCTATGGATCGACGATGGGAGAGGGGGGTGAGAAGTTCGGCGCAATCTCCTATTGCGTAAACATCGGGAAGGTTTGTGGCTAAATATTGATTGACTAAAATCCCGCGATTTAATTTAAGTTCACTGTTTTTTAAAAAATCAACATTGGGTCGAACTCCAGCAGTTAGCCCCACCATTTGGCAAGGAATTCGATCGCCTTTATCGGTCAAAACAGCGGTTGCATGTCCATCATCATCGGCGAGAATTTCTGTTAAATTAGTTTCCATCCTAAGATCGATGCCATGGCGTAAAATATGTTGTGCAATCATGTCTCCTTCTTGAGCTGCAATGACACTGTTCCAGAAATGTTTTTCGCGCACTAAAAAAGTGACGTGAATTCCACGGCTGTGCAGCATCTCGGCTAGTTCGATTCCTATGAGTCCACCACCCACGACCACCGCTTCTTTTATTTTTGGTGTAGCTGCGGTGAGTTGATCTAAATCTTGTTTGCTGTAAAGCCCTTGAACGCCCTTAAGGTCCTGGCCTTTCCACCCAAATTTATTGGGGGTTGATCCTGTAGCTAAGACAAGCGAATCATAGGAGAGGTGTTGTCCATTTGCTAGGACGACAATTTTTTCTTTGGCGTTGATTTGTGTGACTTCGGCCCGTAATAAATCAATCTTATTTTTTGCCCAAAAATCCTTTTCATAGGGCATTAAATGTTCCCATTTGAGGTGTCCCATATAAACATACATCAAGGCGGTTCTTGAAAAAAAGTAGTCACTTTCTTTAGAGATAATTAAAATGGGCTGCTCACTTTTTTTGCGAATGTTTCTTGCAAGAGTGGTTCCTGCAATACCGTTGCCAATAATGATAATGGGAGACTGGGACGCCATAAATTTGTATTTAGTCCAAGGTAAGCTATTTTCTGCTTTTTGAAAAATGTGTATCTTAGGAAGACCAAATCTTATTTCCTCTTTTTGTGTCGCTATTGAAGCGGGATAAGGAAGAGGCGTTTAAACCTTAGAACGATGAAAAAACCACTTTGGGCGAAACTGGAACTCCCATTAGCTACCACAAAAGAAAATGTTTGGTCTGCCTTAACTTTACCAGAGTTGACAGCGCGATATATGTACAATTGTCAATTGCATTGTTCATGGGTAGAAGGAAGCAGTGCCACATGGAAAGAACAACAACCCGATGGGTCGTTTACTGCACATGTAAAAGGGACCTTATTAGAATATACGCCTTATTCCTTATTGCGTTTCTCTATACTACACCAGCGCGATGGTCTTCACGGACATACATCGGAGCTGCGATTTAAACTTTCTCCCCACAGTAAAGGGGTACTACTCACAGTAGAGCAAGGCGATTTCTCGAGCTTTCCACAAGCAGATGAAATTTATGCCGAGTGTGTTAGAGGGTGGAATTTTGTTCGTGAGGAACTATGCGCCACCTGTCTTTCTGTTCAATAATTCAATGACCCAAATCATAACCTATGTTCATCTTTTTTACCGCCCTTATTGGGCTATTATCCCTCCTTTTTTTAAAGCATTATTATCCCCTTTTTAAAGAAGCAGATGACTTATTCTCCATCGCAGGTTTTATTTTTATTTATATCATCATCACAGCTTTAATTGCTGTAATGGTTTATACTCCTTACTATTTGTTACTTACGTAATTGTATAAGTGCAAAGGCTTTTCTACCTTAAAAGCATGAAAATTCATCGCTGCTTTTGGCTTTTTTTTATTGGACTTATTTCTATTGCTTTTGGTCAAAAAATGAATGGGGTAAGTTATGTGGGGACAAAAGAGAATATTCTTCCAGCACATATTACTCCCGTTGAGAAGCTGGGCGCAAATTACGTGAGCTTGATGCCCTTTGGCTATTTAGATTCGATTGAGGATAGTAAGGTTCGTTTTGATACATCATGGCAGTGGAAGGGAGAGACCACTGCTGGCATCGAAGCGATGATTCCGTTATTTCAAGCAGTTAATATTCAAGTGATGCTCAAGCCTCAAATCTGGATTAGTAAAGGAGTCTATACTGGAAAAATCAATCCACCTAATGAACACGACTGGCAGGAATTGAAATCCTCCTACCGTGATTTCATACTGCATTTTGCACAGTTAGCAGAAAAGTTTCAATTACCACTTTATTGTATCGGTACAGAATTGTCTTCTATGGTCAAAAAGGACCCACAATTTTGGAGGGATTTAATTCAAGCAGTAAGAAAAGTGTATCGAGGAAAACTGGTTTATGCAGAGAATTGGGATCAATACGAAGGGGTGTCTTTTTGGGATGCCCTAGATTACATCGGTGTCAATGCCTATTTCCCTTTAAAAGGACCATTGCCCGCTACCCTAGATTCTATCGATAAAAGATGGAGCACAGCTAGTTCTTCCATGGCACAATTAAGTCAACAAATGGACCGCCCTATTCTCTTTACCGAGATGGGGTATCGCAGTATTCCAGATCCCTTGAGCCGCCCTTGGGATTACCGTACTGCTGCCTCACACTATGACCCACAAATGCAAGCGATGGCCATGGAAGCCCTGTTGAGGCATTTTATGCCAAAGAAATGGTGGAAAGGTGGCTTTGTTTGGAAATGGTTTCCAAACCATGAAAAGGCTGGTGGAGAAATGCACACAGGATTTAGTCCACAAAACAAACTGGCCGAAGATGTTTTAAGGCGCTATTTTACAAAGCGTGAATAGTAGCGATAAAGGCTTTCTGGTGGAGTGCCTAAGTAGCGCATCATGTGAATCATTCCATGATGAAAATGCAATCGTAAAACACCATTTTCTCTAAAACGACGGGCCGAGGTAACGATTTTTTGAGGTAAAACAGTAAATTCATTTGCTTTGTACAATCGATCAATCAGTTCTACGTCCTCGCAAATGTGGTAGTCTTCATTAAAGCCATTAAATGCCTCAAATAGGGTTTTATCTACAAAAAGAGATTGGTCGCCACTTCGACAAAAGCGCGAGTTGAATTTGGTCGCATAAGCGGCCATGTCTAATAAAAAATGGGAGTGATCAAATTTCAATTGAAAACATCCCGCTTTTTTTCCTTTCTTGATTTGATGGTATAGAAGTTCGTCAAATCCCTGGGGTGGAATACAATCCACATGCAAAAAATACAAGAGAGAATACTGGGCGTGTAGCGCACCGGCGTTCATCTGTTTTGCCCGGCCTTTTTTGGCGTGAATTAAGTAACACCTAGGGGTGTTTTCTATGATTTCACAGCTGTTGTCTTGACTGCCACCATCGACAAAAATGATTTGATGATGAGGCTGCGCCAAAGCCGAAAATAAGGTGTCAATGAAACGAGCTAGGTTTTTTGCCTCGTTGTAAATGGGAATAATAATAGAAATTCCTTTTTCACTCGTTGAGACTCCAGTCATAGTTTAAAAAGCGAATTTTTGCGTTTTTCGACACAGGTTGCTGGGCGTATTTTCGCAAAAAAGCATGCCGTTCTTTTTTTGAACCAAAGTCACCAGCAAACCATTGAAAAATACGTGAAATAGTCATTTCCTTTTCAGTGAGTTTATTGCGTTTTTCATCGTTGATGAAATCATAGGTCACAGCTTCTAATTGCTTTTCCATTGTATGAGAATAAAAGGCAGTATTCAATAATTTAGGACAAGAAGCCGAGGCACAGTTGATGGCAAAATGAATTCTAGGCTCGTTCATTTTCCTAAGAATTTCGTGCTCGATGTGGTTAAGTGAAATTTTTTCCCCATCAAGTTTAAAACGTTTGAATCGCCAGGGGGTAATCAGTTTTCGAATGCTTTTTAAGGGGTAATGATCTAAAATTAATTTTACGGTAACCGCATTATAAGCATTGATAAAATAGGCTAATGAATCATTTTTTGACCAATAGTCTGCGGGGGGATTTTCTTCTAAAGTTTTGAGATAGTTGTCCAGTAAGACTGTATCCTCCCTCCACTCAGCATAATTGACTTTTCCATCTTGATCGACATATTGCTTCAAAGCCGAAGTCCATACTTCATGCATATTTTTTTGCCCAAAAAGGCTTAAAGAAAACAGGAAAACAAAAAGGGTAAAATAGGGACGCATATTAATGTGTTTTTAACAACAACCTCCACCGTCATAATGAAAAGTAGAATCACTAATGTAGAGGTCGTTTCGATTGAGACCGTTAAGGGCTGCAGCGGTTTTATCGCAAATAGCTAACGGCTGGTTTTGTAAAAGAACATGACCTTTTTTATCGTCAAAAAAGTCTTCGTCTCCATAGTAAATAGCCGTTTTACCCGTAAAGACACAGGGGCCATCTTCTGGCATAGGATCTTTAATGGCACACACTTCAACACTTTCAATGTAAATGGTTTCCTCTGTGGGGTAGTGGTTTGCATCTAAAATGCGATAGGGACGTTTTGCTCGTATTTCAATGGTGCCAAAGCCTACATCTGTTAACATTTTCACATAATCAGCTAAAGGAATGGACCCCGATAAACACAGTGCACGAAGACGTTCATCTTCTCTAAGGGTGGTATTCATGGGTTGTTCACAGATGGGATCACTCATGACCAGTCTTCCGTGAGGTTTTAAAACCCGATACATTTCCTCCAATGCTTTTTTGAGTTCTTCCACTTTAAAAATATTGAAAAGGCAGTTTTGTGCCGCAACATCAATGCTCTCGTCTTCTACGGGAAGTTGTAGGGCATCTCCTTTTTCAAGGCGAACAAATTCCGATTTAAACCAGTCATTTTGTTCTTCTGCAACTTGAAAATTTTTACGGGAAGCTTCTAGCATTTCATCTACTACGTCAATACCGATAACACCGTCTTTTTGTCTAGAAAAGTAAGAAAACTGGAGGAGCTCCATGCCACCGCCCACACCTACATAGAGGATTTTTGGTTGATTGACTAAATCTCTGGGGTGAACTGTTGAACCACAGCCATAATTCATTTCTTGCATGATGGTGGGGATAGACAGGCCAGGAAATTGCCAAATGGGGGTAGTGGTACAACACAACCCAACATCTGGGGTTAAAGCAGCTTCTTTATATACATCTTTTGTTACGTCGAGATAACTCATTGTGAAATGGAATTAGAGTGTTGAAATTAATTCTTTGACTAGAACAATCAAAGATTGTTCCGCTTTTTTAGCCGCAGCCATGATGTCCTCAATATTAATGGGGTGTAAATCATCGGGATTACATTCATCGGTTAATACAGAAAAGGCAATGCAATTCATTTGAAGTTGATTGGCGACAATTACTTCGGGAACGGTGGACATGCCCACGGCATCTGCCCCTATGATTTTTAAATAGCGATACTCGGCCTTTGTTTCCAGTTGTGGTCCCATCACCGCGACATAAACTCCGCTATTGAGCTTGATTTTTTTGTTTTTAGCGATGGACTTTACTGAGGCAATCAATGAGGGAGAATAGGGTGCACTCATGTCAACAAAGCGTTCCCCCAGTTGTTCACTCCCTTTTTCAGCTAAAGGGGAACCGCCTTGAAGGTTGATATGATCTTCAATTAACATGACTTCACCTTTTTTATAGCTCAGATTAATTGCTCCTGCAGCATTGCTAATGATGAGGTTTTTTACTCCCAGTTGATGCATTAAACGAATGGGATAAGTGATTTCAAAATAGCTTAAACCTTCATAGGCGTGAAAGCGCCCTTCAAAGACGAGTACATTTTTTCCATTAATGTGACCATAGAGTAGGCGGGCTTTATGAAATTCCATGGTTGAGGCAGGAAAATGGGGGATTTCACTGTAGGGAATCTCTAGGCTGATGCTCATGTGCTCGATGAGATCCCCCAGGCCGGTGCCTAGAATAATTCCAATGGCATTTTGTTCAATTCCTTTGGATGTTAAAAAGCGAACACTTTCGTTCAATTCTTTAATCATGATACGATGGCGTTTAATGTTGGGTATTCTTCTAAATCTGTAATGGTGTCAACATCATTTTTTTCTTTTAATAAATGATGTTGAAATGGTTTTAAATCGTTTAATGTATGGGGGAGTACGGATGAGGTTCCCCATACTTTATGGGTGAAAAGTTGTGGAATAAATTTTTTCATTCCCAGTAAGTAATATCCTCCGTCCATGGATGGTCCTACTACTGCATCGTTTTTTTCTAACCCCATAAAAGCCTCATTGATATCGCTAGCTTCCAGCGTCCATAGATCTGTTCCAATAATAACTACTGCATCATAGGATTGAAATCCCATTTTAAAAGCATGAGCCATTCGTTCTCCTAGATCAACTCCCTCTTGTTTCATTTTTTTTGTCACAATTCCCGTAAAATAATCGTGGGATTGGATTGTGTCGCTGTAGTAAAGATGAATGTCATGGTTGAGTTGTGTGAGTACATCGGCTGTTTTTTCGAGTAAGGCTTGATAAATTAGGAGTGCTTTCTCATTACCGATAGTTTTGGCTAAGCGTGTTTTTACTTTCCCTAATTGAGGGTTTTTACAAAAGACAAGCAGTAATTTTTTTTTCACCATTTTCTCTTTAGGCAATACTTCCTTGACAACTACTACCAGCTCCAGCGGTACAGCCATAACAGTGTTGAGATAATAAGATTTCCCTTTTTCCCAGTGCTTCACTGTTAAAGTTGCTAATGTGTTGATGGTTCCCAGCTACTTTTAATTCGAGCATTTGATTGAAATCACAATCAAATAAATAACCTTCCCAGTTTACCGATAGGGTATTCGTGCACATGACATTTTTAGCTGCAGTGGGGTTAAAAGCCTCTACCAGGGTGTGCATGTATTCCTCATAATTTTCGGACGCGATCAAATAGTCTAAAAAGCGACTAATCGGGAGATTTGTTATGGTAAAAAGCTGGTTGAACTCAATAGCAAAATCTTCTTTTAAGGCCTTTTTAAAATCATTTTCTAATGCGTTTTGATCCCCTGGGAGAAAGGCCCCAGATGGATTGTAAACTAAGTCTAATTCGAGGGCAGTATCAACTTTACCATAGCCTACTGCATTGAGTTTTTGCAAAGCTTTAATGGATTGATCAAAAACCCCTGAGCCGCGTTGGCGATCGGTTTTATTTCGTTTGTAAAATGGCAGGGATGAAATGACATGAACCTTGTGTAAGGCAAAAAATTCTGGAAGGTCGTGATACTTCTTATTGGCCATTATAATGGTGAGATTAGATCGTACAATGATTTCTTCAACCTTTGTTTGTTGCCGAATTTGTTCGACAAACCATCTAAACTTTGGGTGCATTTCTGGCGCTCCACCCGTGAGATCAACCGTTTCAATGGCATTTTCTCGCATGACCTTGAGGCACTCTTCCATGGTGGTTTCTAGCATCATTTCCTTCCGGTCGGGTCCTGCATCAACATGACAATGGGCGCACACTTGATTACACATATAGCCAAGGTTGATTTGAAGGATGCTTAGTTTTTTTGGAAGGATCGCCTCGAGTCGATGGGACTTGAGTTTTTCTTTAAAGGTGGGAAGGCTCCCATCTTTAAAAATCCCATTCGATAAAATATCGAGTTGTCGTTGAGTATTCGAAAGCTCGTTTTGTCGTGCTTTTAAGGATTTTGTGGTCATAAATTACATGCTCAATTGATCGTGTCGATTCATCATTTGTACGCCATGAACAAGAACTGCACCACTTTTTATTGCTGCCCCCACATGAACTGCTTCCATCATTTCCTCTTTTTCGATCCCTTTTTCAAGACCATCTTTTGTGTAAGCATCAATGCAATATGGACAATGGACCACGTGAGATACTGCTAGGGCAATTAATGATTTTTCTCTAGCAGATAAATGCCCCTCTTTGAAGACACTTGAATAATACTCAAAAAATTTTTCGCCTAGCGCTTCATTCCATTCTGTAATGGCACTAAACTTTTTCAAATCTGCTGGATTGTAATACGACTTTTTCATAGCTGTTTAAGATTTAAAGCTTAATTCTATACAAGTATAGGAGTTTTTTTATACTTTGGAATCAATCTGCATCAAACCCCAAATGAAAAATGCATATTAAAGTAAACTTTTGTATCTTTAATTCTACCCTTTAAAGGGAAACTTAACCTAACTATGATGAATTATGAATTTTTTTGAAGGTGATATTGCACTCCCCTTATTTATTAGCAATGTAGTCACAATAATGCTCATCGTCTATTTTGGGCAAGATCGCACTAGGCAGCGCACTGCCTATAAATCACAGGTTGCGCGTTTAGAGGCAAAATCATTGTTGGCGCAAATGAACCCCCACTTTATCTATAATACCTTGAATGGGATCCAAAGTGTGATGCTGTTAAAAGGAGAAGAAGAAGCCAATCGATACATCGGGATCTTTGGAAACATTCTAAGAAAAACCTTAGAGATGTCAAAAGACGAAAACATGACAATCGCCGATGAAATCGCCTATTTAAAAGACTATATCATTCTCCAAAACATGCGTCTTTCACATCCCATCGCCTTTTTTAAAAGTATTCCTTCATTAAATGAGCAAAAGACGCATTCGATACCACCCATGTTGATACAGCCTATTGTTGAAAACGCAATACTTCACGGTCTTGCGCCCCTAAATTATAGTGGACATATTCATCTCACTATCGTATTAGGAGAAGACAGGATGTTCATTACGGTAGAGGATAATGGGGTGGGAAGAAAGCAAGCTCAAATGAATAACACCTCTGGTAAAAGTAAAATGAAACCCAATTCTTATGCTACCGATATTCTAAAACAACGCATCGACTCATTCAATTATATCTTCAAAGAAAAATCTGAATTTTATCTCGAAGATGTTATCGTAGAAAACAAACTGGCTGGAACAAAAGCAACGCTTGTACTACCCAAGCAGAAAAAAAAGTTAAAAACAACCAAAAAAGAGGAACATGAAAAAATTAAGGACAATATTGGTTGAGGACGAGAAAAACAACATGGATTTGTTGTCCTACTTTATTAAGAAAAACTGTCCTACGGTAGAGGTAATTGCCAAGTGTACAACCTATAAAGAAGCCAAAGAAGTAGTCCTTAATACGGATTTTGATTTATTGTTTTTAGACATCCACCTAGGAAAAGATAATTCAATAAGGATTTTAGAAAAGTTTGATGTAGTTCCCTTTCATGTAATTTTCACTACTGCGTATGATGAATATGCGGTAAAAGCTTTTCGATTTAATGCAACTGATTATTTATTTAAGCCCATTATTATTCACGATTTGATTGATGCAGTCAATAGGGTGGGAGAACAAATTCACAATCAGGAATTCCTCGACAGGGGGCAACTCGACCAGTTGTCTAAAACAATCTTGGGAAAACAACCCATGAACTTTATTACTGTCTCTGGAATGGATAGGGTTGATTTTATTCAGCCTGATGATATTGTATATTTGAAATCTGCGGGACGTTACACCGAATTTTATCTCAAGGACAAGAAGCGTAAAATCATTTCTTCTCGACCCATAGGCGCCTATGAAACCATGTTAGAAGAAGAACACTTTTACCGCATTCACAATTCTTATTTAATCAATCTTAATGCATTGATTAATATAAATAAGCGTGCTGGAAATTATTGTGAGTTAACCAGTGGAGATTCTTTACCCATTTCAAGAAGACGATTTGAGGGATTAATCAAATTGATGCGATTAAAGTAGTTAGTCTTTGAGTGAAGGGTTGATTCCTAAAATATTCTCTCGATTATATCGACGAAGAAAAGCTTCAGTGATATACTCATTTCCCAGTAAGGTTGTATCCTTTTTAATCTTTTTGATCATCTTCATTTTTCGATACATTTTGAGAAAATATTTTGAGCTTTCAGTATAACTGTAATGCCAAGGTTCATATAGGAATCCTTTACGTAAGCTGTCGCTAGTGTAAACAATTTCAAAACCAAATTGTCCAGCATTTTTAATCAACCACTGCTGTAGTTTCCTGTACGCACCCTTGTGAAAATGCTCTTCTAGCAATACATCCCCCCTTACTTTTTTATTGCCATCAATGATATCAATATCTGTTCCCCAGTGATGACGAGAAGTGCCAGGAAGAGTAGAGTACTCGATGATTTTTGAAATAGCCTGTGGCCCAGTGTAACCTTCGTTTATAAATCGTTTGTATTTTCTATTCCAGATTTTTTTTTGGGAGGCATAGCTTCTAAAGCTGGAAACAATCTTTAAGTCGATACTGTCTTTTTGTGCAGCAATTTGCATTTTTTCAAAGGCTGCTGCGACTTGCGGTAAAAGGGTGTATTCTGGGTGGGTAGCGACTAATTCTTTTTTGCCTAAAAGTAAATCTTTGTCAACATTAGGGGGCGCTTGCCCCCAAAGCTGCGCACTAACAGTGAACGCCAAAACAAAAAGTCGGATCTTTTTCAACATAATTCTTTGTAAAAATAATAATGGGTTCCTATTAAAGGGAGCTCAAAAGGATCTCCTTTTTGGATGTAGTGTAGTGAGGTGTAAAATTCAAAAGCCGTTACACGGGCATTAAGCCAAATCACAGTCGCATTCTTTTTCCTTAAAACCACTTCTATTTGTGCCATCAATTCACGCCCTATTCCCTTTCTTTGATGTTCTTCAAGTACAGCCACACCTCTCACTTGATAAGCTTTAGATTGTCCTTCGTCTTGACAAGTCTTTTGGTATGCAGAAATAACCCCGACCAATTCCTTTCCTTCGAATGCACCTAGGTGAACAGTCGTCTTGTCTTCATCACCTTGAAAAACACAATCCTCTATTGGGCGACCTTGTCGCAGCATTGGATGTCGAACAGCGTGGGTCTTCTTTGCAGAAATCTCTTTTATTTCAATAACCTTACTCATCACTCAAAAGTAAGTGCAAATGCTTAAAAATGGTTGTAGATCAACTTATTTTTTTTGTATTCACAAAGCAATAGTCATTTCATCTGGCTTGAGATTTATACTATCGTTCCTCCTTTTGCCATTATCCGTCTTCAATTTTTAAACTACTTTTAAAAGAAATACTATATTTGCATCAATGCGGGAGTAGCTCAGTTGGTAGAGCGTCAGCCTTCCAAGCTGAATGTCGCCGGTTCGAACCCGGTCTCCCGCTCAAAATTCTCTCCTACTTTAACGTAACAATTAACAACACAAGCATCCGTTTTTGTGGTGATAATTGCTATTTTTAACTCATGAAACATTGGTTAACACTATTTTTTAGTTTGCACCTTATTATTGTTGCTGCACAAGAGAAACGACAATTGATCAAAGGAAAACTCTTGTATCGAAACGTTAATGTTGTTGCTGCTAATGTGGTCAATAATACGGGGCAAACAAATACCATCACGAATGGGGAAGGTGAATTCGAAATCCTTGCAAAAGAAGGGGATGAAATTATTTTTTCTTCGGTTCAATTTAGAATCAAGGCATTGACCTTAACCCAGGAGATTCTAAAAAAGAACCGATTAGTCGTCGAAGTAAATGAAAAAGTAAATGTCCTTGACGAGATTGTAGTGGGGCCAGAGAATACGCAAAAATTCCTCGATCTTAAGAAAGAAGAATTTTCAAAAGTGGATTATACCCAGGATAAGTCCACTAAAATTGAAAACACCATCATGCGACAAGGGCAACTAGTCAATGGCCTTAACCTTGTTAATATCGCTAGATTACTTGCAAAAGCCATTCAATCAAAAGATAATGCTGAGCCGCGAACACTTATTCCTTCAAAGGTTCTCCCAATGATTTTTGAAGAACGTTTTTTTACTGAAGACCTGGGTTTAACAACAGAAGAGGTCGTAGGTTTTTTAGCCGAGATGGACCAAAAACTCCCTTCAGACCGACTGCTTAAAAAAGACCGAGAATTTCAATTAATTGAATATTTATTTCTTCAAAGCGAAAAATATAAAACGCAAATTCGTTGAAATCCAGGACATATATCTCTGTTTTTTTTCTTTTGTGTTGTACAGTACTAAAAGCGCAAAAATATAAATTACTACGTGGGACAGTCTCTCATCCAGAATTAGCAGTTGCTGGAATACACGTGATTAATTCAAATCGAGGATTAGCTGAGATTACTGATATAAATGGCTATTTTGAGATTTCTGTTGCAAAAGGGGAACAGCTCATTTTTTCAGGGGTTCAATACAAGAAGCGTGCGTTAGTCATTAGTGAAGATATATTTGGATTAGAAGAAATCACAGTGTATTTAGAGGCCTTTGTGAACGAGTTAGATGAAGTGGTGTTAAAGCCACACAATTTAAGCGGTAGCCTTACAAATGATTTAAGTAATGTCAAGCCAAAAATCAATTTTGACGATGTAGGAATTCCTGGATTTAAAGGAGAACGAAAAGAGAAAATTGTCTCTGGGAAAAGTCTTATTTTATCTACCTTATTATTGCCTATCTCTGGTGGAATAAATATAGATGCGGTCTATAAACACCTTTCAGGCTACTATAAAAAACTCAAAAAAAGACGGAAATTAGACGCTCAATTTGACGCGGTTTTTGCCGTCATAAAATTTTATGGGGTGTATTTTTTTACCGAAAATTATCAATTAACAACAGAAGAAATCTACGACTTTGTTTTAGGTTGTTCCGAAAACACTGATTTAATAGAACATTTTAAAAAGAACAGGCATGAAGAGGTTGTAGAGGCGTTTAATCACTTTAAAAAAGCGTACTATAATAATGAGTAAAATCTTATTTTCATTACTGTTAATATTATCCTCTTTTGTAGAGCAACACGAGTATTACCTCAGTACTAGCACTTTAAAATGGGTGCCAGATAATAAGCAGATCCAATTGACTAGTCGTTTTTTTCTAGATGATATTGAGGCGTTGATGCAAGCAAAAAAGGGCGCGAAAATTGTTTTTTTACCCGACTCTGATCCAGCAGCAATCGATGCCTTTGTGAAAGACTTTTATTTGACTAGTCTGGCGATTGAGCTCGATGGTCAAAAACAGAAGATAAACTACTTGGGACGTGAGTATAGAGACGACCTAATGATCATTTATGCTGAAGTTCTTACCGATACCTCAGAATTTTCATCCATTGAAATTACTGCAGACTTTTTAGTGGATTTTCTAGCGGGTCAACAAAACATCTTTCATTTAAGCACACCACATAAAAAGAAAAGTTTCTTGTTAAGTCAAACAAAAACAGCGGTGAATTATCCGCTTCAATAAATAAAAATTAAAGTATATTTAACGCCAATTTAAATTTTTAGAGAATGAAAAAGTTCCTATTTGCCTCAGTCTGTATGCTTTTTTCTACGGTAGTTTTTGCACAAGATTCTACTGCGATAAAAGGACACAAAAACGATAACAAATTCAAGCAATTGTATGAAGAGTTTGCTACGCCTAATCGCTTTAGAACTGCCTCTGGAGCTCCTGGAGTTGATTACTATCAACAGCAAGTGGATTACAAAATGGACATCGAATTAGACGATGAAAACACAAAATTATATGGTAATGAAACCATTACTTATACCAATAATTCCCCAGATGCATTGCCTTATTTGTGGGTTCAGCTCGATCAAAATATTCGAAATGAAAATGATATGCAAGGAGCAAAAAACCCTTCAGGTGCTCCTAGCTTTAGACGAGTAGAATCATTTGTCGATGAATTCACTGGAGAAAAATTTGTTGGTGGATTTAATATTGAAGCAGTAAAAGATGCGAATGGGCGTCCACTGCGTCACACCATTAATCAAACGATGATGCGAGTAGATTTACCCGCTCCGCTAGCAAGTGGTGCGAAATACACCTTTTCTATCAAGTGGTGGTACAAAATCAATAATCACGTAACAAATCGAGCGCGATCAGGCTATGAATATTTTGCTGAAGATGATAATCGTGCTTATGTGATTGCACAGTTCTTTCCTCGACTAGCTGTTTACAACGATGTAGAGGGATGGCAAAACTACCAGTTTTGGGGCAATGGAGAATTCGCTTTAAATTTTGGAAATTATGAGGTTAACATTACCGTTCCAGAAGACCATATCATGGAAGCAACGGGAACCCTACAAAACCCAAAAGAGGTCTTGTCAAGAACAGAATTTCAACGTTACAAAAAAGCCTTAAACACCTATGATAACCCTGTGATGATTGTAACACAGGATGAGGTAATTGAAAAGGAAAAAGTGAAAGCGACCAAGAAAAAAACTTGGCGTTTTGTGGCAGAGAATGTGCGTGACTTTGGCTTTGCAACTTCACGACGTTTTATTTGGGACATGATGGTTGTAAAAGTTGGAGGAGAAAATAAAATAGCTTCTTCCCTTTATCCTAAAGAAGGAAATCCCTTGTGGGAAGAATATTCCACTCGTGTGGTGGCCCATACGCTAGAGGTGTATTCAAAATATACCTTTGACTATCCTTACCCTAAAGCTGTTTCTGTTCACGCAAAAAATCAAGGAATGGAATATCCTATGATTTGCTGGAATTACGGTCGCCCAAACTCTGATGGAACTTATTCCGATCGAACAAAATACGGAATGATTAGTGTTATTATTCACGAAGTAGGGCACAACTACTTCCCGATGATTGTTAATTCAGACGAACGTCAATGGGGGTGGATGGACGAAGGATTAGACACCTTCATGCAATACCTCACAGAGCAAGAATTCCAAGAAGATTATCCTTCACGAAGAGGTGATCCAGCAAAAATAGTGCGATATATGTCGGGGAATCAAGATTTCATTAGCCCGATTATGTCTAACCCAGAAAACGTATTCCAGTTAGGCCCTAATGCTTATGGAAAACCAGCAACAGCACTCAATATTCTTCGTGAGACAGTGATGGGGAAAGAATTGTTTGATTTTGCTTTCAAGACCTATGCTCAACGCTGGATGTTTAAACACCCTACGCCCGAAGATTTTTTCCGTACCATGGAAGATGCTTCAGCGGTTGATTTAGACTGGTTCTGGAGAGGATGGTTTTATTCTACCGATGTAGTTGATATAGGGGTTAAAGAAGTGAAACGCTATTATGTTTCACCAACTCCTGGAAAAGAAGTGTCCGAGATGTTAGCTGGATACGGAATGACAGCAGACGATCTAAGTCCTTCTGTCTTTATGGTGGCAGAGGATAGTGAAGAATTCGATCCTTCTCTAGCCGAGGGTGAATTCAAAGATCACTCCACTGTTTTAGCAGAGAATCTTGAGGAAGGCAAAAGCCTCCCAAAGTATTTCTATGAAATAGAATTTGAAAAACCGGGTGGAATTGTCATGCCTATAATTGTAGAGTATAGCTATGCCGACGGTTCTACAGAGCGTGTAACTTACCCTGTTCAAGTGTGGAGAAAGAACGATGCTTCTGTTCGTAAATTACTCACAACAAATAAAGAGTTAATAGGAGTAACAGTAGATCCAGATGCAGCAACTGCAGATGTAAATCTAAACAATAACGCCTGGCCTAAGAAAGAAGCCGATACAGACTTTGATCAATTTAAGGCAAAAGTTAAAGGCTAATATTTAAGGAAAAACAAGGAAAAGGCAGCGATATTTTTCGCTGCTTTTTTTTTGGGTTATCTTTGACAAAAACACAGTCCATGTTATTCATTAGCGGTGCAGAAATTGTCTTTATCTTTTTTATTGTCCTACTCATTTTTGGGGCAGATAAAATTCCTGGGATTGCAAGAGGTTTGGCTAAAGGGATTACCCAAGTGAAACAAGCTACAAACGAGATCAAGTCTGAAATTCAAAAATCAGCCGATATTGATCCCACCAAGCAAATAGGTGGAGATATAAAAAAAGAAATCGATCAAGTTAAAGAAGACTTTGACCAATTGACAAATTCGGTTAAACGAAAACTTTAGCGTTTTCGACTTAGTGTGAGCCCATCCCGCAGGGGCAGTAAGACCGTTTCTAGCGCTGGGTGATTAGCCAGTGCAGCATTAAATTCTTTAAGCACAGCGGTGTCACGGTCGTTTTTCTTAGTAGTTTCGAGTACTTTTCCGCTCCACAAAACATTATCGGAGAGTAGCAGTCCTCCTGTTTTAATTTTTGGGAGCAATTGCTCCAAATAATTTAAATAATTCTTCTTGTCGGCGTCTAAAAAAACAAGATCATATTCATGATCGAGGCTTGGGATAATTTCCATTGCATCCCCACAATGTTGATGAATTTGCTTTCCCCAGGGCGATCGATCAAAAAAATAGCGTTGAAAATCAACTAATTCTTCATTCTTGTCAAGGGTATCAATACGTCCATCTTTTGGAAGGCCTTCGGCCAAACATAAGGTAGCATAACCCGTAAAGGTTCCCACTTCTAGTATATTTTGTGGGGCAAGTAACTTGGATAAAACACTTAAAAAACGCCCCTGGAGTGGCCCACTCAACATGCGGGGTTGCAGGACTTTTAAGTGTGTTTGGCGAGAGAGTTCTGCAAGTAAAGGTGGCTCTTCTTGAGAGTGTGCCACCACATAATCGTAAAGCTTAGAAGCAATAAATTCCATTTTTATTCTTTTGGTCGGGCATAGGGGAAGCGTTCAATTAATTGTGGCAAGGCATAACCGTCTAATCCGTTTATGGTGACTACCTCTCCTTTATCGAGTTGAATCCAGCCATCGTCGAGTAACATCTCCTCTTTAACAAATAGGTGTTCTATCGCGCCAATGACAAGTAGTGTATCGTTTTCTTTAATCAAGTAATCATTAATATAGCGACAGCCTATTTGTACTGGAGCACCTTCAACAAACGGTGCCGCCCAATTCATTTTGTATTCTTCGGTCAAATGGGTTTGATCAAATTCAGAGATATCCTCAGGGTATTTTGCCGATGTGTGATGGGCATCTTCAATTTGATTTTTCGCAATATGATTCACTGTAAAAACACCCGTCTCTTTCATGTTTTGATAACTGTGTCTGGGCACGGTGGTGGGGCGCAAAATAAAGCCTAACAATGCAGGGTTACTCCCCAGATGTACAATGGAATTGAATACCGCTAGATTGGTATTACCCTGGGTGTTTTTTGTCCCGATAAGGTTGGCCGATTTGTAGCCAGAAACACTATTGATCAAATTATTTCTATAGCGTGTGTGTAAGCTTTCAATGGCTTCTTTTTCGAAATGTTGCATCTTTTTTTGGCAAAGATAAGGCTTATTCTTCGGCTGGTCCTTCCTTTAAAAGAATGCTTAAAACCACTACTAGCCCGATTAAAAGCGCCCCTAGATAGATGAAGTGTTTGTTTTCTTCTATCCCCTTAAATTGACCGCTCAAAACAAAGCTGTCCACAAAAGAGATGAATAGGCCCAAGAAGATGACTAAGAGTAGGCCTTTGTATTTTTGGAAAAGTATATTCACGATTTCATTTTGTTTAACCTTCATAAGATACCGCATTTATAAGAAACCCTCAAAAAAAATCTCCTCACACACAAACAATTTCTTTCAACCCCTTATTTGTGAATTACAAAAGAGTAGAATGGTTTTTTTCTCCTTCAAACACTAATTTGTGTTATTTTGTTATCCATCAATTAATTCTATATAACAGGGGAATTCTAACCGCTTTATTTTGTAATTTTGTGCAAATTAAATTTAAGGATTATGGCATTTGATATCGAAATGATCAAAGCAGTCTATGCACGTTTAGAAGATCGTGTTACAGCAGCAAGAAAATTAACTGGAAAACCGTTAACCGCCTCAGAAAAGATTTTATATGCTCACTTGTGGGACGGAAAATCTGATCGCCCTTACACACGAGGAGCCGATTATGTTGATTTTGCACCAGACCGTATTGCTTGTCAAGATGCCACAGCTCAAATGGCCCTATTGCAATTTATGCAAGCAGGGAAACAAAAAGTAGCGGTTCCCACAACCGTACACTGTGACCACTTAATTCAAGCAAAATCAGGCGCTGCAGTTGACCTTAAATCTGCGAATTCTACTTCGGCAGAAGTTTTTGATTTCCTAGAGTCTGTATCGAATAAATACGGGATTGGTTTCTGGAAACCAGGAGCAGGAATTATTCACCAGGTTGTTCTTGAAAACTATGCTTTCCCAGGAGGAATGATGATTGGTACAGATTCTCACACCGTAAATGCCGGTGGATTAGGAATGCTGGCCATAGGTGTTGGTGGTGCAGATGCCGTTGATGTAATGGCAGATATGCCATGGGAATTAAAATTCCCAAAATTAATCGGGGTCAAACTCACCGGAAAATTAAACGGATGGACTGCCCCAAAAGATGTGATCTTAAAAGTAGCTGGGATCCTTACCGTTAAAGGAGGAACCGGTGCGATTATAGAATATTTTGGCGAAGGTGCCGAAGCCATGTCCTGTACTGGAAAAGGAACCATTTGTAACATGGGGGCTGAAGTTGGTGCAACCACTTCAACTTTTGGCTATGATGAATCCATGGAGCGTTATTTGCGTTCTACCGGTCGAGATGATGTAGCCGATGCAGCAAATGCTGTTCGTGAACACCTTACCGCAGATGCCGAGGTTTATGCTAATCCAGAACAATACTTTGATGAGGTTATTGAGATTGACTTAGATACCCTAAGTCCACACCTCAATGGTCCTTTCACTCCAGATCTTGCGACTCCTATTGCTGAAATGTCAAATGTCGCCAAAGAGAACGACTGGCCTTTACAGGTAGAATGGGGACTCATCGGTTCATGTACAAACTCTTCCTATGAAGATTTATCTAGAGCAGCTTCTATTGCTAAACAAGCCGTTGATAAAGGTCTTGTGACCAAAGCTGAATTTGGAATCAACCCGGGATCAGAGCAAGTGCGTTACACTGCAGAACGAGATGGGTTACTCACCGTATTCGAGGACTTGAACGCAAAAATATTCACCAATGCTTGTGGACCATGTATCGGTCAATGGGCACGTGAAGGAGCAGATAAGCAAGAGAAAAACTCTATTGTACACTCTTTTAACCGTAACTTCTCAAAACGCGCAGATGGTAACCCCAACACACACGCCTTTGTCGCTTCCCCCGAAATGGTGGCAGCGGTAGCGATTGCGGGTCGTTTAGATTTTAATCCTTTGACAGATAGTTTAATCAATCAAAATGGGGAAGAAGTAAAGCTTGATCCACCCACAGGAATGGAGCTTCCTCCAAAAGGATTTGACGTTGAAGACAATGGTTATCTCGCGCCAGTTGAAGACGGCTCTTCTGTGAATGTTGTAGTCAATGAAACCTCAGAGCGTTTACAGTTATTGACACCATTTAAACCGTGGAACGGGGAAAATTTAACAGGAGCGAAACTTTTGATTAAAGCACATGGAAAATGTACAACAGATCACATTTCTATGGCTGGGCCATGGTTGCGCTTTAGAGGTCATTTAGATAATATTTCAAACAATTGTTTAATCGGTGCAGTCAACGCCTTTAACCAAAAGACAAACTTTGTCAAAAATCAATTGACAGGAGAGTATGGAGGTGTGCCAGATGTTCAACGTGAATACAAGGCAGCAGGAATCGAAACAGTAGTTGTGGGTGATCACAACTATGGAGAAGGTTCTTCACGTGAACACGCAGCGATGGAGCCACGTCACCTAGGCGTAAAAGTGGTTTTAGTAAAATCCTTTGCTCGTATTCACGAAACAAACTTGAAAAAACAAGGAATGTTAGGAATCACTTTTGATAATGAAGCTAATTATGACTTAATTCAAGAAGACGACACCTTTAACTTTGTTGATCTTAGCGAATTTGCTCCTGGAAAGCAAGTAACCATTGAGGTAGTTCATGCTAACGGTACCACAGATACGATAAAGGCCAACCACACCTATAATGCGCAACAAATTGAGTGGTTTAAAGAGGGATCTGCGCTTAATCTTATCAAAAAGGAGAACGCAGCATAATTCACTTTATAGTATGACGATAAAAAAGGGTCCTATAGGGGCCTTTTTTTATGGATTTAAATTATTTACTATATATAATAAATAAAACTTATTTTTGGTCTATGGAGTTGAAACGACTTGTCGCTTTATTGGTCTTTGTTTTATCCTTTTGGGTGGGCTGTGTGCCACCCATGTATGAGCCTCCTGCGGCACAACAAAATACCCTAAACCCTGATTGGGAAAACACAGGAAACATTTCTGCATCATTTATCTCTACCTCGAGAACCGTAGGGGTAAATACAAACACTGGCTCGCCTAGTTTTAATGTGAGCTTTATCGCATCGGCTAGTAACATCGATAGTCTTGAGTGGAGTTTTCCCGGTGGAATAACAAATGACACCATTAGTGAAGTGACCGAATCGGTAGAATATGCTGCTTATGGCCGCTATGATGTGGGATTAAAAGTTTACAATACCGAGGATAGTGACAGTCGTTATTATGAAGACTTTATTGAAATTTATTACAAAGATGATTTAAGTTTTGGTGAAAATGACCCTGCGGTTTGGTCAAAAACAGGGACAGAAACCCTCTTAACAGATTTTACCCATCCAGTTGATGCAGAAGGAAATCCCTATCAGAATTGGGCTATTGTTCCTTTTAGTTCGGCTCATGCTGTGGCTGCAAGAAAGTCATTTGAAGATTTTCCTAAAAACAATCTTATTTTGGAATTCGATTACAAGTTAGAGCGACAATCAGTGATTTATGTTGATGGGGCTAGTATTACTGGGACTTCATTGAGTTCTCCCACAGTAGTAGATTATGTCAACGCAGTGGATGCAACTGCCGATGATTTACGCATTGATTCGCCCACGGTATATCCAGGTGCAAAGCGTTTTTCCATTGAATATGATAGCATTCCTTTGTGGATCGCTTCCCGTATTAATGACGAATTTTTTGAACATGTGCGCTTAGAGTTACCGTCGCAATCGAATTTTACCATTCGCATGGTCAAAGAGCCACAGGCAATGCTCACTAAACTCATCCCTTTTGATCTTGATCCCACGGCGACGAATACCACTACTCCAGTGGCAGATACGAGCACCGCTACCCCATCGGATGATACAGATGGTGACGGAGTGACTAATCTTGTCGATGTTTTCCCTTTTGATCCTAATGAGCAATTTGATACTGATGGAGACGGTTACGGAAATACAGCAGATAACGATGATGATGGGGATGGTTATCTCGATACTACAGAAACTGCAGCAAACTCTGATCCCCTAGACCGCAACAGTATCCCAAAATACGTGATACAGCATGTGCATTATCCTTATAATTTAAATATTCGGAATTTAACCATCAAGATTAAGGAAGAGGATTAAGTACTTATAATTCTTCCTGGATTTAAAATCCCTAGAGGATCAAGCGTATTTTTTAGCAAACGCATTAAGGCAATTTCACTTTCGGTCCTTGAAGTATTGAGATAGGTTTTTTTGTCTAAACCAATACCATGCTCTGCCGATACCGAACCTTTGTAATGGCTTAACTTAGCATAAATTATTGCGTTAATTGCTTCAATGATTTCTGGAGAGTTATCTTTCTTTCCGATGATGAAATGGATGTTTCCATCTGCCACATGGCCAAAGGGGAAAATCTTTTTGACAAAATCAAGTTGTTCTAGTTCTTTTATCGCACGATCTATTTCTTTCCCAATTACGGGAATGGGAAGACTAATGTCAAAATGTTGATCGTATTGCGCGAGATCGGCTAGGACAGAGACATCTTCTCTAATTTTCCAGATACGTTGAAGTTCCCGTTCACTTTGTGCCAAGACTCCATCTTCAATTATTTCATCTTCGAGGGCCTGGCCGATTAATTCTTCTAATCGATTAAAATCGTTCACCGTGTTACTCCCTAAACATTCAATAAAAACATAATAAGGGTAATGATCGGGAAGGGGAGGGGTATAGGTAGACGGTGGTTGAGTCATTGCTTGATAGGTGCGTTGCCACATTAGTTCAAAACCGGTTAAGGTTCCCGCTAGGCCTTTTTCCATGAATTTGAGCAGTTGAATCACTTGCTCGTAATCATTGATGCCTACTATAGCAGATGAACGACTCTTGGGTTTTTCTTGCAAGCGAAAAACTACTTTTGTGATGATGCCCAAAGTACCCTCTGCACCAATAAAAAGTTGTTTTAAATCATAGCCAGAGTTGTCTTTAATGATTTTTTTTAGCGAAGAAATGATGGTGCCATCGGGCAGCACAGCTTCGAGGCCTAAAACGAGTTGCCGGGTCATTCCATAACGAAAAACACGAAGTCCGCCGGCATTTGTAGCGACTACTCCTCCTACTTGAGCAGAGCCTTTTGCTCCAAAGCTAAGGGGGAGAAATAGGTTTTTTTCATCGGCAGCATTAATTGCATTTTCTAAAATGACTCCCGCTTGAACAGTGATGGTTCTACTCTTTTCATCCACTTCTTCAATTTGATTCATTTTGTCAAGTGCGATGACCAGTTGTTTTGCCGTAGTTTGTGTTGCCCCCACGAGGTTGGTTAGGCCGCCATGTACGACGACTTCTTGTTTTTCGCTATGGCAAAGTTGCATGATAGCCGAAAGTTCTTCAGTTGTTTTTGGGAAAACAACGGCGATGGCCTGCAGGGGTAGATCTGTTTTCCAGATGTGAGTAAAGCGAGCTTTTTCTTTCCCGTGGGCTAAGACATTCTTTTCTCCAACAATCTCTTCTAATCGTGCTATCATAGGCGTAAACATTCGCCTAAAATTACGGAATCAAAACGCATTCTCATAAAAGGGAAGCTCAAAAGTATCAGCAATGGCTTTATAGACAATTTTGCCTTCTACCATATTAAGTCCTTTTTGTAATGCATTACTTTCTTGACAGGCTTTTTTCCAGCCTTGATTAGCGATTAATTGAGTGTAGTACAATGTCACATTATTTAACGCATTTGTAGAAGTCATGGGAACTGCACCAGGGATATTAGCCACGCAATAATGAATGATATCATCCACGGTAAAAGTGGGATCTTCGTGAGTGGTGGGGGAACAGCTTTCAAAGCAGCCTCCTTGATCCACTGCTACATCAACTAGTACTGTACCTGGACTCATTTTTTTGAGCATGTCTTTGCGGATAATCTTTGGCGCTTTTGCGCCTGGAATTAATACGGCTCCTATAACTAGATCGACCTCTTTTAAAAGTTTAGTGATGGTTTCTTCGCTTGAATACAAGGGAGTTACGTTTGCTGGTAATACCTCACTCAAATACCGCAACCGATCTAAATTGATGTCGAGCAAGTTGACGTTAGCACCTAAACCTGCGGCCATTTTTGCTGCTTCGGTTCCCACAACTCCTGCGCCTATGATCATTACATTTGCGGGTTTTACACCAGGGACTCCGCCTAACAGTATGCCTTTACCCCCCTTTGGTTTTTCTAAGAATTTTGCTCCTTGTTGAATAGACATTCTACCGGCTACTTCAGACATGGGTGTGAGGAGCGGTAAGCGTCTTTGAGGGTCTTCTACCGTTTCATAAGCGATACAGATGGCTTTGCGTTCCATCATGGCTTTTGTGAGTTCAATGGAAGAAGCAAAATGAAAATAGGTGAACAAAATTTGTCCCGAGCGAATAAGGGGATATTCTGGAGGAAGTGGCTCTTTTACCTTGACAATCATTTCGGCAATTTGATAAACTTCCTCTGCACTATTCACGATGGTTGCTCCTGCAGACGCATAGGCTTCGTCTGAAAAACCACTACCTAGACCAGCTCCAGTTTCAATAAATAATTCATGTCCTTGCTGGACTAAAGCACTCACGCTAGCCGTGTTTAAACCAACGCGAAATTCATTGTTTTTAATTTCTTTAGGGGTACCTATTTTCATAGATGATTTTTTTAACAAATGTAGAGATATCTGTGATAAATGCTAAAAAAGGAAAATATATTTTTGATGGATTTTATTTCCATAAACAGGGATAAATATTTAGGTGAATTTGTATCTTCGCCAGCAACGGGTGTTTAGCTCAGTTGGTTTAGAGCGCTACCTTGACAGGGTAGAGGTCATAGGTTCGAATCCTATAACACCCACAAAGCCTCCGATGATATCGGGGGCTTTTTTTTCTACTAGTTCTTCTGCTTTGCTATAATGTCAAGCGAAGATTAAGTTAATGTTAGCAGACTTTCGATTCTTAGCGGTTTGCTAATTTGACGTTAAAAAAACAGTGAAATTATCAATTTAAATCGTTTGCAATTTAGAGAGTGTTAATTCGATCTATTTCACTTGTAAACTGCTGTAAATAAACCCTAAAGTCAAGTTAAATTTGCATTGTATTAATTGTATAATCCAATCCAAAAAACACCCCTTATGAAAACCTTATCGCTTTCTTTTTTACTTTTTTTTACGTTCAACACCACTGCAGTTGCCACCGAAATAACTGCAGAACAAGTGATTGCAGCCATTGCGCAAGATGATTTTGATTTTATGACCAAAGCCATTCAATCACGTCAAATTAATCCCAACGAAATGTTCAATGGGAAAACCTTGTTAATTCATGCCGTTGAGCATGACAAGGCAGAAATGATTAACCTTCTCGTACGTCTTGGAGCGAGAATTAATGCCGTGGGTGAGGATGGTTACCGACCTATGGAAATTGCCAAGATGCAAAATAAGATTTATGCGCAAGCTGAATTAATTGTAATTACCTCATAGTATTGAGTAAATTGTTTGTTTAGGGCCCTTCTTTTGAAGGGCTTTTTTTTTGCAATTAAATAAAATACACGTCAGAATTTTTATCTTGTAAGGATATTTAATGATTATGAAGCAGCTATTTTATTCTTTCTTTCTTTTTTCTGCCCTGATAAGTTTTGCGCAGGAAGTTTCTCCTAAATGGTTAACAAATACCCCAGCCCGAAATATAGGACCTGGCGGTATGAGTGGTCGAGTAACAACCATTGATGTTGTCAATAACGCTCCTGATGTTATCTATGTGGGCACAGCCTCTGGAGGCGTGTGGAAGTCCACAAGTGGGGGGATTGATTGGGCCCCTATTTTTGATAATCAAATCACGGCTTCCATTGGCGCGCTTGCCATACAGCAATCTAATCCAGATGTGATCTGGGTGGGTACTGGAGAGGGGAATCCTCGCAATAGCCTCAATGGAGGATACGGGATTTTTAAATCCCTAGACGGTGGAAAAACCTGGCAGTCAATGGGACTGGAGAAAACCCGACATATTCATCGTATAATCATTGATCCCACCCAGCCCAATACAGTCTATGTTGCGGCAATTGGTTCGCCATGGGGGGTACACCCAGAACGCGGGGTTTATAAAACAATTGATGGAGGGAAAAACTGGAAAAAGGTGTTGTATCAAAACCCAACAACTGGAGCAGCAGACCTTGTCATGGACCCTACTAATCCCAACAAACTCATTGCTGCTATGTGGGAACACAAGCGCGATCCATGGTTTTTTAACTCTGGAGGAAAGGGAAGTGGGCTCTTTGTCTCTTATGATGGAGGGGAAAACTGGAAAGAAAAAACCGATAAAGATGGCTTGCCAAAAGGGGAACTGGGTCGAATCGGTTTAGCCATTGCAAAAAATAAACCCAACATAATCTATGCGCTCGTAGAAGCAAAGAAAAACGCGCTTTACAAATCTACCGATGGAGGAGAAAAATGGAAAAAGGTGAACGACAAAAATGATATCGGTAATCGACCGTTTTACTATTCTGATATTCGAGTAGATCCAGAAAATGAAAATCGACTTTATTCTGTCTTTACCTATGTCAATGTCTCTGAGGACGGCGGAAGAAATTTTAAAGAACTAATGCCTGCCTATGGCGTGAGCAATGGCGTTCATCCCGATCATCACGCCTGGTGGATTCACCCAGAAGATGGGGACTTTATGATTGATGGAAACGATGGGGGATTAAACATTACCCGTGATGGAGGAAAATCCTGGCGTTTTGTTGGAAATATACCGGTGGCACAATTCTATCACATTAGCGTTGACAATGAAATTCCCTACAATGTCTATGGTGGAATGCAAGATAACGGGTCTTGGCGTGGTCCTGCATACACCTGGAAGGTTCAAGGAATTCGCAATTCCTATTGGCAAGAGATTGCCTTTGGGGATGGTTTTGATGTCGTCCCAGATTTAGACGATTCTCGCTATGGTTATGCGATGAGCCAACAGGGTTTTGTGTCCCGTTATGACTGGAAAACAGGAAATAATTATTTAGTTCGCCCCACTCATCCCGATCCAGAAGTGCGTTTACGTTTTAATTGGAATGCTGCCATTGGACAAGATCCTTTCGATAATAGTACGGTTTATTTTGGGAGTCAGTTTGTGCATAAAAGCACCGATAAAGGTTTGACTTGGGAAGTGATTTCCCCCGATTTAACCACAAACGATCCTGAAAAGCAAAAGCAAAGTGAAAGTGGAGGATTAACCCTTGATGCTACTGGGGCAGAAAATCATTGTACGCTTTTAGTCATCGAACCCTCACCACTGGAAGAAAACATGATGTGGACCGCCTCTGATGATGGTCGTGTTCACTATACCCAGAATGGTGGAGAAAGCTGGATTGAGGTGACAAAGAATATCAAGGGACTTCCTGCTGGAAGTTGGATCACTCAAATAAAAGCCTCCAATAAAAGTAAAGGTGAAGCCCTTTTAGTTGCAAACGACTACCGTCGTTTTAACTATACCCCTTATGCCTACAGAACAACCAATTATGGGAAAAGCTGGAAACGAATTGTCGATGAGGGAGATGTTGAGAGTTATGCCTTAAGTATCATTGAAGACCCGCAAACGAAAAACCTGTTGTTTTTAGGAACAGATGATGGCCTCTATTATTCGACCAATGCAGGGGAGCAGTGGACAAAAATGGATCCCAAAGTCTTTCCTACCGTTTCAACAAAAGATTTAGTCATTCATCCTAGGGAACACGATCTAGTCATTGGTACCTTTGGGAGAGCAGCATGGGTACTTGACGATATTCGTCCTTTACGCACTTTAGCGAAGCAAAAAGAGATTACCGAAAAAAACAGTCACCTTTTTTCCCCACCAACGGCCTATCTAGCAGCCTATCAACAGCCCACAGGATCGCGTTTTGGGGCAGATGCCATGTACCATGGTGAGAATAGAAAGTACGGTGCAATGTTCACTTATTTTTACACCCCTAGAGAGAAAGAAGAAAAAGCCGAGAAGGAAGACTCCTTAAGTTTGCAAATTTTTGATGGGGAACGATTGATTAGAACATTAAAGCGCAAAGCGCCAAAGGAAAAGGGCCTCCATCGATGGTACTGGAATATGGATGAAAGTGGAGTAAAACGACCCAGTCGCAAAATGAGTAAATCAAAAAGAGAGCCATCAGGAGTCACTGTTTTACCGGGAACCTATAGGGCAGTATTATCTTCTTCTACGGCAAGTAATGTTGTTGAAATAGAAGTGAAATTTGACCCTCGCATCACGACTTCTATGGCTGGATTAAAACAACAATATAAGGCAGCAAAAGAATTAGAGGCCTTAACAGAAGTTGCTCAAAAAGCAGTAAAGCAATTAGTTACATCTAAAGCTACGCTAGCCGATTACCAAAAAAGAATCAAAGCACAAGACGCCGATGCCCATAAAGCCATTCTTGATAGTTGCAAAGCCACTACAAAGAAAATTACTGCATTGGTTGATTTATTCCTGGGAAAAGAAGACAAGCGACAAGGGATTGTTCGTAATCCAGCTCAAACAGTCATGACACGAATCGGTGGGGCGCGTCGTTATGTCAATTCTCGACCCAATGGAATTACATCGACAGAAGACGTTTTGATGCAACATGCTAAAACGGCCACATCAGCGGCTCTAGAAAAAGTAAATGATTTTTATGCAAAGCAATGGCCAGTAGTTAAAAAAGAAATTGAGTCCATTGAACTGTCTGCTTTTCAACCAGTAGAGCAGTTTACATTAAAAGAATAGACTATAATAACGGGAGGAGTTGCTCAAGGGCAATTCCTCTCGATCCTTTTATCAAGATTGTTTGATGTTTTAAGGCCTTTTTTTCGAGGTGTTTTGCGGCTTCTTGGGTTGTTTGAAAACAGTAGTAGTCTTTTGTATTGGTAGCGCAAAATGCTGGGCCTACAAGGATAGCCTGTTTTAGTTTTGAAGCGATTAGAAAATCAACAATGTCTTGATGTTCTTGCTGTGTGTATTCCCCTAATTCTAACATGTCCCCTAAAATGACGGTTTTATTTTCTGCCTCAAAAGCCATAAATGCTTTTAAAGCTGCAAGCATGCTACTGGGATTTGCATTATAAGCATCTAAAAGTAGTTTATTGTGCGTTGTCTTCATCCATTGTGAACGATTGTTATTGGGTAGATAGGCTGTAACCCCTTTTTTTATGCTAGCCAATGAAAGCCCAAAGTGGATGCCAAAACTTACCGCCGCATTAAGGTTGTCTAGATTGTATTCCCCCGTTAAGTTAGAAGTGATTTTAGTCTCCTTGATGGCTACACAGCAAAGCCCATTTTTATCCATGCTATTTGAAAGACAGATATCCACATTTTTTGATGTGCCAAAGCTAATCCGGTTCAAGCCTTCACTTTGTTCAAGCTGTTTGGCGTCATTTCCGTTTATAAATGCGGTTCCTTTGTTCTTCTTTAAATAGTCGTATAGTTCACTCTTCCCTTTAACGACCCCTTCAAGACTCCCGAAACCTTCTAAATGCGCTTTCCCGAAATTGGTAATATAACCCAGTGTAGGGGCAGCAAGCTCTGCTAAAAAGGCGATTTCATTTAAATGATTTGCCCCCATTTCAATCAAGGCAATTTCTGTCGTGGAGCTAATTTTCAAAAGTGTAAGCGGGACACCGATGTGATTATTTAGATTTCCTTCTGTAGCTAAAACATTGTAGTCTTGTTCAAGGACAGATTTGATTAATTCCTTAGTAGTCGTTTTTCCATTTGAACCCGTTAGACCAATAACAGGAATATCTAATTGTCTTCTGTGGTAGTTTGCAAGTTCCTGAAGTGCTTTTAGACTGTCCTCAACAAAAAAAGCATTAGGTTGTTTTGGGTCATGTGTTTTGTCGTCAAATATGACATATGCAGCACCAGCGTCCAGTGCTTTTTGTGCAAAGGTATTGCCGTTGAAATTACTACCGCTTAAGCAAAAGAACAAGCGGTTTTTTGTTGGGGTTCTCGTATCTGTTGAGATGCCTTCCGTCCTAAGAAAGTAGTGGTGTAATTCAGCAATATTCATATGTAAAAAAAGGCATTCGAAAATGCCTTTTTAAAATTAGTTTTTTATCCTCTTCGTTTATGTCGAGCGGTTTTCTTGGTTTTGCTCTTTGATCCTAAACGTGTCATGGCACATCTAAACCCGATATAATCTGTGGCGATATATTGTGGTAAATACCTGCGTTGTGCAGGATCAAGCCAATAAGCGCGATCTTTCCATGATCCACCTTTATACACCCTCACTTCGTCAGTGATTAAACTGGTTCTTTTGTTGGATTTATCTTTATTGTAGTTCTTTCTTCCGTCTTCTACTCTTACGCCTGGGGTATTAGGCGCATTGTACATCGCAGATGAACCTGGGTACATGCGTTCTAGCTCTTCTTTTGAGCGTCCTTGCATGTCTTCAAATGAACGCGAAGAGGCGATATCACCATCGCGATAATTTCGGTTATCAGTTTGGGTGAAGTTTTGACGTAAAAAGGTTTCTTCCTCGTCAATGGATTGCTGCTGTAATTGACCAGGGATGCGTTTAAGCAATACCTTACCGTTAGGGAGGGTATCATAAACTAATTGGTCTGGAGAGATAACTTGTGCTTTTCCATCTTCTCCAATGACTTCTTTTAGGTAAACATTCCCTCTATAATAGTTGAAATCGTTTGCTTCGTCATCGATAATAGGACGATACACATCCGATACCCATTCGGCAACATTACCGGCCATATCATATACGCCAAAGTCGTTAGGAGGATATGCTTTTACTTGAATGGTGATGTCTGCACCATCATCCGACCAGCCTGCAATTCCGCCGTAGTCTCCTTTCCCTAATTTGAAGTTGGCTAATTGGTCTCCTTCTGTTCTTCTTTCGTCAGATCGAGTATATTCTCCCGACCAGGGGTATTTTTTCTTTCCACGGTAGGCATTGTATTCTCTTTCGCCTCCTAGAGCGAGTGCGGCATATTCCCACTCTGCCTCGGTGGGGAGGCGATAGGATGGAAGAAGAATCCCTTTATCAACTCCAGCAAAATTATTGACTTCGGTGGTGTCTTTTTTAATTTTTCCTTTTTTTCCTGCGATACTGTCGATTTTACCTCCATAGGTACGCTCAGGAACTTTTAGATAGGCACTAGTGCTGAAGGTGCTATTGGCATCAACAACATCGGTATTATAACGCGTATCTTTTTCAAGGTACTGTTCTCTTTCTAGAATGAATTCGTTAACACGATCTGTTCTCCATTCTGCAAATTGAACAGCTTGCAGCCAGTTTACACCCACTACAGGATATTCTGCATAGGCAGGGTGACGCAAGTAATTCGTGGTCAACTCCTCTACATAACCCAATCGGTTTCTCCATACAAGTGTATCGGGTAATGCCCCTTGATAGATTAACTTGTAGCGATCTTCTCCCGTTGGAAATACGAATTGTAACCAGTCAAGGTATTCGAGGTACATCAAATTGGTTACCTCTGTTTCATCAATGTAGAAAGACATTACGTGTTGACGTGACGGGGTATTATTCCAGTCGTGCATGACGTCGTCTTGCACTTGCCCTTTTGTAAATGTCCCTCCTTCTATAAAGACCAGTCCTGGTCCTGTCTCTTGATCTTCAAATTCAACGTTATATTGGAAGCCACCTTTTTTTGAATTGATGGACCAACCTGTTGCTCTGGATTGATTGTTTCTTCCGCAGGAAGAAAAAATAAATGCGCCTAAAACAGTTAAAAGCGTAAATCTCGAAATAACCTTAACATTCATACTTAATTGTTTACTAGTCTATACTGCTAATAATTAATGCAATATACAAAATATTGATGCAAGCGCTAGTTTTTAACTCACTACAATATGATTTTATAACGAAGTCTTTATGGATTTATTGTTGAAATAATTCATCCTAATTAAAATCCTTGAAATAGGCACAAGAAAAGCAGATTTTCTACGTTATAATGAAATACATATGAAGGCAATACAATTCATGAAATTTCAATTTTACCTCCCCCTGGTGGTGTTATTTTCTTGTGCCACGTTACAAGGCCAAAATAACAGTCGCGTGATTACTACTGGCGTGCCTTTTTTATTGATTACTCCAGACGCGAGATCGGCAGGTATGGGAGAATTAGGGGTAGCTACTTCTGCTGATGTTTATTCCCAGCAATGGAATCCTGCCAAGTATGTATTTGCTGAAAAAAGTCAAGGAATTGGAATTAGTTATACTCCTTATTTAAGTCGACTGGTTGACGATATCTTCTTGGCGAACATTACTTATTTTACAAAAAACACAGAACGCAGCGCCTGGGGAGCAAGTCTTAAGTACTTTAGTTTAGGGGATATACAATTCAATGACTTAATTGCAAATACTATTGTGCAGCAAGGAATTGAACGCCCAAACGAGCTCACCTTGGACTTGTCCTATGGTCTTTTGCTAAACGAAAAATTTTCTTTGGCTGTTGCGGGACGATTTATTCGATCTGATTTAAAACTTTCTAGTGATGTCGATGCTACAGCCGCTAGTACCCTAGGGGTTGATATCGCAGCTTTTTATCAAGGCGAAACCTTTGATTTAGGCGATAATAATGGACGAATGCGCTATGGCTTAAATATTTCTAACATTGGCCCTCGTTTAAAGTATGATGAAGGGGGGCAAAAGAATTACATTCCTACCAACCTGC
>JBMZGM010000001.1:0-324079 GCA_049615925.1 Flavobacteriaceae bacterium | reverse complement strand
GTTTATACACCCCACAAGAGTTATCGGCCATGACCCTTCAAAAAATGAAGAAGACGGCAGAAGATTACCTGGGACAAGATGTGACCGAAGCAGTGATTACTGTTCCGGCCTATTTCAACGATGCACAACGTCAAGCGACAAAAGAAGCAGGAGAAATTGCTGGCTTAAAAGTACAACGTATCATCAACGAACCTACTGCTGCCGCACTAGCTTATGGACTTGATAAAGGTGGTGCCGATCGTAAAATCGCTGTCTATGATTTAGGGGGAGGGACCTTTGATATTTCCATCCTAGAATTAGGGGATGGGGTATTTGAGGTATTGTCCACAAATGGAGATACTCATTTAGGTGGTGATGATTTTGACCAAGTCCTCATCGACTGGCTTGCCGATCAATTCAACGAAGCAGAAGGCATGGACTTGCGTAAAGATCCTATGGCCCTACAGCGCTTAAAAGAAGCCGCAGAAAAGGCGAAGATTGAATTGTCTTCTTCAACGCAAACTGAAATCAACTTACCCTATGTAACGGCAACTGCATCAGGACCAAAACACTTAGTAACCACCCTGACTCGTTCAAAATTTGAGCAATTGTCAGACGAGCTCGTTAAGCGTTCCATGGCTCCCGTGAAAAAAGCCCTAGACGACGCAGGTTTATCTACGTCTGAGGTGGATGAAATCATTCTAGTAGGAGGTTCTACGCGTATCCCAATCATTCAAGAAGAAGTTGAAAAATTCTTTGGCAAAAAGCCATCCAAAGGAGTAAATCCAGATGAAGTTGTCGCCATTGGCGCAGCCATTCAAGGAGGCGTACTCACAGGAGATGTAAAAGATGTACTTTTATTGGATGTCACTCCACTTTCATTGGGAATTGAAACCATGGGAAGTGTCATGACAAAGCTGATTGAGGCCAATACGACAATTCCAACGAAAAAGTCACAGGTCTTCTCTACTGCAGCAGACAATCAACCTTCGGTTGAAATTCACGTTTTACAAGGAGAGCGCTCCATGGCGGCCGACAATAAAACCATTGGTCGTTTTCACCTAGACGGTATTCCACCTGCGCCCAGAGGGACACCTCAAATCGAAGTGACCTTTGACATTGACGCAAACGGAATCATTAAAGTAACCGCCGCTGATAAAGCCACGGGGAAAACCCAAGACATTCGTATCGAAGCCTCTTCTGGTTTAACCGAAGAAGAAATCGAGAAAATGAAGCAAGAAGCCGAAGCCAATGCTGAAGCCGATAAAAAGGCCAAAGAGCAAGTGGATAAACTCAACGCTGCCGATCAAATGATTTTCCAAACCGAAAGTCAGTTGAAAGAATTTGGGGAGAAACTTTCTGACGACAAGAAAAAGCCCATTGAAGCGGCCTTGGAAGAGTTGAAGAAAGCTTATGAGACCAAAGATTTAGCGATTATCGATCCCGCTTTAGAAAAAATCAATGAAGCCTGGAAAGCCGCTTCAGAAGAGATGTATAAAGCACAAGCTGAAGGCCAAGCCCAAGGTCAACCTGGACCCGATCCAGCTGCTAACGCTGGGGACAGTGCCGCGGGTGGAGACGATGTTCAAGACGTTGACTTTGAAGAAGTCAAATAAGTCTTCTTACACCTAATTAAAAAGCGACCCATTTTGGGTCGTTTTTTTTTGTTTAATTTTTTTTACTAGCTTTGATTGTTACCCAAAAAACATGAAACCTACTAAAGTATACACTGCTTTAACGTATTACAAGTCTTCTTTGGCAAAGCCAAAGAATGTACCGTATGAATTGTTGTTTAACCTAAACAAAACGATCTGGTAAACCTTCACCCTTAAGTTTCCCCACTCTTTTATTGCCTTTATTGTTCTAGAACGACCGGTCTATTTTTTATTAACGGTTGTTCTATAGCGAAGTTGCCTTAATCCCAAATTATCCTCCATTAACTTAACCTACATCATGAAACAGTTTTACCTTACCACAGTTCTTTTAGCTTTGATCTTTTTCACGCAGCAAAGTTGGGGACAAATCAAACTAGGGGATAATCCTCAAAGCATTGATCCCTCTACACTACTAGAATTAGAAAGCACAACCCAGGGATTACTCCTTCCGCGAATGACATCCGCGCAACGCGATGCCATTCCCATGGAGACTAGTCCAGTGGGTTTAGTGATTTTTAATACAGATACGAATGCGTTGCAGTACTTGTTTGAAGAGATAACCACCAATGCCAAAGGGGAACAACGCCAAGTTCTTCGCTGGGAAAGTGCAACCGATGACAGCATCCCTTTTACCCAACCCTCAAACCCTGAAGTAGGTGAACTCTATTATGACCGCAGTGGAGGTATTTTACATTTGTGGGACGGCAATCAATGGATTCCCGTGGGAGGACCTAATGCCACAACAAACTCTGGAGGTGCCACCACAACGGTGACCTATCAGTCCTTAAGTCTGGTGGGGAATCAACTCAGTATTTCAAATGGGAATACCGTCGATCTTTCCAGCTTAGTGGTGAGCATTACCGGACCCATCGGCCCACAGGGCCCCGCGGGAAGTCCCGCTACCGATGATCAAAGCCTTGCCGCTTCACCTTTAAGTGCGAACAATACCATGACCTTGGCCATAAGCGGTGGGAATACCATCACCTTGGATTTATCCGTTTTAGACGATTCAGGAACAGATAGTCAAACCCTGAGTTTACTGGCAGGATCGACCAGTACTACCATCATCAACCTCAATGGGGCAGGAAGCACCAGTAGTTCCCTTACATTAGTTGCCGGAGACAATATCACTTTAACCGAAAATACCACTACAGGAGTGATTTCCATTACGGCAACAGGGAGCAGCGGCGGCGGTGGTGGTATCACTTTAGTAACCGAAGCCGAAAAAAATGCCATGACCTCGGCAACTAACGGCACCTTGGTGTACCAAACAAACGGCTTTAAAGGTATTTATGCCAAAGAAAGTGATGGGTGGAGACATCAAGGGAAAGACACTCCAGTATTTAAAATTAATATAGGTGCCATAAACACGACAACATATGATGGTCCGGTTTATCAATTAGACGCATCATACCATACAATAGTAGTAGAAGGGCATTGGTTTCAATCTCCTTTTAACTTGTTTACTTTACCAGCAGCAAGTAGCTGTAAAGGAAGAGTATACTCATTTTATATAATTAATTCCTTAGATACTTTCAGTGATTTAGGTGAACCTCTTAGAGAAAATGGTGTTGGTGTTAAATTTAGCAACAGTGATGCTTACATAAGATTAGACCACAAAGCAACAGCATCTACGTCTTTAAGAAAAATAAGTAGTATTCCTACACATAGACAATTTGCCGTGCAAAGTGATGGAACAGATTGGAGAGAAATTTTAAACGACCTAGCTGACCCAACATTATTTGACCCACTTGATAATGACGGTGATTAAGAACTAAATTAAAAATAAATTTTACACCTTATCATTATGGCTTTTGATACAAACGGTTGGGATTATATCTATACTACACGATTGAGTTATCTTAATCTACTCCTTTTTTATGTTCTATGGATATCACCCATCGATGGGTTAAAGAGTGCTTTTTGTTGGTGAAAATTGCTTTGGCAATTTTAAAGCACCGCCTTGCGGTGCTTTTTTTATTCACTAACTTTGAATAAAAAAAAGCGCATGACCAATGCAGAAAAACTGGTGCTACTCAACCAGTCCACTAACAATTACTTGCTCAAAACCTTAGCCATTTCCTTTACCGAGTTAGGGGAGGATTATCTCGTGGCAAAAATGCCCGTCAATGAACGCGTCTTTCAACCCGATCGGGTATTGCATGGCGGAGCGACCTTTGCCCTGGCCGAGACCGTGGGGAGTGTGGCCTCCTATTTATTTGCCAAAGGCGAAAATCAAATGGTACGTGGCATTGAGATGTCGGGAAATCATTTGCGCTCTGTCAGCAGTGGGCACGTTTATGCCCGGGCAGAAAGCATCCACAAGGGACGTACCACCCAGATCTGGCAAATCAAAGTCACCGATGATGCAGGGCAATTAATTTCCCTGTTAAAACTAACCACCATGACCCTTCCGCAAAAATAAATGCAGGATTTTATCGCCTCCTTACTAGCGCAGCATCGTCCCTTTGTCCTTTTTCGTTTTCCGGGGCAAGCTGGGATGCATTGTTATTATCAACACGATCAAGCTGCGCATTATACCCAGGACTACAGCGAGGAGGGCTTTGTTTTTGCCCCTTTTGTGGCGCAAGCACAGCAGTTATACATTCCCGCTACCCATCAAAAAGATTTTTCTTTAGTTAAAGCTACGCCCAGCAGCAGCATTAAACTCCCATTATCGGGTAAAGCAGCTTTTGTAGAAAAGGTCGCTGCAGCGGTAGAAGCCATAGCGTTCACCTCTCTTGAGAAAGTGGTGCTTTCTAATGCTTTTTCCTTGCCCTACAACGGCGAGGCAATCGAGGTGTTTACACGCCTGCTAACCCATTACCCCAATGCCTTTGTGAGTTACTGGTTTCATCCCAAAACAGGCCAGTGGCTGGGCGCCAGTCCAGAACAATTGATCGCCCTTGATGAAGGTCAACTGTCTACCGTTGCCTTGGCGGGGACTTTAGGGCGTGATGCGACCGCGCTAGATTGGACCGATAAAGAACTTCACGAGCAACAACTGGTGGTGGAGTCCATTGTGGATGAGCTTCGCCAAAGTGGGGCCGTGCACAAGCTCAAAATAGGGGAGCGCACTACCATCAAAGCAGGGCAACTCTACCACTTACAAACGCCCATTCGCGCAAGCCTTGAATCGAAAAAATTGCCCACGCTTGTCCAGGCCTTGCATCCCACACCAGCCGTGGGCGGCTTTCCCAAAACGACTGCCATTCGTTACATCAATAATAAGGAGGGCTATGACAGGGCCTATTATACCGGCTTTTTAGGGCCCTTTTCAAAAGGGACAACCGCAAATTTATTTGTCAACCTGCGCTGTGGAAAAATCACCCCACAACAGCTCACCCTTTTTACGGGGGCAGGCATCACTGCAGGTAGTATTCCAGTAAACGAATGGGATGAAATTTGCCGTAAAGCCAGTACTTTTTTAGCCGCCCTATGATTTTTACAGGAAAATGATTCCTTTGCTTTCCCATTTTGTATTTTTGTGGCGCTATGACGAATATGAACGAGACCCATGCGGAGCAATTGTACCCCTCAATTCCTTTGGCACAAACCATTGTTCAGTTTTGTGCGGCTAAAAACATCCAGCACATCGTTATTTCTCCAGGATCCCGCAATGCTCCTTTGACAAAAGGGTTTACCGCCGATCCCTTTTTCACCACCTACAGTATTGTGGATGAACGTGCCGCGGCCTTTTTTGCTTTGGGCATCGCCCAGCAAATTAAGCAACCCGTTGCCGTGGTTTGTACTTCGGGTTCGGCCTTATTGAATTATTATCCTGCAGTGGCAGAGGCTTTTTATAGCGATCTCCCCCTAGTCGTCCTCTCTGCCGATCGTATGCCGCACCGCATTGATATAGGGGATGGACAAACGATTCGACAAACCCACGTCTTTGAACCTCATTTAGAAGACGCGGCCTATCTCACTCCTGATGTTTCTCATGCTACCGCTACTTTATTAGCACATCCCGGACAAAACTTATTGCCTAAGGCAGCGACAAAAGCGGAAGTGGAAAAGCGCCAGGCAGAAATCCAAAACGACAACGAAAAACAGATTAATCGGGTGCTCAATACCGCCTTGCAATGTAACGGCCCGGTTCACCTCAATATTCCCTTTGAAGAACCCCTATACGACAGCAGTAAACAGCAGCTAGAGTTAAAGGGAAATCAGCCTTTGGTAAAGGAAGAAACAAGCCTTGATTTTGCTGCTTTCTTCCAGCAATGGCAACAACAAAAAAAGAAAATGATCCTGGTGGGGGTTATGCCACCCGGTGGTCTTTCGCAAGACATCCTTGATTACCTTGCCGCCGATCCCTCGGTGACGGTATTGACCGAGACCACTTCAAATTTATCCCATTACACCTTTATTGAATCCATCGATAGTTTTATTGCACCGATGGAGGGGAATGAGAAAATTTTGGAAACCTACCAACCCGATCTCTTACTCACTTTTGGTGGAATGGTGGTCTCTAAAAAAATCAAGGCTTTTTTACGTCGTTATGCCCCACAGCAACATTGGCATTTGGATGAGAAAAAGGCCTATGATACCTATTACTGCCTCAATCATCATTTAAACATTCCTCCTAGCACATTTTTTAAGGCTTTAATGGCACAAGAGCAGGAGTATGTACAAAGCGATTATTGTGTGAGTTGCCTCACCCAATACAACAAACAACGCTTGCTGGGACAGGCATATATACAGCAGCTTCCTTTTTCAGATTTTAAGGCGTTTGATTTGATTTTTAAACAGCTGCCTGCGCAATGGATGCTGCAATTAGCGAATAGTTCTACCATACGCTATGCGCAATTGTTTTCGTTACCACAGTTAGCTGGGGTGTATTGCAACCGCGGGACCAGTGGAATTGATGGAAGTACCGCAACCGCCATGGGCGCGGCTTATGTCCAGCAACAACCCACTCTTTTTATCACAGGAGATTTAAGTTTTTTCTATGACATCAATGGACTGTGGAACAACTACCTTAAAGCAACGACCCGTATCATTGTGATCAACAATCAAGGAGGAGGAATCTTTCGAATTCTTCCTGGAGAAAAAGACACCCCTGCCTATGATACTTATTTTGAAACGGTGCAACGACGTTCGGTCAAGCAATTGTGTAAAGCCTTTGGTTTAGGCTATCGTTCTGCCAGTAGTACACTAGGGCTTAAATGGCAACTCAGCAGTTTTTTTCGCCCGTCCAACCGCCCCCAAGTTTTGGAAATTAAAACCCCTCGAAAATTAAATGATCAGGTCTTGCTCAATTACTTTAAAGCGATGCAAGCAGACTAAGGATAATTAAGTAATTTTAAAACAAAAATTCATGACACAAATCAAGTGGAGCCCCATCAAAGAATACTCAGATATTTTATTTGAATTGTATAATGGTGTAGCAAAAATTACCATTAATCGCCCAGAGGTGTACAACGCCTTTCGACCAGAAACAAACAACCAAATGCTCGAGGCAATGGACATTTGCCGGGAACGCAATGATATTGACGTGATTGTCTTTACTGGAGCTGGAGAAAAAGCCTTTTGTAGTGGCGGAGATCAAAATGTTAAAGGAGTAGGGGGGTATGTAGGAGAAGACGGTGTACCGCGTTTGAATGTACTGGACTTGCACAAAAAAATTCGCGAAATTCCTAAACCTGTTATCGCTATGGTGAATGGTTATGCCATTGGTGGAGGTCACGTATTACACGTGGTTTGCGATTTAACCATCGCGAGTGAGAATGCTATTTTTGGCCAAACTGGCCCAAAGGTAGGAAGCTTTGACGGTGGTTTTGGTTCCTCCTATTTAGCGCGTCACGTGGGCCAGAAAAAAGCCCGTGAGATATGGTTCTTATGCGAGCAATATTCCGCTCATGAAGCCCAGGAAATGGGAATGGTCAACAAAGTTGTGCCCCTAACCGATCTTGAATCCACTGTTTTAGACTGGTGTGCGATCATGCAAAAAAGAAGTCCGCTGGCCTTGCGTATGGTGAAACGTTGTTTAAACGCAGAACTCGATGGGCAACACGGCTTGATGCAGCTAGCAGGTGATGCCACCTTGATGTACTATTTGATGGATGAAGCACAAGAAGGGAAACACGCCTTTTTAGAGAAGCGGGATCCTAACTTTAAGCAGTATCCTAAATTCCCCTAAGGTGAAACTATGCCCTTTATTGACGAAGACAAATTAGCAGCACTTTATCGCGAAGTGGATCAAGAGAAGAAGGCCACAGCCTTCTATCAGGAACTACATCAAAAAAATAAAGCACGACTTTTACGCTATTCGATTTATCGAACAGGTTTTTTTGCTGCTATGTTTGCTTTACTTATCGGGGGAATCTATCTCGTCGGATTTTCTAATGCTGAAGATGATGCCACTACATTGTCTCGTATAGAACAATTGGAGTTAGAGAATAAAATTCTGGGAGGAAGTACTGAGGAGATACACAACACCTTAGAAACGACAACGGTCTATACCGTCCAGTTTTTGGCCTCTTCAAGCAGTGATGTTTTATTGTTCTCAAAGAATTTTGTCAATTTTAGGGCTCATCCCCTTCAAGCGTTTAATGCATATTCCTTAGGTAATTTTTCCACCGAAGAAGAGGCAGAGGCTTTTCGTCAAGAATTAATTGAAATGGGGTTAAATGACCTTTGGGTAACCTCTTATCAAGGAGGGAAACGAATTCTACTCGACTAATGCAAAAAATATCCGTCTGGATTACCGCCGCGCGTTTACGCACCCTTCCTTTGTCTGTCGCAGGCATTATTTTAGGGAATGGGTTAGCTTGGATTGAGGGGGAATTTTCAACCACTATTTTTATCCTCTCCATCTTAACGACCATTGCTTTTCAAGTGCTGTCAAATTTTGCCAATGACTATGGGGATGGGGTCAAAGGAACCGATAATGAACACCGTTTGGGTCCAGAACGGGTATTACAACAAGGGCTGTTGTCCCGCAATTCCCTTAAACGGGGGATTCAAGTTACCGCGGGGATCAGCTTTTTGTTTGCCTTAGCATTAATTGCGGTTGCTTTTGATGCTAGCCAATGGGGAAAAGCCTTGTTTTTTGTTTTGCTAGGTGTAGCGAGCATTGTGGCTGCTATAAAATATACGGTGGGGGATTCGGCTTATGGTTATTATGCTCTAGGCGATTTATTTGTTTTTCTCTTTTTTGGAGGCGTGAGTGTTTTAGGGTCGTATTATTTGCAAACCCAGCAGTTACCACTGGACTTACTTCTTCCTGCAGCCTCCATCGGCTTCTTTAGTACTGCGGTACTCAACCTCAATAACCTCAGGGACATGGAAAACGATCGCAATTCAAAAAAATGGACGCTTCCCCTTCTCTTAGGGTATCAGGGGGGTAGAATCTACCATCTCACATTGATCCTTGGAGGATTGCTATTGACCGCGCTCTACATTGGTTTGAATGGTGTAAGTTCTTGGTCCTTTCTTCCTTTTTTACTCCTGCTGCCTTTGGGGAGACATTTGTACCGTGTTCAACGTTCTCCAGGGGGGAAAGCCCTAGATCCTGAGTTGAAAATTGTGGCTTTAAGTACCTTCTTTTTTGCCCTATTATTGGTGATAGGTTTATCTTTAGCACAATGATGACAGCAACATACAAACGCCATGTATTAGACTTTAAACGTCCCAGTGGAACCTCCCGTGGTATCCTAACCAAAAAGGAAACTTGGTTCATCATCTTGAGTGATGGAGAACGACAAGGCATAGGGGAGTGTGGCTTATTACGCGGTTTAAGCATAGACGATCGACCGGATTATGAAGAAAAATTAGCCTGGACCTGTGCGAATATTCATCTGGGAAAAGAAGCTCTCTATGCGCAGCTCGTTGAGTTTCCCTCCATACAGATGGGACTAGAAATGGCGTTGCTTTCTTTTAAGAGTAAAGACGGTTTTTCTCTTTTTCCTTCTGCCTTTACGACAGGGGAGCAGTCCATCCCCATCAATGGATTAATATGGATGGGGGAACAGCAATTTATGTTGGATCAAGTGGAAGAAAAAATAGCACAAGGCTTTCGTTGCATTAAAATGAAAGTGGGTGCCATCGCCTTTGAAGAAGAATTAGCGATTCTAAAAGCCATTCGTCAACGGTATTCAAAAGAGGATATGGTATTACGGGTTGACGCCAATGGTGCTTTTCAAGGGGATGCTCTTGAGAAATTAGAGCAATTAGCCGAACTTGATATTCACTCCATTGAACAACCGATACCAGCAGGAAATTGGGCGCAAATGCAACAGCTTTGTGCGCATACTCCCTTACCCATTGCGCTGGACGAGGAATTAATCGGCGTTTTTACTGAGGCAGAAAAACACGCCTTGCTCGAAACCATTCAACCCCAATACATCATTTTAAAACCCAGTTTTATCGGTGGTTTTACAGGGGCAGAAAGCTGGACGAAATGCGCTAATGAAAGGGGCATTGGGGCCTGGGTGACCAGTGCGTTAGAAAGTAATATTGGATTGAATGCCATCGCCCAATGGACCTATCAAATGGGCTTTGAGGGTTTTCAAGGTTTAGGAACAGGGAGCTTATATACCAATAACATTCCTGCTCCTTTAGAAATAAAAAATGGTTATCTTAACCTGGATAAAACTAACGCATGGCGACCAATAAACCAGCTTCTTTCCTAAGCGATTTTTCATTCGTAAAATTGCCTTTTGGTTTTTACTTATTAGGCTCACTTATTATTATTCTTTTCAGTTTTATTGGGCAAGTCCCTATGTTTTTCTTTTTGCACCCTGAGGGTGTGTCTGGAACGAGTCAGGCGGATTTATTTGGTCATTTAGACACAAATTTGACCTTATTCCTTTTATTGATTCCTTCTTTGTTTGCGTTTTTTGGTTTCTTATTCGTCATTAAATCCATTCACAAGCAAAGCCTTCGTTCGACCACTACATCGCGTGAAAAAATTGACCTAAAACGCATTGGTTTTGGCTTTGCCTACTGGGCATTAATTAGCCTAGGAATTTTCGGGGTGGACTTGCTGCTTTCCCCTGACGATTATCAATGGAATTTTAACCTACAGCCATTTTTACTCATGCTGGTAATTTCGGTTGCATTGATTCCCTTTCAATCGGCTTTAGAAGAATGGATTTTTCGCGGATACCTTATGCAGGGTTTTGCCACGCTAACAAAAAGCCGCTTTTTGACCTTGGTTTTAACTTCTGTCATTTTTGGAAGTTTGCACCTCTTTAATCCAGAAATTGATCAAATGGGCTATGGTCTATTAGCGTATTATATAGGAACCGGTTTCTTTTTTGGCATCATGAGCTTAATGGATGAAGGCATAGAACTAGCCATTGGGTTCCATGTGGCCAATAATTTACTTACCGCTATTTTGGTGACGGCCGATTGGACAGCTTTTCAAACGGCCTCCCTTTACAAAGACATCTCTTCGCCTAGTTTAGGGTCGGAATTGCTGCTATTCCTCGGTTTAATCTATCCTTTAAGTCTCTTTGTTCTAGCAAAAAAATACCAGTGGAACGACTGGCGCCATAAACTTATTTCAACAATAGATGCAACACAGACCTAGTTATACCAACATTCACAACCGCTTTTTACTCAATGGAAACCACTATAATTTCACGGACTTATTTGAGGTAGCCTATTCCTTTATTAAAGAGGGAGCTGCCCATGAAAAAGCGGTAGGAGATTTTTTGATGGATTGGATTCACCCCAGTGATAGTATCACCTTAAAGACTTCGGGTTCTACTGGTACACCTAAGCTAATACGTTATGATAAGCAAGCCATGGTAAATTCGGCACTAGCAACGGGAAATCACTTTGGAGTACAAATAGGAGATACTGCGCTTCATTGTCTCAATGCCGACTTTATTGCTGGGAAAATGATGTTGGTACGCGCCATGATCTTAGGCCTTGAACTTGATCTTGTGCCGCCACAGGGAAATGTTTTATCCCATAGCGAAAAGCCCTATGATTTTGTGGCCATGGTACCGCTGCAAGTGGAGCATGCTATGGCAGATTTAAATCGCATCAAAACCTTATTGATTGGCGGCGCTCCTTCTTCAGCTCAATTAAAAACAGCCTTAAAACAAACGACCACCCATTGTTATGAAACCTATGGAATGACCGAGACAGTCACCCATATTGCATCGCGAAAAATCAATGCAACGACCTCTCAATTCACCCCACTTCCAGGGGTTAATCTATCGACCGATGATCGTGATTGCCTCGTCATTGATGTGCCTTATCTTTCTGATGATAAAATCATTACCAATGATATTGTAGCCTTGGCAGATGATCAACGCTTTCATTTAAAAGGACGATTTGATACAATCATCAATACAGCTGGTATTAAGGTTTTACCTGAGGAAGTAGAAGCTAAAATAGCGCCTTGTCTCGACCAACCTTTCTTTGTAGGAGCAATAAACGATGAGCAGCTCGGCCAAAAAGTTGTTTTGATTGTCGAGGGAGAAACCCAATTAGAATTAAACGAATTGTTGTCCTCAATTAAAGGATTGTCACCATATGAATTGCCAAAGGAAATTTATTCTTTGCCTTCTTTTGAACGCACGCAAAACGGCAAAATACAGCGCCAGCAAACCATGGTAAAATTAAACCTGTAAAACCCCCATATTAAAGCGCTCGTTAATAGGAGCGTGATTTGCTGCCTCTATCCCCATGCTAATCCATTTTCTTGTGTCGGTAGGGTTGATGATGGCATCGGTCCAAAGACGTGCCGCAGCATATTCGGCTTTTGTTTGTTGGTCATAGTTTCCTTTGATTTTATCAAAGAGGGCCTTTTGTTCGCTTTCAGAAATCTTTTTCCCTTTTTTCTTTAGGGTACTAGCTTCAATTTGCATGAGTACCTTTGCTGCTTGTGCTCCTCCCATTACGGCCATTTCGGCCGAAGGCCATGCGACAATTAACCTAGGGTCAAAGGCTTTTCCACACATGGCATAATTGCCTGCACCATAGGAGTTGCCCAGGATAACCGTAAATTTTGGAACGACAGAATTGGCCATCGCATTGACCATTTTAGCCCCATCTTTGATGATACCGCCGTGTTCTGCTTGACTGCCCACCATAAAGCCGGTGACATCTTGTAAAAACACAAGCGGGATTTTCTTTTGGTTACAATTTGCGATAAAGCGGGTGGCTTTATCTGCCGCATCGCCATAAATAACGCCGCCCAATTGCATTTCTCCTTTTTTGGATTTAACCACTTTACGTTGATTAGCAACGATACCTACTGCCCATCCATCGATGCGAGCATAAGCGGTAATAATGGTTTTTCCATACCCCGCTTTGTATTCGTCATATTCTCCTTGATCGACCAGCTGTTCAATGATAGGATAGCTGTCATAAGGAGTATTGCGTGCAGATGGAAGTAAACCAAAAAGTCGTTCGTTATCGTTTAAGGGTGGAGCAGGAGTGCTGCGATTAAAACCAGCATAATCGGGTGTTCCCAATTTATCCATAAGGGAACGTATTTTTTTAAGTGCACTGGCGTCATCGGGAACCTTATAATCGGTTACGCCGCTAATTTCAGTATGGGTGGTTGCTCCTCCTAGGGTTTCGTTATCGATGTCTTCGCCAATAGCTGCTTTGACCAAATAACTCCCTGCTAAAAAAATACTCCCTGTTTTATCGACTATCAAGGATTCATCTGACATAATGGGGAGATAGGCTCCACCTGCCACACAACTGCCCATGACCGCAGCAATTTGAATGATTCCTTTACTGCTCATTTTAGCATTATTGCGAAAGATGCGTCCAAAGTGCTCTTTATCAGGAAAAATCTCATCCTGTAAGGGTAAAAATACCCCAGCAGAGTCCACTAGGTAAATGATGGGTAAATGATTTTCTAGCGCGATTTCTTGTGCTCTAAGGTTCTTTTTTCCTGCCATGGGAAACCAAGCTCCCGCTTTGACCGAGGCATCGTTAGCGACAATGACACAAAGGCGCTTGTGAACATAGCCTAAAACGACCACTACTCCCGCTGCTGCAGCTCCACCGTACTCTTCATACATGTCATGTGCAGCAAATGCTCCAATTTCAAGGGTGTTTGACTTTGGGTCAACTAGGGCTTCAATGCGCTCCCGCGCCGTCATTTTTCCTTGATCGCGCAGTTTTTGTAACTGCTTTTTCCCACCCCCTAATTTAATTTGTGCAAGTTGTTTGTCAATCGCCGACCAAAGCAACTTGTTGTGATCTTCATTTTTGTTGAAGTTCAAATCCATAGAATTCTTTTGATAAAAATAAGAAAGTTTACTTGAGTATTCAGGGTTTTAAAGGAAAAGAAAGGGGAGAAGATATCGAATGAAATAAAAGTGCGATATTTGTCTTTGGAAGAAATCAAATTATGAGTTTAAACAAAAACAAAATCTTTAGGATAGCTGCTTTTATCATTTCCCTATTTGGGACTGCACTCATCCTGATAGGTTATTTTATGTATCGCGAATACGCCGTAGGCTTCTATGTTGGAGGCGCTGGATTTTATGTGGTTGCCTGGGCGTTTAATGCATTAAAAGGAAGAATATAAGTATGTCTGACGATAAAAAAGTCATTTTTTCAATGGCTGGGGTAACCAAAACCTACCCCACTGCACAACAACCCGTATTGAAAAACATTTACCTCAGTTTTTTCTATGGGGCTAAGATTGGGATTTTAGGACTCAACGGATCGGGGAAATCTACTTTATTAAAAATTATAGCAGGGTTAGATAAGAACTTTCAAGGGGATGTTGTTTTTTCTCAAGATTACAGTGTGGGTTATCTCGCACAGGAACCCGAGATGGACGATGAGAAAACAGTCCTTGAAGTAGTAAAAGAAGGGGTAGCTGCAACAGTAGCGATTCTTGATGAATACAATTCGATTAACGATCAATTTGGCTTGCCAGAGGTTTATGAGAATGCCGATAAAATGCAACAACTCATGGATCGTCAAGCACAATTGCAGGATGAAATTGACGCAGTGAATGCTTGGGAATTAGATACCCAATTAGAGATTGCCATGGATGCCTTACGCACTCCACCCAGCGATCAAAAAGTAGGGGTACTTTCTGGAGGTGAACGTCGTCGAGTGGCCTTATGTCGCTTGTTGTTGCAAAAACCCGATGTGCTTTTATTAGACGAGCCTACTAACCACTTGGACGCAGAGTCAGTCCATTGGTTAGAGCATCACCTCGCTCAATACAAAGGGACGGTAATTGCCGTTACTCACGATCGCTATTTCCTAGATAATGTTGCAGGATGGATCCTTGAATTAGACCGCGGGGAGGGAATTCCTTGGAAAGGGAATTATTCCTCATGGTTAGATCAAAAAGCAAAACGTCTTGCGCAAGAACAAAAGCAGGCTTCAAAACGACAAAAAACCTTAGAACGCGAGTTGGAATGGGTGCGTATGGCACCCAAAGGGAGACAAACCAAACAAAAAGCCCGTTTATCTAACTATGACAAATTAATGAGCCAAGATCAAGCTCAAGTTCAAGAAAAACTGGAGATTTTTATCCCAAATGGACCACGCCTGGGAACGAATGTAATCGAAGCAAAAGGAGTGGCAAAGGCCTTTGGTGAAAAGCTTCTCTATGACGATTTAAATTTTGTTTTGCCACAAGCAGGTATCGTAGGCATTATTGGTCCAAACGGGGCGGGGAAATCGACCATTTTTAAAATGATCATGGAGCAAGAAACCCCCGACGGTGGAACCTTTACTGTGGGTGAAACCGTTAAACTGGCCTATGTTGATCAATCCCATGCCAATATTGACCCTGAGAAAAGCATCTGGCAAAACTTTTCGGATGAACAAGAACTCATCATGCTGGGAGGTAAGCAAGTAAATTCTCGTGCTTTTTTAAGCCGATTTAATTTCTCGGGGAATGAACAAAATAAAAAAGTAAGTACCCTATCGGGAGGACAGCGCAATCGCCTTCACCTCGCCATGACACTAAAAGAGGAGGGGAATGTGCTTTTACTTGACGAACCCACAAATGACCTTGATGTCAATACATTGAGAGCCCTAGAAGAAGGGCTAGAAAACTTTGCCGGATGTGCTGTAGTAATATCGCACGACCGCTGGTTCCTCGATCGTATTTGTACCCATATTTTAGCCTTTGAAGGCGATTCTCAAGTCTATTTCTTTGAAGGGTCTTATTCGGATTATGAAGAAAACAAGAAAAAACGCCTAGGTGGTGATGTGATACCAAAACGTATCCAGTACAAAAAATTGACCCGTGATTAACCCTTAATTGATGGAACTACAATCGTTTTTATCGACTTCTTTTTTAGAAAATAGTGTGCAAGATTATGTGACATTTTTAGCCATCCTTTTTTTTGGTGTACTATTTAAGCGTTTAATTAGTAGGTATTTAGGTGGTGTCTTGTTTCGTTTGTTAGGTAAAAGTGCTCATGAAGTGGGGCGATCGGCCTTTGATGATCGATTAAAAAAGCCGTTGAATAATTTAATTCTATTGGGCGCGCTTTTTTTGGCTAGTCAACAAATTCAGTTTCCCTCAAGTTGGGAGTTGGTTACTGCAGAAGAGTTTGGCCTTCGCTATCTCCTGCAAAAGGGATTCTCTTTGATTTACGCCTATTTCATTTTTTTACTTCTCTTGCGATTTGTTGATTTCATTGGGGAAATATTGGAAAAAAGAGCGGCAAAAACCTCCAATAAAATGGACGATCAAATTGTTCCTTTTGCCATAGAGATTGCTAAAGTGCTCGTCATTATTTTAGGTACTTTAACCGTTTTGAGTAGTGTTTTTGATGTCAATATAGCGGCCTTAGCTACTGGGCTAGGAATTGGTGGAATCGCGATTGCAATGGCCTCAAAAGAAAGTCTGGAGAATCTCTTAGGCTCCTTTACCATCTTCTTAGATAAACCCTTTACTTATGGAGATATCGTTACGGTGAACGGTTATACGGGAACAGTAGAAAAAGTTGGCTTTAGATCTACCCGCATAAGAACCTTTGACAAAAGTATTGTTACGGTGCCTAATAAGAACATGGTCAATGCAGAATTGGATAATTTGGGACTTCGTCCCATTCGTCGTGTAAAATTCAATATTGGCCTTACCTATGGAACACCCGTAGAAACGATCAAGAATATTGTGCGTGAACTTGAAGCGATGATCAATGCCCATGCGAATACAACCGAAGATGGTGCACGGGTTCGTTTTCAAGAGTTTGGTGCCAGTTCATTGGATCTTTTGGTGTTGTATTATGTCGATAGCCCAGATTGGCAATTATTAATTGATACCCGCCAAGACATTAACTTTAGAATCATCGAAATTGTCCAAGCACAAGGAAGTGATTTTGCCTTTCCTACCACCTCTGTTTTCTTAGAAAAATAAATTTCCTATCTTCCTTTCTTTAATGTGAAAGGAAAATGGAGAAAAGTGTATGCGTAATTGGAGCTGGTCCATCTGGGATTACAGCCCTCAAAAATATTCATGAGGCAGGAATAAAGGTGGTGGCGTATGATTTCAATCACGATGTAGGGGGAAACTGGATTTATTCAGAAAAAGAAAGCCATTCTAGTGTTTTTGAAACCACCCACATCATCAGTTCTAAAACCCTTTCCCAATACGAAGATTTTCCTTTTCCTCCCGAAGTAGCCGATTACCCTTCTCACAAGGAACTGCGTGAGTATTTTCAAGCTTATGCAAAACATTTTGACCTTTATCCTTTGATTTCTTTTAACACTCTTGTAAAGTCCTGTTCATTGCTAGAAAATAAGCTGTGGGAGGTCACTACAGTATGTGAAGGAAAAGAAACCACCGAACGTTTTACCGACCTCGTGGTTTGCAATGGACACCACTGGCAACCCAAATATCCCACTTATCCGGGAGAATTTACCGGAGAGTTCTTGCATTCCCACCAATTTAAAAAGGCCGCACCTTTTAAAGACAAGCGGGTCTTGGTCATCGGGGGAGGGAATTCTGCTTGTGATGTAGCAGTGGAAACCAGTAGGGTAAGTAAAAAAACGACCATTAGCTGGCGAAGGGGATATCGCATTTTACCTAAGTTTATCATGGGTAAACCCTCAGATGTTTTTGCTTCATCCATGACTTTTTTACCCATACGCTGGCGCAATTTTTTTGCAGGAATTATGGTCAAGATGGCCACAGGGCCAAATAGTTGGTATGGCCTACCAAAGGTCAATCACAAATTTGGGGCAACCCATCCCACTGTTAATAGTGAACTACTTTACAAAATCCGACACGGTAAGGTGAAGCCAAAGAGTGACATCGCTCGGTTCGAAGGAACAACAGTACATTTTACCGATGGCTCACAAGAAGAATTTGATACGGTCATTGCATGTACTGGTTTTGTCTTAGCGCATCCATTCTTTAAAAAAGAATTGGTTGATTATTCTTCAGGGCCGGTACCCCTTTATTTAAAAATGTTTCATCCCAGTATGGATAACCTCTTTTTTGTTGGGATGTTTCAACCCCTAGGATGTATTTGGCCAGGGGCAGAGCAACAAAGTAAATTACTCGCTAAAGCGCTCCAGGGACTGTGGCAACGCCCAAAGAATATTGCTCAATTATGTGAACGCGAGGTGAGGCATCCTCACATGAAGCAGTTAGATACTTCACGCCACACGATCACCGTTGATTTTCATAAATTTTTGCGAGAAATAAAAGCCGAATTGCGCAACATTAAACCTTCCCAAAAAGTAGCCTAATGATTAAAAACAAATACATTAAAGGACTCATTTACCTTGTAGTAGCGATCCTTTTAATTGGAAAATATTTCCTCTCACCCGATAAAACACTGGATGAATTAGCACCAAAATATGCCGCCCATCCCTCTCAATTTATGGAACTCGATGGACGAAAAATTCATTATCGAGACGAAGGAGAGGGGGAAACCATTGTTTTGATCCATGGAACAGGGGCTTCCTTGCATACCTGGGACGAATGGGCCAGTAGCTTAAAAGAAAACTATCGGGTTATTCGATTTGACTTACCTGCCTATGGTTTAACAGGTCAAGATCCACAAAAGCGCTATAGTTCAAAGGATTATGTCGATCTTTTAGATAATCTTTTAACTCAGTTAGAAGTTGATCAATTTCACTTGGCAGGAAATTCTTTAGGGGGGTTAGTAGCTTGGTTATACGCAAGTTATCACCCTCAAAAAGTCGAAAAATTAGTCTTAGTAGATCCCAGTGGTTTTCCATTCAAAAGCACTCCTATGGTCATACAGCTGGCTAAAACACCCTTACTCAACAACTTTATCCGTTATGTAACACCGAGGAGTTTTATTGAAAAAAACTTAAAGGAGGTCTATTATGATGCGAGTTTAATTAAAGAAGAAACCATTGATCGGTACCACGACTTAACCCAATTTGAGGGCAACCGGCAGGCCTTTATTGATCGTGCTTACATTGAGCGTGAGGATTATACCGATCGTTTGGCGTTAATTCCTTCTCCTACTTTGATTCTATGGGGAGAAGAGGATGCCTGGATTCCGGTAAGCGATGCCGCAAAATTCAAAGCTGCCCTTTCAAATGCTCGTATTGTCCTTATGCCAAAAACAGGTCATGTTCCTATGGAAGAGCGCCCCCAGGAGAGTCTAGCGATTGTCACCGATTTTCTTCAACCTTAAAGAACGAGCTCCATTTTGATGTTTCCTCTTGAGTACAGCACTTCTGCTTCCATGGGAACTTCAATAAAACCGTATTTACGGTATAAATGAATGGAATTTTCTAAAATAGTATTGGAATATAAGATGACTTTATTCCAGTGGTGTTGCTCGGCAAAGCGCAAAGCAAATTGCATCATTTTATTCCCAATTCCTTTTCCGCGCAGGGTAGGAGTTACGGCCATTTTACTGAATTCGTATACGTCTTCTCCTTTTTTGATGAAAGCAAACGTTCCCACGATTTGACTTTCGAGTGCTACCATAAAGACAAAACCACCTTTATCGATAATTTCTGTTTGGGGATGACTCAATACTCGTTCGTCAATTTCCTCCACAACAAAGAAGGTCTCCAGCCATTCAATGTTGAGCGATTTAAAGGCTTCTGCGTCGGCTGAAGTGTATTTTCTAAAGCTTAGTTTAGGCATCACCTGTCATATCTTCTGGGCGAACCCATTGATCAAATTCTTCTTCGGTTAAGTAATTTAGGGCTAATGCAGCCGCTTTAAGGGTAGTCCCTTCTTCGTGAGCCTTATTTGCTATTTCTGCTGCTTTGTAATAGCCTATTTTAGTATTAAGGGCTGTTACAAGCATTAAGGAATTATTGAGTAATTCATCAATGCGCTTTTGATTGGGTTGAATGCCCACCACACAATTTTCGGTAAAACTTACACATGCATCTCCGATAAGTCGGGCAGATTGAAGAATGTTTGCCGCCATCATGGGTTTAAAGACATTGAGTTCATAGTGTCCTTGTGTTCCACCCACACTAATGGCTACGTCATTCCCCATCACTTGTGCACAAACCATGGTTAAGGCTTCACACTGGGTTGGATTGACTTTTCCAGGCATGATGGAACTTCCCGGTTCATTCGCAGGGATGGTGATTTCACCAATTCCCGAGCGTGGGCCAGAAGCCATCATCCGAATATCGTTTCCTATTTTATTTAGCGATACAGCAAGTTGTTTTAAAGCTCCATGGGATTCGACGATTGCGTCATGCGCTGCAAGGGCTTCAAATTTATTGTGTGCTGTGATAAAGGGTAGCCCAGTAAACTCTGCAATGTATTCTGCAACACGTTTTGCATAGCCTTTAGGGGTATTGATTCCTGTTCCAACAGCCGTTCCACCTAGCGCAACTTCAGCCAAATGCTTTAGTGTAAATTCTAGGGCGGCAATTCCGTGATCAAGCTGGGAAACATAACCCGAAAATTCTTGCCCTAAGGTGAGGGGAGTGGCATCCATTAAATGCGTACGTCCAATTTTAACGACCGATTTGAATTCTTTGGCTTTTGCCTCCAAAGCATCCCGAAGGGTTTTCACCCCAGGGAGGGTAACTTCGATAATTTTCTTGTAGGCAGCAATATGCATCCCAGTGGGAAAAGTATCATTTGAGGATTGGGATTTATTGACGTCATCGTTTGGCGCCAGGGTTTTTTCACCTTCTCCTAAAGCATTTCCTGCAATAACGTGTGCGCGATTCGCGATGACTTCATTGACATTCATATTACTTTGTGTTCCCGAGCCTGTTTGCCAAATGACGAGTGGGAATTGATCATCAAGATCTCCTGAAAGAATTTCATCACATACTTTAGCAATAAGGTCGCGTTTTGTGATGTCAAGAACACCTAATTCATGATTGGTGTAGGCAGCAGCCTTTTTGAGGTAGGCAAAGCCTTGGACAATTTCAATGGGCATGGATCCTGCCGGACCAATTTTAAAATTAGCTCGAGAACGCTCGGTTTGCGCCCCCCAATAAACGTCTTTTGGGACTTTTACTTCTCCTATCGTATCTTTTTCAATTCGGTAATCCATCAAATATATTTTAAGCAAAAGTAAGACAAAATTTATCGAAGAACTAGTGTGAATAGTATTGTGAATAAAAAAAGAAATCTCGTTGTGTGGAAAAGATAAATGCCGTAATTTTGGCACAAATTGAATAAGATGTTTGAATTTGATCAGTATTTAGGATTTCTCACCTTTTTGTCCATTTTAACCATTGGTTTCTGGCTCATGATATTTTTATTGACCTTTGTTATTCCATATTGGTTAACAGGTTCATTAATTGAATGGTTCCAAGAAAAGAAAGAGGGTAGAAAAGAAGTGCCTAAGCGCAAATAAAGTATTAAAAAAAACACCGCAAATCGCGGTGTTTTTTTTTGCTATGTTTTTTGATTAGAAATCAAAATCGCCTCCTTCGTCACCACCATCGCCACCGCGAGCATTTCTTTGTCTCTTGCGGTTGTTTTTATTTTCATTGATGCGATAAGAAAAGGTGAATATATAGGTGGGTTGACGCCACTGAAATTCGGTATAATTGGTAAATGAAGCCGTTTCTGTGGTGCTTTTTCTTCTACTCGTATTGAATATATCTGAGGCTCTAAACGATATGGTTCCTTTCTTTTTAAAGAGGTTTTTATTGATTGCCCCAGACATGGAAAACACGCCTTGAGATGTTGTAATTGCGGTAGCTCGCGGACCCCTATAAAAAGCTCTAAGCTGAGTGTTTAGCCCAAAAGGTAAGGGGAAACTTGCATTAATCCTTGCAAACCAACTAATGATTTCTGCATCTAAGACTTGATCCTCATAGGTTCCCAGGGTTTCAGAGTTAAAGATATTGAAGTTTCCACTAATACGTACTTGACGCTTTGGGGAGTAGGTCAAGGTGAATTCGGTCCCTGTTCGATTATTCTCGGCGAGATTAATTGAGGTAGAACGCAAGGCGGGTACATCGATAATAGGGTCGTCACTCACACGTACGATGGTTCCTGTGGCCTCGGTAATTCGAGTGATCACTTGCTTTGAAGTGGAGTAATAAATTGATCCATTAAAGGTGAATTTCTCCCAACGTTTGAGGTAGCCAAAGTCGAATGAGTTCGCATAGGAGGGATCTAAATCGGGATTTCCTTGACGAAAAAACGTTAAACTAGTTAGCGACTGGAATGGATTTAATGACCAGGAACGTGGACGACGTATCCTACGGCTATAGCCCAGGGTGATGTTTTCCATTTCATTAAATTCATAGGAAAGGTTAAAGGTGGGAAACCAATCGGTGTATTTTTTTTCCTTATAAATATTAGCCGTTCGTTGATCAATCACAATTTTAGTATTCTCCATTCGTAATCCCAGGAGATAGGAAAATTGATTAATTTTTTTACCAAATTGGGTGTAAGCGGCGTTCACATTTTGGGTGAAACCTAAATAATTGGATAAATTGGTATTTAAAGTAGGGCTGTTGTCTAGAATATCAAAAACCTGATAGTCCGTATCTTGTTGGGTGAAATTCCCGCGATAACCTGCTTCAAATTGGGTGTTCTCATCAATAGGATAGACATAATCTAATTGTAACAAACTGCGACGCTGGGTTTCATCAGTTGAAGAAGATTGATCAAATACATTGGTGTTATCAGCAAAGTCTGCTTCGTCTTCACTACTTTCCTCGGTTTGAAACTCAATGATTAATTCATGTCCTTGATCGTTAAACTTTTTAGTAAAGTTAGCGGTGAATTGCTTGGAATCATCCTTTTCGGTTTCATCTTGATAGCGTCCCAAACGATTGAGCACGGTTCCATTTGCATCTAAATCTTCAATGATGGTGGTATTATTGCTGCTGTTATTTGAACGTCGAACAAAACCACTCATGGTAATGGAGGTGTTGTCATCAAAGAAATATTCGGCACCAAGATTGATGAAAAATCGTTCTCTATTGCGATTGTAATCACGATTTTCGTTAGTAAAAGTGCTGGGGTTTTCTCCATTGAAATATTCGCTGTTAAAGACACCGCCACCAAGGGATGTACCGTCATTATAGGAGGTAGTAGTAAAGAGATTTAATTTTTTATTTCTCCAGTTAAGGGAAGCCGATCCACCATAGGTCGTGGGTGTTCCACCGTTTAAAATAAAAGAACCATTGAATCCTGCAAGCTCTTCTCGCTTTAGAATAATATTCAAAATACCTGCTGTTCCCGATGCTTCATAACGCGCCGAGGGAGAGGTGATGACTTCTACTTTTTCAATCGATTCTGCGGGGAGTTGACGCAAGGCGTCTGGTCCAGAAAGCCCTACTAGTCCCGAAGGTTTTCCGTTGATGAGAATACGAACATTATCATTTCCTCTAAGGGAAATATTTCCTTCTACGTCAACCGAGACAGATGGGATATTATCCATTACATCAGAAACGCTTCCACCACGAACAGTAATGTCTTTTCCCACATTATAAACGCGTTTATCCAAGCGAATTTCTACTTCTGTTCGTTCTCCAACTAGTTCAACTTCGTTAAGGCTATTGACTTCAATGCCCAAAGCAATGGTGCCTAAATCGGTTGCTTCACGTAAAACAACTCCTTCACGGATGTCCTTTTCGAACGATATGTATTCTGTTGTTATGGTGTAACGGCCTGGAACTACTTCAAAATTAAAGCGACCATCTTGATTGGTGATTCCACCCTGCAAACGATCTGGGAAACGAGGGTTTTGAAGCGTAATGGTTGCATACTCTAGGGGCTGCTGTGTTTCTTCATCAATCACCTTTCCAGAAAGGAGAATTTTTGCAGGTCGTTGCGTGTTTTGAGGTCGTTGAGCCAGGGCGGTTAAACCTATCAATAGCGATAGACTTAAAGTAAGAATGTTTTTCATTTAGCAATAGTTATCCTCCATTAGACTCTTTAAAGTCTAAAAAGTTTCACTTTGTTTGAATTTAATTTAAAAAATCTTTCAATTTATCAATCGGGCGAGCAATGACGGCCTTTTTACCGTTTGAAATGATGGGGCGTTCGATTAATTTTGGGTGCTTGCTAAGGGCGGTAATTAGCGCCTCCGCTGATAAGGATTTCCCTTTGTAGTTTTCTTTCCAAATGGCTTCATTTTTTCGAATCAATTCCTCTGGTCGGTACTCCAATTGAACTAATAGACTAGCAATTTCTTCTTCACTCAGTCCATTTTCGATGTAAAGCACTGGTTCAAAATCACATTGTTGATCTTCTAGATATTGCAATGCCTCTCTTGATTTTCTACAGCGTGGATTGTGGTAAATTTTTAATGTCATAATTATGTGAAATTTATAAGGTATCCGATGATTTGTCTTGTCCCATAAACATCAAATAGGCCTTTAAAAAAGCATCGATATTTCCATTAAGTACACTATCTACATCACTGGTTTCTTGCTGGGTTCGAACATCTTTTACCAGTTTATAGGGTTGCATCACATAATTGCGTATTTGCGATCCCCATTCGATTTTTTTCTTGGCAGCTTCTATTTCATCACGAGCGGCCATCTTTTTTTGTAGCTCAATTTCATACAATTGGGATTTGAGTAATTGCATGGCTTTGGTTTTGTTCTCTAATTGAGAGCGTGTTTCAGAGTTTTCAATGATGATGCCAGAAGGAGCATGACGCAACCTTACTGCTGTTTCAATTTTATTGACACTTTGTCCCCCGGCTCCACTCGCTCGCATGGTTTCCCATGAAATATCGGCAGGGTTGATGTTGATTTCAATACTATCATCGACTAAGGGGTAAACATAAACAGAAACAAAAGAGGTATGTCGTTTTGCATTGCTGTCAAAAGGCGAAATACGCACTAAACGATGGACACCATTTTCACCTTTGAGCCAGCCAAAGGCAAAATCCCCCTCAATTTCTAGGGTAACTGTTTTGATTCCTGCCACATCTCCAGCTTGATGATTGAGTTCTTTCACCTTAAACCCTTGCTTCTCTGCCCACATCAAGTACATGCGCATAAGCATTTCTGCCCAGTCACAGCTTTCTGTGCCTCCTGCACCAGCAGTTATTTGTAGCACGGCACTTAAAGCGTCTCCCTCGTCTGAAAGCATATTGCGGAACTCAATGTCTTCAAGTAAGTCGAGTAGATTTTGATGACTGGAAGTGAGCTCAGCTTCATTTGCTTCTCCTGCTTTAAAGAACTCATAAAGCACCTCTAGGTCTTCATATAATTCTTTGGCTTGAGCATAATCTGACACCCATTTTTTTTGAGTACGTAGTACCTTCATATGGGCTTCAGCTTTTTTTGGATCGTTCCAAAAATTGGGGTCTAGTGTAACCTCTTCAAGGTTGTTGATTTGAATTTCTTTGGCATCAATGTCAAAGATACCTCCTTAACGCACCAAGGCGTTCAAAAAGACCCTTTAGCTGATCTGTTGTGAGCATATTTATTTTTTTGTAAAAATAGAATTTACTCTTTGATTCTTCGTTTGTATAAAATATTTTTTTAGCTTGAGGACAACAAAATTTACGTATGAAACGCAGAATAATTTTAGGACTATGTCTCAGTCTTGTTTTTTCCTTTGGGTATGCCCAGAAAAAACGAAAAAAAGCAACTACTACATCCGTTGAAAAAGCAGTCACTGCCCATGCTTTCAAAGGATTTTTTGATTTCACTTATGATGCCTCAAATGGACAATTATTGCTTCAAGTGAATCGCGCTACACAAATCGATCAAGACTTTTTATACATCAATGGATTAAGTGCAGGAATAGGAAGTAATGATATTGGGTTAGATCGAGGCCAATTAGGGAACGAACGTGTGGTTCATTTTACAAAAATGGGGGACAAGCTAATGTTGGTGCAACCCAATTTAGATTACCGTAGTACTTCCTCGAACGCGCTAGAGCAAGCTTCTATCGCCCAAGCTTTTGCAAAATCTGTCCTTTTTGGTTTTCCCATTAAAAAGACAACTGCAACCCATTATACCATTGACTTAACGCCCTTTTTAATGCAAGACGCCCATGGGGTTGCCCAGCGTTTAAAACGCAGCAAGCAGGGGAGTTATAGTATTGATAAAAGTCGTTCTGCCATAAGCTTAGCTCGTACTAAAAACTTCCCACAGAATTCTGAGTTTGACGTTCTTTTAACTTTTAAAGGTACCCCACAAGGAGGGTGGATACGATCGGTGACCCCATCGCCCAATAGTGTGACGGTGCATCAGCATCATTCTTTTGTTCAATTGCCCGAAGTAGCTTTTGAACCCCGCAAGTTTGACCCACGATCTGGTGCCATTCCTTTTAGCTATAATGATTATTCTACTCCTGTAAACGAATCGACCCGTCAAGTATTTACCCTGCGTCATCGCTTAGAAAAGAAAGATCCCAACGCTTCATTAAGTGAAGCGGTGGAGCCCATTGTATATTATCTGGATAATGGGACACCAGAGCCTGTGCGTTCTGCACTTCTTGAAGGTGGAAGATGGTGGAATCAAGCATTTGAAGCAGCTGGCTTTAAAGATGCCTTTCAACTTAAAATATTACCTGATGATGCCGATCCTATGGACGTGCGCTATAATGTTATTCAGTGGGTGCACCGTTCTACTCGCGGCTGGAGTTATGGCGCAAGTGTGGTTGACCCACGTAGTGGGGAAATTTTAAAAGGTCATGTGAGTTTAGGAAGTTTACGTATCCGACAAGATTTTATGATCGCGCAAGCGTTGACCAATCAACCCTATGCTGCAACCGATGAGAATGATCGCCCAATGCTTGAAATGGCACTGGCGCGTATCCGTCAACTCTCTGCGCATGAAATAGGGCATACCCTTGGTTTTACGCATAATTTTGCCGCCAGTGTAAAAGATCGCGCATCGGTCATGGATTATCCCCATCCCACCCTAGAAATCAATGAGGGTCAAATTAGCTATGCTAATGCCTATGCTGTTGGTATCGGGGACTGGGACAAAGTGAGTGTTCGCTATTCCTACAGTGATTTCCCAACGGGAACAGACGAAACAGCGGCCTTGAATACAATTTTAGAGGATGGCTATGCCAAAGGACATCGCTTTATCGCCGATCGTGACGCTCGTCCCATAGGAGGCGCACATCCCTATGCACACTTATGGGATAATGGCGCTACTGCAGTTGAGGAGTTCAATCACCTTTTAGCGGTGCGTAAAATTGCACTCTCTAACTTTTCTATCGATCAACTTAAAACAGGCGAACCTTTATCCATTCTACGCGATCGTTTAGTACCCTTGTATTTTTTACATCGCTATCAATTAGAAGCTGTTGTGAAATTAATTGGTGGGCAGGATTATGATTATGGCGTAAAAGGCGCTCCTTCAACGGCCGTAAAATCGGTTGAAGCGACTACGCAAAGAGCCGCACTAAACGCCTTAATTGGTTCTTTACAAAAAGAAATTCTTGAAATTCCCGATCATATCCGCACACTATTACCTCCTCATGCCTTTGGTTATGGCGCGACTAGAGAAAGTTTTGCTACACAAACGGGGTTGACTTTTGATGCTTTGGGCGCAGCCCATACCCTTAGTGATGCAGTTTTATCCATGGTACTCAATGAGCAACGTGCTGCGCGACTCGTTCAACAAAAAGCCTTTGATGCGCAGCAGTTAGGTTTTCAAGAGACCTTGAATCTTTTAATCACAGCAGCGTTTAAACAAAAGCATTCAACTCAAGAAGCTAAAGCGCTTCAAAAGGTTGTTCAAGGCAACCTTTTACAGCAAATGATGCGTTTAGGTCAAGCGGCAAACATTCCCCATGCGGTGAGAGCTGAAGTACACGAAAGCCTTTACAGTCTGTCAAATTGGTTGAAGTCACAAAGGTCTTATCCTTATGCAAATTATTACCGCAACTTGATTCAAAATTATTTTGATCATCCTGCAGAAATTGAACCTTTAAACCGCCCAAAAATACCAGACGGCTCTCCTATTGGGAGCGGTTTGCGTTGTCAATAACTATGCAAGTAAACCTGATTAGTGATACCGTTACACGTCCTTCAAATGCGATGTTGCAAGAAATGCAACGTGCCCCAGTGGGAGACGATGTGTTCAAGGAAGACCCCAGTGTAAATGCCCTGGAAGAAAAAGTAGCCAAACTCTTTGGGAAAGAGGCTGCGCTATTCTTTCCCTCGGGAACAATGGCAAATCAAACCGCCATTAAACTTCACACCCAGCCTGGAGAACAATTAATCTGTGACCATTATGCACATGTATTTAATTATGAAGGGGGAGGAGTGAGTTTTAATAGTGGTGTTTCTTGTGCAACTATAGTGGGAGAACGTGGTCGTATAACGGCAAAGCAAATTCAAGAACGAATTAATCCCAAAGATTTTTATCATTCCCCAAAGACAGCATTGGTTGTACTAGAAAATACGACCAATAAAGGTGGAGGTGCTTGTTACTCTCCCGATGAGATCAAACGTATTTCAAGCCTTTGTAAAGCAGAAAATCTCCCTTTGCATCTCGACGGAGCACGCTTGTGGAACGCGATGCTTTCTACGAATACCACTCCCTTATTTTATGGGGAGCATTTTGATACGATTTCGGTTTGTTTTAGTAAAGGTCTTGGAGCTCCCGTTGGATCCGCCTTGGTTGGATCAAAAGCAATGATGGAAAATGCCCTAAGGATTCGTAAAATACTTGGGGGAGGTATGCGACAAGCAGGATATCTCGCTCAAGCAGCGTCCTACGCGATTGATCACCATTGGGAAGAGATGGGAAAAGATCATCAAAAAGCAAAAGCGTTGGGAGAAGCTGTTGCTGCATTAAGCGAGGTAAAGTATATAGCCCCAGTAGAAACGAATATTGTGATTTTTGAAATGGCTACTTTGGAGGTAGAACAAAAATTCATGGACCATCTTCAACACAACGGAATACAATTAATCAGCATGGGTTCGGGCAAACTGCGTTTTGTCACCCACCGCGATTATACCGATGCGCAACACGACTATGTGCTTTCTTGTATTAAACAATTTAAATCTTCTTAAAATCATGTTGAATTATGCTCTCAATCGATCTTTCTCATTTGAGAAAGGTGTAATTTTACTTTTTTTATTTTCGACTATTGCATGTAAAAACACCTCACCAGAAATGAAACCTGATACTACTTTATCCCCACCATTAGCAGATCAAAAGCTCTATCAACATAAAATGCATAACGACATTCGAATGGATGAGTTTTATTGGTTGAAAGATCGAGATAATCCAGAAGTGATTGACTATCTCGAACGGGAAAATGACTACTATCAAAAATCTACACAACATCTGAAACCTCTTCAAGTGAAACTCTTTGAGGAAATGAAAGCCCGCATTAAAGAGGAGGACAATTCTGTTCCATATTTTTACAATGGATACTACTACATTACCCGCTATGAAAAAGGAAAAGATTATCCCATTTATACCCGTAAAAAAGATAGTTTAACGGCGGCAGAAGAAATTCTTTTTGATTGTAATGAAATGGCCAAAGGACACGATTATTTTCGTTTGGTTGGGATCAATATCAGTCCTGATAATACCAAGGCCATTTTTGGATTAGACACGGTGTCACGTCGTCAATATGTTTTAAAAGTAAAAGATCTAGTCACAGGAGAAATCTATGATACCTCCATTACGAATACTACGGGTGGAACAGCATGGGCAAAAGACAATGATCACTTTTTCTATACCCGAAAGAACCCAGAAACCCTAAGGTCTGAGGCGATTTATCGCCATCGCTTTACTGCTTTAGAGGGCGACAGTGAGCTTGTATTCAAAGAAGACGACGAAACCTTTTCTTGTTATGTTACTACGTCAAAATCGGAAGATTATATTTTTATTGGTTCCTATAGCACCCTTTCTTCAGAATTTCAATTCATCCCAGCCGATGAACCATTGGCTGATTTTACGTTGGTTCAAGAGCGGATACACGATCTAGAATACAGCATTTCTCACTATGGAGATCACTTTTATGTCTTTACCAATGCTGATGGAGCAAAGAATTATAAAATCATGAAAACTTCCATCACTACTCCCGGGAAAGAAAATTGGGAAGAAGTGCTTGCTCATCGGGAAGAAGTTCTCCTTGAGGATGTTGAATTGTTTAAGGACTATTGGACCGTCACTGAGCGTTCCAAGGGGCTTGCTAAAATTCGCATCAAACGTTGGGATGAGAGCGAAGATTACTATCTGCCTTTAGACGGTGAAACCTATACCGTTTATACTTCAACTAATATTGCCTATGACACGACTAAATTGCGCTATGTCTATAATTCAATGACTACGCCCTCTAGTGTGATTGAATATGATATGCTAGAGAAAACCCATACCATCCTCAAAGAGCAGCAAGTATTAGGGGGGAAGTTTGACAAGCTTAATTATGTTTCAAAACGCCTATGGGCAACAGCAGACGACGGGGTGAAAATCCCTATATCTTTGGTCTATCGAAAAGATACTAAGCTATCTGCAACTACCCCCATCTTGCAATATGCTTATGGTTCTTATGGCTCTACGATTGATCCTGGTTTTTCCAGTACCCGTTTAAGTTTACTTGATCGTGGATTTGCTTTTGCGATAGCACATGTGCGTGGGGGAGAATATATGGGTCGTAAATGGTATGACAGCGGAAAAATGCTACAAAAGAAAAATACATTTAACGATTTTATTGCCTGTTCACGTTATTTAATCGAAACAGGTTTAACCAGTGAAAATCACCTCTATGCCTATGGAGGTTCTGCTGGTGGTTTATTGATGGGTGTGATTGTAAATGATGCGCCACAACTTTACAAAGGAGTGATTGCAGCTGTTCCTTTTGTCGATGTGGTTACTACCATGCTAGATGAGACCATCCCATTAACCACGGGAGAATATGATGAATGGGGGAACCCAAATGATAAAACCTATTACGATTATATCAAGTCCTATTCACCCTATGACAATGTCACGCAACAGGCTTATCCAAACTTGCTCGTAACAACAGGCTTACATGACTCACAAGTCCAATACTGGGAGCCAGCCAAGTGGGTTGCGCGTCTTCGTTTAAATAAACAAGACAATACGGTTCTATTTTTAGATACGAATATGACCGCAGGGCATGGTGGAGCATCAGGTAGGTTTGAAGGTTTAAAAGAAACTGCAAAAAAGTATGCGTTTCTTCTAGCTTTAGAGAATACAGAGAACTAAGAATTTTTAATTAAATTTGCAGCGGTTTGTCCAAACAAAACCAATCTATGTCATCAGGAATCCAATCTGTTCCCAATTTACTCTCCCTCATAGGCGATACCCCTTTGGTTCAATTAAACAAGGTGGTTGAAGGGTTTGAAGGTAATTTTTTTGCAAAATGGGAAGCTTTTAATCCAGGACATTCTAATAAAGACCGAATCGCACTCCATATCATAGAAGAAGCCGAGCGTCAAGGATTAATTCAAAAAAACACTACCATCATCGAGACCACCTCCGGGAATACTGGTTTTAGTCTTGCGATGGTTTCCATGATCAAAGGATACAACTGTGTATTAGCGGTTAGTTCTAAATCATCGGAAGATAAAATCAACATGCTGCGTTCGATGGGGGCCAAAGTCTATGTTTGCCCAGCAAATGTAAAAGCAGATGATCCCAGGTCGTATTATCAAGTCGCAAAGCGAATCCACGAGGAAACCAAAGACTCGATTTACATCAATCAGTATTTCAACGATTTAAACGCACAGGCACACTATACCACCACTGGCCCAGAAATATGGAAAAAAACAAATGGTAAGATTACGCATTTGATTGCGTGTAGTGGCACGGGTGGAACCATTTCGGGCTGTGCAAAATACTTAAAAGAACAAAATCCTGCCATTCGTGTAATCGGCGTAGATGCTTATGGATCTGTTTTAAAAAAGTATCATGAAACCCAAGAGCTTGATCCTAAAGAAATTTATCCCTACCGCATTGAAGGACTAGGTAAAAATCTTATCCCCTCTGCGACTAATTTTGAGGTAATTGATAAATTTGTCAAGGTAACCGATGAGGAAAGCGCTCATACAGCACGTGAAACAACAAAAAAAGAAGGAATGTTTGTGGGCTATACTTCTGGTGCAGTAGTTCAAGCGATCAAACAACTTGCTCAAGAAGGAGAATTTGATAAAAACAGTAATGTTGTTGCCATTTTTCCCGATCACGGTTCACGATACATGAGTAAAATATACAGTGATCGATGGATGAAAGAACAAGGTTTCTTTGATTCAGATCACGCCGAAGACCCCAAGAAAGTAGAATATATTCAATAATGTAAACCCATTCATGGGCGAAAGAAAAGGTAGATGAAAGATTTATTTGAACGAATACTAGAAAATAAGGGTCCTTTAGGAAAATGGGCTTCAGTTGCTGAAGGTTATTTTGTTTTCCCAAAACTAGAAGGACCAATTTCTAATCGAATGAAATTTAACGGGAAAGAAGTCATTACATGGAGTGTAAATGATTACTTAGGTTTAGCCAACCATCCCGAAGTAAGAGAAGTAGATGCAGCGGCTGCGGCAAAGTATGGATCGGCCTATCCTATGGGAGCTAGAATGATGTCGGGACACACAGAACTACACGAGCAATTAGAGCGTGAATTAGCCGAATTTGTTGAAAAAGAAGCCGCATATGTACTCAATTTTGGTTACCAAGGAATCTTGTCAACTATAGACACCTTAGTCTCAAAAAACGATGTCATTGTTTATGATGTCGATGCTCACGCTTGTATCATTGATGGAGTGCGTTTGCATCCAGGAAAACGCTTTACTTACCAACACAACGACATTGAAAGTCTTGAGAAAAACCTCGTACGTGCTACAAAAATGGCCGAACAAACTGGTGGAGGTATTTTAGTTATTTCTGAAGGTGTTTTTGGAATGCGTGGCGAGCAAGGTCGTCTTAAAGAGATTGTCGCTTTGAAAGAAAAATTCCAGTTTCGACTATTGGTGGATGATGCGCACGGCTTTGGAACATTAGGTGCTCGTGGTGCAGGTGCAGGAGAAGAACAAGGAATTCAAGCTGATATTGATGTGTATTTTGCCACTTTTGCTAAGTCGATGGCCTCTACTGGCGCTTTCATTGCTGCTGATAAAGAAATCATTGACTTTTTAAAGTACAATATGCGCTCTCAAATGTTTGCAAAGTCCCTCCAATCGGTTTTAGTTGAAGGTGCTTTAAAGCGTTTAGATATGTTGCGTTCTCGCCCAGAGTTTAAGGCGAAACTATGGGAAAATGTAGATGCTTTACAAAACGGTTTAAAAGAGCGTGGATTTGATATTGGAACTACTCAAAGCTGTGTAACACCAGTTTATCTTAAAGGAAGTATCCCAGAGGCGATGGTGCTAGTGAAAGACCTGAGAGAAAATCATGGTATATTCTGTTCTATTGTAGTATATCCTGTGATTCCTAAAGGATTGATTCTATTGCGTTTAATCCCAACAGCTTCTCATAATTTAGAAGATGTTTCGATAACACTAGATGCTTTTTCGGCCATTCGAGAAAAATTAGAAAAAGGAATTTACAAGCGAATGTCGGCAGCGATTACCGCCTCCTAACAACGATTGGACTCATATAAAAAAAAAGGCTCGTAGTAAACGAGCCTTTTTTTTTTGATCTAATGGGGGTATCTTATTCATTTAACATGACAGGCATTACCAGCATGGTAATGTGTTCCCCTTCTTCTACGTTATCAAGAGGATTGATAATTCCAGCTCTGTTTGGCATTGACATGGACAAAGAGATTTCTTCGGCTCCTAAATTGTTGAGCATTTCGATCAAGAAACGTGAGTTAAAACCGATTTGCATATCGTCTCCCACATAGCTACAACTTAAACGTTCTTCAGCCTTATTACTAAAATCGTAATCCTCGGCAGAGATATTTAGTTCTGCCCCAGCAATTTTCAATCTAATTTGATGGGTAGTTTTATTGGAAAAAATACTTACCCTGCGCAAAGAATTGAGTAGTGTCTCACGTTGTATGGTGAGCACATTGGGGTTTTCTTTAGGGATAACGGCTTCATAATTAGGGTATTTTCCCTCGATTAAGCGACAGCTTAATGTTGTGTTTGCAAAGCTAAATTGCGCGTTGGTATCATTGTATTCGATGTTGATGTCTTCCTCACTTCCTTGCAGGATGCCTTTCAGGATTTGCAAGGCTTTCTTTGGCATGATAAATTCTGCAGTGGCCGAAGCGTTCACATCTTTCCTAGTGTATTTTACTAGTTTATGCGCATCGGTTGCGACAAAAGTGAGTCCCTCGGTTGAGAATTGAAAGAAAACGCCACTCATAACGGGACGTAAGTCATCATTTCCAGAAGCAAAAAGGGTAGAATTAATGGCATTAGCCAACGTATCTCCCATGATCACAGTCTTACTGGGGTCTTTGAGGTGTACTGCTTTTGGAAATTCCTCCCCTGAGAGATAGGCTAAACTGTATTTTCCATTGTTTGCGCTTATTTCAATCGCATTATTCTCTGCTGTGAATGTTAGTGGTTGCTCTGGAAAAGTCTTTAGTGTATCTAACAAAAGACGCGCTGGAACAGCGATATCTCCTGTATCGGTTGATTCGACTGTTAAGCTGGTGGACATACTTGTTTCTAAATCCGAGGAGGTTATCGTTAAACGATCCTGATTTAGTTCAAATAAAAAATTATCTAGGATTGGGAGGGTGTTAGAGCTGTTGATTACTCCACCCAAAATTTGCAATTGCTTTAAGAGTTGGTTACTTGAGACGATGAACTTCATTAGGTCAATATTTATACAATCAAATATATTTTAAAAGACGCCAATCCAAAAAGAAACTTATCAAAAGTTATTGACGATGATAGCGCCTGCGTAAGAAGCTAAAAAAGAGCCCCATGATGGCCAAGAAAGCCAAAGGGAAAGCAAAAAGTTGCATTTGAAGGCCCTTTCTCTCTTGGGCAATGCGTGTGCGATCTAAAAAGGCAATACGAATATCCTTTGCTCGTAACATTAAACGATTACTTTCTCCCATCAAATAGTGAATGGTATTTTGCAAGAATTGTTTATTGGCATAAAGGTTATTCGTCCATTTATCATACCCTAGTTCGAGTGGACTCCCTTTGTCTAGTTGATTTTCGGCCATATTTCCATCGGAAAAGAAAGCAATTTTAGCGGGCTTATTTTGGGTTACTTTCTTCCATTCAAAAGGGGATATCCTATTTTGAAATAACGAGGGAAATTCTCCTTCAATGATTAATCCCGTTAAGCTACTTTCGTCCTCGTATTGTGATGGTTTAATAGGTCTTGTTGCTTCTTCAAGAGAAATAAGGAATGGTGGAATTCTTTTCTTTGATCGGTTGGATGTTGCTAATAGGACACTCTTTTTTAGAGGGCTTTTCAAGGTGTCTATGGAGCTGACGAATTGCTGCAGTACATTGCCTACAGCACTTCCTATTGGATGATTTCCAGCTGGGGCAATAAGGGGATGATATACCCATGGATAGGGACGATATTCAGAAGAGGCATTTTCGCCTTGAGCCAAAACAATGGGTGCACTAAACAGATCAGTGATGATGTCCTTATTAAATCGAACACCATATTTGAAAAACAGCTCATCAAGGCCTAGATCTACAGGAAAAGCAACAGCATCACCTTTAATCGAAAATAGGCTATCTCGGGCAATGGTTACGGGATCGATTAAATAGAGGCTATTCCCGCCATTTTGGGTGTATTGATCTAGGATAAATTTTTCGCTTGTAGTAAATTCTTTGGTGGGATTTGACACCATTAAAAGATCAAACCGATTTAAGTTCTCGAGGGTTTTTGCTGGATTCTCTGGAAATGCTTTTAAGTCAAATGAAGCTAGGCGGTAGTAGGGGAGTAAACTTTGTAGTAAACTGGCAAGTTCATTGTCTTTGCTGCCTTGGTGTGAGTTAAGCACTGCAATACTTTTCTTTTTCGTTAAGAAAAGGCGATGTAATCCATCGGTTAAATTGTACTCGAGTTGTTGTATGGATTGTTCAATGCGCTGTTCTGGAGTGTCCCCTAGATTTTTTTGTAATAATGGAACTTTGATCGATCTGCTATCAAATGACTCACTTCCTTGAATATTTAATATCAACCAAGGGACCACAATAGTTTGTTCTGTAGATTGGTTTTCTTGATCAATTTCAACCTCGGGGGCTAGTCCAAAACGATACAAATCCTCCAGTAATTCCTCTTTGTTATCTACCCCTTCAAATGGATTGACAAAGTTGTATTGAAGCAATTCATTTGTTGCACTTAATTGTTTTACCAGTACGGTTAATTCTGTCCTTAAACGTTGGTAGTTAGGGGGTAGATCTCCCCCCAGCATAATGTCAATAAGGATGGGTTGTTCGATTGATTCAACAAGCGTCAGCGTATTACTTGAAAGGGTGTAACGTTTATCAAGGGTGAGGTCATACTGTATGTTCACTAAAGATAATAGCTGGGTTAATACTATTATAATACCCAAGGCTGCCATGAGTCGGTAAAGTAGTTTCAACGAAATCATTGGCATTTTTGTTTAATGTTAAGAGCGGTCCAATAAAGGAAAAAGAGGGTTTGAAAAATCAAATAAAACACATTTGATAGACGGATAACTCCTTTGTTTAATTCTCCATAATGATATTGAAGTCCGATGTTTTTCAAGGTGTTATACACAGAAAAATCAGTGGATAAATCGGCCAGTTGATTCCATCCATAAAAATGAAAAAGACTTATAAAAACGGCGATTAAAAAGGCCGAAAAAGCACTTTCTACGAGGGTTGATGTCATCAAACTAATTGCAGCAAGAGTAGATGCCAATAGGAATAAGCCTAAAAATGATCCATAAAACACTCCCCAGTCCAATGTATTATTCTCCAGGAGTAATCCTTCTAATTGATAAAAGTAAAAAAAGGAAAAGCTTAAAGCGAAAAGGAGTAGCGTCAACAAAGCAAAAAACTTCCCTGCAATCAATGTAGAGACACTTATAGGTTTAGTCAAAAGCAACTCGAGGGTGCCAGATTTGATTTCTTCAGAAAAGGATTTCATCCCCATTGCAGGTAATAAAAAGATGAACAGCCATGGGTTGAGTTCAAAAAAGAGGTTGATGTCCCCAAAACCAGCATCAAGAATATTCCAGCTAGAAGGAAAAATCCACAGTAAAAAACCATTGAGCAATAAAAATGTCCCTAACAAAACATAGCCTAAAGGCGCATAAAAAAAGCTTTGTAATTCTCGTTTATAGATTGACCACATACTTATTGAAACATAATGGTTACTGGGGTTCTAAAGTCTAGCCCAAAAAGACTGTGTGCACTTCCCACTTTTGAAGGGTTGCTTTTGTAAATGGCGAGTTCAAGATGATTTGCAGCGTTCCACAGGGCTATTTTTTTTCCATCTTCTTCCCGCTTTTCTTTAGGAATAGCAAAATTAATTGATGCAGCAAACGAATCATATATACGATTAAACTTAACGCTTTGCGCTAAAACAGTATATGGGCGGGTTTTTTGAATGTCCAAAAAATGGGCTTTTTTAATATTAGTAACTACATTCCCAAAATTATCAATATAAATTACACTACCAATCAATTGTGTTCTTCGTTCGTTGAGGACAGGTTTTACTCCTACCATTTCTTTCAATACATCAAAGGATTTACCAATGACATCCATCGATCCGTTACGGGAGAGATGCCCTGCTACTTTTACAAATACATCCAACACTGGAAAAGTGGTTAAAAGGGCATTGTGAATGTTGATTTCGACCAGTTTATCATAATTCATTTCTTCGAGGATTAACGAGAAAATCCCATTATTTGCTCCAATAAAGTAGTGGCCGTCGAATAACATGGCAATGTGGTTGTTTTCGGGCGATAATTCAGAATCAACGCCCACAATATGAATACTACCCTTAGGGAAGTTTTTGTACGCATTTTTCAATATGTAAGCCGCTTCTGTGTGGTTAAAGGGACTTATTTCATGAGTGATGTCCAATATTGTAGCATTGGGCGCTTCTTGGAGTAGGGCAGCTTTTGTCGCTGCAACAAAGTAATCCTTATGCCCAAAATCGGTTGTCAAAGTGATAATCGACATAAAGTTCTTTTTAGATGTTTTGGAATGAAACGAAAAACGTAAATTTGATTACAAACTTACAAAACTGAGCGTATAATTGTTAATTAAAAACTATTGAACGAGATAGAAATTGAACTAAGTGAAGTAAACCCACAAGATTTTTTTGGGGAACAGAATAAAACCATAGCGCATTTACGCGCTTATTTTCCAAAACTCAAAATCATTGCAAGAGGGAATAAAATCAAAGCCTTAGGGGAAGAAGAAATTCTCGAAGAGTTTGAGAAACGCGTGGATATGCTTGTTGCGCATTTTGGGAAATTCAACAGTCTGGATCAAACCACCATTGAACTTATTCTTTCCTCAGATGGAGCAAAAGATTATGAGGCAACAAACGATCAAGACGCCTTTATCCTTCATGGGATAGGCGGGAGGATTATTAAGGCAAAAACCCTCAATCAGCAACGCCTCGTACAAATGAGCAAGAAAAATGACATGCTCTTTGCTATTGGTCCAGCAGGTACCGGGAAAACATATACTAGTGTTGCTCTTGCTGTTAAAGCGTTAAAAGAGAAGCAAGTGAAGCGTATTATTTTAACTCGTCCTGCCGTAGAGGCCGGAGAAAACTTAGGCTTTCTTCCTGGAGATATGAAGGAAAAACTCGACCCTTACATGCAACCGCTTTATGATGCATTGCGCGATATGATCCCGGCAGAACGTCTTGCAACATACATTGAAAAAGGGACCATTCAAATTGCTCCTTTAGCATTTATGCGTGGTAGAACACTCGACAATGCTTTTGTTATTTTAGACGAAGCACAAAACACCACCCATGCACAAATGAAAATGTTTTTAACGCGCATGGGACCCAATGCAAAATTTATTATCACAGGCGATCCAGGTCAAATTGATTTACCTCGTCGTGTTATTTCGGGCTTAAAAGAAGCCCTCCTTATTTTAAAAGAAACCACAGGTATCGGGATGCTTTACCTCGATGATCGAGATGTAATACGTCATCGTCTTGTCAAGAAAGTCATTGATGCCTACAAACATATTGAACACCAAAACTAATGAACAGTCTTTTAGCAACGAACTTTAGCCTTCCTGGACAAACCCATAAATACACCGGTAAAGTACGCGAAGTAATTAGCCTAGAAAATGACCTTTTAGTCATGATTGCCACCGATCGACTTTCGGCTTTTGATGTTGTTATGCCAAAAGGTATCCCATTCAAAGGACAAATTCTCAATCAATTAGCTACTCAAATGCTCGCCGCAACCCAAGATATTGTCCCTAACTGGCTAGAAGCCTCACCAGATCCCTGTGTTTCTATTGGTAAAAAATGTACCCCTTTTAAGGTTGAAATGGTGATTCGAGGCTATATGTCGGGACATGCAGCACGTGAATATAAAGCAGGAAAGCGCCTGCTATGTGGAGTTGAAATGCCAGAGGGAATGTGTGAAAATGATCCTTTTCCCAGTCCAATTATCACTCCAGCAACAAAAGCAGAAGAAGGGCATGATGAAGATATTTCTAGGGAAGAAATCATCAAGCAAGGCATTGTTTCACAAGAAGACTATTTACAACTAGAAAATTATACCTGCGCATTATTCCAGCGTGGAACAGAACTAGCCGCAGAAAAAGGATTGATTTTAGTCGATACTAAATATGAGTTTGGTAAAACCGCAGCGGGTACCATTGTCCTCATCGATGAAATTCACACGCCAGATTCGTCTCGTTATTTTTATGCCGATGGTTATGCCGAGCGTCAAGCCGCAAATGAACCACAAAAGCAATTGTCAAAAGAATTCGTTCGACAATGGCTCATTGAAAACGGTTTTCAAGGCCTAGAAGGCCAAAGCGTTCCAGAGATGAGCGACGAATACATCGAAAAAGTATCACAGCGCTACATCGAACTCTATGAAAACATTACTGGAAAACACTTTGAAAAAGCAGACGTGAACCAAATTGAAGCCCGTATAGAGCAGAATATTTTAGACTATCTTTCAAACCGCTAAAACGGAAAAAGTTTAGAACCAATCATTTACTAGTTTTCAACGACCATTGTTAATTTTTTTCACTGCATTAATATGGCGTGAACTCGTGGAACCTTTTATATTAGCGAAACTACTCTATGGCCGATAAACCACAATATACCGAAGATAACATCCGTTCCCTCGATTGGAAAGAACACATCCGTATGCGCCCTGGTATGTATATTGGGAAACTCGGGGATGGTTCTTCACCCGATGACGGGATTTATATCTTAATTAAAGAGGTACTCGACAACTGTATCGATGAATTCGTGATGGGTGCCGGGAAAACCATTGAACTTAAAATCACCGATAATCAAGTGACTGTTCGTGACTACGGTCGGGGTATCCCACTAGGAAAAGTGGTGGATGTCGTTTCAAAAATGAATACGGGTGGGAAGTACGACTCACGTGCTTTCAAAAAATCTGTAGGGCTCAACGGGGTAGGTACAAAGGCCGTTAACGCCTTGTCTTCCTCTTTTATCGTTGAATCGGTTAGAGAAGAACAAACAAAAAGTGCTTCTTTTGAATTTGGGACCTTACTCGAAGAAAGTGAATTAAAAGCTTCAAAAGCAAGACGTGGAACAAAGGTGAGCTTTGTCCCAGATAATACCATCTTTAAAAACTACAAATTTAGAGCTGAGTATATTATCAAAATGATTAAAAACTATGTCTATCTCAACCCGGGATTGACCATAGATTTTAATGGCGAAAAATATTTTTCTCAAAATGGCTTGAAAGACCTTTTAGAAGATCGCGTTAATGAAAGTGATCTTTTATATCCCATTATTCACCTCAAGGGAGAAGACATTGAAGTAGCCATCACGCATAGTAAATCCCAATATAGCGAAGAATACCATTCCTTTGTTAACGGACAGAATACTACCCAAGGAGGAACGCACCAGGCTGCCTTTAGAGAAGCCTACGTTAAAACCATTAGAGAGTTTTTTGGGAAGAGTTATGACGCCTCTGATATTCGAAAATCCATCATCGCGGCCATAAGCATCAAAGTAATGGAGCCGGTCTTTGAATCTCAAACAAAAACCAAACTTGGTTCGACCGATATGGGAGGTGATATGCCCACTGTTCGTTCCTATATCAATGAATTTTTAGGGACACAACTCGACAATTTTCTCCATAAGAATCAAGATGCTGCCGCAAGTATTCAACGTAAAATTCTCCAAGCAGAAAAAGAACGTAAAGAACTTTCGGGTATTCGAAAGCTTGCGCGAGAAAGAGCAAAAAAAGCCAGTTTACACAATAAAAAACTACGTGACTGCAGGGTCCATTTAGGCGATTTAAAAAAAGACAGACGCCTTGAATCAACCTTGTTTATCACCGAGGGAGATTCGGCAAGTGGATCGATAACAAAATCGCGTGATGTCAATACTCAAGCCGTATTTAGTCTTAGAGGGAAACCTTTGAATACGTATGGTATGACAAAGAAAATCGTTTACGAAAACGAAGAATTTAACCTTTTACAAGCCGCCTTGAATATAGAGGATGGTTTAGAAGACCTGCGCTATAATAATATTGTAATCGCTACCGATGCTGATGTCGATGGAATGCACATTCGTTTGCTGTTGATTACTTTTTTCTTGCAGTTTTTTCCCGAATTAATCAAAGAAGGACATTTGTATATTCTACAAACCCCTTTGTTCCGTGTACGAGATAAAAAAGAAACCATCTATTGTTATTCTGAAGAAGAACGCATTAATGCCCTAGAAAAATTACGTGGGAAACCAGAAATTACTCGTTTCAAAGGATTAGGAGAAATCTCCCCCGATGAATTCAAACACTTTATCGGTGAAGACATTCGCCTAGATCCGGTTATGCTGGACAAGGCAACCACCATCGAACAATTACTAGAATTCTACATGGGTAAAAACACCCAAAACAGACAAGAGTTTATCATCAACAACCTAAAAGTTGAACTGGATTTAGCAGAACTGGACGCATAGTATGGAAGAAAAGGAATTCTATGAAGAGACCCCTCAAGGCGCTGATAATGAAGCGTTAGTTAAGGTAACAGGCATGTACAAGGACTGGTTTCTTGATTATGCTTCTTATGTTATTCTCGAACGAGCAGTTCCCGCCATTTCAGATGGATTTAAACCCGTTCAACGCCGTATTCTTCATTCGATGAAAGACTTGGATGATGGTCGTTACAATAAAGTGGCCAATATCGTGGGGCATACCATGCAATACCATCCGCATGGTGACGCGAGTATTGCCGATGCCATGGTGCAAATTGGTCAAAAAGACTTGTTGATTGATATGCAAGGAAACTGGGGAAATATCCTCACCGGTGACCGTGCAGCTGCTTCGCGTTATATTGAAGCACGTCTTTCAAAATTTGCTTTAGAAGTTGTTTTCTCCCCAAAAGTAACCGACTGGCAACTCTCTTATGACGGAAGAAAAAATGAACCGGTTCATCTTCCGGTTAAATTTCCATTGCTTCTAGCACAAGGTGCAGAAGGAATTGCAGTGGGATTATCAACAAAAATACTTCCCCACAACTTTAATGAGTTGCTTCAAGCGAGTATTGCCTACCTCAAAGGAAAAAAATTCACTCTTTATCCAGATTTTCAAACTGGAGGAGTCATTGATGTACAAAATTATAATGACGGTGTTCGAGGAGGGAAAGTTCGCGTGCGTGCAAAAATAAGTGTTCGCGATAAAAATACCCTTGTGATCCACGAGATCCCCTTTAGCACCACAACTTCTTCTTTAATCGATTCGATCTTAAAAGCCAATGATAAAGGAAAGATCAAGATCAAAAAGATTGAAGATAATACCGCTGCAGAAGTAGAGATTTTGGTTCACCTCCCCAATGGAATTTCACCCGATAAAACCATAGATGCACTCTATGCGTTTACCTCTTGTGAATCTTCTATCTCTCCACTGGGATGCATTATTATTGATCATAAACCTAAGTTTATTGGGGTATCTGAAATGCTAAGAATTTCGACAGATACTACCGTAAACACCCTTAAAAAGGAGTTAGAGTTCAAATTACATGAACTTGAAAATCAATGGCATTATGCATCTCTTGAGCGGATTTTTATTGAAAATAAAATTTACCGCTTAATTGAAGAAGAGGAAACCTGGGAGGGAGTTCTTTCTGCCATAGACAAAGGAATTCAACCTCATATTGCTCATCTTAAACGTCCAGTAATTGAAGAAGATTTAGTTCGATTAACTGAAATTAGGATTAAACGTATCTCAAAATTTGATATTGATAAGGCACAACAACGCATTGAAGCCTTGGAAGAAGATATTGCCGCTGTCAAACATAACCTGGATAATCTAATTGATTTTGCCATCGATTACTTTAGTCAGCTCAAAAAGGATTACGGAAAAGGAAAAGAGCGTAAATCCGAGATTCGCACCTTTGACGATGTCGATGCAAAAAAAGTTGTTGTTCGCAACACAAAACTCTATGTCAATCGAGAAGAAGGCTTTGTGGGTACTTCATTGAAGCGTGATGAGTACGTTTGTGATTGCGCCGATATTGACGACCTTATTGTGTTTACCCGTTCCGGGAAAATGCAAGTAATCAAAGTAGATAGCAAAGTTTTTGTGGAAAAAGACATCATTCACGTGGCGGTCTTTAAGAAAAAAGACAATCGCACCATCTACAACGCTATTTATAAGGATGGAAAAATTGGCACATCCTATATTAAGCGTTTTGCTGTAACAGGGGTGACGCGTGATAAAATGTATGACATTACACAAGGAAAAGCCGGTTCACATTTACTGTATTTTAGTGCCAATCCCAATGGTGAAGCAGAAACTGTATCGGTAGTATTGCGTAACACTGGTCAAGTAAAAAAACTCAAATGGGAACTTGATTTTGCCGACCTTCAAATTAAGGGACGTGGGGTAAAAGGAAACATTGTTTCCAAACATAACGTTCTCAAAGTAGAGCTAAAAGAAAAGGGAGTTTCTACCCTCAAGCCGCGAAAAATATGGTTTGATAGTTCTGTCTTAAAACTAAATCTCGATGAACGTGGCGACCTGCTTGGGGCGTTTAGAGGAGAAGATCGTTTACTCATCATCAACCATAAAGGAGAGTCAAAAACAGTCCTACCACAAATGGAACTCCATTTTGATCAAGTCCCTACAGTTCTTGAGCGCTGGGTAAAAACAAAACCCATTACAGCAGTTTATTTCGATCAAGAGAAAGACCGCACCTTTATCAAGCGCTTCTTAATTGAAAACGAAAACAAAGAAGATGTTTTTATCAAGGAAGAGGCAAAACTTCTTTTTGTTTGTACAGAATGGAGACCCGTCATTGAAATAGAATTTGTCAAGCCTAGAGGGGCAGAGGCATTACCCAATAAAGTCATCAATGTAGAAGAATTTATTGGTGTTAAAGGGTACAAGGCGATGGGGAATCAATTGTCGGACAAAAAGATTAAAGCCATTCACCTCAAGGAAAGTTTACCGCATGAGCTTCCCGAGCCTCCTACTGTAGATCAAGTTGAAGTAAATGATCCAGAGGCAGTCAATGAGGACGACGCCCCACAAACCAAACTTGATTTTTAAGGTTTCACCAACGAGTCACTCATTTTCTGGATGATCCCGCGTTGTTTGTTTTTTTGATCTCCCACTAAAGCATACTCAAAAACATACTCCTTTTTATTGGTAGAAATAATTTTAATGGCAATGGGGCGCTTGTCCTGATTTGAAACAGGATTTAATTTAGTGAGAATACATTCACAAGGATTAATCCACCGGATACTAGCCGAATCGATGGTGTTGTTAAAGTATTCAACTTCTAGCTCCTTTGTCCTTAAAAAGGTAGAGGTTTGCAATTGATCTCCTATGATTTGCTGAAATTGAAAAGTTCCTTGATGGAATTCTTCACAATTACGTTCAACAGAATAGCAACTAAGGCACAGTAGTAATGATAATAAAATCGCAGACTTTTTCATAGGGTGCAAAAATACTACCTTTTAAAAAAGCTTTCAAAGCTACCATCGGCATAATAATGAACAATTTTAACGGGTTGATCGATTTTACCTGATGAGGAAAAATTCTCTTCCATCGCATTGGTTTCATTTCTTGATGCTATTTGAGTAAGAGCAGGGGAGGGCACAGAAATAGGCACAGGATTCTCCTCTCCTTTTAAAAGCCATTCAAAAGAAACTTCTGGAAAGTTCTTCTCGATTTTAACAAGAAATTCTAAACTGGGTTTATTACGACCAGAGAGGATGTGCGAGATACTGGAACGTTGTACCCCTATTTTTTCAGCAAAAGAAGAAGCATTGAGTTCGTATTGCTCCATTAATTGCGTGATGCGTTGAATGATACTTTCTGTATTTAACATTGTAAACATTTGTAGATGATAGTCAAATATACAAAGAATAATTCTACTTATACGAAGGTTTATAAGGTCAAAATACTTAAAGTAAATTATAGTAAAATACATGTTAATATCTGATTTTAAATATTTAACAATACTAAGTGATGGTTTAAACGATTATTTTTTACGGTTGTAAATAAACCGAAGGAAAATACGTATACATGTGTAACGATTTGATGTTTACAAATGAATACATCTGTTATGTTACTTTTGTAAAATGAAAGATAAGCTAGCGTCCCGATACCTACCTCCAGAAACATTAGAGCACTACTTAAAATCCGAAGGTGATTTTAATGCCTTAGCGATTCTAGGGTATTCTGTTGAAAATCGCCCTATATATGGACTAACCATAGGACAGGGGGCAAAAAAGGTCTTGGCTTGGTCGCAAATGCACGGGAACGAAACTACCTCGACAAAGGCCTGCCTGGACCTTTTATCGTATCTAAAGCACAATAAAGAAGGTCAAGAGCTTTTGCAACAGATACAGCTTTTGATCATTTTTCAATTGAATCCAGACGGGGCACTGCGTTATACGCGACTCAATGCGAATGAGATCGATCTTAATCGCGACGCTGTTGCCGCTTCACAGCCCGAAATGAAAGTGCTTAAAGAAACCTTTTTATCCTTTCAACCTGATTTGTGCTTAAACTTACATGGACAACGGACTATTTTTGCCGCTGGAAACACGACAACTCCTGCCGCCTTATCGTTTCTAGCACCAGCAGCAGAGGAGACTAGGACTATTCCTCCTGCACGCCTAGTTGCAATGCAGCTTATCGCTCAAATGGCAAGTGATTTACCTCAAGAATCCCATTGGGGTATTGGGCGCTATGACGATGCATTTAATATTAATTGCACAGGAGATTATTTTACTGCACAAAACACCCCTACGATCTTATTTGAAGCAGGACATTACCCCGGAGACTATGCGCGATCCAAAACCAGGGGATTGTTCTTTGAGGCGCTTTTAAGCTGCATCACTTCCTTTGCAAGGGATTCTTTTACAGTTTTTTCGGCAGAAGAGTATCATGCCATCCCTAGCAATTTCAATCACTTACGCGATATACAAGTCAATAATGTTACAATTGTAAACAATGGAAATACCACAAAAGCGACCTTTTTTGTGCAGTATAACGAATTGCTAAAAGACAATACGATTGAATTTATTCCAGAATATGTGGCGCATGATAATAACGATCTAAAAGGGCTTGTGGTTATTGATGCTAATGCGGCAAATCAAACAGCTGCGATAAATATTGTTGATTCCGCAACAAAAATATTAAATCACCTAAAATCTTTCATTGAATTTCCAGTTTTATGCTTTATTTTTGTAATGTATTGAGAGATACGTTATAAAAGTAGCAATTATGGCAAAGATTAAACTTGATGACATCGATCATCAAATCCTCGATATTCTTATCGATAATACAAGAGTTCCCTTTACGGATATTTCTAAACGCTTGTTGATTTCAGCAGGTACAGTGCATGTTCGCGTAAAGAAGATGGAAGACGCAGGTATAATCAAAGGTTCTTCGTTGAACCTGGATTATGAAAAATTGGGCTATTCCTTCATTGCCTACATCGGTATTTATTTGGAAAAAAACAGCATGACACTTCAAGTATTAGAATCCTTAGAAGCAATTCCTTATATCACGGTAGCTCATATCACCACAGGAAAATTCAATATATACTGCAAGTTGAGGGCTAGAGACACAAAGCACGCCAAAGACCTCATCTTTATGATTGATGATATTGAAGGTATTTCTCGAACCGAAACAATGATTTCGCTTGAAGAGAGCATCAATGATAAAAAGCGATTAATGCATAGTATTTTCAACGATTTATAACCTTCCCTAATCTCCCAAAATGGCTAGAAAAACCAAACTAGAACGCTTTAATGATAGTGTTCTCTCCAAATTTGAAATTTACAACAGTCTCTTCTTAACCTTACCCTTTGACTCGTTACAAAAATCTTCCCTTTACTTACCCTTATTTTCAGATTTTTGTAAAAGAGGCTTTACCGAAAAAAAAGCTCCAAGGGATATCGTTCAGGAGTTCTTTAACGTCTATGCAAAGGAGTTTAGTCAAGAAGACCAACACGATCTTCTGTTTGCTTTTATTCAATACATCGAACGTCAAGTTGTCTTGTTTGATGCGATTGAAGACGCAGCTTTTGCAGATGTGAATAACATGCATGGTCGAGGGACCCTTCGTTATATCAAAGAAGAAACCCTTCAACGTGGTAAAAAACAAGACTTAATCGAATACCTTAATCGATTTAATGTTCGACTAGTATTAACGGCTCATCCCACTCAATTCTACCCTGGTTCTGTGCTGGGAATTATCAATGACTTGTCTAAGGCGATCAAGGAGGATAACCTAAGTCAAATCAAACAATTATTAACGCAATTAGGGAAAACGCGTTTCTTTCAAAAAGAAAAGCCCTCACCATTTGATGAAGCGGTGAGTTTAATGTGGTATTTGGAGAATGTATTTTATCATTCGGCTAGCCACATTTATGGTTATGTACAGCAAAATATTTTAGGGGATGAGGAAGTTGAAAACACCTTGTTCAATTTTGGTTTTTGGCCAGGCGGAGACCGCGACGGAAATCCTTTTGTTACTCCCGAGACGTCCTTAAAAACCGCTGAGCGATTAAAATACACCATACAGCGTAATTATTACCGTGATTTGCGTCGTCTAAAGCGAAAAATCACCTTTGATGAAGTTGATGAAAAAATAGCCGCGCTAGAAGAAGGGATGTATGCTACCTTACTGTATCCTGAAAATGGTGAAAATATTAGTCTAGAAAAATTAACTTCTGAACTCCAGGAAATCGATGTCATTTTGCAAGACAAACACCAGGGGATTTATAGTGATGAGATCAGGGATCTATCCCATAAGGTAAAACTCTTTGGGTATCATTTTGCTTCTTTGGATATACGTCAAGATTCTCGTGTGCATCAAAGTGTATTTGACACCATTGTAAGCCATCCTGCTATTCAACAATATGTTGAGCACCTACCAGAAGATTATGTGAATCTTCCTCTCGAAGAACGTCTCGCTGTTTTGCCAAAGCTCGTAGGAAAAGTTCCTGTAGAAATTTTTGAAGATGAAATGACACGCTACACCCTAGGTTCAATTTATGCGATGCAGTCCATTCAAGCTTCAAATGGTGAACGCGCCTGCCATCGTTATATTATTTCAAATTGTGGGAGTTTAGAAAGTATTCTACAATTATTTGCCTTACACCGAATTTGCGGTTGGGATGAACCCACGGTAGACATGATTCCGTTATTTGAGACGGTAGATGATTTACATGCTTCTGAAGAAATCATGCGCCGCCTGTATCAAAATAAAACCTATCAAGCTCATTTAGTAAAACGCAAGAATAAGCAAACGATTATGTTAGGTTTCTCTGACGGTACAAAGGATGGAGGATACATTATGGCGAACTGGAGTATCTATCAGGCTAAAGAAATGCTGTCTGCTGTTTCAAGTGAGTTTGATGTGGATGTTGCTTTCTTTGATGGAAGGGGAGGTCCTCCAGCTAGAGGAGGTGGAAACACGCATCAGTTCTATGCTTCATTAGGAGATAAGATTAATGCCAATGATATCCAGGTGACCATTCAAGGTCAAACCATTAGTTCTAATTTTGGCACCCTTGATTCATCGCAGTTTAACCTTGAGCAATTATTGAGCTCTGGAATTCAAAATCAAGTATTGGATGGACAACGCACCATTCTTGAAGATAATGATAGAGCAACCATTGAATCCCTAGCTGAAATTAGTTATAAAGCTTATCAAGACTTTAAGGCACATCCTCAGTTTGTTCCTTATTTGGAACATATGAGCACCTTAAAGTTTTATGCCAAAACGAACATCGGTAGTCGACCCTCTAAACGAGGTAAAGCGAAAGGACTTAACTTTTCTGACCTCAGGGCCATTCCTTTTGTGGGGTCGTGGAGTCAATCAAAGCAAAACGTCCCTGGCTTCTTTGGCGTGGGAACGGCCTTAAAAGTATATGAAGATAATGGTGAGTTTGATAAGGTCATTGCCTTATACAACAACTCTCCTTTCTTTAAAACGCTGATTGCCAATAGCATGATGAGTTTGTCAAAATCCTTCTTGGAGCTTACCGCCTATATGGAAAAAGACCCTGTCTATGGGGGATTCTGGTCCATTATTTATCAAGAGTATTTATTGAGTAAACGTTTATTATTGAAGCTCACAGGATTCAGTGAATTAATGGAGGATCAACCAGCTGGAAAAAAATCCATTGACATTCGAGAAGAAATCGTACTTCCTTTATTGACGATTCAACAATACGGATTGATGCAACTTCAAGCAATTAAAGCTAATGGAGGAGAAGAGCGTGAATATCAAGCTGTTTATGAAAAGCTCGTGACGCGTTCCCTCTTTGGAAACATTAATGCAAGTAGAAATTCAGCCTAGTCTGCTTGATAGTAAGCCATGGCTTGTTTGAGAAGTTCATTGGGCACCTCGATGTCCCATTTTGGGTTGCCGATGCTTTCTAGGAGTGCATATTTTACCTTTCCATGACTGTTTTTCTTGTCATAGACTAACAGCTCAACAATCGCGTCAAAATCAGTGTCGTCTATGGTTACTTTAGGGTAGATAGCATTAAAGACCGATTTGATTTCAGCACATTCGCTTGCAGGTAGCCCTAAGAGTTCTCGTGAAATAAACGCTTCGGTTATCATTCCAATGGCAATGGCTTCACCATGCAAAAGCGTGGTTTTATTCTTGTTGAAAAGAAAATAGGATTCTATGGCATGGCCCAGGGTGTGGCCAAAGTTGAGTATTTTTCGCAAAGCGTCTTCCTGCGGATCTTGATCGACAACTCGATGTTTTATCGTAACCGAATGGTAGATGAAGTCCTCTATTTGATCGGTAGTGATCGCACTAAAATCTGAAAGTTTCCTCCAGTAATCAGCGTCTTGAATAAGACCGTGCTTAAGCATTTCGGCATAACCACTTCTGTATTCGTTTGAAGGAAGGGTGGAAAGAAAAGAACTATCTATTATCACTGCTTGTGGGTTGATAAAAACCCCGATTTGATTTTTTAGTGGCCCTAAATCCACGCCGGTTTTTCCTCCCACCGATGCATCCACCATGGATAATAGGGTAGTGGGGATATTGATAAAGTCGATACCGCGTTTAAATGTAGCAGCGACAAAGCCGCCTAAATCGGTAACCACTCCACCCCCTAGATTAATGAGTAGGCTTTTACGGTCGGCACCAAGCTCTGATAGCGCTTCCCAAACTCCATTACAGGTTTCTATGTGTTTGTGTTCTTCTCCAGCATCAATGCTAATCACTTCACAATTTTCAGGGCAGGGATAGGTGGCGAGAAAATGTGGTAGGCAGTGCTCTTCGGTATTGCTATCGACAAGTATGAACACGGTAGAATAGTTTTTTCTCGCGATTAAATCAGTAAAGAAATCCTTCTCTTTTGAACTAAAAAATAAGCTGTGGTTGTCTGCTTGAATCTGTTTCATAAACTTTAACAAAAGTACATTTTTTATCCTTAAATATTCCGTTTATATTTGTCAAGCCTCAAATAGATAAACACACTATATTTATTTATGAAGAGGCAGTTCTTTTTTTAAAGGGCTGCTTTTTTTTTACGCCTTATTTTAAGACTTTAGCGTAAAAAATTGGAATGAAGTTATTTGATAACACGGCCGTCGCTTTTGCTTCAAAGTCTGATGCTGCACTTGAGCGTGCTTATTTTCTTTTTCGATTAATCGCAAATCAACCTTTGGTAAAAATAGGAACACATGTTGCTCAATTTGCCTTAAAATCTCGTCTCCCAGTAGAGGGGTTGATTCGAGCAACCGTTTTTGATCATTTTTGTAGCGGTACAACCGCTAAAGAATCACTGGATGTCGTTGATGTATTAGCAAAGCAAAAGGTATTTTCGGTTCTTGATTATTCGGTAGAAGGAGCAAAAGAAGAAATTAGTTTAGACGACTGTCTTGAAAATATTTTATCGACGATAGAGTTGTCTTCTCAATCTGTCAACATTCCATTCACTGTTTTTAAGCCTACTGGTTTTGGAGCATTTGATTTATACGAGAAAGTAAGTTTTGGCAAAGAATTGACTTTAGCGGAGGCTGCCGCATGGGAGCGTGTGAGGCAACGTTTTATTGCCTGTTGTGAATTAGCCAAGGCAAAGAAGATGAAATTGCTCATCGATGCAGAAGAAAGCTGGATACAGCCAGCGATTAATCAAATTGTTGAAGAAATGATGCAGCGCTACAATAAAGAACATGCTATTGTTCATACGACCGCGCAGATGTATTTAAAGGACAAGCTAGGATATTTGCGTCAACTCAATGAAAAAGCAAAAAAGGAGGGCTTTGTAGCCGGTGTTAAGCTTGTTCGGGGGGCATATATGGAAAAAGAGCGCGAAATTGCCGCGCAAAGAGGATGGGAAGACCCAATTTGTAAAGACAAAGCTAGTACAGATGAAAATTTCAATAGTGCGTGGCAGTTCATGCTTTCTAATCTTGATCGTTTTTCCATGTATTTTGGGAGTCATAATGAGAAAAGCACCTATGGAATCATTGAAACCTTAAAGGAGAGAAAAATTCCGATAAATCATCCCCATTTATGGTTTGGACAATTATATGGGATGAGCGATCACATTAGTTTTAATCTAGCTCATGCCGGTTATCAAGTGTCAAAATACCTCCCTTTTGGTCCAGTCAAAGATGTATTGCCCTATTTAATTCGTAGGGCAGAGGAGAACACCTCGGTAGAAGGTCAAACCGTTCGAGAGCTTGAATTGCTTATAAAAGAGCGAAAGCGAAGGAAATTAAGCTAGGGATTTACTTTAAATGATTTAATGTAAACTACTTTATTACAGTTTTCTACATCCCATTCAACTTTGGTATCATCGAGAAAACCTTTTACGTGATAACGCTTACAACTATCGCGTTTTGTATCGCTTTTACTAAAGTCGATGGTCGCGCCCCTAAGTAATTTTTGTACCCCTATGCTGTCTAGATTAATGCCATCCATTAAAGGGGTTGTTGTCTTCCATTCTTTCTTTGAAAGATGATCTAAAACCCTGGCTTGAGGACCGTAATTACAACGTGTTTTCTTTCCATTTAAAATAAAGAACAAGGCGACAAGACCTATTGAAAATCCGCCCAAATAATAGCCTAAACGATGTAAAAATGCCATAGTTATGATAGGGTTAATTGTCGTGTGTTTTCGTCTATTTTTTCCAACTGAATAAGATTGTACTCCTGCGGAAGTAAGGACTCAATATTCTCGGGCCACTCAATAAGGCATAGATGCCCAGAATAGAGGTATTCTTCTGCCCCAAAATCATACGCTTCTTCTTCATTTTCAATACGATAACAATCAAAATGATAAATGGGTTTTCCATCACTTTTTTGGTATTCATTGATGAGTGAAAAAGTAGGACTAGACACTATGTCTTCACAATTCAATGCGTCACACAGCGCTTTGATTAACGTTGTTTTTCCAGCGCCCATTTGTCCTTTTAAAAGAACGATAGCACTAGTTAGATGCGGAAGTAGTTCTTCGGCAACACCTTGAATTTCATTGAGGGAATAGGTCTTTTGCACCGCTTTATTTTTTCGGAGTCAAAAATACAAAAGGAATTAACATTTCTTCCATTGAAATGCCTCCATGTTGGTAGGTGTTTTGAAAAAGATTTGCGTAATGGTGGTAATTTTGAGGATAGACAAAGTATTGTGCCTCTTGCGCAAAGATGTATTTACTGTTGAGACTCAAGCTGGGTAAGCCTGCTGCCTTTGGATCATTAACTTCAAAGACTTTTTTCTTTGGGAAGTTTAGGTTTTTTCCTGTCTTATACCTCAAATTGACACTGGTTTCTTTGTCACCCACTACCTCAAGGGGGGTGGTAACGTTGATGGTCCCGTGATCGGTGGTTAAAATAATGTTGTACTGTTGTTTCTGTGCCTGTTGTATGGCCTCTAAAAGGGGCGAATTTTTAAACCAACTTTCTGTTAATGAGCGATAGGCTTTGTTGTCTGAGGCAAGTTCTTTGATGATCTCCATTTCTGATTTTGCATGAGAAATCATATCAACAAAGTTGTACACTACTGTAAAAAGAGGGGTGGCTTTATTTTTCTTGATGAGTTGAGGAAGTTGCTTGGCCGATTTTAGGTTGGTTACTTTAGTGTAGTTTGCTTTAAAGTCGGCGTGTAAACGCGATAATTGAAGATCGAGTAACGCTTCTTCGTTCAAGTTTTTTCCTCCCTCTTCGTGATCATCTTTCCAGTACTGCGGGTAATGTTGTTTAATTTCTGCAGGTGTTAAACCTGCAAAAAAAGCATTTCGTGCATACTGGGTAGCGGTGGGGAGGATGCTGTAATACATGGATTCCTCTTCTTTTTGATAATATTTTGTGATAAGGGGCTCGATGGTTTTCCATTGGTCCCATCGCAAATTATCAATCACAAGTAAGAGGGTGGGCTGTTGTGTTGAAAGGTGAGGAAAAACCTTCTGTTTGAATACTTGATGAGAAAAGAGAGGCGTATTTTCGTTATCCTCCATCCACTGGAGGTAGTTTTTGGTGATAAATCGCCCAAAGAGTGCATTGGCTTCTTTTAACTGATTTTCAAATATTTCCACCATGCTAGCATCCTCAAGGTTTTGAAGTTCAAGCTCCCAAAAAACTAGTTTTTTGTAGAAACGCGCCCAATTCTCAAAGGTGTCAATGTCCATAAGCTCAAGGCTTATTTTTTGAAATTCCTGTTGATAGTTAAAGGTGGTTTTTTCTGTAATCAAATTTTGATGATCCAGGGTTTTCTTGAGGGAGAGAAGAATCTGATTTGGGTTAACCGGCTTGATTAAGTAATCAGAGATTTTTGAACCAATGGCCTCCTCCATAATACGTTCTTCTTCATTTTTAGTTACCATGATTACGGGTAGATTGGGCTGCTCCTGTTTGAGCAAGCTCAAGGTCTCCAGTCCGTTTAGACCAGGCATATTTTCGTCTAAGAGTACAACGTCAAAATGCTTTTCTTTTACTAGGGTAAGGGCTTCTTGTCCGTTGGTACAGGGATGCGTTTGGTATCCACGGCTTTGTAAAAACAAGAAATGAGGTTTGAGTAAATCGACTTCATCATCTACCCACAAGATTTGGATTGCTTGCATATTCGTATATTTGTAAAAATGCGACACTTGAAAGCAAAAAAGCTTCCAGTTTTAAACGATCCAATTTACGGATTTATTGGTATCGAATCCCTATTAATTTTTGAATTATTAGAGCATCCTTATTTTCAACGCTTGCGACGAATTTCGCAAATGGGTTTGTCCTACTTGGTTTATCCAGGGGCAAGGCACAGTAGATTTGAACACGCCATTGGGGCAATGCACCTTATGAGTAAGGTGGTCAATGTATTGCGCAAAAAGGGAGTGGAAATTTCACCCGAGGAGAAAGAAGCCTTGTGCATCGCAATTTTGTTGCACGATATTGGGCATGGACCTTTTTCTCATGCTCTTGAAGAAACGCTTTTGATTGACACCCACCATGAAGAATTGTCTTTGCGCTATATGGAACTACTCAATGCTCAATTTGGCGGTAAGTTAGATTTGGCAATTGCCATTTATAATGATCAATACCCAAGGAAATTTATGGGGCAACTTGTGGCGAGTCAATTGGACATCGATCGCCTTGATTATTTAAAACGCGATAGTTTCTACACTGGTGCGACAGAGGGGAATATTAATACCCAGCGCATCGTTGAAATGTTTCATGTGATTGATGATGAATTAGTTGTAGAAGAGAAGGGGTTGTTTTCGGTAGAGAAATTTATCATGGCCCGACGGTTAATGTATTGGCAGGTCTATTTACACAAAACGGGGGTTGCGGCAGAATTGTTGTTGGCTAATATGATGCAATATCTGCGATTGTTAGTGCAGCAGGAGGGATTCAAAGAAGTCCCAAAAAACCTCCTCTACTTTTTTGAGCAAAAAACAACACTTCTCAAAAGTGAAGAGCAACTTCGTCGATTTAGCGAATTAGATGACATTGATATTCTTGCTGGATTAAAGCAATGGCAACATCATGCTGATCCAATTTTATCCTCCTATGCTTCTCGAATTTTATATCGCAGGTTAATGAAGGTTAGGCTTCAAGAAGAAGCCTTTTCAACCTCTCAAATTGAAGAAAAGAAAGCACTTTTATGTGCCAAAGGGTATAGCAAAGCTTATGCAGATCGCTTTGTCTTTGCTGGGCAAATAAGCACCACGCCCTATTCGCTTAAAAAGCCTTCGATTAAAATACGAATGAAATCGGGTGAAATAAAAGCCCTAGAAGAGCTCTCTGGTCTTTTTAAGGGAGGAGCGTTCACCACAAAAGAAACAAAAAGTTATCTGTGTTATGCAAAGGCTGAATAGTCCTTTAATTTTTATATTTTTGCACAGATGAAATTTACGGCTGCACAAATCGCGACCATACTTGAAGGAACCATAGACGGAGACCCCACCATTGAAGTTTCACAACTTTCAAAAATTGAAGAAGGCACACTGGGTTCATTAACCTTTCTGGCGAATCCTAAATACACGCCTTATATCTATACAACAAAAGCTTCTTTAGTTATTGTCAATCAAGATTTTGTAGCTGAAAATCCAATTACGGCTACCCTAATTCGGGTTGCAGATGCTTATCAAGCTTTTTCTACGCTATTAGAATTCTATGACCAACAAAAGGCGAGCAAGGCTGGAATAGCAAAAACCGCCATCATTGACGAGAGTTCAACCATTGATCCATCGGCTGCTATTGGTCACTATGTTGTTATTGGGAAAAATGTCACCATTGGGAAAAATGTAAGTATTCATTCTCACGTGGTGATTGAAGACGATGTTGTTGTAGGAAATGATACGGTGATATTTCAACACTCCATCATACACTCTGCCACGCAATTAGGATCGTTTTGTGTGATACATGGAGGATGTGTCATTGGCTCAGATGGTTTTGGTTTTGCACCAAAAGAGGACGGCAGCTATAAGAAAATCCCTCAAACGGGAAGGGTAGTCATCGAAGATCACGTTGATATAGGGGCAAACTCGACCATCGATCGAGCTACATTAGGACAAACGACAATTAGACGTGGGGTCAAATTAGACAATCAAATTCAAATTGCGCATAATGTAGAAATTGGCGCAAATACAGTCATAGCTGCCCAAACAGGTGTAGCCGGTTCAACAAAAGTTGGGAGTAACTGTGTCATTGGAGGTCAAGTAGGTATCATTGGTCATCTCAAAGTAGGGGACAATGTTAAAATTCAAGGACAATCTGGAGTAACCAGCAATATCAAAGATGACCAAACCCTCTATGGTACACCTGCCATTAGCTATAAAGACTACATCAAATCTTATATATTTTTCAAACGATTCCCTTCCATTGTAAAAAGGTTAGACACCCTAGAAAAAAAACACCATGAATAGTTTACAAACTACCATCAAAAAAGAAGTTACCCTTACCGGGGTAGGATTGCACACGGGGAAAAATGTGACGTTAAAATTCTCTCCAGCTCCAGCAAATCACGGCTATAAATTTGTCCGATATGACCTGGAAGATGCTCCTGTAATTGAAGCTGACGTACAATGGGTAACCGATACGCAACGCGGGACCAACCTCGATAAAAATGGGATTAAAATCAATACTTCAGAACACGTTTTGTCTGCACTAGTAGGCTTGCAAATTGACAACTGTATCATCCACTTAAACGCTCCCGAACCTCCCATCATGGATGGTTCATCCATTCATTTTGTCAATGCTTTAAAAGAGGCTGGAATTGCTACTTTAGAAGAAGAGCGCGATGAATATGTGGTCAAAGAGGTGATCAATTTTAAAGATGAAGCTACTGGAAGTGAAATGACCATTTTACCATCAGATACCTACCAAATCACAACAATGGTGGATTTTGGCACTAAGGTTTTAGGGACTCAAAACGCAAATTTAGACCGGCTAGAAGATTATGAAGCTGAGATCGCTTCTTCCCGTACCTTTAGTTTTTTGCACGAATTAGAAACCTTATTAGAAAATGGATTAATTCAGGGAGGCGATCTAAACAATGCCATTGTTTATGTTGATAAACCGCTATCTGAAGCGACGATGGAGCGCTTAAAAAAGGCCTTTAATAAAACCGAGATAGCCGTTCGACCAAATGGTGTTCTTGACAATCTTTCACTGCATCATCCCAATGAGGCTGCACGACATAAGTTACTTGATGTCATAGGGGATTTAGCCCTGATTGGACAACGCATCCGTGGTAAAGTCATTGCACACAAACCTGGACATCGTATCAATGTTGAATTTGCTAAGAAATTGGCTAAAATCATCAAGCAGGAAAAGCGATTAAATGTCCCCACGGTGGACATGACCATTCCTCCTTTGATGAACGTGACACAGATCATGAAAATGCTTCCCCATCGTCCTCCATTTTTGTTGGTCGATAAAATTCATGAATTATCCGAAAATCATGTCATCGGGTCAAAAGGGGTTACCATGAACGAACCTTTTTTTGAAGGTCACTTTCCTGGAGCTCCAGTTATGCCAGGAGTTTTACAGGTTGAAGCCATGGCCCAAGTAGGAGGAGTGTTGGTGTTAAATACAGTGCCAGATCCCGAGAATTACTTGACTTTCTTCATGAAAATTGATAATGTCAAATTTAAAAGTCCTGTTCACCCAGGAGACCAATTGATCTTTAAGTTAGAATTAATCACGCCCATTAGAAGAGGGATTTGCCATATGAAAGGGTATACCTTTGCGAATGGTAAATTAACGACAGAAGGAGAATTGATGGCGCAAATAATCCGAAAAGAGAACGTATGAATCAACCCTTAGCTTATGTCCACCCAGGAGCAAAAATCTCCAAAAATGTAGTCATTGAGCCCTTTGCTACCATTAATAATGACGTGGTCATTGGAGAAGGCACATGGATTGGTTCTAATGTGACTATAATGGAGGGAGCACGTATTGGAAAAAACTGCACCATCTTTCCTGGAGCCGTAATTTCTGCTCCTCCACAAGATTTAAAATACAATGGTGAAGAAACCCACACCATCATTGGTGATAACACCACCATTAGAGAGTGTGTCACCATAAATCGCGGAACAAGCGATCGACAAAAAACTGTCATCGGAAACAATTGCTTGATCATGGCCTATTGCCATGTAGCCCATGATTGTGTGGTGGGCGATCATTGTATTTTTTCAAACAATAGCACATTAGCGGGTCATGTTAATGTAGGGAACTACGTAATTTTAGCGGGTATGACTGCTATCCACCAATTCTGTACGGTAGGGGATTATGCCTTTATTACTGGGGGATCTTTGGTAAGAAAAGATGTTCCTCCCTATGTCAAGGCAGCCCGTGAGCCCTTGTCCTATGTAGGGGTGAATTCTGTAGGCTTACGCCGAAGAGGATTCAGTACCGAAAAAATTAGAGAGATTCAATCCATCTTTAGAATACTTTATCAAAAAAATTATAATAATTCACAAGCCGCAGAAATCCTTGAAGCCGAAATGGAAGTAAGTCCAGAACGGGATGAAATTCTTGCATTCATTAAGAATTCACATCGAGGTATTATGAAAGGCTACTTTAGAAAAAACTAATCACTATGGCAAACACTTCAGATATTCGCAAAGGACTTTGCATCAAATACAACAATGATATCTATAAAATCATTGAATTTCTTCATGTTAAGCCTGGAAAAGGCCCTGCTTTTGTTCGTACAAAACTAAAAAGTGTTTCAAATGGGAAAGTGATTGATAATACGTTCTCTGCGGGACATAAAATTGAAGCCATTCGTGTTGAAACAAATAAATTTCAGTTCTTGTACAACGAAGGGGACACCTATCACTTCATGAATAGTGATGATTACAATCAAATTAGTATTGAAAAGAACATTCTAGATCGCCCTGATTTAATGAAAGAAGGAGAGATTGTGTCGATTTCAATCAATACCGAAGATGGAATGCCACTATCAGTAGACATGCCAGTGAGTGTAATCCTAGAAGTAACCCATACAGAACCGGGTGTAAAAGGAAATACTGCCACAAATGCGACAAAACCTGCCACAGTGGAAACAGGTGCACGAATTAACGTTCCCCTTTTCATCAACGAAGGAGATAAAATTAAAGTAGATGCTGAAAAAGGCAGCTACTTAGAACGAATTAAAGAATAATCAACATTAACAATTACAACCAAAGAATTAAATAATGAGCGTATTAGTAAACAAAGACTCTAAAATTATTGTTCAAGGATTTACAGGAAGCGAAGGCACGTTCCACGCTACTCAAATGATTGAATACGGCACCAATGTAGTAGGAGGGGTTACCCCAGGAAAAGGAGGACAAACTCACCTAGACCGACCCGTGTTTAACACAGTAGCTGAGGCGGTTGAAAAAGCACAAGCCGATACCACCATCATTTTTGTTCCCCCAGCCTTTGCTGCCGATGCTATCATGGAAGCAGCAGATGCAGGTATAAAAGTGATCATTACCATCACCGAGGGAATTCCTGTTGCAGATATGGTAAAGGCCTCAAACTATATCAAAGAAAGAGATTGTACACTTATTGGTCCAAACTGCCCAGGGGTGATCACTCCAGGGGAAGCAAAAGTTGGGATCATGCCTGGCTTTGTCTTCAAAAAAGGGAATGTGGGGATCATTTCAAAATCAGGTACGTTGACCTATGAGGCTGCCGACCAAGTCGTACGTGAAGGCTATGGAATCACTACCGCTATTGGAATTGGTGGAGATCCTATCATTGGAACAACAACAAAAGACGCTGTTGAATTGTTTATGAACGATCCAGCAACAGAATGTATTGTTATGATTGGAGAAATCGGCGGACAGTTAGAAGCCGATGCTGCCAAATACATAAAAGCTTCTGGGAATAAAAAGCCTGTCGTTGGTTTTATCGCTGGAGAAACTGCTCCTGCGGGAAGAACAATGGGACACGCCGGTGCAATCGTAGGAGGATCAGACGATACGGCACAAGCAAAAAAACGCATCATGAGTGAATGTGGAATTCACGTTGTGGACTCTCCTGCAGCCATCGGGAAAAAAGTAGCCGAAGTTCTCGCTTAAATTTTTGACTATGAAATTATTAAACGGAAAAACTGCTATCATCACAGGCGCTAGTCGCGGAATAGGTCGTGGAATCGCCCTTGTTTTTGCACAGCACGGTTGTGATGTTGCCTTTACCTACAGTAGCTCTGTAGAGGCAGCACAAGCCCTTGAACAAGAATTAAATGCTGCAGGTGTAAAAGCTAAAGGCTACCAAAGTAATGCTGCTGATTTTGAGCAATCGCAACAACTTGTAGAAGAAGTTTTAAATGATTTTGAAGGAATCGATATCCTGATCAATAACGCAGGAATTACAAAAGACAACCTGCTCATGCGCATGGGAGAAGAAGACTTTGATAAGGTCATTGAAGTCAACCTTAAATCCGTTTTTAATATGACCAAGGCCGTGCAGCGTACGTTCCTAAAACAACGCAAAGGTTCCATCATTCACATGAGCTCTGTTGTAGGAGTAAAAGGAAATGCTGGCCAAGCGAATTATGCTGCCTCAAAAGCAGGAATCATTGGTTTTTCAAAATCAATTGCCCTAGAGTTAGGATCGCGCAATATCCGTTCAAACGTGATTGCGCCCGGCTTTATTGAAACTGAAATGACGGGAAGTTTACCCGAAGATGTTGTGCAAGGATGGCGCAACGGAATACCGCTTAAACGCGGAGGATCTCCAGAAGACATCGCAAATGCTTGTGTTTTCTTAGGATCAAATATGTCAGACTACATAACAGGACAAGTCCTTAACGTAGATGGTGGAATGTTAACCTAAAACAAAAATTAGTATGGAACGATTACCAAAAATTGGATTACCCGCTTTAGCCCTCGGGTTCATTTTGATCATTTTTATCTCAAAATCATCCATTAACATTGGCTATGGAGAAGCAGGTGTGCTTTTTAAAACCTTTGGGGGTGGTGTAGTAACCGATCAACCTCCACTGGGTGAAGGATTTCACATCATCGCCCCTTGGAATAAGGTGTATGTTTACAACGTAAAGCAGCAAGAATTTTTTGAAGGGAACATGCAAGTTCTTTCTTCAAATGGTTTGGAAATTTCATTGGACGTTTCTGTCTTGTATCAACCCAAATACGATGAATTAGGTTTGCTACACAAAACCAAAGGAGAAAATTACGTGAACATCGTTTTAATTCCACAAATTAGAGCTGTTGCACGTTCTGTTGTGGGACGTTATACGCCAGAACAATTGTATTCAACAAAACGTGATGCCATTCAAAACGAGATTTTTGAAGAGACTTTAAAAAATGTTGATGAGCAGCACATTCAGGTGAATGCTGTACTGGTACGTGATGTAACCTTACCGTTGGCCATCAAAGAGGCCATTGAACGTAAATTACGCCAAGAGCAGGAAGCCTTAGAATACGAATTCCGTATTGAAAAAGCACGTCAAGAAGCAGAACGTCAACGTATTGATGCTGAGGGTAAAGCGACCGCAAACCGTATCTTGAGTGCCTCGTTAACCGATAAAATCCTTCAAGAGAAAGGGATAGAAGCAACCATTAAGTTGTCAGAATCTCCTAATTCTAAAGTGATTGTCATTGGCAGTGGCGATGGCGGACTTCCTATTATTCTTGGGAATCAATAATTCTTTTTGAAATTGTAAATAAAACGTATATTTGCACCACAAATGAAAAGAAACAAAACACATATCCATCATACTAATTTTCGGTCAAACGAGCGTTAATGGATATGTCTATCGATACAATTAACCCGTTTGATCTTCAAGCGGGTTTTTTTATTTCGTAAGAACACATTAAAAGAAAAAAATGATACGTATTGCTATTCAAAAATCAGGACGACTCAATCAAGAATCTTTGGCCTTATTAAAAAGTGCAGGAATTAAGATTGACAATGGAAAGGATCAGTTAAAGGCAGCTGCGCGCAATTTCCCAGTGGAAGTTTTCTTTTTGCGTAATGGCGATATTCCGCAGTATTTACGCGATGGGGTTGTGGATCTAGCCATCTTAGGTAGTAATACTCTAGTGGAAAAAGGGAATGATCTTGAAATCATTGAATCCCTTGGTTTTTCAAAATGTCGGGTATCCATTGCGGTACCTAAAGGCACTGAATACAATGGCATTAATGACCTCTCGGGAAAGAAAATTGCTACTTCATATCCCAATACAGTAGAACAATTCTTAGCTAAGAATAAGCTTCAAGCTGATTTACATATCATCAATGGTTCCGTTGAAATTGCGCCAAACATAGGTTTAGCCGATGCTGTTTGTGATGTTGTCTCGAGTGGGAGTACCCTCTTTAAAAACAATCTAAAAGAAGTCGTTAAAATTTTAGATTCTGAAGCTGTATTGGTCCAAGGACCAAAGGTGACAGAGGAGCAACGCCTTTTGATCGAGAAAATTCAATTTAGAATACAAGCGGTTCTTCGGGCAAAAAAATCAAAGTACATCTTATTGAATGCTCCCAATGAAAGCATTGAAAAAATTGCCGATATTCTTCCTGTATTAAAGAGTCCCACTGTTTTACCTTTAGCCCAAAAGGGCTGGAGTTCCATCCATTCTGTGGTCAACGAAGGTGACTTTTGGGAAGTAATTGACCAATTGAAAGCTGCTGGTGCAGAAGATATTTTAGTTTGTCCAATTGAAAAAATGGTGCGTTAATGAAGACTTATATTTCTCCCGAGAAAGTACAGTGGTCAAACCTATTCGCACGACCTACTGCCTCCTATGAAGCGCTTGAAGGCATCGTTTTGGATGTGTTTAATAACGTTCAAAAAGAGGGCGATAAAGCTGTTGCAGCCTATACCCAGCAATTTGATAACGTTTCCCTCAAAAATAGTGCAGTCAACCCAGACGAAATTGAAACAGCAGTTTCTCGTGTAAGTGAGGAATTAAAGGAGAGCATCCAATTAGCCAAAGCGAATATCGAAGCCTTCCACAAGGCACAACACACACCAGCCGTTCAAGTCACCACACAACAAGGAGTGAATTGCTGGCAAGAAAAACGACCCATTCAAAAAGTTGGACTCTATATTCCAGGCGGTTCTGCCCCTTTGTTTTCTACCATCTTAATGCTAGCCATACCAGCACAAATTGCTGGCTGTGAAGAAATCATTCTTTGCTCTCCTCCAGACAAGCAGGGAAATTTACCTGATGTGGTTTTGTATACCGCACAATTGTGTGGAATAACAAAAATCTTTAAGGTAGGAGGGATACAGGCCATCGCCGCGATGACCTTTGGTACAGCAAGCATTCCAGCAGTCTATAAACTCTTTGGTCCAGGAAACCAATATGTCACTGTAGCAAAACAATGGGCCACCCGCTACAACATGGCCATTGACATGCCAGCAGGCCCCAGTGAACTCCTGGTTGTGGCAGATGCAAGCGCAAATCCCGCTTATGTCGCAGCAGATTTATTATCGCAAGCAGAGCATGGGCCAGATAGTCAAGTAATTCTTGTAACGACCGACCAAAGTATACTATCGCTTGTTCAAGCAGAAATCAATCAACAACTCGCCCTTTTACCGCGTAAAGACATCGCAGAAAAAGCCATTGCTAATTCAAAAATGATTGCCTTTGACAGTGATGAAATCGCCATTGACTTTATCAATCAATACGGTCCAGAACACTACATCATTTGCATGGAAAATGAGGAATTGTATCTCAAAAACATTCAAAATGCAGGTTCTGTCTTTGTGGGGAATTACACCCCAGAAAGTGCGGGAGATTATGCATCAGGGACGAATCATACTCTTCCTACAAATGGCTACGCCAAACAATACAGCGGAGTTAACCTCGATAGCTTCCTCAAGCAAATGACCTTTCAAAAAATTTCAGCTAAAGGATTGCAAAACATTGGCCCTGCCATTGAAATCATGGCACAAGCCGAAGGATTACAAGCCCATAAAAATGCCGTAACTTTACGTTTAAATGACCTCAAAGATGAACAGTAAAGACCGTATCCTACAATGGGCTCGTCCCGAGATAGTGGCCCTAAAGCCATACCAATCTGCCCGAGAAGAGTTTGTGAGTAATGGAAGAGAAATGATTTTACTCGATGCGAACGAAAATCCATTTGACAATGGAATGAATCGCTATCCAGACCCGATGCAGCTCAAGTTAAAAAAGCGTTTAGCTGAAACAAAAGGAGTACAGCTTGAACAAATCTACCTGGGGAATGGAAGTGATGAAGTTTTAAATCAATTGATGATTGCCTTTGGTGTACCTGGAAAAGATAAGGCCATAATTCTACCGCCCACCTTTGGGATGTACCAAGTTTGTGCAGACATCAACTCGATTGAAACCATTGCAGTCCCATTGACCAGGGATTTTCAGCTCGATGTTGATGCGATTCTCAACGCGCAGAATAAGCGCACTAAAATGATCTTTATTCCCAGCCCAAACAACCCAACGGGGAATTGTTTTGCAACGGAAGATGTCCTTAGAATCGTCAAAGAATTTAAGGGATTAGTGATTGTGGACGAGGCCTATGTTGAATTTGAAGAAGGGCAATCCATTGTATCACAATTGGATTGCTATGACAACCTCATTGTGGTACAAACTTTTTCAAAAGCACAAGGAATGGCTGGAGTTCGATTGGGAATGTGTTTTGCGCATCCCGCCATCATTCAATTGATGAATAAGCTTAAAGCGCCCTATAACATCAATGTTTTAACTCAAGAAGCGGTATTGAAACGCCTTGAAGAACAAGGCCTTGTCCAGCAACAGGTACAATATATTAAAACCGAAAAAGAACGCCTTTTGCAGGAGTTGAATTCCATTTCTTTTATTAAGAAGATCTACCCCTCACAGGCGAATTTCTTTTTGATGAAAGTCGATAGTAGCTCAAAACGACACAAACAATTAATTGAACGCGGTATCATCGTGCGCAATCCTTCAAAAAATGTGAATTGTGCAAACACCCTTCGAGTTACCGTGGGAACTGCCGAAGAAAACAATGCATTAATCAGTGCTTTACGCACCATGGATACCCTATGAAAAAAGTACTTTTTATCGATCGGGATGGGACATTAGCCCTCGAACCTGAAGATTATCAACTGGACGCTCTTGACAAGCTCGTTTTTTATCCTGAAGTTTTTACCTATTTAGGAAAAATTGCCAGAGAAATGGAGTATGAGTTGGTCATGGTGACCAACCAAGATGGTTTAGGGACCTCAAGTTTCCCAGAGGAGACCTTTTGGCCCACTCATGATTTCCTCTTAAAGACATTTGAAAATGAGGGGGTAGTTTTTACGTCTGTTTTAATTGACAAAAGCTTCCCTGCAGATAATGCACCTACACGCAAACCCCGTACTGGTTTATTGAGCGAGTATTTGGATGCTAGTCGTTATGATCTAGCCAATTCCTTTGTCATCGGGGATCGTTTAACCGATATGGAGCTAGCCAAGAACCTCAAGGCACAAGGCCTTTTTATCGCTAATGACGAAAGCCTAGGGGCAGAGGAGGCCGGGGAAGAGCTAGAAGCTTCTATCGCACTTAAAACCACCTCTTGGGAAGATATCTATCGTTATTTAAAACTTGAACAGCGCATTGTGCATCAAAAGCGCAGCACTCACGAAACCGACATTGACCTTACCCTCAATCTTGACGGCAGTGGAAAAAGCTCCATATCGACCGGAATTGCTTTTTTTGATCATATGCTAGATCAAATTGCCCGCCACGGAAACATGGACATTGAACTTCGTGTAAGCGGAGATTTAGAAGTAGATGAACACCACACCATTGAAGACACCGCGATTGTCCTAGGCGAAGCCTTTGCAAGCGCGCTAGGCGATAAATTGGGCATTGAACGCTATGGTTTTTGTTTACCCATGGATGATTGTCTAGCCCAGGTAGCCATTGATTTCGGTGGAAGAAATTGGTTGGTATGGGAAGCAGAATTTAAGCGTGAAATGATTGGTCAAATGCCCACGGAGATGTTTCTTCATTTCTTTAAGTCCTTTAGTGATGGTGCAAAAGCTAATCTCAACATTAAAGCCGAAGGAACGAACGAGCACCACAAGATTGAAGCCATTTTTAAAGCCTTTGCTAAAGCCATTAAAGTCGCGGTAAAGCGCGATCCCAATAAAATGATTTTACCCTCTACAAAAGGAAGTTTATAATGGTAGCCATCATCGATTATGACGCAGGAAATGTACGTAGTTTACAGTTTGCTTTAGAGCGATTAGGGGTAGCTAGTATTCTTACCGCTGATCCCGAGAAAATCAAAGCAGCGGATAACGTCATTTTCCCTGGGCAAGGCGCTGCAGCACCCGCCATGAGAAAGCTACAAGACAATGGTCTCGACATCCTTATTCCGCAGCTAACACAACCTGTCTTGGGAATATGTTTAGGGATGCAATTGTTATGTGATGCCACCGATGAGGGAAATGTTGCATGCTTGGGCATTATTCCAGGAAAGGTGCAACGTTTTTCCAATAAGGTTAAGGTCCCTCAAATGGGATGGAATAGTATTTCAAATTTACAAACACCTCTTTTTAAAGGGATTAACGAGGATGACTTCATGTATTTAGTGCACTCGTATTATGTGCCTTTATGCGATGCAACCATTGCCCAAAGTGACTACGACGGTCCTTACAGTGTCGCATTGCAGAAAGCGAATTTTTATGGCGTTCAATTTCACCCCGAAAAAAGCAGTAAAGCCGGCAGTCAATTGCTTCAAAATTTTTTAGCCTTATGAGAATCATCCCAGCCATCGATATCATTGACGGGAAGTGTGTTCGTCTCTCCAAAGGGGATTACAGCACACAAAAAACCTATAACGAAAACCCCTTAGAGCTCGCTAAGGCCTTTGAAGATCACGGAATTCAACATTTACATTTGGTTGATTTAGATGGAGCAAAATCCCAGCACATCGTCAACCATGATGTCCTGGAAACGCTTGCGTCTAAAACCGGCTTGTCCATTGACTTTGGTGGTGGTCTCAAAACCGATGAGGACTTGCGCATTGCCTTTGAAAGTGGCGCCAAACAAATTACAGGTGGCAGCATTGCCGTCAAACAACCCGAACGATTTAGTCAGTGGATTACGCGTTATGGGGCAGATAAGATCATTCTAGGCGCCGATGTCAAAGGAGAATTTATTGCTACCGATGGTTGGTTAGAGACTTCCGATCATTCGCTCTTTGATTTTTTGGCACATTACAGTGCCAAAGGAATTCAATACACCATTTGCACGGACATTAGTAAAGACGGGATGTTAGAAGGTCCTTCTTTTGATTTGTACGAAAAAATACTTGAGCAAAACGACCTAAAACTCATCGCATCAGGAGGAATTTCTCATTTTGACGAATTAGGGCGTTTAGCTGCAATGGGCTGTGAAGGAACCATCATTGGGAAAGCCATTTATGAAAACCGCATTTCATTAAAACAACTGGAAGGATTTATAGTAAATCAAGCTTAATAGAAACCCTATTTTAAATCAATCAAATGTTGACCAAACGTATTATTCCCTGTTTAGATATCAAAGATGGTCGCACCGTAAAAGGGGTGAACTTTGTGAATCTACGCGATGCGGGTGATCCCGAAGAACTTGCCAGACAATACGCCCTTGAAAATGCCGATGAACTGGTATTTCTTGACATCTCGGCGACAGAACAGCAGCGTAAAACCCTGGCTGAGCTCGTTTTAAAAGTAGCCGCAGCCATCGATATTCCCTTTACCGTAGGGGGTGGAATCCGTGCGGTGGAAGATGTCTCCATCTTATTGAAAAATGGCGCCGATAAAGTCTCCATTAATTCTGCTGCGGTAAAACGTCCTGAATTGATCAATGAAGTGGCGAACCATTTTGGCAGTCAATGTTTAGTTGTCGCCATAGACGCTAAGCAAATCGAGGGACAATGGAAAGTCCATTTGGTGGGTGGGAAGGTTCCCACAGAAATCGATCTTTTTGACTGGGCAAAAGAAATAGAAGCCCGTGGTGCAGGAGAAATCTTGTTTACCTCTATGGATCACGATGGAACCAAAAATGGTTTTGCCAATGCGGCTTTAGCCCGTTTATCCGAGACGGTTAACATCCCCATTATCGCCTCGGGTGGAGCAGGGAATACACAAGATTTTATCGATACCTTTACCCTTGGAAAAGCCGATGCTGCGCTAGCGGCAAGTGTCTTCCATTTTGGGGAAATCAGTGTCCCTGAACTAAAACATCAATTAAAAGCACAGCAAATCGCTGTGAGAATATAAGACCTATGGAACTCAATTTTTCAATATCTCCCAACGGACTTCTTCCCGCCATTGTTCAAGACGCCACCACTAAAACCGTCTTAATGCTGGGCTATATGAATCATGAAGCACTAACAAAAACCCTAGCCACGGGTCGAGTAACCTTTTACAGCCGTTCAAAGCAACGCCTATGGACCAAAGGGGAGGAGAGTGGTCATTTCCTAGAATTAGTCGATTTAAAAGCCGATTGCGATCAAGATACTTTGTTGATTCAAGCCCACCCAAAAGGACCCACCTGTCACAAGGGAACCGACAGTTGCTGGGGAGAGGAAAACCAAGCTCACTTTGGCTTTTTTAGCGCGCTTGAAGAGACCATTGAACAGCGTAAAGCCCAGGACGAAGACAAAAGCTATGTGGCTTCTCTTTTTCGTGCAGGTATCAATAAAATCGCTCAAAAAGTAGGGGAGGAAGCCGTAGAAACCGTGATCGAGGCAAAAGATGACAATGACGAACTCTTTTTAAATGAGAGTGCCGACTTACTCTTTCATTATTTAATTTTATTACAAGCCAAAGGCTATCGCCTCAAAGACATTGAAGCGACCCTAAAAGCAAGAAAAAAGTAAGGCACTCCATCCTTGGGCAAGAGTCCAATATCTTTTGTAGTTTTAGTCAAAATTACCGAAGATGAAACACCGCTACTTATTTCTACTACTGGCAACAGTGCTTGCCTGTAGTAACCCCAAAACCGCAGCCGACTTTGATGCCTATCTCGAAACGGCCTATCAAGAAAATCTTGCCTTGTATCGCTTGCCTTCGACCTATTTAGGAGAAAGCCGTTACAATGATACCTTACCCAATTATCTTTCGGCAGAATTTGCCGCTAAAGAAATCGCCCTAAACGAAAAGTACAAAGCCGGATTGGCCGAGTTCCCCGATGCGATCTTGAGCGAAGATCAACGCTTGAGTAAACAATTAATGCTATGGGAAATTGATCTTGCTTTAGCCGAAAAAAGCTTTCTTAAAAGCCTTATGCCCATTGATCAAATGTGGTCCTTTCATTTAAGCTTTGGTCAATTAGCCAGTGGACAAGGGGCACAGCCTTTTGTTAGCCCACAAGATTACCGCAATTGGTTGGTACGAGTAGAAGGCTATCTCGCCTGGATGCAATCGGCTGAAGCGAAAATGCGTGAAGGCATGGAAAAGGAATGGGTTTTACCCGTTTCTTTAATCGACAAGGTTTTACCACAATTAGCACAAATGATCACCGAACGGGCCGAGGATCACCTCTTCTATGGTCCCATTACTATGCTACCAGCAACCTTTAGCGAAGCTGAAAAAGAAGAATTCACCACCGCTTATACCACTTTAATCAACGATAAAGTTGTCCCAGCCTACCGTCAATTGCATGACTTTATGGCGCAGATCTATCGTCCTGCAGGAAGAACCTCCAGCGGTTATGGTGCATTAGCAGGAGGGGCTAACTATTACCAGCATGCCATCAAGCGCTATACTACTACAAACATGACACCCGAGGAGATTCATCAATTAGGCCTGAGTGAAGTGAAGCGCATTCGCACGGCCATGGAAGAAGTCAAAGCTAGCGTGGGCTTTAAAGGGGACTTGATGGCCTTTTTTGACCATGTGCGCACAAAGAAAGAATTAATGCCATTTAACGATCCACAGCAGGTGATCGATAATTTCAATGCCATTCACCAAAAGGTGATGCCAAAGGTAGATCAGCTCTTTTCACTTCAACCCAAAACAGCTTTTGAGGTGCGTCGCACCGAAGCCTTTAGGGAAGCCTCGGCAAGTGCCGAGTATAATTCGGGTTCGCTTGATGGAACACGTCCCGGGATTTTCTATGTTCCTATACGCGATGTGAATCGCTATAATCTTCATCAAGACGAGGATTTATTTTTGCACGAAGCCATTCCAGGACACCATTTTCAAATTTCCTTACAACAAGAGAATACCGCCTTGCCCTCTTTTCGTAAAAATTTATGGTACAGTGCCTATGGAGAAGGCTGGGCGCTTTATACCGAATCCCTGGGGAAAGAATTGGGCCTTTATGAGGACCCTTATCAGTATTTTGGGATGCTGGCCGCAGAAATGCACCGCGCCATTCGTCTCGTCGTAGATACGGGCTTGCACGCCAAAGGATGGACCAGGGAGCAGGCCATTCAATATTCCCTTGAAAACGAATCTGAATCTGAAGATACCATCACCTCTGAAATTGAACGCTATATGGCCAATCCAGCCCAAGCGTTATCCTATAAAATAGGACAGTTGAAAATACGGGAATTACGCGCTAGGGCAGAGGCGGCTTTGGGCGAAGCCTTTGATATTCGTGAATTTCACCGGGTGATACTGGAATCGGGGAGCATGCCACTGGCCTTACTCGAAAACAAGGTAAACGTCTGGATTAACGCTCAAGCATAAAAGGATGGCTACACGAATTAATCCCGATGTTTTTGCCTTCTTTAGCGCATTAGAAAACAACAATAGTCGCGAGTGGTTTGAACCCCAAAAAAAACGCTTTAAGGCCCTAGAGGCCGAGGTTAAGCAGTTTGCCACCCAGCTTGCTGAAGCAATGAATACCCACGATAGCGTGGATCGCTTTAAGCTGTTTCGCCTTTACCGCGACGTGCGCTTTTCAAAGGATAAAACGCCTTTTAAAACCCATTTTGGAATTTCTTTTCATCGGGAAAAACCCGCCCTAAGAGGCGGCTATTATTTGCACCTTAAACCAGGAGATAATTTTGTCGCAACGGGCTTTTGGAATCCCAAGAAAGACGATCTCTACAGAATCCGTAAAGAAATGGAGGTAGATGCCGATGAATTTCGCGCTATCATGGCCGATACGGCCTTTTCATCTGTTTGGGGTAGTCTGGAGGGAGAAGAGCTTAAAACTGCGCCTAAGGGATTTTCTAAGGAGGATCCCAACATTGATTTGATTCGCAAAAAAGCCTATTTGTTTACCAAGCGCTACAGTGACCAAGAGGTTCTTGCTCCGGACTTTTTAGCCCAGGTGAATGCCGACTTTCAAGCGGTGCGGCCCTTTTTTGATTATATGAGTAGTGTACTCACCACCGATTTAAACGGGGTATCACTACTCTCGAACTAGCTCACTTTTACGAGGGGCAGGGGAGAGTCAAAAAGTTGAACTTGATCCTTTAATCGCTCGATGACCATGTTCATCATTCGCTTGTTTAAGGCCGAGGAATTGCAGCAGTACTGCTGGTATTCTTCTACCGTAAATTGTCCGATGATCATCCCCTTAACCGAATTGCGGAATTTTTGATCTTTGATCAAGCTACTTTCAATATAAGCCAGTTTCTTTTCTAGGCCTAAATCATGAAAAACTCCCTTGCGCTTTTCAATGTACTGGTGAAAAACCGCGATGAATAAAGGATTTTGCAATTTTAAAATAGGACGAAGGGTGTTGTTTTGAAAACGCTCCTCGGGACGCATCGTACTAAACGCTTGGGTCTTCTTGATTTGTGGACGAATACGCCGTAAATCATTGGGTCGATCGTTCATACTTAGTGTTTAACTCTAAGTTAACCACTTTTTTTATTGAAATGGACGATTTAGGCTTGGGATTGTTCACAGGGTTGTTAACAGAAGTCTTTTTAAGCTTCTAATGTAAAGGGATATATTAAGTACACTAATACCTATGATATAAAACTAGAAGAGAAGGTCATCGTTTTTTTATAAAAACATGAACTGTTAGTAATCATTCATGCTTTTAAACGCTATCCAAAGAATAAAAAGACCAAATAGAATATCAAATAGCCACATGGATTAGGCTTTTTTTCATTTTAAAAGATTTGGTTTTGCCCAATGGTGCAGTGGCTAACGGAGAAATCACCAATTATGCGACCGAGGGCACGATGCGAGTTGATCTCAGCTTTGGCATCGGTTATGGAGATTCAATTTCAGAAGCTAAAAAAATCCTCTACGGTCTCATGGAACAGCATGAAAAGGTGCTGGCAACTCTTGCGCCCTTTGTTGGCGTGCTTGAATTGGGGGATTCCTCGGTGAATTTGGCCGTTAGGCCATATGCCAAACCGCAGGACTATTGGGCAGTGTATTTTGATCTTTACGAACAAGGGAAAAATGCCCTAGACCAGGCGGGAATTGAAATTCCTTTCCCATAGCGGGTCGTACATCAAGCCTAAAGTTGTACCTTTTTCACATGAAAAATAGTTCCTTCATTCTCTTCATGTTGCTGTGTTTTATGGGCTATGCCCAAAGTCGTCCCAGTCCATACACTGCAGTAGAACGCTTTTTTGAGGCCTTTCATGCCAAAGATAGCTTAGCCCTACAGGCCTTATTTCATCCAGAAGCGCGCTTGATGCGATCTGGTAACCGCAACGGCAAGCCTATAGTGCAAAGCAACGATATCCAGCGTTTTATACGTGCTGTCGCTAGCCGAAAAGCCACACCCGTTTGGGAAGAACGACTGGGAAAACCACAGTCGCAACAGCATCAAAATCTCGCTACCGTATGGGTGCCGTTTCATTTTTATCTGGATGAGAAGCTATCCCATTGTGGCTATAATGCCTTTACGCTGGTTTGGGACACAAAACAATGGAAAATCCTTTCTTTAATTGATACAGGAACAAAAGGTTGTGATTCATTATAATTAATATTATGTAAAATAGATAAATCCAAAAACAATATCATCCTATTCTCTAATATGTTTATATTTGAGAGAATTAAATCCATGAAGAATATGAAAAAAATTTTTGCAGCCCTTGGTATTATCCTACTCTTAGTTATTGGATACATGGTTTATGGGACCTTTATTAATCCTAAAAGTCCTAAAGGTGTCGCTACCTATGAAAAAGACGACTTAAAAGTTGAAGTAGTTTATCACCGTCCTTTTAAACGCGAACGGTTAATTTTTGGCGAAGCTGAAAACGATGCGTTGGTTCCTTACGGCAAATACTGGCGCCTGGGCGCAAATGCGGCCACTACCTTTGAAACCACACAAGATATCGCTTTTGCAGGCCGAATGTTAAAAGCGGGAAAATACCGCATGTATGCCATTCCAGAGGCAGATCACTGGGTGGTTGCCTTAAACGAAGAGGCTGGAAAATTTGGCTATAGCGAACCCAATTATGACAAAGACATCATGCGTGTAAACGTTACCGCAGCGACCTTATTAACACCCGTAGATCCCTTTACCATTGAGCTAGTTGAAGATGGATTAAGCTTAACCTTGAGTATGCGCTGGGACACTACATCGGTTGCAATTCCATTGAATTAATGGCCTTTTTTTCGTTGAAAAATTTCTTAAAAGCCTTCTTGTTCATTAGTATCATTGGAGGCTTTACCTATTATGTCGTGGGGAAAATTCAATATCGGTATAACATCATGCCCTTTGAGGAATACAACCCCCCTTCTACCTTAGTGGTTCCTGAACATCCCATAAAAAGGGCGAAATATCCCTTTATCGATATTCACAACCATCAGTTTGACATGCCGATCAATGATTTAAGCACCCTTACTGCCGAGATGGATAGTCTAAACATGGCCTTTATGATCAATTTAAGCGGTTTTAGAGGCATGTACTTAGAAAAGTGTTTATCCAATGTGAGAAAAAGTGCTCCTAATCGTTTTGGCCTCTTTGTCAACCTCGATTGGGAAGCCATCGATGATACTGATTTTGCAGCAAAAAACCTCGCCATCTTGCGCGAAGCAAAAGCAGCTGGTGCCATGGGCTTAAAAGTCTACAAAGGCTTAGGCTTAACCGATACCGATAGCAACGGACAGCGTATTGCCGTAAATGATCCCCGTTTAGATCCCATTTGGGAAGAATGTGGCCGCTTAGGCTTTCCCGTATTGATTCATTCGGCAGAACCGGCTTCTTTTTGGTTGCCTAAGGACAAAAACAACGAACGCTGGTTGGAACTCAAACAAAAACCAAGTCGCTACCGCGATCCTGCTAAAGTGCCTTCTTTTGAGTCCATCTTAGCCGAACAGCACAATGTCTTTGAAAAACATCCAGGAACGACCTTTATTAACGCCCATTTAGGCTGGATGGGGAATGATTTAGATCGCTTGGGGAAACACCTCGACCGCTACCCTAATGTCGTGACCGAAATCGGCGCAGTATTAGCCGAGCTGGGCCGCCAACCCCGCCGAGCACGCCAATTTTTAATCGATTATCAAAACCGTGTCTTATTTGGTAAAGACACCTATCGCGTTTCTGAATACTATACCTATTTTAGGGTATTAGAGACCGAAGATGAGTATTTTGATTACTACCGCAAGCGCCACGCCTTCTGGAAAATGTATGGCTTAGGTCTACCAGACCAAGTCCTTCAAAAACTCTATTATAAAAATGCATTGCGGCTTTTACCCGCTATTGACAAAACCTTATTCCCTTAAAGTATGATTTTAGTCACCACCCCTGAAGTCCCTAACAAAGCCATAACAGAAATCCACGGTATTGCTCGAGGTAGCACCGTACGTGCTCGAAATGTAGGAAGTGATATTTTTGCTGGCCTTAAGAACATTGTAGGAGGAGAAATCTCTGAATACACAAAACTTCAAGCCGATTCTCGTGAACAAGCGCTTCAACGCATGCAAGAAGATGCCCAGCGCATGGGCGCAAATGCCATCGTTAACATTCGTATTACAACTTCGATGGTCATGCAAGGGTGTTCTGAGATTCTTGCCTATGGCACAGCAGTAACCGTAAAATAAACCCGATGATCATAGGTGGTATTATTCTCTTGCTGTTGATCTTCCTTGTCATCAAACGCATGGAAGACAAGAAAAAAGAGAACTTTGAACAACGCGATAACTAGTCGCGTTCGCAATACACGATACAATAGCGAGGGGTAAAATAACGCAGTAGTGGGCGTATCCCAATTTTCTTAGGATCGGGAGATGTCCATAAGGCTTTTGACTTAACCCTCCATCCTGCTTTTTCTAAAAGAAAGAGCAATTGTTTTTCTTCAAACTCATGGTAATGCTTGTCCCAATCATCTGCCTCGTTCCAATAGGCCGGTGCAAACCATAGTTTTAACGGAACCGAAGCAATTAATCGCTTGCTTTTTAAATGCTTTAAGATATTATACGGGGCCAGCATGTGCTCAAAGATTTCAAAGGCAGTCACACAGTCCACCTCTTTGTTTGCATAGACCATATACTCATCATCCAGGTTTTCTCCACGGGTATTTTCAACGGTATATCCTGCTGCTTTTAATTGTGGTGTAAAGGGGTTTTCGACCCCTAAATCAAGGAGACTACTCCCCTCCTCTAGATGTTGTCGCATAAAGGCGAGCGTCTTGTCGTAACGTTTTTGATGGGGAATTGAGATGACCACTATTCTTTTGTTTTACCGATAAAAACATTGACCCCTTTTTGAATGGGATTCCCACTGGTTCTTCTAAAACTCACCACTTGACCCGTATGATAAATAGCATCGGCTAAAGGGCCGTTTAATAGGTTCCAAACAGGAAAGCTGGATTGCTGTTCTCCCCGCTGAAAAATCACCTCCATCTGGGCAACTTCTGCTTCGCTTTTGCTCAAAAAGAGCTGATTGGCTTCGTTTAAATACGCTAAGGTTTGCGCACGAAGGGATTGGTATTCTTTTGGAATATTGGTCAATGGACGTTTACTGGCTTGGGATAGAGCCGTATTGCGAATTACTTGCGCCAAACCATAAATGTGTTCTAGGGTTTCAAAGCTTGAAGCGGCTTCTTTACTGGGTCGATAACCCAAATCTGTTTCGGTTAAATCTTTGGACGCCCAATAGTAGCGGTATCCAAGACCTTGAATCATTCGAGCGATAACATTGCCACTGCTGGCATTTTCTGGAGCTAATGGGATGTGATCTAAGGGAAGTTCTTCTTGAGCCATAAGGACGGTAGTTGTGAATAATAAAAAACAAAAAAGGAGACGCATGGGAGTTGGATTTGCTGCCACTAAAATACTATTTTAGCCAATAAATCGCGACCATGACAAAGAAATTAAACAGCTTAGAAGATTTAGCGAAACTTCAATTTGATAACCTCGCCCCCGATCCCGAGGGCTACATTGCCCCAGAAGATGAATTTGTACCCCAGCAGTTAGAAGCACATTTTAGCAATAAAGGGCGTGCTGGGAAAACGGTAACGGTTATCAAAGGCTTTGAAGGCGAAGCCAAAGAATTAAAGGAACTCGCCAAAACATTGAAAAATGCTGTGGGCGTTGGGGGAACCATCAAAAATGGTGAAATCATCATTCAAGGTAATTACCGCGATAAATTGATGGCCCTTTTACAGGATATGGGACATCGGGTGAAACGCGTGGGCGGTTAATCACCATGCAATGGGCTGCTGCCCCTTTTCCCTGAGATAGGCATTGCATTGACTAAAATGCTTGTTCCCAAACCAATACCCTCTATTAGCACTTAAAGGCGAAGGGTGTCCACTACTTAAAATCAAGTGTTTATCCCTATCGATTAATTGAGCTTTCTTTTTGGCAAAGCCTCCCCATAACATGAATACTACACCCGATTTTTCCTGAGATATCCGTTGAATCACATGATCGGTAAAAGTTTCCCATCCTCTTTTTTGGTGACTTCCCGCTTGATGGGCCCTTACGCTTAAAGTAGCGTTCAATAGAAAGACCCCTTGTTTTGCCCAGGGCAATAGATTCCCACTTTGGGGATAGGCAATCCCTAAATCGGCTTCAATCTCCTTAAAAATATTAATTAATGAGGGCGGATGTGCTACGCCATCGGGAACCGAAAAGCTTAATCCATGTGCCTGCCCAGGACCATGATAAGGATCTTGCCCAATGATCACCACCTTTAACGCCTCAAATGGACAGGCATTAAACGCTTGAAAAAGGAACTTTCCAGGAGGGAAACATTGGTGTTGTGCGTATTCTTCTTTGACAAAATCAATGAGTGCTTGAAAAGTAGGCGTTTCAAATGCAGGCTGCACTACTTTTTCCCAACTAGGATGTATTTGAACACGCATGAATTATGTATTTTTGCTGTGCTAATGTAAGAAAAATTGACCTTGAAAATCCCTGAAAAATCACTATTAGATTTAGAGTTTGATACCGTTTTATCACAACTAAGCTCGCATTGTATCACCCCGCTAGGGAAAGAGGCAATTACTCAAATTAAACCCATCGATACAGAGGAAGAGATTGTCACTCAACTCACCCTGGTGTCAGAATACCACGCCTCTTTTGACAATGATAATCGTATCCCCAACCATGGTTTTGACGATCTAAGCGCCGAAATAAGTCTTTTAAAAATTGACAATAGTGTTTTAGAAATTGAAGGATTTAGACGCATCGCCACGGCAAATGAAACGACGAATATTCTTTTAAAGTTTTTTAAGAAGTTCAAGGAGTACTACCCCACCCTTAAAGCCCTGGGGGAAGAAATTGAAGTGACAAAAGAGCCCAAAGAAAAGATTGATGCTGTGATTGACCGTTTTGGGGAAATTCGCAATAATGCCTCTGAAGATCTTTATCGCATTCGCAAACAAATCAATAGTGTACGTTCAAAAATAGGCCAAAGTTTTCAACGTGCTTTAAGTACCTATACTAGCGCAGACTATCTCGATGATATCCGTGAAACAGTGGTGGATAACAAGCGGGTTTTGGCCGTTAAGGCCATGCATCGCCGTAAAGTTAAAGGTGCGATCATGGGAAGTTCAAAAACGGGAAGTATCGTTTATATTGAACCAGAAACAACCCTACAATACTCACGAGAACTCAATAACCTCACTTTTGAAGAAAGTGAAGAAATTCAAAAAATATTACGTGAATTAACCGCTTTTTTTCAGCCGTTTCGCCCCCTATTAAATGAGTATCAAAATTATTTAACACAAATTGATACGCTCTATGCAAGGGCGATGTATGCCCAATCCATCAATGGGGTGCTCCCTGTGATCTCAGACAATCGCGAAATGGAGTTAATCGATGCCTATCACCCCCTGCTCTACCTCAATCACAAGGAAGAAAACAAACCCACTTATCCACAAGACATTCGTCTGCATCAACAGCACCGTATCATCGTTATATCTGGGCCAAATGCAGGAGGAAAAAGCATCACCTTAAAAACGGTAGGTCTTTTACAATTAATGCTGCAAAGTGGGATGCTTATTCCAGTGCACGAGCGTTCTAGGGTGTGTTTCTTTGGACAAATCATCACTGATATCGGTGACAATCAATCCATTGAAAACCATTTGAGCACCTATTCTTATCGCTTAAAAAACATGAAATATTTCTTGCGTAAATGCAATGAAAGGACCCTCTTTTTAATCGATGAGTTTGGTACTGGCTCTGATCCTGAATTAGGAGGCACCTTGGCAGAAGCCTTTTTGGAAGAATTCTATAACCGTGAAGCCTATGGCATCATTACAACCCATTATTCGAACTTAAAGGTGTTGGCGAATGAACTTCCGCATATGACCAATGCAAACATGCAGTTTGACAATCGAACGCTAGAGCCTGTTTTTAAATTGATTATGGGAGAAGCAGGGAGTTCTTTCACCTTTGAGGTCGCCCAAAAAAACGGAATCCCTTACAGCCTTATTAATCGCGCAAAAAAGAAAATTGAACGTGGGAAAGTACGCTTTGATGCTACCATTGCTAAACTTCAAAAGGAACGCAAGCAAATGATGGACACAGGAGCTTCCCTTAAAGCAAAGGAATCCAAAGCCGCTAAAGAAGGAGAAAAACTAGAAGAACTCAATCAAAAGGTCAAAGCAAAATTAAGTAGCTACCAGGAATTATACGACCACAATCAGCGTATGATCGTTCTAGGAAATCGCTTAAATGATATTGCCGATCGTTACTTTGAAAATGGCAAAAAACGACCGTTAATTGCAGACATGCTTCGCCTTGTAGAAACCGAAAATGCGAAGCGTAAGAAAAAATCTGCCGCCGAAAAACGAAAAGAAAAAGAAGCAAAAAAGAAGGCAGAAGAAGAAACACAAAAAGCAATTGTTAGCATCCGAAAGGAGAAAAAGAAAAAGAAGGCTGCGCCAAAACCCGAGCCGGTTAAACCTAAAATTGATTTTAAAGTGGGAGATCAAGTGCGCCTTTTTGATGGAAAGGCAGTGGGTACAATCGACTCCATTGAAAAACGAAAGGCAGTCGTAAATTATGGGGTCTTTACGACCCAAGTTAATCTAGAAGCCCTAGATTTGGTGCAAGCAGCCAAGAAAGTTAAATGAAACACCTGATCATCTTTTATGACGAACCCTGCATTTTTTGCAACTACTGGGTACAACGTTTGTGTCGATGGGATAAAAGAGATCAATTGCGTTTTACTCCCCTCGATCATCCTCGTTTTGAAAAATTTGCAAAAGAGCGAAATCTAAATCGAGACGACATGGATACAGTAGTAGCGTGGGATCAAGAATTCAGTTATGGTCTTGAGGCGCAAGCTGCGTTTATGGTTCTTAAACGCTTAGGTGGTTTATGGCGGCTCCTGACCCTTTTTTCTTTTTTACCTCATGCGATCACCAATGGTCTTTACCGCTTTGTGGCACGAAACCGCTATCGCTGGTTCGGGAAATACGATCAATGCCCCCTACCCGATGCGAGCTATGCTCATAAATTCTTAAATTAATCGTACTATTGACTACACATGAAGGAACGCAAACAACATTGGGAACACATTTATACCCATAAAAGCCCGCAAGAAGTAAGCTGGACACAGGGAAAACCCAGCTTGAGTCTTCGCTGGATTAACGACTTGAATTTACCCAAAGATGCTCCCATCATCGATGTGGGGGGTGGTGAAAGCCATTTGGTCGATTATTTGTTAATGGATGGTTATACAGACCTCACAGTTTTGGACCTATCAAAAGCGGCCCTTGAACGCTCTAAAAAGCGTTTAGGTGACAAAGCAAAAGCTATACAGTGGATTGAGGCAGATATTACTGAATTTGAACCCACTCGTTCCTATGCCTTATGGCATGATCGTGCTGTTTTTCATTTTTTAACCAAGGAAAACGAGATTGCCTACTACCGTGAATTGACACATGACAAGGTGAGTGACTATTTACTCTTGAGCACCTTCTCAAAAAAAGGCCCCTTAAAATGCAGTGGTCTACCCATAACTCAATACGATGTTGACGCACTAAACGCCTGTTTTAAAAAGAGTTTTGACCTGCAACAACAAAAGGAAGAATTACACACCACACCCTTTGATACCACCCAAGCTTTTCTCTATACCCTATTTCAAAAAATCAACTCCCAATAATTTTGTACATTGAACTGAACTTTAATCTACACGCTTATGAACAAGTACCTGCAATTGGTTTTACGCCTCATCGTTGCCATCATTTTGTTACAAACCTTACGCTATAAATTTCTAGAACATCCAGATAGTGTTTATATCTTCTCTACCCTGGGGCTAGAACCGCATGGTAGAATCGGTATTGGAATTGTTGAATTAATCGCTAGTGTCTTATTGTTATTTAAACGCAGCTGCTGGCTAGGAGCACTTTTGAGCGTTGGTTTAATGGCTGGAGCCATTTTCTCCCACTTAACCCAACTGGGCATCGAAGTCAAAGGGGACGGTGGTACCCTTTTTTATATGGCGGTCATCACTTGGATTCTCTCCCTTGCCATCCTTTGGACCGAACGGAAAAACATTCCCTTAATTAATTAACACCTACTTTTATGTCTAAAATTAACCTACCGAAATGGTTTAAAGCAGTGGTTATACTCGCTTTACTATGGAACCTTATGGGCATCATGAATTTTTTTATGCAAGTCAACTTGACTGAAGATGCCATTGCCGTCCTTCCCCCTGCTGAACAAGCTTTGATGAACAACACCCCCTTGTGGTCGATGATTGCTTTTGCCCTTGGAGTCTTTGGTGGAACCATAGGTTGCATTGGCTTGCTAATGCGAAAAGCATGGTCGATGCTTGCACTGCTCATTTCATTAATTGCTGTAATGGCACAAATGAGTTATTGGCTATTTTTTACCAAAGCAGTAGAAGTCTATGGAACGTCCACCTATGCGATGCCCCTATTAGTAATTCTAATTGCGTATTTGCTTTTTCGATTGTCAAATAATGGAATCAAAAAAGGCTATTTGACCTAGTCCTTGAGTTTACCAATTGATTTCCCCACCAGCATGGAAACTGCTGCATCTCCCGTCACGTTGACTATGGTGCGACACATGTCCAGTGGTCGATCTATGGCAAATATCAAGGCTAATCCAGCTTCTGGAATCCCAGCTTGAGCTAGTACAATGACAAGCATCACAATTCCTGCACTAGGAACAGCAGCGGTACCTATTGAAGCCAATGTCGCCGTGAAAATAATCCCCAATTGTGCAGAAAGACTTAAGTCTAGTCCAAAGGCTTGCGCTATAAAAACAGCGGCAACTCCTTGATAAACACTTGTGCCATCCATATTAATGGTAGCCCCGATGGGTAAAACAAAACTGGTCACTTCTTTGTCCACTCCCAGGTTTTCTTCAACACATTCCATGGTAACGGGTAAGGTCGCAGCACTCGAGCTGGTTGAAAAGGCTAATAATTGAGCTGGAGCGATTCCTTTAAAGAAAGTGGCGGGACTCCTTCCCGTAAATACCTTTACAATGATAGAATACACTAGAATCATAGCGGCCAGTCCCAAGAGGAGCGTGATGGCATATAAGGCTAATGCTTGAAACAACTCTAAACTAGGCGCCTCCACTACAAGCGCCGCTAAAAGGGCAAAAACACCGTATGGCGCTGCCATCATGATCAAATCAATTAACTTTAAAATAATGGCATTAAACGAATCAAAAAAAGCTTTAACGGGTTCTGCGGTTTCTTGAGGTAATAAAATCATTCCTATGCCAAAAAATAGCGCAAAGAAAATGATTTGCAACATATTACGGTTATTCGTTGCAGCGGCAAAAATATTTGAAGGAACAATATCTATTAAAGGCTGTAATGGGCCAGCTTCTTGCTGTTTTGCTGCAGCTTCTCGTTTTTGATCAGCATCGGTGGCATAGGCCTCTACCAATTCTTGACGTGTTTCCACAGAAATGGATTTACCCGGTTGAATGGTATTCACTAAAATCAACCCTATGGTCACGGCGATCAAAGTAGTCGTAACATAGGTTAAAATAGTTCTACCACCCATTTGAGAAAGCTTAGAAATATCTTGTAAATCCGACACCCCTTTAATTAGAGACGCGAGGATTAATGGAATAGCAATCAACTTGAGTAAATTGATGAAAATGGTTCCAAAGGGTTTAATGTAGTCGCCAATAAAACTAGCTCCCCCATCGACAAATGATAGTACAAGACCAAAAATCACCCCCAGGGCCATTCCGATTAAAATTTTCCAATGTAAAGCGATGTTCTTCATATTAACGTTTGTTTGTTCGACGTATTAATTCATAATCGGCTAAAACCAGTGCCGCCATTGCTTCTACAATGGGCACAGCACGGGGAACAACACAAGGATCGTGCCTCCCTTTTCCTTCCATGATTACTTTTTCTCCTTTAGTAGTAATGGTTTCTTGTGCTTGCATGACCGTAGCCACAGGTTTAAAGGCGACATTAAAGTAAATGTCCATGCCGTTAGATATCCCCCCTTGAATCCCACCAGAGCGATTGGATTGTGTCGTTCCATCGCTATTAAAGGCGTCATTGTGCTGGCTTCCCTTTAGCGAAGCTCCAGCAAAACCACTACCGTATTCAAATCCCTTAACGGCATTGATCGACAACATAGCTTTCCCTAGTTCTGCATGTAATTTATCAAAAGCGGGTTCTCCCAGCCCTACAGGAACATTTTGAATCACACAACTAATTATTCCTCCAACTGTATCGCCCTCTTTGCGAATTTGACGGATGTAGGCTTCCATTTCTTTTGCTTTTTCTGGATCGGGACAACGCACAGGGTTTTTTTCAATATGACTGAAGTCCAATTCTTGATAAGGTTGCTCCAGCTGGATGTTCCCTACTGCCGAAACATAGGCGGTGAATTTAAGTTCACTTAAAAATTGCTTTGCAATCGCTCCAGCGACAACTCGGCTAGCCGTTTCCCGTGCAGAACTTCTCCCACCACCGCGATAATCCCGAAAACCATATTTTTGATCATAGACATAATCGGCATGAGAAGGGCGGTAACTATCCTTGATATGACTGTAGTCATGGGATTTTTGGTTGGTATTATGTATGGCAAAGCCAATGGGGGTACCTGTCGTCTTTCCTTCAAAAATTCCCGAATAAAAGTCAACTTCATCGGGTTCTTTTCGCTGTGTTACAATAGCAGATTGCCCCGGTTTTCTTCGGTCCAAATCCTGCTGTATTGCTTGTAAATCCAGTTCAATTCCAGCGGGGCATCCATCAATTACTCCGCCGATCGCTGCGCCGTGAGATTCCCCAAAAGTTGTAAGGCTAAATAATTTGCCAAATTGGTTTCCTGCCATGGGTATAGTTTAACACAAATATAGGGCGAAAAATCCTTCTACTCACCCTAAATAGGGTTCGTTCATTTGCAACGGTTTGTGTATTTTTGCTTCATGAAAAAATGTTTCCTCCTCCTTTTTGGACTACTTCTTAGTTTAAATGCTTGTAATTCAATTGAAAAAAATACGTTTGAATTAAATGGCACAACAAATCTTCCCGATGGAAAACAAATTTTTAGGATTCAAGCCAATGCAAACGGCCAACCTTCAACCATCGATACCGCTGTAGTTGCAAATGGGCAGTTCCGTTTTAGTGGAAAAGTAGCGCAAATCGATGTTAATTTTCTTTTCATTGAAGGAGAGCAAGTTAACACCCCATTTATTGTCGAAGAAGGATTAATTGAAGTTAATCTAGTACAAGAAAACCTCTCCAATATGGATTTGGCTGGAACGCCATCCAATGATGACTTACACCTTTATCGCCAAGAAACCCAAAATTTTGCCAATGACATGAACGCCATAGCGGCCGAAATTCAAGAAGCAAATGCACTGGGCGATAATATTTTAGCTGAAGACCTTCAGCAACAATATGTTAGTTTGCAGACAAAGCTGATGGAGTATGAAAAGAACTTTGTCACAACAAAAACCGACTCGTACATCTCGGCTTTGATCCTAGAACGCTTCTTGAATCAGAAAACCCTTCCGCGAAGCGAAATAAAAACACTCTTTGATACCTATTCCGAACGTATTCGCAGCAGTAAATCTGGCCTCAAGGTCTCCAATAGTGTTAATGCACCAGTAAACCCCACGGCAATAGGTGAAATAGCTCCTTTATTTACTGGACCCACTCCTGCTGGGGAGCAAATCGCCCTGGAAAGTTTCCGCGGAAAAGTAACCATCATTGATTTTTGGGCGTCCTGGTGTCGTCCATGTCGTATTGAAAACCCCAACCTTGTACGACTATACAAGCGCATGCACGACAAAGGTTTAGAAATTGTTGGAGTTTCTTTGGATCGCAATAAAGCCAGTTGGGAACGCGCTATTACCGATGATGGTTTAAACTGGAACCATGTTTCTAATTTGCAGTATTGGGCCGACCCCATTGCGCAATTATATGGTGTGCGTGCAATTCCCGCCGCCTTTGTTCTAGATCGCGAAGGTAGAATCGTAGCAAAAAATTTACGAGGGGCACAACTCGATGCCAAAATCGAAGAATTACTGAGTAATTAGTAGGACTTTCGTTTAAAGAGGAAAAATCCGGCGATTACCGTTACTGTGATCATGAGCAGGAGGGTGTAAAACGATTTTTCAAAGACAAAAGGATCAAAAATCAAGGTACATAAAATCCCCCCTATGGCTCCGCCAAAATGAGCCGTATGGCCAATGCCATCGTTTTGGGACTTCATCCCAAAAAGTGTATAAATCAAATACCCTACCCCAAAGACATAGGCAGGCATAGGAATGGGAAAAAGTAGAAGAGCTAGCTTCATCTCGGGAAACATTAATATACTACTGTAAACAATTCCCATAATGGCACCACTCGCCCCTACTGCTGTGTAATAGGGATTCTTGCGATGGTAATACAAGGCTAAAATATTCCCCGTCAATAAACTGATTAAATACAACAGGATAAAGTTGATTACTCCTAACCCATTAAGCACATTTCCACCAAAAATAAAGAGGGTAAAACCGTTAAAGAAAAGGTGCTGATAATCTACATGGATAAATCCTGCGGTTAATAAACGATAGAATTCTCCATCTTGAACGGCGTTAACATTGAATTTTAAACGGTTGAATAGCAATCCATCTTTTAAAGCGCGATAACTAATCAATGCAATTCCAGCAAGAAGAAATACAAGGAAGGGAGGAGTTCCCATCATAGCAAATGTTTAGGCCAAATATAGTTATATTTGCCTCAAATTATCTTCACATTGAAATTACTTACTTTTCTGGTTGCCTACCCCCTATTAATGGCTGTATCGCTACTGCCCTATCCCATTTTATATGCCCTTTCAGATTTTTTGTCCTTTTTACTGTACAGGGTAGTCCAATTTCGCTTAAAAGTAGTGCGTAAAAACCTTGCGCTCTCTTTCCCCAATTTAAGCCCAAAAGAGCGTAAAGTCATCGAAAAAGAGTTTTACCGAAACCTTTGTGATGTGTTTATGGAAATGGCTAAAAACCTAACTATCTCAGAAAAGAACATTAAAAAGCGTTTTGTGTTTGAAAACATGGAATTAATCAATGCCCATGAGGAAAAAGGCGAAAGCACAGTACTTGTATTAGGGCACTATTCAAATTGGGAAGGGATGCTAAGCATTGGTTATCATTTGATGGGAAAAGGCTATGGCGTCTATAAGCCGTTGACAAACAAATACTTCAATCGCCTCATTTCAAAATCCCGCGAAAAACACAAGGCCTATTTGATCTCTCGCTATGAAACCATTGATTTTATTCGATCAAGTCAAGAAAAAGGAGACTATGGACTCTATGGCTTTATTTATGATCAAACCCCGCACCCTAAACCAAAGACGTATTGGCGTCCATTTATGGGAACGGTAGTACCAGTATTTACAGGTGCAGAGCGCCTTGCAAAAGAATTCAATTTCCCAGTGTACTATACCGAGATCAACCGGGTAAAAAGAGGGTATTACACCGCAACCGTTTCCTTACTTGTCAAGGATCCCAGTGGTTGTAAAGAAAATGAAATCACCGATTTATTTTACGATAAACTAGAAGCACAAATCAAGCGAGATCCTGCTCAATATCTCTGGTCGCACAATCGCTTTAAACACATGCATTTAGCCCCATCTACTGCTCAGCAATAGCCAGTAATTCATTGGAAAAACGCTGGGTGAGTTCATCGGCTTGCTGCTGTGTTGCTGCTTCAGCGTAGACCCTAATGATGGGCTCGGTATTGGATTTTCGCATATGTACCCAGCTTTCTGGAAAATCAATTTTGACCCCATCTATGGTCAAAGGCTTATCTGCTGCATAGCGGTGTTCTATTTTTTTTAACACGGCCGAAACATCAATTTTCTCCTCTAGCGTAATTTTTCCTTTGCTCATAAAATATTGTGGATAGGAGGCTTTTAGTGAAGAGACGGTACATTTTCGCTCAGCTAATAAGGATAAAAATAAGGCTATCCCCACCAATGCATCTCGGCCATAATGAAGGTTGGGATCAATGATTCCTCCATTTCCCTCTCCACCTATTACAGCTTGCACTTCCTTCATTTTAGTAACGACATTAACTTCTCCCACAGCAGCGGCATAGTATTGGCCACCGTGTGCTTTGGTCACATCCCGTAAAGCTCGCGTAGAGGAAAGATTCGAAACCGTATTACCTGGTTTTTTACGCAATACATAATCGGCACAAGCAACTAGGGTGTATTCTTCGCCAAACATTTCTCCCTTTTCATCCATAAAAGCCAGGCGATCAACATCTGGATCAACCACGATACCAAAATCGGCTTGCTGTTGCACCACTGCATGTGCCAAATCTCCCAAGTGCTCTTTTAATGGTTCTGGGTTGTGGGGAAAATGTCCTGTGGGCTCACAATACAATTCATGACATTCAACACCCATTGCAGCTAATAAAGCTGGAATTGCAATCCCCCCAGTAGAATTTACCCCATCGACGACAACCGAAAATCCAGCCGCTTTAATCGCTGCTAAATCAATCAATGGATGGTCTAAAACTGCGGCGATATGATGGTGAATTGCAGTATCATTTTTTGTGATTTCTCCTAAATCATCTACTTCGGCGAAAGAAAAGGCTTCTTTCTCGGCTAATGCGAGTATGGCTTCTCCTGCCGCTGCGTCGAGAAATTCTCCCCGAGCATCTAATAATTTCAACGCATTCCATTGTTTTGGGTTATGGCTTGCTGTGAGTATAATTCCACCATCGGCTGCTTGTGCTACCACTGCCATTTCTACCGTAGGGGTAGTCGATAATCCCAAATCAATGAGGTTAATTCCAAGGCCAACAAGGGTTTGCATGACTAAACTTTGAATCATTTCACCTGAAATACGCGCGTCCCGACCTATGACAATTGTTAAGGGTTCTCCTTGCTTTTGCGCTTGCATATAGGTGCCATAAGCAGCCGCAAACTTTACAGCATCAATAGGAGTTAAATTTGTCTCTGGGCATCCCCCGATTGTCCCGCGAATTCCTGAAATGGATTTTATTAACGTCATGCGTTATTTTTTTCCAAAGATAAAAATTGTACCGTACTAGAAGGGCACTTGATTTAATAAAAGAAGTGTACTTTTAACACATGAATTTCCTTGCCCATCTTTATTTATCTGGTCATGATGACAACCTGCGATTTGGAAATTTTATTGCAGATGGTATTCGTGCAAATCAATACAAGCATTATCCTAAACGCATACAGGATGGTATTGTTCTCCATCGTAAAATTGATAGTTTTACCGATGCCCACCCCATCTTTCGTCAACACTGCAAATTATTTTTTCCCGAGCATGGTCATTACTCACGCGTCATTCTCGATGTGATTTACGACCATTTCTTGGCCGAAACCTGGGACACGTATCATCCCGAGTCACTAGAAGACTATGCAACTAAATTTTACAAGAGTACACAGGAGAAAAAAGAACTGATACCCGATAAAATGCAACGTCTTTTTGAGCTTATGCAAAAACAAAATTGGCTTGTAGAATACCGTTCGCTCAAAGGACTTGAACGCATTTTGTTTCACATGAGTAAACGAACATCCTTTCCCTCAAACTTTCCTGCAGCAATTAAAACCATTGAAGTACAAAAAGAGCAGATGATAAAAGAATTTACTAGCTTCTTTTTTGAATTAGAAGACTATTGTAAGAATCAGCGATAAATAGCATTAATAGTTAGGGAACTTTCGTTAGATTTAAGGTCTTAATTTATTTTATGAAAAAATACATTCTTCTCTTCGTTCTACCGCTTTATATTCAGTGTAGTTCCCCTACACAAGAACCTATTCAAGCTGCGGTTGTTTCAGCCCGTATAGAAGCTTCTGAAGCTGGAAAAACAGTGATGATGCAGGGCGGTAATGCCTATGATGCAATGGTAGCGACAAGCTTTGCCTTAACGGTAGTTTATCCTGTTGCAGGAAATATCACTGGAGGAGGTTTTTTTGTCTATCGCACAGCAGAAGGAGAAACAGGAAGTTTAGATTATCGCGAGATGGCGCCATTAACGGCGACCAAAGACCTCTATCTCGACGAGAATGGAGCAGTTATTCCAAAACTGAGTACTGTGGGAGGACTAGCAGTGGGCATCCCGGGTGCTGTAGCAGGAATCCTAGAAGTACATGAAAAAATGGGATCATTGCCGCTTGCGCAACTTTTGGCTCCAGCCATCAAACTGGCTGAGGAAGGCTATATTGTGACCGAAAAGCAGGCGCGCAGCTTTAAACGCTATCGTGACCTATTTGTCGAAGTCAATGGAGCGGAAACCTTCTTTGCACAAGACCATAAAGCAGGTGATCGTATTGTAAATCTCCCATTGGCCAAAACCCTTAAAGCAATAGCCGAAAAAGGTGCAGCGGGCTTTTATGAAGGCTGGGTGGCCGAGGCGATGGTAAAGAAAACACAGGCAACGGGTGGGATTTTAAGCCTAGAAGACCTTAAAGCGTATGAACCAAAATGGCGAGATCCTGTTGAATTTACCTACAAGGACTTGAATGTTATTTCGATGGCTCCTCCTTCTAGCGGTGGAATTTGCCTGGGACAAATGATGCAAATGGTTGCCCCATACGACCTAAAATCAATGGGACATAATACTGCAAAAAGCATGCACCTAATGATTGAAGCAGAACGCCGTTCCTATGCCGATCGAAGTCATTTTTTAGGCGATCCAGATTTTGTTACTGTACCTCAAGCCCATCTCATCGATCCAGCTTACACCCAGGAAAGAATGCAAGACTATTCTGAAGAAAAAGCGACAAGGTCAATCGATGTATCTCATGGAGATATTATTGTAGTTGAAAGTGATGAAACGACACATTTCTCTATTGTTGATAAAGATGGTAATGCGGTTTCTGTCACCACAACGCTCAATGGCGCATATGGATCAAAAGTATTTGTTGATGAAATCGGTGTGTTTATGAACAATGAAATGGATGACTTTAGTAGTAAACCGGGTGTTCCCAATATGTTTGGATTAACCGGAAGCGAAGCCAATGCCATTGCACCTAAAAAACGAATGTTGAGTTCCATGACTCCCTCCATCGTTGAAAAAGAGGATCAACTCTACATGGTTGTTGGAACCCCCGGTGGCTCCACCATCATTACATCGGTTTTCCAAACCATACTCAATGTGTATGAACACGGAATGGAAATGCAAGAAGCAGTAGCTGCCCCTCGATTTCATCACCAGTGGCTACCAGACATTGTGGTTTTAGAACCCGATAGTTTTAATGAAGAAGTAGTCAAAGATTTACAAGATAAAGGACATGTAATTGAAACAAAATACAGTCGCATCATCGGGAAAGTTGATGCCATTTTAGTAGATGAAACTGGACGAATTAGTGTGGGTGCAGACCCTAGAGGGGATGATGCCGCAGCTTCATTCTAATCCAAAAAAGGAAAAAAATACATGATAGTAGAGGAAAATTGTATTGACGTACAAGGCGCGAGGGTACATAATTTAAAGAATATTGATGTTCAAATCCCACGTGACCAACTTGTTGTGATTACGGGACTCTCGGGAAGTGGAAAGTCATCATTAGCATTTGACACCATTTATGCCGAAGGTCAACGAAGGTATATGGAAACCTTCTCGGCCTATGTGCGCCAATTTTTAGGGAACCTCGAACGTCCCGAAGTAGATAAAATTGATGGACTTTCCCCTGTAATTGCCATTGAACAAAAAACCACCTCCAAAAGTCCTCGTTCAACTGTGGGTACCATTACAGAGCTCTACGACTTTTTACGCTTGATGTATGCCCGCATTGGTACAGCCTACAGTTACCTTTCACAAGAGAAAATGGTGAGCTACACCGACGATCAAATCATCGATTTAATTCTAACAGATTATCAGCAAAGAAAAGTAATGCTGCTTGCTCCAATGATTAAATCACGAAAAGGCCACTATCGGGAATTATTTGAAAACCTAGCCCGTCAAGGCTTTGTCAAAGTGCGTGTTGATGGTGTAGTGGTCGAGTTATCTCGAGGGATGAAAGTTGACCGTTACAAGACACATGACATTGAATTGGTGGTAGATCGCATGACAATAAACGATAGCGAAAACAGTATTAAACGCTTGCGAGAGTCCATGATTGCGGCCATGTATCAAGGCAACGACACCTTATTGGTTTTAGATACTGCAACCCAAGAAGCGCGCTATTTTAGTCGTAATTTAATGTGCCCCTCTTCTGGAATTTCCTACCCCAGTCCTGAACCAAATTCCTTTTCGTTTAATTCGCCCAAAGGAATGTGTAATAGCTGTAAAGGCCTAGGAGTTCAACATGTAGTGAATAAGCAAAAAATCATTCCCGATCCTACCATTTCGATTGCCAATGGAGGAATTAAACCCCTTGGGAATAAAAAGGGTACATGGGGATACAAACAAATGGAAACCATTGCTAAGCGCTATAACTTTTCACTGAATGATCCCATTAATAATATTCCAGCAGAGGCTTTAGAAGTAATCCTTAGAGGGGGAAATGAATCCTTTTCTGTGGCTTCAAAAACACTGGGTGTAACCCGCAAATATAAAATTGACTATGAGGGGATAGAAAACTTTATCCATCATCAATACCAACAAGCAGATTCGATGAACCTTAAACGATGGGCAGGTGAGTTCATGGATCAAGAACGCTGTCAAAGTTGTCAAGGAAGTCGATTAAATGAACAGGCGCTAAATTTTAAAATTGATGATAAATCCATTGCTGATTTAGCCCAAATGGACCTAAACGAATTGTATTCTTGGACCCTAGAATTACCGAAAAAACTCTCGGCTAACGAGCTAAAAATAGGGGAAGAAATCATAAAAGAAGTAAAAGCACGGACAGAATTCTTACTCAATGTAGGCTTAAACTATCTGGCCTTAAACCGCTCTTCAAAATCCCTTTCTGGAGGAGAGGCCCAGCGCATTAGACTTGCAACGCAAATAGGATCACAACTTGTAGGAGTGCTGTACATTTTAGACGAACCCAGCATTGGATTACATCAAAGAGACAATGAACGTTTGATCAACTCCCTCACTGCGCTCAGGGATATTGGTAATTCTGTAGTGGTAGTAGAACACGACAAGGATATGATTGAACGTGCCGATTATGTCATTGATATCGGCCCATACGCAGGAAAAAATGGAGGCGAAATCATCTCAAAAGGGAGTCCACAAGAGATCTTGAGTGATCAATCCTTAACCGCCGATTATTTGACGGGTAAAAAGCGCATCATCATTCCCACAAGCCGCAGAAAAGGAAACGGAAAAAAACTTTCCTTAACTGGTTGTACTGGAAATAATTTAAAAAATGTCGATTTAGAAATTCCTTTAGGACTTATGATAGGCGTTACTGGGGTATCTGGAAGTGGTAAATCTACTTTGATTAACGAGACCCTCTACCCTATTCTCAATGCGCATTATTATAACGGCGTAAAAAAACCACTTCCCTACAAAACCATTAAAGGCCTACAACACCTTGACAAAGTGGTGGATGTTAACCAAAGTCCCATCGGAAGAACCCCGCGTTCAAACCCAGCTACCTACACGGGTGTTTTTAGTGAAATACGCGCTTTATTTACCCAAACCCCAGAAGCACAAATTCGAGGCTACAAACCGGGTCGTTTTAGCTTTAATGTGAGCGGTGGGAGATGTGAAACCTGCATGGGTGGAGGATTAAAAGTCATTGAAATGAACTTTTTACCCGATGTATATGTCGAATGTGAAGCCTGTAATGGAAAACGCTTTAATCGTGAAACCCTAGAGATTCGCTACAAGGGAAAATCGATTTCAGATGTCTTACAAATGACCATCAATCAAGCCTGTGCATTTTTTGAACCCATTCCAAAGATCTACCGCAAGCTCAAAACCTTACAAGATGTTGGCTTGGGATATATTGCGTTAGGACAGTCCTCTACTACCCTCTCTGGTGGTGAAGCACAACGCATTAAACTCGCAACCGAATTAGCAAAACGAGATACAGGAAACACCTTTTATATTCTGGATGAGCCTACAACAGGCTTACACTTTGAAGACATTCGGGTGTTATTAGAAGTGTTGAATCACTTAACCGAAAAAGGAAATACCGTCTTAATTATAGAGCACAATCTAGATGTAATCAAACAAGTCGATTATATTGTCGATATTGGTCCAGAAGGTGGTAAAGGTGGTGGAAGCATTATTGCCCAAGGAACTCCAGAAGAAATCCTCTCAATTAAAGAAAGTCACACTGCACATTACTTGAACAAAGAATTTATTGCTTATGAAGAAACAACTCACAAGTGAAACTACTCCAAAGCACAAAGATGCTTGGTCGGTTTTTAAAATCATGGGAGAATTAGTCAATGGCTATGAACAGCTTGATGCCGTTGGTCCCTGCGTTGCCATTTTTGGTTCTGCAAGAACAACTGTAACTTCACCCTACTATACTCTTGGCGTTGAAATTGCACAAGCGATAGCCGAAAAGGGCTATGGAATCATCACTGGTGGTGGGCCAGGCATTATGGAGGCTGGAAATAAAGGAGCCCAACTGGGCAAAGGCACCTCGGTGGGATTAAACATCGACTTACCCTTTGAGCAAACATCAAACGCCTACATTGACAAGCAACACAACCTTAATTTTGAATATTTCTTTGTGCGCAAAGTAATGTTTGTTAAATTCTCAAAAGCATTTGTCGTTCTTCCTGGCGGAGTGGGGACACTGGATGAATTATTTGAAGCCATCACCTTAGTGCAAACAGAAAAGATCAAGAAAATCCCAATTATCCTAGTTCAAAAATCGTATTGGAAGGGGCTAGTAGACTGGTTAAAAGACACCCTTCTTGCTCAAGGAATGATTAATGAGGATAACCTAAGTTTGATTCAACTGGTCGATACTAAAGAAGAAGTAATGGACTGCTTAAATGAATTTTACCCTCAGATAGAATAACCTAGCTCTCCCCTTTCATGCGCCTTAGACTGCTTTCGTTTATGCTCTTCTTAGTCAGCTTTTGTTTAAAAGTTGTCGGGCAAGCTATCCCTGATTATAACATTAAGGCAACGCTTCGACCACAGGAAAAGAAAATAGCAGTTAATCAAAAAATAATTTACACCCATTCCAATGATTTTAAAACAAAAGTCATTCTTCTCAATGATTGGAATAATGCCTACAGTAGTACAGAAAGTTCCCTGGCAAAACGTTTGGTAGAAGAATACAACCGAAGCTTTTACCTGTCTAAAAAATCAAAGCGAGGACAAACTCTTGTCAATGAAATATTAGTCAATGGTCAACCAGCTTCTTGGAAAAGGGTCACCGATCATATTGACTTGATTCAAATTGATTTAGAAAATGAACTCCATAAGGGTGAGGTCATCAAACTTCAATTAAACTATACCCTTGTGCTCCCCGATGCAAAGTTCACAGGCTATGGAATTAAACCCAAATCGGCCTATTTCATAGAAAATAACTTTATCAGTATTGGCTTGCAAAGTAAAACTTCATGGACCCCCATTAGCCATCTTGATTTAGAGGACGTTCCCACAAGCTATGGCAACTATACCATAGATTTCAAGCTTCCTAAGGACCTTACCATAACATCTAACTTGATCTCAACGGTATCACAGGAAAACGATAAAGTCAAACAGTATTCTTTTCGTGGTAAGAGCCAAAAACAATTGCTTTTTCAAATCGAAAAAACATCCAACGTAAAGAAATTTAATCTCGGGGAGATTCAAATGGTTTCCAATATTGAAAGCAATGACCTAAGCGAAGCAGCACAACGCTATAGCTTAAAAAAAGTCAATGCTTTTTTGACAGCCGCCTTTGGGAAATACGCACACAATAAGATTTTACTCACTCAACACAAATACGAAAAACGACCTTTTTATGGGCTGACCTTAGTTCCAGATTTATTAAAACCTTTTCCCCCACAATTCGAATTTGAAATCAAGGCATTAAACACCTATCTCTATCATTATTTAAATGAATTACTTCCAGTACACCCCCGTAAAGACTTTTGGTTAATTAGCGGGCTGCACACCTATTTAATGATGCATTATGTGCATGAAAATTACCCCAATAGAAAACTGTTAGGCTTAGTTCTTCGACAGCCCATCGCACGTTTTTTACTCAAAAAGTACTCTTTTAAGGATTTGAAGTTTGAAGACACTTTCATTGAATACCACGAATTTGTTTTAAGAAAAAATTTACAACAGGCGCTTAACACGCCAAAGGAAGAACTAATAAAATTCAATGAACAAATTGGCACGCCTAGTCAAATGGGATTATTGCTAAATTATGCCCTAGCATTTGATGCCATAGACTTGCCTGCTTTTATTCATAAATTACGTGAAAATAACTTAACTGGAAAGGAGTTAGAAACAGCATTTATCGCTCATTTAGAGCAAGATATGGCAGTGTTTTATCGCGATTATGCCAATAGCAGAAAGCCCATTGATTTAAGATTCAATCGCTTAACTCAAACTGGTGATTCCATCCAATTTACAGTTGAAGAAAAAAATACTTATTCGCCAGACTTTGCCATAGGCTTGATCAAGGACGGAACACTGGTAAGCGAAGAAAAATTCAACGGAAAAACACTCAATACTCCCCTAACTCTTCCCACGAAAAATGCCGATTTCATTGTCATTAACCCCACACATAAATTGCCAGAAGTTAATCCTAGAAATAACTGGAAGAAAATAACGGGTTTAAAGTTAAAGCCCTTGCGATTTACCTTTGTCAAAGACCTCGAAAACCCTCAATACAATCAAGTCTTTTACAATCCACGTATTAATTTTAACGCATATGACGGGTTGTCCTTTGGCGTACGCCTCAACAATAAAAGCATTAAAGCAAAACCTTTTGTTTTTACACTGGAACCCTTTTATGCTAGTTTAGAAGAATCACTGGTGGGATCGTTCCTCACCTCATACACCGATTTTGATAGTGAGAGTGACTATTATTTGAGGAACATCAATCTTTCGGGATCAAGTTTTCACTACGATACAAACCTTCGCTACAGTAGTATTTTTGCCTCCATTAATGTATACAAGCGCAGCAAGAACCTAAGAGATAATCGAAAAGAACTTTTTCGATTATTTTGGCAATACATTGATCGTGAAGAAAACAGGAATTTCATTGAATTTCCCAACTACAGTCTAACAGGTTTTAACTATATCTTCTCAAATAAAGGTGCATTAGATTATTTCACACTTAACGCAGGGATTGAGGCTGGAGATAAATTTGGAAAAATCAACCTTACAACAGAATACCGTCATTTGATGCGCAGTGGTCGTCAAGTCTCATTTAGGTTTTTTGCCGGTAAATTCCTTTGGCGCAACAATATAGCCTCTAATTATTTTGATTTTGCTCTTGACCGCCCCACCGATTATCTTTTTCAATACAACTACATCGGTCGCTCAGAAACCTCAGGGATTTATAGCCAACAGTATATTCCTGCAGAGGGAGGCTTTAAATCTCGTTTTGACGCTCCTTATTCTGATGATTTACTTGTTACTTTAAATGCGAGTATTGGAATTTGGAGGTGGATTGAAGCTTATGGCGATCTTGGATACATCCATCAAAACACCCAAAAAGATCGTATCCTTTTTGATACAGGCTTACGCTTAAATTTAGTCCCCGATTTTCTAGAACTTTATTTCCCGATTTACAATGCGATGGGACTTCAAGCACAAGGTCCTGATTATCAACAAAAAGTCAGATATGTCATTACTTTAGACCCCAGAACCTTAACCCAACTCTTCTCCAGGAAATGGTTCTAATGTGGTTTTTGAATGGGATAAATCCCAAAAAATCGGGTTAAATTTTGTAAATTCGCATCACGCAAATTAGCACTATGCCAAAGACTAATGATGTTGCGCTTCCAGCCCTCTCTTTTGATTCTTTCAAAGAGCAATTACTCACAGATTATCGCGTTATTGTTTTAAGCAGAGAATGCAGCCTATTGGGACGTAAAGAAGCCCTTACTGGGAAAGCAAAATTTGGCATCTTTGGCGATGGAAAAGAGTTGCCCCAACTTGTATTGAGTCGTTTTTTCCAAAAAGGTGATTTTAGAGCAGGTTACTACCGCGATCAAACCATTTTGATGGCCCATGGTTTGCTTAGTCCTCAACAACTATTTGCAGCACTCTATGCCCACCCCGACCTTGAGGCAGAACCCATGTCTGGAGGACGTCAAATGGGAGCTCACTTTGTTACGGCAAGTCACGATCAAGAGGGAAATTGGTTGAACTTAACACAGCAATACAACCACAGCTCGGATATTTCCCCTACAGCAGGTCAAATTCCCAGAGCCATTGGTTTAGCACAAGCCTCAAAAGTGTATCGTGCCCTTGGAATTCCAGAAAGCAAAAAGTTTTCCATAAATGGAAATGAAATTGCGTGGGGAACCATTGGAAATGCTTCTACCAGTGAAGGAATTTTCTTAGAAGCCATGAATGCTGCAGGTGTTTTACAAATACCATTAGTAATGAGTGTTTGGGACGATGGCTATGGTATTTCGGTTAGTAATGAACAGCAAACCACCAAAGGGAGTATCTCTGAGGCACTCGCTGGATTACAGCGTACTTCCACCCAAAAAGGGGTCGAAATCATGCGTGTTAATGGATGGGATTATCCTGCACTTGTTTCAACCTATCAGAAAGCTGCCGATTTAGCCCGTGAAGAACATATTCCTGTGTTGATTCACGTGGATGAACTCACTCAGCCCCTTGGCCATTCTAGCTCTGGCTCACATCAACGCTATAAGTCAAGAGAACGCCTTGAATGGGAAGAAGATTTTGATTGCAATAAAAAAATGCGTGCTTGGATTCTTGAAAAGAATATCGCTACAGAGCAAGAATTACTCGCCATAGAAAACGACTGCAAAAAAGAAGCAAAAACAGCAAAGAATAACGCTTGGAAAGCCTATCAGGAACCTATTTTAGCCAAGAAAAAGGAACTTTCGTCTCTCCTGGGGCAACTGCAGCAGCAATCGGCTAATGATCCGGGACTTCAAATGGTGAATAGCAAGCTATCACAATTCACCGAACCCACGTATAAAAGTATTTTACACGCTGCGCGAAAAGCACTTAGAATAACAACAAAGCATTCCTCTCCCTTGAGAGACCAACTTGCGACTTGGACTTCGAGTCTAAACTCCAGCTTAGAACCCAAAATGCATTCACACCTCTACAGTGAATCAACCTACCAATTAAAAAAAATCGCTCCTATCTCGCCCGAGTATGGGAACGAGGTGAATAAAGTAGATGGACGAATCATTATACGGGACAATTTTAAAGCTTTATTTGAAAAGCATGCTAACGTACTTCTCTTTGGAGAAGATGTAGGAAAAATTGGCGATGTTAATCAAGGAGCCGAAGGTTTACAAGAACAATTTGGCGAAACACGCGTTTTTGATACTGGTATTAGAGAAGCAACCATCATAGGGCAAGGAATTGGAATGGCCTTAAGAGGCTTACGCCCTATTGCAGAAATCCAATACCTAGACTATGTCTTGTATTGCCTACATACGTTAAGTGATGATCTTGCCTCTTATCTTTATCGAACGGTGGGACAGCAAGCTGTACCGTTAATCATCCGCACCCGTGGACACCGCTTAGAGGGAATCTGGCACAGTGGCTCTCCCATGGGAGGGTTAATCCACTTATTGCGAGGTGTTAATTTATTGGTTCCCAGAAACATGACTCAAGCTGCTGGTTTTTACAACACCCTTCTTGAAGGAGATGAACCCGCCATTGTCGTAGAATCCCTTAATGGATATCGTTTAAAAGAGGAAATGCCGATAAATTTAGGCACTTATCGTGTTCCCGTGGGGAAAGTAGAATGCCTCAAAGAGGGCGAAGATATTACCCTAGTTTCCTATGGTTCTACCCTGAGAATAGTGGAGGAGGCAGCAAAAGAATTGCTACAGTATGACATTGATGCAGAGGTGATTGATGTTCAATCATTATTGCCTTTTGATCTCGATCATGAAATTAAAGAAAGTGTTGCAAAAACAAACCGATTGTTAATCATTGACGAAGATGTTCCAGGAGGTGCAACCGGTTACATTCTGCAACAATTATTCGATGTTCAGGGAGTCTTCCCCTTCCTTGACAGTGCACCACAAACCCTTAGTGCAAAAGCACATCGTCCTGCCTATGGTAGTGATGGAGATTATTTTTCTAAGCCTTCTTTAGATGATATAGTCGAAAAGGTTTATCGCATCATGCAAGAGACAAACCCCAGTCGTTTCCCCTAGAGGACTAAACCGAGACAATCTTTAAGATCATTTCTTTCAATAACTCCTCCATGGGCATGTTATTGGCGCCTAAACCTTTACTTTTTAAGTCATAGGTTTTAAGGATGGAGATCACTTGGGCGACTTGCCGCATAGAGAACTTTTGTGCTGCAGCTTGATAGTCTTTCACAAAATAAGGGGACACCCCTAATACCTTTGGAGCATCAGCAGGACGATTAAGTCCGTGATACATAAAGAGTTTTTGAAAAAAATTAAACAATACCCCTATGGTCAATGGAAGTGGATGTTGAGAAGGATTCCCAGCCATATACTTTACGATACGGTAGGACAATTCCAGTTGACGTTTCCCCAGCGCCTTTTGCAATTCAAAACTGTTGAAATCCTTGCTATATCCTATATAATGTTCAATGTGTTCAACGGTAACCTTACTTCCCGATGCAAGGCTATGCGTCAACTTTTCAAGTTCCTTATCGACTTTCCCCAGATTACTTCCTAGATATGCCACTAACATGGCCAATGCCTGTGGATGAAAGCTAAAACCATACTTTTTCCCCCTATTCTCAATCCATGGTCCAATTTGATTATCAAAAAGAGGTTTTGTCTCTAAGACTACTCCATGGGCTGCGATATTCTTCAATAGCTTTTTTCGCTTATCGATTTTCTTGTGCTTATAACACAAGACCAGCACCGTTTGTGGCTGTGGCGATGCACAATAGGATGCCAGTGCATCAATTGTACGATCGAGGTATTGCGCTTCCTTTACTACAATCAATTGTTGTTTCCCCAGCATGGGATAACGTTTTACTGCTTCTAGAATTTGATCTGCGGTGGTTTCTTTTCCATAAAGTACAGTTAAATCAAAATCACGTGCACTTTCATCTACCACAGCATTCATCAATGCAGTAGAAATTTCATCAATAAAATAAGGCTCGGTTCCCATTAATAAGTAAACAGGGGCCACCTTTTTATTTGCGATTGAATTGAGTATCTGTTGTGTTTCGTTCAATGAGAAAAATTTGTCACATTTGCAGTATGGAACAACTCAATTTTAAGCATTATCCCATTACGCTCAAAAATAGAGAAAATAAGCGATACATATTTGATGTTGTTCGCAAAAAAGATATTTTGCTCACCCCAGAAGAATGGGTAAGACAACATTGTCTCCACTACCTTCTAAGCGAAAAAAACTATCCCATAAGTTTAATCAATGTTGAGAAAAAACTCAAGGTTTATGGCAGGGATAAACGCTATGACATCATCATTTATACCCCACAGGGCGAGGTAACACTTTTGGTGGAGTGTAAAGCGCCTCATGTTCCAATAGATCAGGCAGTATTTGATCAAATTGCCCGCTACAATTTAAGTGCAAACAGTCAATTCTTAATGGTGACAAACGGTCTCACCCACGTCTTTTGTCAAATGGATTACACAGCAAAAACCTATCATTATTTAGCAGACCTTCCAGCATATACCCCATGTAAATGAAAATAGCACTTGTCATTTTAAATTGGAATGGACGTTCCCTTTTGGAACACTACCTCCCTACTGTAATCAACTATTCAAAAGAAGCAGATGTATATGTGATTGACAATGCTTCCACCGATGATTCCTGTGCATTCTTGAGTCAGCATTATCCACAAGTAAAACAAATCATACTCGATGATAATTATGGCTTTGCCAAAGGGTATAATCTAGGGATTCGTCAAATTAAGGCAGAGGTATTCTGTTTATTGAATAATGATGTAGCCGTTACCGAAAACTGGCTTGCCCCTATTCGTAAACAGTTTAAAGAAACGTCAATTTCCATTGCTCAACCCCTACTCCTAGACTACAAAAAGAAGGAGTATTATGAATATGCTGGGGCTGCTGGTGGGTTTATCGATCGCTATGGATTTCCCTATTGTCGAGGTAGAATTTTTAATGCATTAGAACAAGTAAAAGAGCAGTACACAACCACAAATTGTTTTTGGGCTACAGGTGCGTGTATGTTCATTCGTCGATCGGTTTGGGAAGCACTCAATGGTTTTGACGAAGACTTTTTTATGCATCAAGAAGAAATCGATCTAGCATGGCGTGCATTTAATGCAGGCTATGAGACGCAATGCATTACCAACTCAATTGTTTTTCATCAAGGTGCTGCTTCTTTGAAACCTTCGGCACAAAAAACCTTTTACAATCATCGCAATTCCTTGTGGATGCTTTTAAAAAATGTTCCAACGTCCAGCTTGACCGCTGTCATTTTTAGTCGCCTCGTTTTAGATGGTTTTGCAGCAATACATTACCTCACAAAAGGACAGCTACGCTCCTTTTTAATGGTACTTAAAGCACATTTTACTGTTTATGCTAGTCTTCGATCGACACTTAAGAAAAGAGGCAAAGCGACAAAACGAAGCGATTATTATCAGCACAAAAACCTCCCCTGGCAACATTTTATCTTAAGAAAAAACAAATTTTCTGATTTGTAGCCGCTATATTTTCAAAAACTGTTAATTTTAGGGTGTTAAAACAATTCCATATCATGAAAAAAACAGCTTTCCTAGTGGCCCTTTGCGGCACATTCTTGGTCTCATGTGTATCATCAAAAAAATACAGTGAGCTAGAGGCATTACAACAAAGTACAAACGATTTACTCAACGCTGCTACAGTTAAACTCAACACCTGTGATGAAGAAAAAGCTGCAGCACTTGCTAATGTGGCCTCCCTTGAAGAACAAATCAACTTTTTAAAGTCAAATAACCAGGAGTTAATCAACAACCTTGGGAATCTTACTACCCTTTCTCAAAAAGGGGCTGAAAACCTTGAGAAATCTCTTGAAAGTTTAAAAGAAAAAGATACTCGCATTAAAAGTTTACGCGATGCGGTAACCCGTAAAGACTCGGTTACAATCGCATTAGTAACCAGCCTAAAAGGTGTGTTAGGAAATATGGCCGATGAAGACATTGAAATCAATGTTGAAAAAGGTGTTGTTTATGTTTCTATTTCAGATAAGTTATTATTTAGAAGTGGAAGTTTTACAGTAAACAAAGCTGCAAAAGACGTTTTAGGAAAAGTAGCAAAAGTAATCAACGACAAGCCAGAGCTTGAGTTTATGGTAGAAGGTCATACGGATAATGTGCCAATCAAAGTAGAAGGAACAGAAGACAACTGGGATCTTTCGGTAAGAAGAGCAACTGCTGTTGTTCGTATTCTTCAAAAAGACTTTGGTGTAGCACCAGAACGCATGACTGCTGCAGGACGTGGAGAATACGCTCCATTATCGGATAACGATTCTGCTGCTGGAAGAGCGAAAAACAGAAGAACACGTATTGTCGTATTGCCTAAATTAGACCAGTTTTATGACTTGATTAATCAAGGAATGGAACAAGCAACGGCAAACTAAGTCCTTACCTTTTAAAGACAGAAAACGCTTCCTATAAGGAGGCGTTTTTTTTTGCTTAAATAAAATCAATCGTTCCTTTTCCCTCACGAATAACGGTCAATGGATCGGTTGTTAAATCGACTACCGTTGAGGGAATGTTTCCACAAGCCCCAGCATCAATCAAAATATCAACTTTACCATCCCAGGCCGAAAGAATCTCTTCTGGATCTGAGGTATAAACGCGAATTTCGTTTTGATCATGTAAAGACGACGTCAATAAAGGCGCATTTAAATGAGGTAAAAGTGCTTTGAGAATGGGATGATCAGAAATGCGAACTCCAATGGTTTTTCGTTTTTGAAAAGGTTTAGGAAGTTTATTAACCGCCTCCATAATAAAGGCATAGGGCCCTGGTAAGGTATTTTTTAACAAACGAAAAATCGTCGCATCAAAAGGTTTAACATAGGCCGACAAGGAACTTATATCTTCAAAAAAGAAACTCAAGGAAGCCTTTTCCAACTTGATTTCTTTTAAACGAGAAAACTTCTCTAAAGCCTTAGTATTATTACTCAAGCATCCCAAAGCATAGACCGTATCAGTGGGGTAAATCATTAGTGCACCCTCTTCAAGTGCAGTAGCTATTTTTGCAAGATCTCGTTCATTGGGAGATGAGGGAAAAAGAGGGTAAACGGTTGTGGTCATGATAAAATTTTAAGTTTGGCAAATCGCAACAAAAGCTTTTTCTCCCCTACTCCAGAAAATTTAATGGTTGCCTTTTTATCATTTCCCGTTCCTTCTACTTGAAGAACGACCCCTTTCCCAAAGCGTTGATGTTCTACCTTTGTCCCTGAGGGCAGCGCAATCAAGGCTTCTTTTGGACTAGTATCAACCGGGCTTTCGTTTAATTTCCGCAATTTTTTTAATTGTGCAGGATTAGGGCTTGTATTTGGTTTTCCATCCCATGATTTAGGAACCTGAGAAGCGACCTTTGTGGGTTTATGGTCCCCAAAAATAGAGGTATTTACTAAAGGCTTGTATTCATATATTGAAGCGGGAAGTTGATAGTCCAAAAACTGCTCATCAATCTCTTCAATAAAGCGACTGGGTTCAGCATCATTAAGTTTTCCCCAGCGATATCGCGATTGTGTGTAGGATAAAAAAGCCCGTTTTTCGGCACGAGTTAAAGCGACATAAAACAATCGTCTTTCTTCTTCTAGACCACTTCTAGAATCCAGGTTCATGGCTGAAGGGAATAAATCCTCTTCCATCCCCACGATATATACATAGGGAAACTCAAGACCTTTGGCCAGGTGAATGGTCATCAATGCAACTCGAGGAGTATCGTCATTCGCGTTTTCATTATCAAAATCGGTGGCTAAGGCTACATCTTCAAGAAATTCGGTAAGAGCACCTGTTGCATCGGCGAGTTCTTGTTGTCCTTCGGTAAAATCTTTTATCCCATTCAGCAATTCTTCAATATTTTCAATTTTGCTAATTCCCTCTGGGGTGCCATCTTTTTTTAAATCGACGACAATACGCGTGCGCTTGGTCACTTCATCGGCTACTTCAAAGGCATTTGCTTTTTCATTGAAAACTTGTAAACTTTTTATAAGGGTAACAAAATCAGTGAGTTTTTGGGCAGTTCCTGCATTGACGCCTATTTTGAGCTCTAGGGCGCGTTCTGCTACTTCAAAGATTGAAAGGGAATGCTGCTTTGCCCCCACCACTAATTTATCTACAGTAGTTTGTCCTATTCCGCGTGCTGGATAGTTGATGATTCGCTTAAGGCTTTCTTCGTCTTTTGGATTAACGAGCACCCTTAAATAGGCTAATACATCTTTAATTTCTTTGCGTTGGTAAAACGAAAGTCCCCCATAGATACGATAGGGTATATTGCGTTTTCGCAGGGCGTCTTCCATGGCACGAGACTGCGCATTTGTGCGGTACAAAATGGCAAATTCACTAAAACTCAACTGCTCCCGCAGATTAAAATCATAGATGCTACCTGCGACATGACGTCCCTCATCGGCATCTGTTGGACAGCGTTGTACTTTTATTTTTGCGCCAGTATCATTTGCTGTCCATACTTTTTTATCCAACTTGGTCTTGTTGTGATTAATGATGGAATTTGCGGCATTGACAATGTTTTGTGTAGAGCGATAATTTTGCTCTAATCGGTACATGGCGACATTTTCATAATCCTTTTGGAAATTGAGAATGTTGTTGATGTTAGCTCCACGGAAAGCATAAATACTTTGGGCATCATCCCCCACCACACAAATGTTTTGAAATTTATCTGAAAGTGCTCGAACAATCAGGTACTGGGAATGATTTGTATCTTGGTACTCATCCACGAGGATGTAGCGAAAACGGTCTTGATATTTCGCTAACACATCGGGAAAACGGTTGAGCAGTTCGTTTGTTCGCAAAAGCAAGTCATCAAAATCCATCGCCCCAGCTTTAAAACAACGATCAACGTATTCTGCATATATTTCTCCCATTTTTGGGCGATGTGCCATTGCATCGGCTTCTTGTAAATCAGGATCGTTATAATAGGCACGAACGGTGATTAAGCTGTTTTTAAAGGAGGAGATGCGCGAGCGAATTTGCTTGGTTTTATATTGATCCTTATTCAAGCCCATTTCTTTAATAATAGCGCCTAGAAGGCGATCACTATCTTGGGTGTCATAAATCGTAAAATTAGAAGGGTAGCCTAGTTTATCAGCTTCAGCGCGAAGAATACGCGCAAAAATGGAGTGAAACGTGCCCATCCAAAGATTTTTAGCTTCGCTCTCCCCCACCAGTTCAGCGATTCTTCCTTTCATTTCTCTGGCAGCTTTATTGGTAAAAGTCAAGGCCAAAATTGAAAAAGAATCAATTCCTTGAGACATGAGATAAGCAATGCGATAGGTCAATACACGGGTCTTTCCTGAACCCGCACCAGCAATCACGATTAGCGGGCCATCTTTATGCAATGTAGGAGCACGTTGTGCATCGTTAAGAGCTTGTAAATTGGCGGTTAATTGATCTTTCATAAGCAGGTTAAAAGTAGGGAAATAATAAATTTCCTTCATGTTTTTAGCACTTAATTATAAACATTGTATCTTCACAACTAAAGCACAGTCATCGCATGAAAAAACATCTTTTTATCTGCTTCCTAATTTGTACAGCCTTTAACAGCTTTGCACAAAACATCAGCAAAGAACTTGAAGAAAAAGTGATTCAATGGCGGCATGAAATCCATCAAAACCCAGAACTCTCCAATCGTGAGTTTAAAACCGCCGAAAAAGTAGCCACTCACCTGCGTGGGCTAGGTATAGCTGTTCAAACAGGTGTTGCCCACACTGGCGTTGTGGGTATCCTAAAAGGAAAACGACCAGGAAAAGTACTTGCTTTACGTGCCGATATGGACGCTTTACCAGTTACAGAACGCAATGATTTGCCCTACAAATCAACTGTTCGTGCGTTGTTTAATGGACAAGAAACCGGAGTAATGCACGCCTGTGGTCACGATATGCATGTAGCAATCCTTATGGGAGTAGCCGAACAACTGGCAAAAAACAACGACTTTGCAGGGACCGTTAAGTTCATTTTTCAACCTGCAGAAGAAGGTGCACCTCAGGGCGAAGAAGGTGGAGCAGATTTAATGATAGCCGAAGGGGTGTTAGATCACCCCAAGGTAGATGCCATTTTTGGGCTACACATCAATTCGGGTTTAAAAGCTGGAAAAGTAAACTACCGCGCTAGAGGAATCATGGCTTCCTCCCAGCGATTTATCATTGATGTAAAAGGGAAACAAGCCCATGGCTCGGCCCCATGGATGAGTGTTGACCCCATTGTAATCTCGGCTAAAATTTTGGATGGTATCCAAAGCATCATTAGTCGAAATGTCGATTTAACGAATGAAGCTGCAGTTATATCAGTAGGCTCCATCCATTCGGGAATTCGTTTTAACATTATTCCAGAGAGCGCTCAAATGATAGGAACAATCCGCACCCTAGATGCAAATATGAAAGAAATCATTCGGGAACGAATGAAAAGTCTTATCCCCAGTATTGCTAAAGCATACGGTGGTGAAGCCGTAGTGACCATTCAAGATGGAGCACCGATTACTTTTAATGATCCTGCCTTAACCGCTCAAATGATCCCTTCCATTGAAAAAGTACTTGGGAAAGAAAACGTACAAGAAGTAAATGCAGTTACTGGAGCCGAAGACTTTTCTTATTTCCAGCAAGAAATCCCAGGACTGTATTTTTTCCTTGGCGGGGCTAGTCCATTAGCCGACGAAACAAAACCCCTTTCTTCTCACCACACTCCCGGATTTATCGTAGATGACGCAGCCTTGATTCACGGAGTGAAAGTAATGACCCGATTAACAAAAGACTATTTAAACCAACCTAATTAATATGAAAAAACACCTCCTTTTTGGCCTCTTGCTCTCTTTTGCTTTTGGTCATGCGCAAAAAATTCCATCCTCGCTAGAGAAAAAAGTTATCCAATGGCGACATGAAATTCATCAAAACCCAGAACTGTCGAATCGCGAGTTTAAAACGGCTGAGAAGATCGCCTCCCATTTGCGATCCTTAGGAATCGAGGTACAAACGGGTGTAGCCCATACTGGAGTTGTGGGCCTTTTAAAAGGAAAACGTCCAGGAAAAGTACTTGCATTACGAGCAGATATGGACGCTCTTCCAGTAAAAGAAGACAATGATTTGCTTTATAAGTCTGAGGTTATTTCCAGCTTTGGCGGACAAGAAACTGGTGTCATGCATGCTTGTGGACACGATACTCACGTTGCCATCTTAATGGGCGTTGCAGAATATCTCTCAAAAAACAATGACTTTGCTGGGAGTGTAAAGTTTGTTTTTCAACCAGCCGAAGAAGGCCCACCACCAGGGGAAAAAGGAGGAGCTCGACTCATGGTAGAAGAAGGTGTGCTCGAGAACCCTAAGGTTGACGCCATTTATGGTCTCCACATAAATTCTGCTACACCAGTGGGAATGGTGCGTTATAAATCAAAAGGGATTATGGCTGCGGCACAGCGTTTTGTCATTGATGTAAAGGGAAAGCAAGCCCATGGATCTGCACCATGGATGAGTGTCGATCCAATTGTCATCAGTGCACAAATCATCAATGGCCTACAAACCATCATTAGCCGTAATTCGGAATTAACTAAAGAAGGAGCCGTGATTTCGGTCGGTTCCATTCATTCTGGAATACGTTTCAATATCATTCCAGAAAGTGCACAAATGATCGGTACTATCCGCACGCTAGATGAGGAAATGAAACAAACCATCATTAAGCGAATGCATGAACTAGTTCCACAAATTGCTGCTGCTTATGGTGGAACAGCACAAGTAAGCATTAAAGAAAGTGCTGCGTTAACCTATAATGACCCTGAGTTGACAGCAATTGCAGTAAATAGCCTTGAAAAAGCCCTAGGAAAAGAAAATGTTGCGGTAATGAAAGCCGTGACGGGAGCCGAAGATTTTTCGGCTTTTCAAGAAAAAGTACCAGGCTTTTACTTCTTTTTAGGAGGCTTAAAAGCAGGTAATGCTCCTGAAAAAGCGCCATCACATCACACCCCAGAATTTGTGGTGGATGATACAGGATTGATCCACGGGGTAAAAGCCATGGTTCAACTCACCTTAGATTACCTCAATTAAATAAAATAATGCTGGGCGTGTTCCCAGCCCTCTTGCCACCATTTCTCCATTTCGTTTTGATCAAAAACGAGGGAATTGGTGGTAAGTACTTTAGGGGTATAAAACATACGCAGTTTGATCCCGTTTTCTTTGGCCAGTAACTGGCCTACTTTAATGTTATCCTTTATAATTTGATCCCCCATAAAATCTAAAGTGGACAATAGTAAGTCAAATGCATTACGCGATCGCATTCGATTAAATTGCTGTACTTCGGTACTCAACATGATGGCATCGATTTCGGTGGCTCCCCGTTTGATTGCTTCTTCAATCGCAATGATACAGCCAAAACCCCCATCGGCATATTCATGGCGATTTTTAATCGCCAAACTCATGAAGGGAACAAAATTACATGAAATCCAAATCCAGTCAAGAAAATCCTGGTAGTTGCACTCTGCCAAGGTTTTGTACTCCACCTCATTTAGGGTAAAATTGGAAACACAAACAACCACTTCTTTGTGGGTTGCTTTGATTTTTTCAAAAAGGGATGGTGAGATGCTTTCTGCAAGTAACTTTCTAAGGTTTTCACTTTCTCCAAAGGTTTTCTTACCGCGAATAAAGTTCTTGACCACATTCAAGTGATTGATTTTAATCTTAGTGATTTTTCCCTTTTGCTTGATGATAAAAGGATTGTTTGAAAAAATATTGTCTTGTTTTACCTGTGTAAAGGCCTGTTGAATGGCTTTAATCTCCATTGCAGCAAGATGCGACACCAATAAACTCCCAGTAGAAGTACCCATAAAAAGGTCATAGTCTTGCCCTTGCTCTTCGATGAGATATTGTGCAATCCCGCCTGCAAAGGCACCTTTACTTCCTCCACCAGATATGACCAGGGCTTTTTTCATTCGTTTCAACTTGGAATTATTAGAAAGTTACTCGATTTTTATAGAAATAAAAAAACGAATTTAGCACAAAAGATCAATTGCGCAGCTATTATGGATCCACTGCAAACTTCTATCGAATACCTTAAAGGCATAGGACCTAATCGCGCTGCGCTCTTACGAGAAGAATTAGGCTTGCGTACCTATCAGGATTTAGTGCACTTTTTTCCTCACCGCTATATTGATCGATCGCGCTTTTACCCCATCGGTGAGCTTCCACAAAACAACGCAGAGGTTCAAATCAAAGGCGAAATTATTCAAATCAAAACGGTACCACAAAAAAGAGGAAAACGACTGGTAGCGGTTTTTAGTGATGGGAAGAGTCAAATGGAACTGGTTTGGTTTCGCGGGCACAAATGGATTCAAGAACAATTAAAACTCAATCGTCCTTATGTAGCCTTTGGGCGGCTTTCTTGGTTCGGGAATAAAGCGAATATGCCTCATCCTGAACTCACCCTGGAAAACGAATTCGAGGCCAGTAAAATTGGCGCCCTCCACCCTGTCTATCCCTCCACAGAAAAATTGACCAATAAGGGAGTCACACAACGCATCATGAAGCAAATGATGATCAACCTCTTTGGCATTATTGGGAATCAATTTCAAGAAAATCTTCCTGATTATTTTTTGGAAGAACTAAAATTGGTGTCGCGTAAAGCTGCCATTATCAATGCACATTTCCCCAGTGATGCAGCGGCATTAACACAAGCACAACGCCGTCTAAAGTTCGAAGAATTGTTTTACATACAACTGCAATTGATTCAAAAAAATCGCTTGCAGAAACAAAAAATTAAAGGCTATGTCTTTTCCACCGTTGGCGATGCATTTAGCACCTATTTTAACCAGCACCTTCCCTTTCAACTCACAAATGCACAACAGCGCGTGGTGAAAGAAATTCGCCACGATATGGGAACAGGAAAACAAATGAATCGCTTACTGCAAGGCGATGTAGGTTCAGGAAAGACCATTGTCGCTTTATTGAGCATGTTGATTGCTAAAGACAACGCCTTTCAAAGTTGTTTGATGGCACCCACCGAGATATTAGCCCAGCAACACTTTCAATCCATTCGTGAAGCCCTGGGAGAAATGTCCTTATCGGTCGCCTTATTAACTGGTTCAATCAAAGGTGCAGAGCGAAAAAAAATCTACAGCGATCTAGCTGAGGGAAAAATCGATTTTCTCGTGGGAACCCATGCCCTGATTGAAGATAAAGTACAATTCAAAAATCTAGGTCTTGCGATTATCGACGAGCAACATCGCTTTGGCGTAGCGCAACGCGCAAAATTATGGCGAAAAAACGAGCTTCCACCTCATGTTTTAGTGATGACTGCTACACCCATTCCTCGTACCCTTGCCATGAGTGTTTATGGGGATTTGGACATTTCAGTCATCGATGAACTTCCTCCAGGGCGTAAAGAAATTAAGACCGTTTTACGTACCGATGCGAATCGCCTTAATGTCTTTAAATTCATCCAGGATGAAATTGCGAAAGGGCGGCAAATTTATGTGGTCTATCCATTAATTCAAGAATCCGAAAAAATGGACTACAAAGATTTAATGGACGGTTACGAAAGTTTAGCCCGCTCCTTTCCATTACCCGATTACCGTATTAGTATTGTCCACGGACAAATGAAAGCTGCCGATAAGGAGTATGAAATGCAGCGTTTTGTCGAGGGTAAAACCCAAATCATGGTCGCCACTACCGTGATTGAGGTGGGGGTTAATGTCCCCAATGCCTCGGTGATGATCATTGAAAGTGCAGAGCGTTTTGGCCTCTCACAATTGCATCAATTAAGAGGGCGTGTAGGTCGTGGCGCCGATCAAAGTTATTGTATTCTTATGTCGGGGAAAAAGCGATCCCAAGAGGCACAAACCCGACTTCAAACCATGGCGCAAACCAATGACGGCTTTGAAATTGCCGAAGTTGACCTGCGTCTAAGAGGCCCGGGAAACCTTATGGGCACTCAGCAAAGTGGCGTACTACAGCTCAAAATTGCCGACCTACTCAAGGACCAAGAAATTTTAAAAACCGCTCGTTTCTTTGCACAACGAGTGGTGGAAAACGACCCTGAACTTTCCCAGGAAAAACACCAAAGAGTGCGTCAAACCTATGCCAAAATTAGCGCCCATAAAAACATCTGGAATTACATAAGCTAGGACTATCATTTTGCCTTTTGGTTACTTATATTTGTAGCTAAATTTGATTTATGAAGATTTCCTACAATTGGATGCAACAATTTATCCAAGCTGAACTCCCCCTAGAACAACAATTGGATTTATTAACCGATCTTGGTTTAGAAGTAGAAGGTAATGAGGTATTTGAATCTGTCCCTGGAAGTTTAGCAGGTGTAGTTGTAGGAGAAGTACTCAGTTGTGAACAACACCCTAACGCCGATCGTTTACGTGTTACGCGTGTTAATATTGGACAAGAAGAAGCAGTCCAAATCGTTTGTGGGGCACCTAATGTAGCGGCTGGACAAAAAGTACCCGTGGCTACAGTGGGGACAACCCTTTATGACAAAGACGGTAAAGCCTGGGAAATCAAAAAAAGTAAGATTCGGGGCGAAGCGAGTTTTGGAATGATTTGTGCCGAAGATGAACTGGGCTTAGGCAACGCTCACGATGGAATCATGGTCCTAGATCCTGCCCTTGAACCGGGAACGCCATGTGCAGAAATATTCCCTGTAGAAAAAGACCAAACCATTGAAATAGGCTTAACGCCAAACCGCTGCGATGCCATGAGTCATATGGGCGTAGCGAGGGATTTAAAAGCGGGGTGTATTCAACGTAACATCCCCTACACATGGAACTTCCCTAACACCAATGCTTTCAGGGTAGACAACACCTCCCTCCCCATCGATATTATTGTAGAAGAACCTAAACTAGCTCCACAATACAGTGGGATTACTCTGGATAATTTAACGGTAAAAGATTCCCCTAGTTGGTTGCAAAACCGACTAAAAGCGATTGGCTTGAGTCCCATCAATAATGTAGTGGATGTAACCAATTATATTTTACATGAACTGGGGCAACCCCTTCACGCCTTTGATGCCGATAAAATAAAAGGAAAAGTCATGGTAAAGACCCTTCCACAAGACACCCCCTTTACCACCCTGGATGGCGTAACACGCAAACTTCATGAAGAAGACTTGATGATTTGTGACGAAGAAAAGCCCCTTTGTATCGCTGGGGTATTTGGTGGTCTCGATTCTGGGGTAACAAAAAACACCAAGCGCCTCTTTCTCGAATGCGCCTATTTTGATGCGGTAAGCATTCGCAAAACCGCAAAACGCCACGGGTTAAACACCGATGCTTCTTTCCGCTATGAACGTGGTATCGATCCAGAAATTGGCGAATTTGCCATCAAACGTGCCGTTCTTTTAATTCAAGAATTAGCTGGAGGGGATATCACCAGTGATCTTTTAAGTATCAAGCAACCCCTTGCCGATAAAGTATCCCTCTTTATTCAATACGATAAAATTACCCGTGTACTAGGGCAAGAAATTCCTAAAGACGAGTTAATCAAAATATTAAATGCGCTTGAGATAGAAATCATCAACGCAACAGAAGAAGGTTTTTCCATGCACATCCCGCGCTATCGTGTTGACGTTACCCGTGAAGCCGATGTGATCGAAGAAATCCTACGCATCTATGGATACAATAATATCCAAAGCGTCAACAGCATGAAGACCTTCTATCCCGATTTTAATCTTAAAACAGCTCATGTTTTAGAACAAAATATTGCGAAGAAGTTTGTGGGAATGGGCTTTCAAGAGATCATCAATAACTCCATCACTTCGCCTAAATATGCAACTTTTTCAAAAGAACTAGATGCAATTGCAAAGGTTGATCTACTCAATCCATTGGGGCAAGAATTATCACAACTGCGCAGTTCAATGCTTTTCTCTACACTTGAAGTTATTGCCTACAATCAAAACAGACAGCGCAAAGCCTTATCCATTTATGAATTTGGGAAAGTGTATTCTCGAGAAGAAGATGGCTTTAAAGAAAAAAAGAAAATCGCTCTTGCACTATGTGGTAGAGCGCAAAAAGAAGCGTGGAATACCGAAGATGCTACGAACGATATTTACCGCTTAAAAGGGAGTCTCTATGCCCTTTTAGAAAGTTTAGGCCTAGACGCCTTTACCGAGGAGAGCAGTGATCGCGATATTTTTGAGTACAGCCAATGCATCAGTGCCCGTAAAAAACAGGTGGTTTATTATGGAAGTGTAGCTAAAAGTATCTTAAACCAATTTTCAATCGACCAAGAAGTGGTGTATGCTGAAATTGACTTTGCCACACTTTATCAATTGGCCTTTAAGAAAGAATTAATTGTTGCTCCAATTCCTAAATTCCCCTCTTCGCGAAGAGACTTTGCGCTCTTGGTCGATCAAGGGGTTAGTTTTGATGCATTAAAGCAGGTAGCACAAAAAGTGGACCGCAAAATCTTAACCGAAATCAACTTATTTGATGTCTATGAAGGCAAGAACTTGCCTGCTGGGAAAAAGTCCTATGGAATGAGCTTTTTATTTTCAGATCCACATAAAACCCTTACCGACAAGCACATCGATAAAGTGATGCAGAAACTACAAAGTAGTTTTGAAAAAGAATTTGGCGCGAGCTTGCGTTAACTTCAAGGGCTTAAAAATGCTTTAGGGGTGCAATGAGTTTAGGATATATTCCTTAAATTTACATTGAAATTGAGAATGAATATGAAGATGACGTTTTTTCCACCCACGAATATTGCCGAGAAATTACAGCAAGCAAAAGCGCAGGAAACTGCTCTAATAGATGCTGTGAATGCGTTTATTGCACGACCCAATTCCATTAATTCGTTCGATTTAGAGGCGTTTGAAACCAATAACATTTACCACCTCGATACCATTAAATCCATCTGCATTGACTATCGATTGCGTTTTTTGGATTTAAAGTATTTTAAAAATGATTTACCGCAGGAAGCGTTTGACAAAATTGCTGCATTGGAAGTACAGCACAACACCCAGCTTTCTGACTTTAAAATCATGGCCCCTTCAAAATTATTTCGCTTAAAAAGCACGGATGATCCCTTATTGTTTGTCCCCATCGGGAATGACTATTTTTATTTGATTCACCAGTGGGGAGACGATTTACATCCTTTTCGCAAAGCGTTAATGTGGCCGTTTAAAAACATTTGGAACCTTATCGTGCTATTGCTCGGTATTAGTTGGGTCGCAACAGAAATGACTCCAATGGCACTTTTTAGTAAAACCGAATCGTCCTCTACCTATTGGATGATTTATTTCTTTATGTTTAAAGCGATTGCATCCATCGTTCTTTTCTATGGTTTTGCCCTGGGGAAGAACTTTAATCCGGCAATCTGGAACAGTAAATACAACAAATCATAACAATGGCCTCCCCTACTTATTTACATCTTTTTTCTGGTTCTTCCATCGACGTTCTCGCCCTGCGCAATGCGCTAGCCGAGGAAAACATTACCCCAGTGGTAAAAGATGAAAGCGAATCGGCGCGTTTAGCGGGTTTTGGTCAAACTGCTCCCATGATGCAGCGTGTCTTTGTGCACGAAGACGAATTTGACAAAGCCAAGCAGGTTTTACAATCCCTTAGTGCTTAATTTTTTGGAACCATTTCGGTTCCATCCTTCCATTCAATTGGGGCTATTTTCCTTTTAGAATTCCATAAAAAATACCGTAGGTCAAACAGATTTTCCTATTTTAGGGGGGAACAATTGAATTAAACCATATTATGCAATTTATCATATTCATTGCCTTTACCCTTCTTGTGGGTATTGTGGCTTATCTAGCAACACGCAACACAGATGAAAACACCGAAGACGGCTATTTCTTAGGCGGTAGAAGTTTAACCGCTCCTGTCATTGCCGCTTCTCTTCTTTTGACCAACCTTTCTACCGAACAACTTGTAGGGCTCAACGGATCAGCCTTTAACGAGGGGATTCTTGTAATGGCCTGGGAAACGCTAGCGGCCATTGCCATGGTGGTAACCGCGACGGTCTTATTGCCTCGATACCTCAAGGGTGGTTTGACCACAGTACCACAATTTTTAGAACGCCGTTATGACACCGCGACAAAGTCCATTACCTCTGGACTTTTCTTGAGTGGTTATGTAGTGGTTTTATTGCCTATCGTACTCTATTCTGGTGCGGTAGCTTTAATCGGGATGTTTGATTTAACCAGCCTATTTAATATGGACCAAAGCACTACCCTGGTCATCACCGTATGGTCAATTGGGCTCATTGGGTCGGTTTATGCTATTTTTGGTGGGCTAAAAGCTGTTGCAGTATCCGACACGGTTAATGCCATAGGACTGTTAATCGGGGGCTTGATGATTCCCATTTTTGGCTTGATCTATGTGGGGGATGGAAGTTTATGGGCCGGTTTAGAAACCATCTATCAACACGATCCCTCAAAATTTCGCGCCATGGGCGACAATGACTCGGCCATTCCTTTTAGCACACTTTTTACAGGGATGATGCTGGTACAATTATTTTACTGGGGAACCAACCAAGCCATCATTCAACGCGCGCTGGCGGCAAAGAACCTGGTAGAAGGACAAAAGGGATTAATCCTTGCTGCCTTTGTTAAAATATTAGGTCCCCTAATTGTGGTTTTACCGGGTATCATTGCATTTTACATTTTTGGTGGGACACTCGACGCAAGTCAAGCCGACCAATCCTATGGTCTATTGGTCAATAAGGTGCTCCCTCCTGTGCTTTTAGGCTTTTTTGCGGCCGTACTCTTTGGAGCGATTTTGAGCTCCTTTAACTCTGCTTTAAATAGTTCGGTTACCCTTTTTGGCTTAGACATATACAAACAGTACATTAAAAAAGACGCCGATGAACGCCAGGTCGTGCGTGCTGGAAAGAGTTTTGGGATAGGCTTAGCGCTTTTATCCATGTTTATCGCGCCTACCATTGCTAATGCACCCGAAGGCCTCTTTGGCTACCTTCAAGAGATTAACGGCTGTTATAGCATTCCTATCTTGACCATTATCCTGGTGGGGTATTTGACCAAATACGTTCCTGCTATTGCGGCAAAAGTCGCGATGGGATCGGGGGTGATCTTATATTCCATTAGCCAGTTTTTCTTAAAAGATTATGTGATTGAACAAGGCGGAACCTATCCCCACTTTTTACACGTTATGGCAATTTTATTCCTCTTCAATATTGGGATCATGTTGCTAATTGGTAAACTACAACCCCGAGCGGTGGCCTATGAACAGGCCTATACCGAGCAGGTGGACATCACCCCATGGAAGCATGTAAAGCTAATGGGAGGCATCATCATCTTGATTGTGGTGAGCACCTATTTTATCTTTACTTAAAGAAGTTTACACGGAACTGAAAAGGGAGGTAACTCCCTTTTTTTTTGCCCTACTCCCCTCTATTATCCTGATCTCTCCCTTAGTTAAAGGCAGATTCTTCTCTTGGGGCAAATGCTCCTATCTTTTTTTTACTAAATTAGGTGCAACCTAAATCCTAAATATGAAACGATTCCAAAGCTATTTTCTGTGGTATTGTCTTATCTTGTTGACGATGCAAACCGCTCTCGCACAAGACTGGGCCAACCTCCAGCGTTTTCAAAACGAAAATGCTCAATTACCCCCTCCACAAGCCAACGAAAAACGTGTGGTCTTTATGGGGGATTCCATCACCGAGGGTTGGTTGAATGATCCCAACAGTTTCTTTTCCACCCAGCCGCATTACATCAATCGCGGGATTGGCGGACAAACCACTCCCCAGATGCTGCTGCGTTTTCGCGCTGATGTGATCCAACTGCAGCCCAAGGTAGTGGTCATTCTTGCGGGCATTAATGACATTGCAGGCAATACAGGCCCCACGACCCTAGAACAAATTGCCGGTAACATTCAATCCATGGCAGAATTAGCCCAAGCCCATCACATTAAGGTAGTGCTGGCTTCTGTTTTACCGGCCTATTCCATCCCTTGGCGCGATGAGCTTCCTGCCGCTGAGAAAGTAATGGCGTTAAACCAACAATTAAAGGCCTATGCCAAAGCAAACGACTGCCTCTATCTGGATTATTTTAGTGCCATGGTCAATGCAGAAAACGGCTTAAAAGCTGCCCTTACCTATGATGGACTGCATCCCAATACCGCCGGCTATCGCGTGATGCAACCCCTGGCCGAAGCCGCCCTTCAACAAGCCCTAGCAAAAGAATAAACCCCTTTAATCCTAAAACCCAAATCCATGCATACACCTCCTCCTCAAAAAAGCGATAAAGACTTTGTCGCTGCAATCCTCCTGTGTTTTTTCTTTGGCAGCTTTGGCGCCCATCGCTTTTATACCGAAAAAATTGGCACGGGCCTATTGATGCTCTTTACCCTGGGTGGTCTAGGGATATGGACCATCATTGACTTTGTATTCATCGCCACAGGAAATTTTAAAGACAGCCAAGGCCTATCCATTAAAAATTAGGACTTTAACTTTTTTTATTACTTTAGTCCCTGATAACAGCCCCAAACTGTTCTACTACCGATAACCTATTGAACTGGATTTCTAATTAAGACTTTTTGGGTATAAAATATTAAACAATACATCGTACCATTGGGTGGACGTATTATTGTTAATTCGAGACACTAAAACGATAATATAAACAAAAAAAGTATCATGGAAGTTTGGCATATTTTAATCACTACAGCAATAATTGCCTTTTTATTAGAAATATTTACAGCAGGATTTGTAGCGGGCTCTGTAAGTATTGGGTTATTATTCGCTGCAATAGGCAATTATTTTGGGGCAGCAACAGAATGGCAAATAACCCTATTCGCATTAGGAGTTATAATTAGTTTTTTCTTAATACGTCCCATAATTAGCACTTATGGTTATTCAAAAAATAGCGTGTTGACTAATCATGAAGCCCTCTTGGCAAAAAATGGAACTGTCACAGAGGAAATTGATGCTTTAAACAATACTGGACGAGTTTCCATTGATGGAGATAACTGGAAAGCCAAAACAAGAAATAATACAATTCTTACCATTGGAACTACTGTGCAAGTAGTTGCCATTGATAGTATAATACTAATCGTTGAACCCTTAAAACACTAAAATATGGGAGTAGTTATCATTTCAGGTGCTCTTGCGCTATTCGCTTTAATTTTTGTTATTGCAGGCTTTAAAATTGTCCAGCAATCAGAAGTATTGATTATTGAACGTCTTGGGAAATACAGTCGAACCCTACATTCTGGGATAAATATCATTTGGCCCATTATCGACAAACCACGAAATATAACTTGGCGTTATGTTGTAGAAGGCTCAAATCAGAAAAAGTTAATTCGCTTTAAGCAGAAATCAAAAATAGATTTACGTGAAACCGTTTACGACTTTCCAAAACAAAATGTGATTACAAAAGATAATGTAAATGTTCAAATCAATGCGCTACTTTATTTCCAAATCATGGATCCAGTCAAAGCGATGTATGAAATTGAAAACCTCCCAGATGCTATTGAAAAACTAACACAAACCACTTTACGTAATGTCATAGGAGAACTAGAATTAGATGAATCCTTAAGTTCACGAGACACTATCAACACCAAGCTAAGAACCATCCTTGATGATTCTACCAACAAATGGGGTGTTAAGGTAAACCGAGTCGAATTACAAGACATCAATCCACCAGATGATATCAAAGAAGCAATGGAAAAACAAATGCGTGCAGAACGTGATAGAAGAGCTGCTGTATTGGAAGCGGAAGGATTGAAAAAAGCGAATATATTAGAAGCTGAAGGAATCAGGGAGAGTGAAATAAAAAAAGCTGAAGGAGAGAGTAAATCTGAAATACTCAAAGCAGAAGGCCTCGCGCAAGCACGCATAAAAATAGCACAAGCCGAGGCTGAAGCCATTAAATTAGTTACAAATGCAATCGTGTCTGAAAAAGGTGACCCCATCAATTATCTTATCGCAACAAAATACATTGAAACCCTTCATGCTATGGCAGCTGGACAAGATAGCAAAACAGTCTATCTTCCCTTTGAAGCAACTGGGGTACTAAGTTCTTTGGGTGGAATTAAAGAAATGCTAAGTGAAAAATAAATAGGCTACTTAAAAAAGTATTCATTTGACAACCTATTAAGCTCCTTTTCTACAATTTACTAGACTTTTTAACCAAAAATCCTATATAAATTTATTAAAGAACAGTAATCGAAAGTAATCTTTTTAAGACTAAAGTTCGTTTACTAGGAGACGATGAATAAAATACGTAAGCGGCTAATCATAAACATTCCGATTTATGAAACCTAAATCAATGAAAGAGAAAATGAGACTGTTAATAAAGGGCAATACAACTCGATTTGGAAGAAGTTTTGATTATTTTATCCAATTCTTAATCCTTTTATCATTAATATCATTTTCGATTGAAACACTTCCAAAAAACAGTAATATCACCAAACAATTCCTTTTTATAATAGAATTATTTTGTGTTATTATTTTTTCTATTGAATATGTTTTAAGAATCTATGTTGCTAAAAACCCATTAAGATATGTATTGAGTTTTTATGGTATTATAGATTTGTTGGCAATTCTACCCTTCTATTTTAGAGTTTCCTTTGACTTAAGAGCAATAAGAATTTTCAGAGTTTTCATGGTTTTTCGTGCATTAAAATTAATTCGTTACAACAAGGCATTACATAGATTTCATCATGCTGCCAAAATTGTTAAGGAAGAAATGGTCTTGTTTTTTGTCGTAACTGGAATTTTAATTTTTCTATCAGCTTCAGGAATTTATTTTTTGAACATGAAGCACAGCCAGAAACATTTAGTTCTGTTTTCCATAGTCTTTGGTGGGCAATTGTAACTTTAACAACAGTTGGCTATGGAGACGTGTTTCCCATAACAGTAGGTGGTAAAATTTTTACTTTTTTTGTCTTAATTATTGGAATTGGAGTTGTAACTGTTCCTGCAGGCTTAGTCGCTACTGCACTTGCAAAAGCAAGAAAAATTGAAGATGATAAAGAATCCTAACTGTTTCTTTTACAGCGCCCTATGACCCATGATCATAAAGAGTTATATTTTTTTACCACATCAAAGAGTGACAAACCCCCTAAACCCCTCCAGCACCGCCTTTGGCGCTTCAAGCAAAGGGAAATGTCCTATTTGAGGGAGTTCCACCACATCGGGATTTGGGATAAGCTCGCGATAGCGATCGACCATATGCTGTCCCGAGATGGGATCGGCTGTACCATTGATCAAGCGCAGGGGGATAGTCGTGGTTTGAAGTGCCTTTACCCAACGCTCTCGGTGACTAAGCCGTTCTGCCATATAGCGAATCAGCAAATGAAAGACATAACGTCCTCCATTCCCTTCGATTAGGGTCCAAAAGTCGTCCAGTTCTGCTTCAGTGGGTTGGGTATTAGGACCAAAAATACGACGGAAATTCTTCCCAAGTTTTTTACGATTAAACAAGCGTGAAACTATTGGGCCTAAAGGGCTCATCAACACCTTTTGTACCAAGAGTGGGCGGTGGGTTTCGGGAAACAAACCGCCATTGAGCAAACACAGTCGGTGAAGGAGCAGTCCCTTCTCCCCTTTCTCGTGGCGTTCATTGAAGCGCGCCAAGAGTTCCTGGGCGACCGTATCCCCATAATCATGGCTAATGATGCTACAGCTCGCTATTCCTTTATGGGCTAAAAGTTGTTCGATCAAATCGGCTTGATCGAGGATACTATAAGGATAGTTACGGGGTTTCGCTGAAAAACCAAAGCCGAGAAGATCCAAGGCAATAACACGATAATTTTTTATAAGCTGAGGCCATAGCCGGTGCCAGTCCCAGGAGGCGGTGGGAAAACCGTGAATCAATAGCAAGGGCTCCCCCTGCCCGGCTTCACGCACAAAAACGGCATGGTGTTTATAGGAAAAATAGTGGCCATCGGCCTTCCATTGATCAAGTGTCATAACAAGCTTTTGACTAAAAATAGGGCTTATTTTCGAATCTCACTCTGGAGCACAGCCATTCTTAATCGTTGATTAAGCATACATCTTTGCCCGTAACTCCTTGATTTTTGGATCGGTCATATACTCGTCAAAGGTGAGGTAGCGATCGATCACTCCTTTAGGGGTCAATTCGATGATGCGGTTCCCCACTGTTTGTGCAAAGGCGTGGTCATGGGTGGTCAATAATACATTCCCCTTAAAGTTCTTTAAGGCATTGTTAAAGGCGGTGATGGATTCGAGATCGAGGTGGTTTGTGGGCTCGTCCAACAGCAAGACGTTGGAACGGCTCATCATCATCTTAGAAAGCATACAGCGCACTTTCTCTCCTCCCGAGAGGACATTGGATTGCTTTAAGGCTTCTTCCCCACTAAAGATCATCTTCCCTAAAAAACCGCGAATAAAGACCTCTTCGCGTTCTTCTTCGGTTTGGGCATATTGACGTAACCAGTCGACCAAATTCATCTCGCTGTTAAAGTAGTGGGCGTTATCCAGCGGTAAATAGGCTTGAGTAGTCGTTACCCCCCACTGGAACTCCCCTGCGTCGGCTTGTTCTTCTCCAGCGATGATTTGATAAAAAGCGGTTACTGCTCGGGAGTCTTTGGAATAAATTACGGCCTTGTCTCCTTTGGCTAAATTGATGTTCACGTCTTGAAACAGCACTTCGCTGTCCAAACTTGCTTTTAAGCCTTCCACATTGAGAATTTGGTCTCCTGCTTCGCGTTCCTGCTCAAAAATGATTGCAGGATAGCGACGACTCGACGGGCGAATTTCTTCTATATTCAACTTGTCGATCATCTTTTTACGGGAAGTCGCTTGTTTTGATTTGGCCACATTGGCCGAAAAACGTGCGATAAACTCCTGCAGTTCTTTCTTCTTTTCTTCGGCCTTTTTATTTTGCTGAGCGCGTTGACGGGCCGCTAGCTGACTGGATTCATACCAAAAGGTATAATTCCCTGAAAAATGGCTGATTTTCCCAAAGTCAATGTCGGAGATATGCGTACAAACCGCATCTAAAAAGTGACGGTCGTGCGAGACCACTATGACGGTATTGTCGTAATTGGCTAAGAATTGCTCTAACCAAAGGATGGTTTCATAGTCCAAATCATTGGTGGGCTCGTCCATGATGAGTACATCTGGGTTCCCAAATAAGGCTTGCGCCAAAAGGACACGGACCTTTTGCACCCCATCGAGATCGGCCATGGGAGTATAATGCAAAGACTCATTAATGCCCAAATTGGACAGCATGGCTGCGGCATCACTATCGGCATTCCAGCCGTTCATTTCTTCAAAAATAATTTGCAATTCCCCCACGCGTTCCCCATCGGCATCGCTAAAGTCCTCTTTGGCATAGATGGTATCCATTTCGGTTTTCACCTCATACAAGGGGGTATTCCCGCGTAAAACGGTGTCTAGAACTAAATGCTCGTCAAAGGCGTTGTGGTTTTGTTCTAAAACCGACATCCGCTTTCCGGGCTCTAAATGTACCGAACCAGAATTGGCATCCTGCTTCCCCGCAAGAATCTTTAAAAAAGTGGATTTCCCCGCTCCATTCGCCCCGATGATTCCATAACAGTTTCCCGAGCTGAAGGTGACGTTAACCTCGTCAAATAAGACGCGTTTCCCAAATTGTACCGATAGGTTTGAAACAGATAGCATAGCTTGATTTTATTTGCGCAAAAATACATAAATCAAATTCGCTTTCCACACTTTTTTTTAACTTAGCCAGACCACCAAAAACGCTCCCATGGCAAAACGCTTTCTCTTATTGGGTTTAGGCTTGTTCCTCGCTTGTTCTTCGCCCGAACCAAGTCCTACTTCGGCCTTCTTTGGTGGGCAAATCATCAATCCATCTTCCGACTATATCTCCTTATACAAATACGATCAACGCATTGATTACCTTGCACTTGACGAAAACAATCGCTTTGCAAAACGCTATGATTCGCTTGACTTTGGTCTATTTAAAATGGAACACCTCCCCGAGAATCAAATGGTCTTGATCGAAGCAGGTGACTCCATCTGGTCGCGGGCAAATATGACCGATTTTAATGCTTCCTTGGTTTTTAGTGGACCAGGATCGGCAAAAAACAATTACCTCATGGATGTTTATTTAAGCATCGAAGATGAAATCGGTTACCTTTCCTCAAAATACGCCTCGGATAGTCAAAGCTTTGGCCACATCATTGATTCTTTGTTGCAACAAAAAAGAGATCGATGGAATAATTTCCAACGTCAAAGTCTGCTTTCTCCCCTGGCACAAAAAGTAACGCAAGCGGCCTATGTCTATCCCTATGCAAATCGCCTCGAACGCTATGCCTTGATTCGTGGAAAAAGTGCTGTAGAAAAGGACAGTAGCTTTTTTAACTTCCGCCAATTCTTGAATTATGGAGAAGAGGACTTGATTTTTTTTGAGCCCTACATTACCTACTTGATGAGTTATTTAAGTCAAGAAGCCCTGGAAGAAGGCAAGAATTTCTTACAAGAAAAGAGCAATACCGCTTTTAACATCAAGCGCATGCAACTCATTGACGAAAACATCAACCATCCTGTCCTTCGAAATATTTTGACTCGTGCGGTGGCCTATGAGGAACTGCTTAACTTTCGCAATCACGACTACCACGAAGATTTTCTTCAATACTTTGTTTCCCTTAACTCCTCGCCGCTTTACCTCACCGAAATTTTAGCCTTGCACAATGCTTTGATTCAAATGGAGCCAGGACGACTCCTTCCCACCGTCCAAGTAGAAAACCACAAAGGAGAAATCACAACGAGTAAGCAAGCCTTTGAAGGGCAAACTACCGTACTTTACTTTTGGTCGCAAACCCAAATGAACCACTTTAAACGCACCCAAGAGCGCGTTCTACGCTATAAAAAAGCATTCCCTAACATTCGCTTTGTCGGTCTTTGCATACAGCCTTACAATGATTTGGTAAGAAACTATCAAGACATCATGAACATCTCCCCCGAGGATCAACTGGCCCTAGTGAACTTTGAACAGGCGAGCAATGAATGGGTCATTACCCTTTTAAACAAAGGAATTGTTTTGGATGACAAGGGAGTGATTCTGGATGGCTTCGCTAACTTTTCTGCCACGGATTTCACAGAACAGCTACGAAAATTACTCCCCTAATGGACCTTCAAACCAGATATTGTCATGCGATTGCCGAAGGTAAATTTGGCCCTCATCACCAACAGTATCACGATACACGCTATGGTTTTCCCGAAAAGGACGATAACGCCCTTTTTGGTCGCTTACTAATGGAAATTAATCAAGCGGGCTTGTCCTGGGATATCGTGTTGAAAAAAGAGGAAAGCATCAAAGCTGCTTATGCCAATTTTGATATTGCTAGCGTTGCAAATTTCACCGAAAAAGACATCGATCGACTCCTTCAAAATCCAGGAATTATTCGAATGCGAAAAAAAATTGAAGCAGCCATTTACAATGCACAACAGCTGCAATTACTGCAGAAAGAGCACGGGTCTTTTGCCGCATGGATTGATTTACAACATCCTCAAAAAGAGGGCTATTGGGTAAAATTATTCAAGGAAAAATTCAAGTTTACCGGAAAGGAAATCACCAAAGAGTTTTTGATGGGAATCGGCTATATAAAAGGGGCACACCATGCCGGCTGCCCCATCTATGCTAAAACCTTAAAAGCCCAACCGAAATGGCTGGAAGCTTAATTGCCTTTTTTGTAATCCGCTAAGAATTTTGCTAATCCAATATCCGTTAAAGGGTGTTTGAGTAAACCTTTGATGGAACTCAAGGGACCTGTCATTACATCGGCGCCAATTTTTGCACAATCAATCACGTGCATGGTATGACGAACAGAGGCGGCGAGGATTTGCGTTTGGAAATCATAGTTATCATAAATCTCGCGAATCTCCTCGATTAGGTTTAATCCATCGGTAGAGATATCGTCAAGACGACCGATAAAAGGCGAAACATAGGTCGCTCCAGCTTTGGCCGCAAGTAAGGCTTGCCCAGCTGAGAAGACCAGCGTACAGTTCGTTTTAATTCCTTGGTTGGCAAAGTATTTTAATGCTTTTACCCCATCTTCGATCATGGGGATTTTTACGACAATCTGCGGGTGTAAAGCGGCAAGGGCCTCCCCTTCTTTGACCATCCCTTCAAAATCGGTTGAAATCACCTCGGCAGAGACATCTCCTTCTACGGCCTCACAAATGGCGACATAGTGGTTGATGATGTTTTCCTCTCCCGTGATGCCTTCTTTGGCCATCAACGAGGGATTTGTCGTTACGCCGTCTAATACCCCTAGGGCTTCGGCTTCTTTGATTTGATCTAGGTTGGCAGTATCGATAAAGAATTTCATATGGTCGTTTTGTTAAAATTACAAATTATAGTGGTTCTTCAATAAGCGTTCAAATACTTTTTGTGGCAACAAGCGCTTTAAGGTTAAAGAAAGCTTTTGCATAAAGGGCCCCACGGCATAATGCGGCTTTAAACGCTTTTTTGCTAGTAAAGCGGCCACGGCCAGGGCAATTTCAATGGGGTCATTTCCTGTATCCACATGTTCGTCCATGGTGGCCAGGCTTTCTTGATACAATTGCTCGTAGGGAGAACCCTTTTTATTGGGCTCATAATAACGCCTAGAAGCGATATCGGTCGCATAATCCCCAGGGGCAAGGGTACAAACTTCAATGCCAAATTGAGCGACTTCCATGCGCAAGGCTTCAGATAAGATCTGTAAAGCCCCCTTTGAAGCCGAATAGCCCCCGCGAAAGGGCAATCCCATGGATGCCCCGATGGAAGTGATGTTGATGATCTTCCCCCCTTTTGCTTTTCGCATCAAGGGCAAGATTTGTTGGATCATGGCCAAAGGGCCAAAGAAATTGGTATCGAAATGCGCCCGTAAAGCATCTAAATTCACCTCTTCTACTGCACCAGTGATGCCCACGCCTGCATTGTTAACTAAAACGTCGATATGGGAGGTCATGGAGTGCAATTCTGCAAAAAACAAATCAATGCTGGCTGGACTTGTTACATCTAATGCTAAAAGTGAAAAAGGAACATCAGGGTAGTTATGTGGGGTGCGACTGGTGCCGATCACCCTGTGGCCCAAGCTGTGCAAATGGTGGGCAATGGATTTCCCCAAGCCTGAAGATGCACCGGTAACCAAAACTGTTTGTTGCATAAGAAAAAAAAGGGTAAGCGATCTATATCACACCGCTACGACCATCTACCCTTGCTGCGTTCCCGCCCTGGGGGAGTTCAATAGGAGCTGGTTGTATAGGACTTACCCCAGCGCAAATATACAACCCCTGCTTTTCCTAGGCAATGATTTTCAATTCGATTTTTTCCCCTATTTTTAAGGAAAATTAACGCCCATGAAATGGATGTCCCTTTTGCTTAGCCTCGTTTTTTTAAAAGCCTGTGGTGAAGGCGTTACAGTCAAATTCACCCTTAAACCCAACAGCAATACCTATATCGCTGGAGATACCCTTACAGTCGCTTTAAAGCACAAAAAGTCCCTAGCTTTGGTGGATGTGCAGTACTACCTCGACGGGAACCCTATTGCTTTGCCCTATGTCTTTAGCGATGAGAAACTGGGAGATCACGAACTAAGCGCCACCGCAAAGAACAATGAAAAGGAAATTCACAGCAAACGCTCCATTCGCCTCTTAAAATCCACTCCCCCCGCCTTGTGGACCTATACCATTGTCAACGAATACCCGCATGATAGCGAGGCCTATACCCAAGGGCTTGAATTTGATGGGGATGTATTGTACGAAAGCACGGGGCTTAAAGGAAAATCTTCTTTGCGAAAAGTGGATTTTAAAAGCGGAGAACCACAGCTCAATAAACCTTTGGACAAAAGTTACTTTGGTGAGGGACTCACCATCCTAAACGATAAAATTTACCAGCTCACCTGGCAAGAGGATACCGCCTTTGTTTATGATAAAACGACTTTAGAATTGGAACGTTCCTTTGCCTATAGCCAAAGTAAAGAAGGCTGGGGCCTATGTAACGATGGGGAGTACCTTTATAAATCCGATGGTTCGGCAAAAATATGGCGCCTTGATCCCACTACAGGAGAAGAACTGGACTTTATTGAAGCGACCACCCATAAAACCATTTTGACCAAAATCAACGAACTGGAATGGGTAAACGGAAAGATTTATGCCAATACCTATCAATTCCAAAAAGAAGTAGCCGTAGTCATTGATCCCACCTCTGGAGCCATTGAACGCGTAATCGATTTTTCAGGCCTCAAGGCCAAAGTAGATCAAATCCCCTCCCTTAATGTGCTCAATGGCATCGCTTATCATCCCGAACGCAAGACCTTTTTTGTGACGGGCAAAAACTGGAGTAAACTCTTTGAAGTGCGCCTAGAGCCAAAAAACTAATATGACCCCCTTTGAACAAACCCTCACCGTAGAAAAAGACCACCTGGACGAACTCCAGCACGTCAACAATGTTCAATACCTGCAATGGGTACAAGAAATCGCCGGAGCCCACTGGCAAGACTTGATCAAAGATAACCCTAGCGAATTTGGCCTTTGGGTGGTGCGCTCCCACCATATCGAATACAAGCGCCAAGCCAAGCTGGGCGATCGCCTGCGCATCGTCACCCATGTTGAAGTCACCAAAGGATTTCAAAGCGAACGACGGGTACGCTTCTTTTTAGCCGATAGCGATCAACTGGTAGCACAATGCAGTACCCAGTGGTGCTACCTCGACCCCCACTCCCATAAACTTTTACGTATCCCAGAAGAGGTGCTGGCGGTTTTTAAATAATACGAACTATAATTGGTTTTCACTCGCTTTCATGACTGATTGGAGGCGGGGAAATTCATTTCCTTCTATTTCGCCTCTCTTTACGAAGCCGAGAGACCACTCAGCTCATTTCCCAAAAGTTTTTGTACTTTACAAATAGAATCGAGCCCAAATCTGTTCTACGCCATGAAAAACCTACCAATAAACACGGCTTTTTATTGTACCAATAGCCCAAGGGTTAAACTAGTTTGGAACGTAGTTGAGCGAAAAAGATGCAGACCTAAGCAATAGACAAGAATTACTAAAAAAGAAGCAACTGGTGCTGTTCGAGCAGGACGACATTTCCAAAATGGAGAATACTGCCCCTGAAACGACTGAAAACCGACTAAATGGATGTACAAGTAATACAGAATAGAATATATGAAATACGCGGGCAACGTATAATGCTCGACTTTGACCTCGCTGAATTGTATGAAGTTGAAACCAGAGTGCTCAACCAGGCAGTAAGAAGAAACGAAGACATCTTTCCTGAAGATTTTATGTTTAAGCTAACCAAAGAAGAATGGGAGATGTTATCACAAATTGTGATGACATACCCTGCAAAACGTCCCAAATCAGCTTTACCATTGGCTTTTACCGAACATGGAGTAACAATGCTCGCCAATGTTCTCAAAAGTAAAAAAGCGCGTCAAACCAGTATTGCTATAGTCCGTGCCTTTATCGCACTCAAACAATTTGCACTACAATACAAAGATTTAGGTGATAAACTCAAAGCACTGGAAGCAAACTACAACAAGCAATTTAAAGATGTGTATCAAGCTATAAATTATTTGCTTAAAAAAGATAAAGCTGTTTTAGAACATAAAAACAGAGAACGCATTGGCTTTAAAATAGGTAAAAACAAAGATGACTTTGATCATACTAAGGACAAGGATGTTATGGAAAAATAGATAGGAAAGAGCTAAAAGTTGGGAAAATTGGTGAGACAATATAATTAATACAATAGAAAATGACACAGAAGAAAACTTGGTGGCTTTATTTGATAGGTGGGATTTTTAGTCTAACCCTATTTAACGTTAATATTTCGTGTTCCCAGGAAGAAAGGGACTGTTCTATGAAATCTGAATTTATTTATATAAATAATACAGACTACCAATTAGAAATTCCTATTGGAATAATTTTACCTCAATCCAATTTGTCAAAAAAATATGATTTTTTAGGTTCTTGTAATGCAATTGCGAATGACTATTTACCTCCCTTTAGAGATGTTTTAAAGATAAGGTTAGATAATAATAAGTGTAAAACATATACCAGTTCTTCATTAACTGAAGGAGAAGGTCCTTTAGTAATAGCTAATTATATTTCAGAGAAAATTACAAAAAATAATTTTAGGTTCATTTATACATTTAACAGTGAAGATTTTGAAAACGTTGAAGATTGCAACTAAATACTTTTACTATCCATTGAATAAACAGGATAACAAGAGCTAGATGTCAAAAAGCAAAGATGACTTTGATCATACTAAGGACAAAGGATGTTGTGAAAAAATAGGTAGGAAAGAGCTAAAAGTTGGGAAAATTGGAGAGACAATATAAAAACCGAGTATAATAATTCAACCAAAGAATTTATTGATGAATTATTCGATAATTAGACCTTAACAAATGAAAAAAATAATTGTTATACTGCTGTTGATTTATTCTTGTGTAGATCAAAGTCCACCAAAAACACTATTTACTTTGACAAATGATACTGAATATGAAGTTAAAATCGAGTCATTTGCACGAAATAGAGACGGAGCTACAATACTCAATGGTAGTATAAAAGGAGATGATATTATTATTAATCCTTATGGGAGCTTTATGATTGAAAGAGTGTGGAGGGACAATCGTACTTTTTATTCAATAAGAAACGTTGATTCAATAAGATTAATTTTCAATACCTCAAAGTTAAAAATATTTACCTGTGAGGATTGGCCTAATTTCGATTCATGTTCTACAATTTTTAGGGCAAACAGCAGCTATAAGCATATCATTAGTCAAGATGATTTAAACGATGCTATCCCGCTAAATAATTAAATGATGATCATTGAATAAGACAATGAGCGTTTTGAATTAGCTTGTGAAGGGTTATTTAACTTGTCTATTGTGGACAGATTAACAGATTTATCCATTAATCAAATTGACTTTCAACAAATATTAGTTTTTCAAAATTGTTCAGAAGCTACAGAAATTGAACGAATTATTTACGCTACGAATACTGGAATTGAATTCATGGCGTTTAGTGATGGGAAATGGCTCAAACTAAAATCCTAATAAATAACTTACAATTTCTATTTATCGCCCTTAATTCTTAAAATTCTCCCAAAGCAAGGTTAAACTTCTCCTAAAAGCAAAAGTATTTTAGTCTAATACGCTTTATATAAGTAAGTTAGGTAAACCTTTACCCCTTTTGCATTTTTAGAACCCAAAATAAACGCCTTATGAAACACCTACTACTTTTTAGCTGCCTTTGTTCCCTTTTCTATTCCCACAATAGTTATGGACAAGAACAAACCCAAACCACCACTAACAACGCCACAAATGAATCGCATGCCATCGAACGACAAGGAAAACTCTTTTTTTCTGTTGGGACAGAGTATCGAATTGGTCCATCATTTAAGTATTCACAAAATGGTAGTTCTAAATGGACTTCAAGAGGCGTAAATGAAACAGATATCAATCAGGGTAGTGCTTTTTCGATTGACTTTGACTACTTTATTTTTAATGATTTTTCAATTGGGTTTGGTCATAGCATTCGCTATGATCATATTCATCAAGGCGATCAAGACGATATAATAGGTGGAAGAGATTCACGTGCAGTTATCGCCGACACCTATGGCCTCTTAATGGATTACCATTTTAATGCAAAATATTATTTTAGACTTTTTAATGAATCATTTTTTGTTCATGCTGGTGTTTCCTTTTTAAACAATGGTCCCAGGATTAGTAAAAACGGTGTGAGCATTAATGATGCCTCGGGCTCAAGAACAGACGATTTATCCTTAGATACTCGAGATATTGTCAACCGTTATGGAATAGGCTATCAAAACAAGCGTTTCAATCTTATGGGTGGGGTGTATCATTCGACAGAGAATCCATTCTATAGCAATTCTTCCTATATCGTTCCTTATATCCAATTAAACTATCGCCTAAACAAACTGTTTAAAAATTAATTTTTTGAATACTTAACACCCTATGGGTAATCCAAAAAAAAAGCGCAAGAAACCTCTTGCGCTTATATTCTTATCGTATTGACTCTAGTAGGTAAACAAAGGTCGTCCTTGCATTAAAGCGTGGACTTCTTTGGCTACGCTAGCAAGTACTTCTTCGTCGGTATGTGCCTTTAAAACACGGTCGATCAGCGCAACGATGGTTTCCATATCGTCCTCTTTTAAACCACGCGTGGTAATCGCTGCGGTCCCCACACGAATACCCGAAGTCACAAAAGGCGACTTGTCGTCAAAAGGGACCATGTTTTTATTGGCGGTGATTTCAGCTTTTACTAGGGCTAATTCAGCGTCTTTCCCTGTAATGTTTTTATTGCGCAGGTCGATCAACATCAAGTGATTGTCGGTCCCGCCAGAGATCAAATGGTAGTCACGGGCTACAAAAGCTTTGGCCATGGCCTGAGCGTTCTTTTGCACCTGTTGCATATAGGTAATGTATTCGGCCGATAAGCATTCGCCAAAGGCCACTGCCTTCGCCGCAATCACATGCTCTAATGGTCCTCCTTGATTCCCTGGAAAAACAGCCATGTCCAGCAAATGAGACATCTTGCGTACTGTTCCATTTTTTAGGGTGATCCCAAAGGGGTTGTCAAAATCTTCGCCCATTAAAATAAGACCGCCACGAGGGCCGCGTAAAGTTTTATGGGTAGTGGTGGTCACCACATGACAATGAGGAATAGGGTTATTCAATAAACCCGTAGCAATCAATCCCGACGGGTGAGAAATATCGGCTAGTAAAAAAGCGCCTACTTCATCGGCAATGGCGCGAAATTGAGCAAAGTCAATATCACGGGAATAAGCCGAGGCACCTGCAATGATCATTTGCGGTTGTACCTCTTTGGCAATGGCGCGAATGTTGTCATAGTCCAAGCGTCCCGTTTCTTCCTGTACGCCATAGAAATGAGCTTCGTATAAACGTCCCGAGAAATTCACGGGAGATCCGTGGGTCAAATGCCCCCCATGCGAAAGGTCAAAACCTAAAATCTTATCCCCCGGTTTAATAAAGGCGTGAAATACCGCTGTATTAGCCTGTGAACCCGAGTGGGGTTGTACATTGGCATAGGCTGCGCCAAAGAGTTCCTTTGCGCGATCAATGGCCAATTGTTCTACCTTATCCACCACTTCACAACCGCCATAATACCGCTTGCCGGGATAGCCCTCGGCGTATTTATTGGTTAGGACAGAGCCGGTGGCTTCCATCACTGCGGGAGAGGTGAAATTTTCAGAGGCAATTAACTCGATGCCATTGCGTTGGCGGTTTTCTTCCTCTTGAATTAAATCAAAAATTGCGGTGTCTTTCTGCATGGTCATAAATTAAAGCACAAAAGTAGGGAAATCCCCTTGAATGACCACAGAAATTATCCTTCAGCTATAGGACTTATTAAGAAGTTAATTAACAACAGCCTGAACTGGGATCGCAACATCCCTGGCTGGAGGGGGCAGTTTCTTTTATTGGAATCCCACAGTTGTCTTTTGCAAGACAGTCGGTAGCGGTAGAAGTCAAGATAAAATTCGTTCCGTCAAAGTCTAAACCGTATTTCCCTATGGTCTCTCCTTGATATTCAACCTCTATCGCTTGATCGCTTATCCCGATGCGCTGCTGGGACAGGCGAATGATATCGATTACTTTTTGGGGTTGCAAGCGATGGTCAACATCATCCGAACTCCACAATTGAAAATTGACTTTGCTTTCTTTTCGTTCTGTACCGCCACAATCGATAAAGTGCTTTTGAATCTGCCCCACTTCGGTAATGTGAAAATGCGAAGGCACCCTTGCCCCCGTTGGCGTGATAAAATGAACCGATTCAACTTGGTTTAATGCAAATAAGAATTGTGATAATAACATCAGAAAATAATTTGGCTAAAAATACACATCCTGAACCAAAACCAATGCCAAAATGACGTTAAATTTTTGTAAATAACTGACGAAGCGTCAGGTTCAAACCACTGGTACACATATTGTTATGACCATTTAAAAAATCAAATGCAAGAAAATCAATTTACCCAAGCTAGCTTAAATGTCCTGCAAGCCGCACATCAACTAGCGCTGGATCGACAACATGCTGCGGTAAGCGAAGATCACTTGCTCGCAGCCTTACTAAAGGAAGACAAACATGTCCTCCCCCATCTTTTGGCGCAGGATAACGTTTCTGTAGCAACACTACTGCCCATTATTGAAAACCAATTGAACCATCAAGCCAAGGTTGCGGGAAGCACTCCCCAACTCACTAGGGGCGTTACTTCATTGTTGCACCAAAGCCATCAATATGCTCAAAAAAGAGGAGATCAGTACATTGCCACCTTTCATCTGCTGTGGGCCCTCTTAAATAGCCCTAGTAGTGCCGCTAAAATTTTAAAAGAAGCTGGCTTAACCCCAGCACAACTCAACAAAAATATCGATCACATGCAAAACGGTGAAAAAATCAATTCCCCCAGCGCTGAACAACAATTTCAGGCATTGGAAAAATATGCTAAAAACCTGAATACCCTCGCAAAAGAAAACAAACTCGATCCTGTCATTGGACGAGACGAAGAAATTCGTCGCGTTTTACAGATTTTAAGTCGGCGAACAAAAAACAACCCCATCCTAGTGGGCGAACCTGGCACAGGAAAAACCGCCATTGCCGAGGGGATTGCCCATCGCATCATTGAGGGAGATATCCCCGAAAATTTAAAAGACAAACAACTCTATGCCCTAGATATGGGGGCCCTTATTGCTGGAGCAAAATTCAAAGGAGAGTTTGAAGAACGCCTAAAAGCGGTCATTAAAGAGGTGACTAAGGCTGCTGGAAATATTCTTCTCTTCATTGATGAAATCCACACCCTGGTGGGTGCTGGAGGGGGTCAAGGAGCCATGGATGCGGCGAATATCTTAAAACCTGCTTTGGCGCGTGGAGAACTACGCGCCATTGGAGCCACCACCCTAGACGAATACCAAAAGTATATAGAACAAGACAAAGCCCTGGAACGACGATTTCAAAAAGTAATTGTTGATGAACCCGATGTGGATAGCGCCATTTCGATTCTGCGCGGATTAAAAGAGCGCTATGAAACCCACCACAAGGTGCAAATTCAAGACGAAGCCATTGTGGGGGCTGTTAGCCTTTCCAACCGCTATATCACCAACCGCTTTCTCCCCGACAAAGCCATTGATTTGATTGATGAAGCCGCTGCAAAATTGCGTATGGAAATCAATTCAAAGCCCGAAGAACTGGATACCCTAGAACGTAAAATTCGGCAATTGGAAATTGAATTGGTCGCGTTAAAAAAGGAAAAAGCCACCGCAAAAACCAAAGAAATTCAACACGATTTAGCGCAATCAAAAGAAGAACGCGATCAATTGTTTGCGCAATGGAAACAGGAAAAGGCACAGGTGGAACAATTGCAACAGCACAAAGAAAAGATCGAACAATACAAAATGGACGCCGATCGCGCCGAACGTGAAGGCGATTATGCCGCTGTGGCCGAGCTGCGCTATGGGAAAATCGTACAAGAGCAGGAAGCGCTAAACCAACTTCAAAAAAGCTTGGAGGCAAAAAAAAGTGCTGATCCCCTTATCAAAGAAGAAGTGGGCTATGAGGACATCGCCGAAGTCATCGAAAAATGGACGGGCATCCCTGCAAGCAAGCTAGTGAGTGGCGAGCGCGAAAAACTTCTTCGCCTAGAAGCAGTATTGCATCAACGATTAATTGGACAGAAAAAGGCAGTCAAGGCGGTAGCCGATGCCATTCGACGCAGTAGAGCTGGTTTGCAGGACCCTAACAAACCTTTGGGCACCTTCCTCTTTCTAGGAATGACAGGGGTAGGAAAAACCGAATTGGCCAAAGCCCTCGCCGCAGAACTCTTTAATGACGATAATGCCCTAACACGAATCGACATGAGTGAATACCAAGAGGCCCATGCCGTGAGTCGACTGGTGGGAGCGCCTCCCGGTTATGTGGGTTATGAAGAAGGTGGGCAACTCACCGAGGCTGTTCGACGAAAACCCTATTCGGTTATCCTTTTAGATGAAATTGAAAAAGCCCATCCCGACACCTTTAACACCCTCCTTCAAGTACTGGACGAAGGTCGCTTAACCGATAATAAAGGCCGCCTTGCCGATTTCAAAAACAGTATTTTGATCATGACCAGTAATTTAGGAAGTGAACTTATTCAACAGGCCTTTGAAGAAAATCCACAGTTTAGCACAGCAGAGGCAGTGGCCAAAGAAGCAGTTATGCAACGCTTAAAAGCCAGTGTTCGACCAGAGTTCCTCAATCGTATTGATGATATCCTACTGTTCTCTCCCCTTACCCAAAAGGAAATCAAGGCCATCGTTAAGTTACAATTAAAGCATCTAGCAAAACGTTTCTTAGCCCAAGGCTATACCATAAGGGTGCAAGAAGAAGCGATGGATCGTTTGGCCCATTGGAGTTTTGACCCGCTCTATGGTGGTCGTCCCGTGAAACGCATCTTACAAGAAAAACTATTAAATCCGCTGAGCAAAAAGCTACTAGCCGATGAAAAGCAAGAGCAGACCACCATTGAAATTAGCGTTGGAACAGAAAATGAATTAGAGTTTCAATTCACATAAACACTTGAAGCAACCGAAAATAAAGTACCTTTGTGCGCCGTGCAAAAACAGATCAACATACAAAACAAACGCGCCCGCTTTGAATACGAGCTCATCGAGCAATATACAGCAGGGCTTGTATTAACGGGGACAGAAATTAAGTCCATCCGCTTGAGCAAGGCTTCTATACGCGATAGTTTTTGTGAATTTAATGAACGTGGGGAACTCTTTGTGGTCAACATGCACATTGAAGAATACGCCTGGGGCACGCATTATAACCACCGCCCTAAAGCAGAGCGCAAACTCTTGATGAATAAACGCGAATTGCGAAAATTGGAAAAAGAAGTCAAGAATGTAGGACTTACTATTGTTCCGTTAAGGGTATTCATTACAGATAAAGGCTACGCCAAATTAGTTATTGCCTTAGCCAAAGGAAAAAAACTCTACGACAAACGCGAAACCATCAAAGACCGGGACAACAAACGTACCCTGGATCGGGTTAAAAAGGACTATAGAAAATAACTAGTTTTTATCTTTTAACATGGGGACAAATCGAAATTCCCCATAGGTTTCTTTGTCAAAACGCTTTTCTCCAGTTCGGGTATAACGATGCATAATTTGCGGGTCCTCCCCGATGGGAATGACCAAACGCCCACCAATTTTGAGTTGTTTGAGTAAATCCTTTGGTAAAAAGGGTGCTCCAGCAGTAACGATAATGGCATCAAAGGGAGCCTCTTCTGGGAGACCTAGATAACCGTCGCCTAAAAGCGTCTTCTTTGGGCGCAGCCCTATTTGAGCGAATAATCGATGGGTTTTCTTAAAGAGTTCGCGCTGGCGCTCGATGGTGAATACCTCTACTTGCATCGCTTTTAAAATCGCGGTTTGATATCCCGAGCCTGTTCCTATTTCCAACACCTTTTCTCCTGGACTCACCTTAATCAATTCGGATTGAAAGGCCACCGTATAAGGGTGAGAAATGGTTTGTTCTGCGCCGATGGGATAGGCCTTATTTTTATAGGCATGGGTGACTAAACCGGGATCCATAAACCAGTGGCGGGGCACTTTTTCTAGCGCAGCAATTACCGCTGGGTCGGAGATCCCTTTCTCGGTCAATAGCGCAACGAGTTGGCGACGTTGCCCTTGATGCTTGGGTGAATCTATCGGTAATTGCATGACATCAAAAATACAGTTTAATCCAACGAGAAAAAGCATTCTTATGAAAAAATTCTAACGAAAAGCGTACCTTTAGAAGATAAAAATCATACCCTTGAAAAAGACATTAAAAGCAGGCGTTTTAGGCGCTGGACACCTTGGAAAAATACATTTACGCTTACTCAATGAATCAACGCGTTATACCCTAGTGGGTTTTTACGACCCCGATGTAACGGCGAGTAAAGCCCTGGCAGAAAGTACAGGTTATACCTATTTTGAACGTCAAGAAGACCTCATTGCTGCTTGCGATGTTATTGATATCGTTACACCTACCCTTTATCACCACGCTGTGGCCAAAGATTGTATCGCTGCTGGGAAACACATTTTCATTGAAAAACCCATTACACATACCGTAGAAGAAGCCGAAGAATTAGTCGAACTCGCTCGAGAAAAAGGCATCAAAGGACAGGTGGGTCATGTAGAACGTTTTAATCCGGCTTTTAAAGCAGTAAAAGACAACTTGGGTCAACCCATGTTTGTAGAATCGCATCGTTTGGCAGAATTTAACCCGCGTGGAACGGATGTATCGGTGGTTTTGGATTTAATGATTCATGACATTGATATCATTTTAAGTGTCATTCAATCCCCTGTGAAACATATTTCAGCTTCTGGCGTAGCAGTAGTGAGTGAAACCCCAGATATCGCCAACGCGCGAATCGCATTTGAAAACGGTGCGGTGGCGAATTTAACCGCTAGTAGAATTTCATTGAAAAACATGCGCAAACTGCGTTTTTTCCAGAAAGAGGCTTATATCTCTGTAGACTTTTTCACCAAGCAGGTTGAAGTAGTAAAGATGAAAGAAGCCGATGAACAAACCGATGAATTCGCCTTGGTCTTACAAAATGCTGAAGGGGTAAAAAAAGAAATCTATTTCGATCCTCCCGTAGTAGAACAGTCCAATGCAATTTTAGAAGAATTGGAAACCTTTGCCGATGCGATTGAAGAGGATAGCGAACCCATCGTTCCTTTAACCCATGCAACTGAAGCGTTGAGGGTAGCACAAAAAATCATTGACTGCTTCTAGGCTTTTTAATGGATCGATATGCCAGCATTAACGCCCATTTCCCTTTTTCATCCTACTGCGACTACACTTAAATCGCAGCACAAAAAAGGAATTCAAGGACCCAGCCCCTTTGTGGACCTAATTAGATCGGCTAATAAACCTCAAAACATTAGACAAGGAATTGATGCATTGATCGACTCGGATACTTATCGGGTAGTCGAGGGAGAGCAGTTGTTTTGGTATAAAATCGCTGGAGCTAGTGGTACGTTTGAAGGAATTTTAACAGCAGTAACTCCAAAAGAAAATACACGAGAAATCAGCACGCATGAGGCAGTGCTGGAAGAGCGGGTAAGGCTATTTTCGGATTATTTAAACCAAGTAAAAATACAAGCAGAACCCGTGCTTTTAGTCCATGAAAACACCACTGCAGCCATGCATTTGGGGCAATTGATCAAAAAACGACCCCCAGCGAACGTATTTGAATTGGGAATAGAAAAGCACCAACTTTGGCAACTCAATAAAAAAGAGACCACGCTAGCACAAGCCTTTGCCCAGCAGCAAGCTCAGTTTCATCTGGCCGATGGTCATCACCGTTATGCCTCTACCCTACACTATGCAAAGACACATGACATCCCTGCACGGCTCTTTTCCTTTTTAGTGGCAAAAGATCAATTACAAAATCACGCCTTTAGATGGGCGATAAAAGATCCTGTACTCGCTAAACGTTGTCTTAACGCAATGACATTGGAACATCCCGCTAGTCCTACAGAGACGAACATTCATTTTCAGGATCAAGAAAGAAGCATCCATCTTCAAATTAACCGGGACGAAAGTGTTACTCATTTTATCTTACATCAATTGATGGGAATTAAGCCTAACGACTCGATTAATCTTAAAGAGGTCATCGACTATTATCCACCCAATAGCCTCCCTCCTAATCGCATAAAAGACTATGCAGGAATCATTGATTACCGCCCCCTATTAATTGATGAAATCATCGAGCTTGCAAAAGCAGAAAAACAGCTCCCTCCCAAGAGCACCTATATCCTACCTAAACTTCCCACAGGACTATTTTTCACCCCTTTAGCCAAAGGCTAAATAAACTAAATACACAATGGAGAATTCTCTTGACCGTCTTATCTTTGTCCTATGAAAATTGCTGAAAATTTGCACCATATTTTAGGAACTATTCCTAAAGACGTATCCTTAGTCGCTGTCTCAAAAACCAAACCCGAAGAAGACCTATTAGCCGCCTATAACGCTGGTCAACGCATCTTTGGAGAAAATAAGATTCAAGAGATGACCCGTAAATATGAGGCTTTGCCAAAGGACATTCAATGGCACATGATTGGTCATGTTCAAAGCAATAAGGTCAAATACATGGCGCCCTATGTCGCACTAATCCACGGGGTGGATCGTGAGAAACTACTCAAAGAGATTGACAAACAAGCGGCAAAAAACAACCGTATTATCGACTGTCTTTTACAACTCCATATTGCCAAAGAAGAAACTAAGTTTGGCCTTGACTCTGCAGAATTATCCCAAATCATTGCCAATACAAAAGCAGGGGCTTACCCTAACGTTCGTCTCGTGGGATTAATGGGAATGGCTACTTTTACCTCAAATCAAGATCAAATTAGGGCCGAATTTGCTACCCTAAAAAACCATTTTGACCATACCGCTTCTCAGCTGGAACACTGTCGCATTCTCTCCATGGGAATGAGCGGGGACTACCCCATCGCCATCGAAGAAGGGAGTACCATGATTCGAGTAGGGAGTAAAATCTTTGGGGAACGAAACTACTAGCATGTACGCAATAGTCGATGTAGAAACCACCGGAGGGAAATTCAATGAGGAAGGCATAACCGAAATTGCCATTTATCGCTTTGATGGTAATACCATTGTGGATCAATTTTCAAGTCTCGTCAACCCCTTGAGGGAAATCCAACCTTTTGTTCAACGCTTGACAGGAATCAACAGTAAAATGCTGGTCAATGCACCAAAATTTTATGAAGTCGCTAAACGCATCGTTGAAATAACCGAAGACGCCGTTCTCGTAGCACATAATGCAGAATTTGACTATCGTATCATTCGAACAGAATTTCAACGCCTGGGCTATGATTTTGAACGACAATCGCTTTGTACCGTTGATCTGGCTCAAAAACTTATCCCCGATGTGCCGTCCTATAAATTAGGGAAATTAGTCCGTTCCCTAGGCATTCCCATTTCTGATGTACACCGTGCCCATGGAGATGCTATGGCAACCGTTGAACTTTTCAAAGTATTGCTAGAAAAAGACAGTGAAAAAGAGATTATTACAGCTCATATCAAAACATTAAATAAAAAACACGTCCCCAATAAATACCTCACTATCATTGAAGATTTACCCACAGAAACTGGGGTGTATTATCTACACGATAAGGAAGGAAAAATCATCTATATAGGGAAAAGTAAAAACATTAAGAAACGCGTTTTAACCCATCTAACGGGTAAAGCGAGAAAAGCGGAGAAAATTCAAAAAGCTTTACACTCGGTGAGCTATGAATTATGTGGAAACGAATGTTTAGCCCTTTTAAAAGAGCAACATGAAATCAAAAAAAATCAACCCCGCTTAAATCACGCTCTTAAATTTAGGCATTTTGCCATGGGAATTCGATTAGACGAAACTACCCCCTACCATCAATTAGTCATTGAGCAGGTGCGACAGGAAAGAAACTATCTGGATGTCTTTAAAAATAAGAAAGAAGCAGAAGGTCGCTTGCGCTATTGGATAGAAGAATTTGAATTGTGTGCACAACAAACTTCTTTTGCTCGACAGCAAACAGCCTGTTTTCGATATAACCTAGAAAAATGCAAAGGAGCCTGCTTAGGAAAAGAAAAATGTGAGGCTTATAATAGGCGTGTTAAAGCGGTTGCCGATAGTTTACACTACCCCCATAAAGACATGTTGATTATTGATAAAGGGAAAAAAGTGAGCGAAAAAAGCTTTCTCTACATCAAAGAAGGTGTTTTTCAAGGCTTTGGCTATTTCCAACTCAATCATCAAATCAAGACCCTTGAAAAAATCGAAGCCCGATTGCTCCCGATTGAAGACAATCGTGATACCCAAGCCGTTATTCGAAGTTTTCTTCGAAAAGGACGTTACCAAAAACTCATTAACTTAGCAGAAGGAAGTACTTCATGAAAGCATCAACTCCTTCTTTACGCCATCGTCTTCATGAGATCATCTATGAAGCCGATACCCCTGCTGGGAAATTCTTTGACATTGCACTCTTGTTCTTTATATTACTTAGTGTTGTATTGGTCATGTTGGAGAGTGTCTCCTGGATTGGAAAAGATTATGCCGACGTTTTGTACCAACTCGAATGGGGAATCACAGTCCTTTTTAGTTTGGAATACATCGCGCGCTTATTGGTGGTAAAAAAAGCCTGGAGGTATGCAAGCAGTTTCTTTGGGGTGATTGATTTACTGTCGCTTTTACCCATGTATATCTCATTTTTCTTTATTGGAACTTCGTCCCTTGTCGCTTTAAGAGCATTGCGCCTATTACGCGTTTTTCGAATATTAAAACTCTCTCGCTATATAGGAGAATCCAATTTTTTGATGGCCGCCTTATGGGCAAGTCGAGCGAAAATTGGGGTATTCCTTTTTGCAGTAATCATCTTGTGCATCATCTTTGGAACAGTGATGTATTTGGTAGAAGGCGAGGCCAATGGCTTCACTTCTATCCCGCGAGCGATTTATTGGTGTGTTGTCACACTCACGACAGTGGGTTATGGTGACATTGCCCCGATGACGCCTTTGGGGCGATTCATCGCCTCCATCATCATGATCATGGGTTATGGTATCATTGCAGTACCCACTGGAATCGTAACCTCTGAAATGACACAACAACAAAAAAACCCCGATACTAACACCCAGGCTTGCCCCAATTGTATGACTGAAACTCATCTGGATCATGCCGTTTATTGCCACAACTGTGGACATCAACTCAATGAAAACTTCTAAACTCCTTTATGTCGCTGGCCCTACTGCTAGTGGCAAAACAAGCCTAGCCATCGAATTGGCGCAATATTTTCAAACCGAAATCGTTTCCTGTGACTCGCGGCAATTTTACCATGAAATGCACATTGGGACGGCAGTTCCCAGCAAAGAAGAATTAGCACAGGCTCCCCATCACTTTATTCAGCATCGCTCGATTCATGAAGATTACTCTGTCGGAGATTATCGCAGGGACGTCCTTAACCTGCTAAAAGAACTTTTCCAACAGCATGAAACGGTTATCCTTGTGGGAGGATCGGGTCTTTATGCCGATGCCCTCATACAAGGACTGGATGAATTCCCCGAAGTAGATCCCGCGATTCGTCCACAATTAACGGCCATCTATGAACAAGAGGGAATTGAAGTGCTACAGGACCTCTTGCGCGAACATGATTTAAGGCATTATCATGTGGTGGATAAAAACAATCCTCATCGCTTGATTCGTGCGTTAGAAATTTCTTTGAGCTGCGGTAAACCCTACTCCTCTTTTTTAGGAAAAAAACAAGCCCCAGACTTTTTTTCGGCGCAAACATTAATCATTGATTGGGAAAGAGAAGCGTTGTATGAACGTATTAATCAACGAGTGGACCAAATGGTTGCGCAAGGTTTAAAAGGCGAAGCCAAAGCCCTCTATCCCCATAAAAAATTAAATGCCCTTCAAACGGTGGGCTACCGGGAATGGTTTGCTCATTTTGATGGGAAATGGGATGAGGCAACCGCCATTGAAGAAATAAAAAAGAATAGTAGGCGCTATGCAAAGCGCCAAAGCACTTGGTTTAGACGCTATGAAAACGCGCATCGAATTAAAGGAGGAACTACGGCTAATGAAATTATTCCTACCTTATTGTAATGAATATTGATCTTTACTTCATGGCAGCCCTGTATGGCGTTGCTGGGATAACTCACTTTACCCATACCCGCTTCTTTGAATTGGCCGTACCAAAACGATTGATATATCGGCGCTTTATTGCACTCTTCTCGGGCGTTTTGGAAATTTTAATTGCCATCGGTTTGCTTTACACCCCAACACGTTCAATCACTGCAGTCTTTCTGATGGTGTTTTTAGTAGCAATTTTCCCCGCTAACATTGTCCAAATCAATTACTACAGTAAAAAGTACCAACAACCCACCCTGCTTTTTTGGGCCATTCGCCTTCCCATGCAACTGGGTTTAATCTATTGGGCCTATGCATATGTCTAAGCGATTTTGTATTTTGAAAGCGCAATAATAAATTAAAGTAGATGGCTGTTAAAAATCCCCCTGGCATAGAAAAAATGGTGAATTACCCACAGTTTTCTTCGGTAGAAGAAGAACGCCATTACCGCAAGAAAATGTTGGCGGCAGCTTATCGTATTTTTGGAAAATTAGGTTTCTCTGAGGGAGTCGCAGGACATATTACTTGTAGGGACCCAGAATATCCTGATTGTTTTTGGGTCAATCCTTTTGGCCTGTCGTTTAAACGACTAAAAATGTCTGATTTAATTCTAGTCAATGAAGCAGGTGACGTAGTGGCGGGAAAACCCGCACCATTAAATAAGGCTGCCTTTGCCATTCATTCTTCCATCCACAAAGCACGACCCGATGTCATTGCCGCGGCGCACTCGCATACGATTTATGGGAAAACCTGGTCGGTGATGGGAAAAAAATTGGCTCCTTTAACCCAGGATGCATGCATCTTTTATGAAGATCACGGACTTTTTAATGACTATACAGGCGTTGTAGGAGAAAGCAGTGAAGGAGATCGAATTGCGGCAGCACTTGGCGACACCAAAGCGGTGATTTTACAAAACCACGGCTTGCTAACCGTGGGACATAGTATTGAAGAATGTGTTTTTTGGTTCACCACCATGGAACGCAGTAGTCAATCCCAACTCCTTGCCGAAGCAACGGGAAACCCATTGCATCCCATCACTCCCGAGGTCGCCACAATGACCCGTGATTATGAGGTGGGCTTTCCACTCGCAGGATACTTTAGTGCGCAACCCTTGTTCCAAGATATCTTTGCGGAACAAGCTGATTTGATGGACATTCCTTCTCCAGAAGCCCCCTTACACTTATAGTAGGTGAAGTAAATTCTTCTTTAAATAAGCAATGGATTCTTTAGCACTCGATAAGGAATTCAACCTAAAATTTCCACCTTGCTCGATATAATAATAGGATAAACCAGCTGTGGTTGGATTAGGTAGTATGGAATTGTAATCGATGGAACCATTCCCCAACTCTGTATAATCTCGGGTATTTCGATCCATGTCTTTGATATGCCACATAACAAAGCGTCCTGGTTGCGCTTTAACCAATGCTTTAGGAGAAGCACCAGAGTGAACCGCCCAGTAAAGGTCCAATTGAAACTTGACCCAATCGGGATTTGTGTTCTCTATCAAAAGTTGAAAACCCGTTTTTCCATTCCACGCTTCAAACTCATAACCGTGGTTATGATAGGCAAAGCCTAAGCCAGCCTGGCTAACCTGTTGTCCAATTTGATCCAGTAGTTTCGCCAGTTGTTTAAAGCCCTCAGGATTGTGATAAGCCTCAGGCACAAAAGGCCAGGTGATATAAGAAGATTCAAGGGTTTTTGCTGCAGCAATGCATTTTTCCACATAAGCAGTGAGTTCTTCGGGAGTAGCTTCCATATAATCAGCAAAACCGTAATGCCCACTACTCGCACTAAGCCCTAAATCATCTAATATTGACTTAAACTCTTCAACTGAATAACCATAAATGGTCGCATTATCAGCATCAAAACCATAGGTTTCAAAGTCTTGATAGCCCATTTCTTTTAAAGTTTTTAAGGTCGCCAAAGGATCTTTTGCCATAGCATCTCTTACACTAAAAAGCTGCAATCCAATTTTATATTGCGGAAGCACCACATCGTTACAAGACAACAATAATAAAGAAGAAAGTAAGCTAATAAGAGGATATAAAAGTGTTGGTTTCATCAACCCAATATACACATTTTAAAAGCATTAAGGAGAAGTTACCTCTTGGCTAGTTCACTACTTCTCGCTTTGCTCATCAACAAACTTTTACTAAACACTACTGCCATTTGCCTAGTGCCTACTGCCTACTGCCTATTGCCTAGTGCCTAGTGCCTATTGCCTACTGCCTATTGCCTACCTACAATTAGACATTAAAACGAAAATGCATTACATCCCCATCTTGTACAGTGTACTCTTTTCCTTCGATACGCATTTTCCCAGCTTCTTTTACTTTAGCTTCGGTTTGATAGTTGGCATAATCTTCAAAAGAGATGACTTCGGCTCGGATAAAGCCTTTTTCAAAATCAGTATGAATGACGCCTGCGGCTTGTGGAGCAGTTGCTCCTACAGGGAAAGTCCATGCCCGCACTTCTTTTTCACCAGCGGTAAAATAGGTTTGCTGTTGTAATAAAGCATAGGCTTTACGAATGAGTTTCGCTGCGCCAGGTTCAGTTAAACCTAAATCTTCTAAAAAAACTTGACGTTCCTCAAAGGTGTCCAATTCATTAATATCAGCTTCAATCGAAACGGCTAGGGTTAAGACTTCTGCATTTTCTGCTGTAGCGATGCCTTGAACCTTATCAACTAAGGCGTTCCCTCCAGCAGCATCGGCCTCTGATACATTACACACATAGAGAACCGGTTTATCGGTTAAGAGCTGTAGGCCTTGAATTACCTCTTCTCGCTCTTTTTCAGAAAAATCAAGCTGGCGAACATTTTGTGCTTGTTCTAGGCCTTCCTTGATCGCATTGAGTATGGATTGTAGTTTTTGTGCATCTTTATCGCCTGTACGAGCTGCACGACTGACTTTTTCTAAGCGCTTTTCAACGGTTTCTAGGTCTTTTAATTGCAGTTCAATATCAATGATTTCTTTATCGCGTATCGGATCAACCGATCCTTCAACGTGAACGATATTATCGTTTTCAAAACAACGTAAAACATGTATGATGGCATCGGTTTCACGAATATTAGCGAGAAATTGATTTCCTAGCCCTTCACCTTTACTTGCCCCCTTTACTAAGCCAGCAATATCGACAATCTCTACCGTGGCAGGGATGGTTTTTTCTGGGTTGACCAACTCGGCCAAGGTCGTTAAGCGTTCATCGGGAACATTGACTACCCCCACATTTGGCTCGATGGTGCAAAAAGGAAAATTAGCACTCTGTGCTTTAGCGTTTGACAAACAATTAAATAGGGTGGATTTTCCCACATTGGGAAGTCCTACAATTCCTGCTTTCATATAAAAATATTATTCTTCTGGGTGCATAAAACGTTGCTTCCCTAGTAAAACGGTTTCGGTTTCGACATGATCTTCGTCGGGTACGCAACAGTCCACGGGACATACCGCAGCACATTGAGGTTCTTCATGGAAGCCCTTACACTCGGTACATTTATCGGGAACAATGTAATAGTATTCGTCTGAAATTGGTTCTTGGGTCTCTTCTGCACTTACCGCTTTTCCATTGGGCAAAACAATGTCTCCTTTCAAGGAAGTTCCATCACTGTAGCGCCAGTCGTCTGCTCCTTCATAAATAGCTGTATTAGGGCATTCTGGTTCACAAGCTCCACAATTGATACATTCGTCAGTAATGATGATGGCCATAGCAATTTCTTTAATTACATTTGCGCAAAAATACTGCATAAATAACGCCTAGACAAATAAATGAGCACCCTAGAACAACATCTTGAAGGATTTAGTCAACTTGGTCATTATTTACGTGAAATTGATGAAAGCTCGAGGGAATATACTCCCCTATTTGAGTGCCTTAGAAAAGCTGAACACTCCAATGGATGGTTCACAAAAGACAACTGCTTAAGTGCATTAAACGCCTGGGGAGAAAGCTTGACAAAAAAAGCATTAAATCAATGGGTGGAACGTTATTTCTTTGGCGAAACTTCGCCTAAAACCATTGGTTTAATTTTAGCAGGAAATATTCCTTTAGTGGGTTTTCACGATGTGCTTTGTGTTTTAATGAGTGGTCATAATGGAAGCATCAAACTTTCTTCTGCCGATCCTTATTTGATCCCATTTTTATATGATTTATTGAATGGGTATTCTCCTGTTTTTAATGATCGCCTCCATTTCACCCAAGAGCGGTTAACTCATTTTGACGCCGTGATTGCCACGGGGAGTAATAATGCGGCGCGTTATTTTGAGCACTACTTTGGTCATGTCCCGCATATCATTCGAAAAAACCGCAATGGAATTGCTGTTTTAAGTGGGGAAGAAAGCAAAGAAGAACTGGCTGGACTGGCACGTGATATCGTCCAGTATTATGGGTTAGGCTGTCGCAGTATTGCGCAAGTCTATGTTCCAAAAAACTATGATTTAAACAATATTTTTGGGGCCTTGTATCCACACGCAGCTTTAATGGAATCGGCAAAATACGCCAATAATTACGACTATAACAAGGCCGTTTATTTGATGAGCGAATTTGAATTATTGGACAATGGATTTATGTTATTACGCGAAGATAGTGCCTATGGTTCCCCAGTGGCAAGTCTTCACTATAGCTACTATGATTCTCTTGCTTCCCTTAAGAAAGAACTTGAGGAACGAAAAGAAGAAATCCAGTGCATTAGCACACAATTACCATTTGAAGGTTCGGTTCCCCTAGGGAAAGCCCAGCAACCTGCTTTATGGGATTATGCCGATGGAGTTGATCCAATTCAATTTTTATTACGATTGTAAGTAAATTGTTAAAAAACCAACACAAAAAATTGTCTTTGGTTTATGTTGTTTTGTGGGATATGATGATATTTGCATCTTAATAAAAGGCATGAAAAAACACAATTTTAGCGCAGGACCGTCAATTCTTCCTAACCCAGTGATGGAAAAGGCGGCGGCAGCAGTTCAAGAATTAGATGGAATAGGTTTATCCTTAATTGAAATCTCTCACAGAAGCAAAGAATTTGTCGCTATAATGGATCAAGCGCAAGCCTTAGCCCTTGAGCTAACAGGTTTGACCGATAAAGGCTACAAAGCGTTATTTTTACAAGGTGGGGCGAGTACTCAATTCTTAATGGTAGCTGCAAATCTAATGCAGAAAAAAGCAGGCTACATCAATACAGGTGCTTGGTCGGATAAAGCCATTAAAGAAGCTAAGCGCTATGGAGAAGTGATTGAAATTGCTTCTTCAAAAGAGGCCAACTTCAATTACATCCCAAAGGGGCATGAGATTCCCGAAGATCTTGACTATTTACACATCACCACGAACAATACCATTTTTGGAACTCAATTCCATGAATTGCCAAAGACAACGGTGCCTTTAATTGCCGACATGAGTTCAGATATTTTCTCACGTGAATTCGATTACTCGGCCTTTGATTTGTTCTATGCAGGAGCACAGAAAAACATGGGACCAGCAGGAACAACTCTAGTGATTGTAAAAGAAAGTCTTTTAGCAAAAATGAATAAAGAGGTTCCCTCCATGCTTTCTTACTCCACTCATGCCGATAAAGGAAGTATGTTCAATACACCTCCTGTATTTGCCGTTTATACCTCTATGTTAACATTAGAATGGTTAAAAGAAAAAGGAGGAATCAAAGCCATTGAAGCACACAACCGTACTAAAGCAGCGCTTTTATACAATGAAATCGATCGCAACTCGGCCTTTGAGGGTTTTGCTGCTCAAGAAGACCGCAGTTTTATGAATGCTACATTTAATTTAGCCGAAGGTGTCGACGGAGCGGCTTTTGACAACCTTTGGACTGCTGCAAACATCAGTGGATTAAAAGGACACCGATCGGTGGGCGGATATCGCGCTTCCATTTACAATGCTCTCCCCATAGAAAGCGTTCAACAATTAGTGAACGTAATGCAAGAATTTGAAAAAACGCTATAATGAATATACTCGCAAATGATGGCATTTCCCAAAGTGGAATTGACGCACTAACCGCAAATGGATTCAATGTAATCACCACTAATGTTGCTCAAGAGCAGCTCATCGATTACATTAACTCGAATGATATCACGGTCTTATTAGTACGCAGTGCTACTACAGCACGTAAAGAACTTATTGATGCTTGCCCAGGTTTAAAAATCATCGGACGCGGTGGCGTTGGAATGGACAATATTGATGTGGACTATGCACGCGATAAGGGCTTGCATGTAATCAATACCCCTGCAGCATCATCGGCATCGGTGGCAGAACTGGTTTTTGCACATCTTTATGGCGGAGTTCGATTTTTACACGACAGTAACCGCAATATGCCCCTAGAAGGGGAAAGCAACTTTAAAGGCTTAAAGAAGGCTTACGCCAAAGGTGTTGAATTACGAGGAAAAACCCTTGGAGTAATCGGTTTTGGTCGCATCGGTCAAGAAGCAGCAAAAATCGGTCTAGGAATAGGGATGAATGTTATCGCTGCAGATAAATTCATGGATAGTGCTACAGTAAATGTTGCCCTGTTTAATGGTCAAAACATTGATGTTACGATCAAAACTCAATCCATGGAAAGTGTTTTAGCTGAAGCAGACTTTGTTACCCTTCACGTTCCAGCACAAAAAGAATACGTCATCGGTGAAACACAGTTCGAGCAAATGAAAGATGGCGCTGCTATTGTCAATGCTGCTCGTGGAGGAGTAATTGATGAAGTAGCTTTGTTGAAGGCCCTCGATAGCGGAAAATTAGCTTTTGCAGGATTAGACACCTTTGAAGAAGAGCCAAAACCAGCCATACAAGTATTAATGCACCCCAAGGTATCTTTAACCCCTCATATTGGTGCAGCTACTGGAGAAGCACAAGATCGTATTGGCGTCGAGCTAGCAGAACAAATTAGTGCTATCCTTCTTTAATGGGTTATTTCGATCGTTTAAAAACTAAATGGAACATTCGTTCCAACAGACAATTGTGGATCATTTTTATTGTCTTTGGAATCACAGGCTCAAGTTCTGTTAAAGTAGGTGGACCTGTCCTTGAATGGCTGGGTGTAGTCCCTGATTACTTTGCAGAATTTCCACTTGGGATGGTCGTGTACTGGATTTTGAGGGTGCTTATCATTTTCCCTATCTACCAGTTGTTACTCCTATTTTTTGGCGCACTATTTTTTCAGTTCCCTTTCTTCTGGGAATTTGAAAAGAAAATCTTACGTCGTATGGGTTTTCAACGTTTTTTCCCTGAGTCCTAGGACAAATTTGACGTAATCAATTTCAAGAACTCATTGCGGGTATCGGTTTCTCTAAAACTTCCACGGAAACCCGAGGTTGTCGTAGTAGAATTTTGTTTTTGAACCCCGCGCATCATCATACACATATGAGAAGCTTCAATGACAACTGCTACCCCTTTAGGCTGAAGTGTATCATTGATACAATCCAAAATCTGCTCGGTTAAACGCTCTTGCACCTGTAAACGACGTGCAAAAACATCAACTACGCGTGGGATTTTACTCAATCCTACAATATGGCCATTAGGAATATAGGCAATGTGAGCTTTCCCAAAAAAAGGTAACATATGATGCTCACACAAAGAATACAATTCAATGTCTTTAACGATGACCATTTCGTTATAATCTTCTTTAAACATGGCACTTTGAAGAATTTGTTGCGGATCCATTTCATAGCCTTCGGTTAAAAACTTCATGGCTTTTGAAGCCCGTTCTGGGGTTTTAACCAAACCTTCTCGCTGAGTATCTTCCCCTAAAAGGTTGATAACTTCAGAAAAATGTCCTTTAATTTCTTCTGTAATGGGTAAAGTTTCTAGATTAAAATTGTCGTTCATCATGACTTAGTGGAGTAAGTGTGTAAATTTTTCGTTGAGTTTTGCCACTTTAGGGCTAATAACATAGCTACAATACATTTGATCACTATGTTGGTTATAATAATTGTGGTGTTCTTGTTCGGCTTGATAAAAAGGTTGTTGCGGTAACAGCTCGGTAACTATAGGTGCATCAAAGGTGGAGGATTGTAATGCTGTAATAACCTCTTTAGCTATGGCGTGTTGTTCCTCATCGGTATAAAAAATAGCCGAACGGTATTGGGTCCCTACATCGTTTCCTTGACGGTTTAAGGTGGTGGGATCATGGGTAGCAAAAAAGACATAGAGCAAATCCTTATAAGAAACTACACTTTCGTCATAAGACAACTGTATGCACTCGGCATGTCCTGTTCTTCCAGTGCAAATTTCGCGATAAGCAGGGTGTTTAATGGTTCCTCCCATATAGCCTGGAAGAATACTACTCACCCCTTTTAAGCGTTGGAACACTGCTTCGGTACACCAGAAACAACCTCCAGCAAAAAAGGCTAAATTTTCTTTTTTCATTTTGTCTAACGAATATACGTATAATATTAAACAAATCGATGAAGTGTTTAGGAAATACTTTCAAAAAGTGAGGAATACAGCTAAAAGGGTAAACGAAAAAACCCTAAAAAGAAAAAAGAGAATCGTTGAAAAAGCATTATTTTGCAATGGTATGAAGGACATCATTAGCGCAAAGGGAATTCAAAAAACATTTGGAACATTAACGGTTTTAAAAGGAGTTGATGTTAGGATACAAAAAGGAGAAATAGTGGCAATTACCGGGCCTTCTGGTGCAGGAAAAACCACATTATTACAAATTTTAGGGACATTATCACGACCCGATACCACAGATTCAACTTCGTTAATGATTGATGAAACAGCTATCTTGGGTTTAAACGACGCTCCCCTCGCTCGTTTTCGCAATGAAACCCTGGGCTTTGTGTTTCAATTCCATGAACTGCTCGATGAATTTACCGCTTTGGAAAATGTGATGATGCCAGGGCTAATTAAAGGACAAAAAAAAGCTGAAATCGAAGAGAGAGCGGAACAACTTTTAACTCGATTAGGCGTCGCCCATAGGGCACAACACAAACCTAATTCTCTCTCGGGTGGAGAACAACAGCGTATTGCTGTAGCACGTGCTTTAATGAACGAACCTTCCATTATTTTTGCAGATGAACCCAGCGGAAATCTAGATTCGCAAAATGCAGAATCATTACACCAATTGTTTTTTGAGTTGAGAGACGAACTACAACAAACCTTTGTCATTGTGACCCACAATAAAGAACTCGCCGCAATGGCCGATCGCACCATTCACCTGGTCGATGGAAAAATCGTGGCATGAAAAGAACAGAACTAAACGCCTTTCTTGAGGAAAAAGCGGCCTACTATGAGAATTTTGACTTTATAGCGGTAGACCCCATTCAGATTCCGCATCAGTTTTCTCGTAAAGAGGACATCGAAATTAGTGGCTTTCTTGCTGCTACAATTGCCTGGGGTAATCGAAAGAGCATCATTACTAATGCTCAAAAAATGATGGAACTAATGGATCATAGCCCGCATGATTTCATTCTTTATCATCAAGAAAAAGATTTAAGACGTTTTGAAGGTTTTGTTCATCGCACCTTTAATGCCGATGATTTACGTTACTTTATCAAGGCGTTACAACACATTTATATTGAACACAATGGGTTAGAGCACGTTTTTTATAAGCATGCTAGTTCGACTAATTTACAAGAAGCGATTCATCACTTTAAAAAAACCTTTTTTTCTCTTCCTCATCAACAACGCACGCAAAAACACGTTTCTGATCCATTGAAAGGCTCTGCCGCAAAACGCATCAATATGTTTTTACGATGGATGGTGCGTCCCAATAAGCGAGGGGTGGACTTTGGTCTTTGGACCTCATTACATCCGCGTCAATTATCTTGTCCTCTAGACGTTCACACGGGTAATGTCGCTCGAAAATTAAAACTGATCAATCGTAAACAAAACGATGGAAAAGCCCTTGCTGAACTCGATAAGAACTTACGAAAAATAGATCCTGAAGACCCCGTGAAATTTGATTATGCCCTTTTTGGTCTTGGGGTATTTGAGAAATTTTAAACCCTCGAAATTTCCTGCGGTAGATAAAGAGAAGTTTTTGTATTTTTGTCCCACACGGATAGCGAAAGCCTTACATGAAAATTCTTCTCAAAAATGCAACCCTCCTCGACCCCAAAGGTGCTTTCCATTTACAAAAAGTTGACATTTTTATCGCAGATGGTATAATCCAGCGCATAGATGAAACCATTGATCTTGAAGCAGACCTCGTGGTCAAAAAAGATAACCTGCATCTTTCCAGAGGATGGTTTGATTCAAGTGTTTGTTTTGGAGAACCAGGGTATGAAGAACGAGAAACATTAGAAAATGGCCTTAAAACTGCTGCCTTAAGTGGATTTACCTCCATTGCAGTCGAGCCAGAGACACAACCCACTATTGATAGTCAAGCAGCAGTAATTCAATTAAAAAGCTATCCTTCTAATTTCCCCACCAGCCTCCACCCTATTGCTTCGTTTACCAAAGGGCAAAAAGGGGAAATGATGACCGAACTATACGACCTTCAACGCAATGGAGCAGTTGCCTTTGGGGATTTTTTACGTCCAATTGACAACCCCGAATTACTTAAAACAGCTTTACTCTATGCCCAGCGTTTTGATGGCTTGATCCTTTCTTGTCCTCAAGACAATCGCATCGGGGGACATGGAGTAGCACATGAAGGAATTCACAGCACCCAATTAGGTTTAGCTGGAATCCCCAGCCTAAATGAAACCTTACAAATCAATCGTGATATTCACTTATTAGCTTATACAGGTGGAAGATTACACTTCCCCTTTGTCTCTACAGCCGAAGGAGTAGATCTTATCCGCAAAGCAAAACAAAAGGGGTTAAAAATAAGTTGTAGTGTCGCATTAGCAAACTTATGCTATACCGATAAAGCCCTCAATGGTTTTGATACACGCTTCAAGCTAACTCCACCTCTACGAACAGAGGAAGACAGGGCAGCATTAAAAGAAGGCCTCTTGGATGGAACCATCGACATGATCACTGCTCATCACCAACCCTTAAATAAAGAGCTCAAACAGATTGAATTTGAACATGCCACAAGTGGGACCATAGGTCTTGAGGCTATGTTTAGCGTTCTTAACACCCTCTTCCCTACTGAAAAGGTAATCCAATTCCTGAGCAGAGGGAAAAGCATTTTTGGAATAGAAAACAAATCCATTGAAGTAGGACAGGTCGCAGAATTAAGTTTATTTACACCAGATGGTGCAGCAACGTTTAAGTCGGAAGATATTTTATCTACTTCTCAAAATTGCGCCTTTATAAGTCATCCTACCAAAGGAAAAGTCTATGGAAGCATCCATGGAGACAAAATTGCTTTGCATTAAAATGGAAGCCAAAAAACTATTAGATTACCGCATTAGAAAACCTCAAGTAGAAGGAAAAACCCCTGCTGTACTTTTCTTGTTACACGGTTATGGTAGCCATGAAGAAGATCTTTTTTCTTTTGCAAATTATTTACCACAAGACTATTTAATCATATCCTTGCGAGCCCCCCTTAGTCTAGGGTTTGGAGGGTATGCATGGTATTCCATTCATTTCAACGAAAATCAAGATAAATGGAGTGATGATGATGAGGCAAAAGCTGCCCAAGAAATCATTTTATACAATATTGACTATCACCTCGATCAATTTAATCTATCTGGCCAAAAGGTCTCCCTTTTGGGCTTTAGTCAGGGGGCTATTTTGAGTTGGGCGGTTGGCTTAAGTCAACCCCATCGCATCGATAAAATAATCGCTTTAAGTGGATATGTCAACGAAGATATTTTTAGTTATGCAGAGGCAGGCTTAGATAAGCTAAGAATCTTTAGCAGTCACGGGGATCAAGATCCTACCCTACCCGTTGAATGGGCGAGAAAGGGTATTGAGCAGGTAAAAAAAGCTGGTGCTAGCGTGCATTACAAAGAATATCCTGCAGGCCATGGCATCAATCCCGATAACTTTTCAGATCTATTGGCTTGGTTAAACGTCAACGCTTAATCGGCGTAATACAAAAGTTGATCCAGTACTTTTAAAGAAACCTCGTCTCCTTGTATTTTATATTCAAGCCACACTTCTCCCCAATCTGTTCCATCTGAAAAATCAGCGATAACCCATTTATGGTTTAGGACTTTAATCTTGTTGATTAAGAATTTTTTTCCATCACCACTAAAAAGAATTAATGGGTTGTCCCCCTTTACTGCATTGCTTTCATAAATTTTATCCTTGACTCGCTCGATGATATCCTCGGGGGAGAAATCTGGGTAAAAAGCTTGAGCTTCTGCGTTTTGATCCAATGAAAAATACACTTCATCGTCATATGCAGCCTCTACTTTTTCCAAAGCAAGTTTAAGGGTGTCAATTCGAGCAATTTTTTCGCTGATGGTATTCGCTTGATAGTTGACCACCTTTGAACTATTCACTAATTGAAAGACGAGAATCAAAGCAGTAAAAGCGAAGAGATAAATAAAGATTTTTGTTTTCATAGAGAAGTTGAGATTTCAAGCATATCATACGCTAGGAAAACATGCTTTGGAAGTTCTTTCTCTACTTCAGCATGAAAACCTAACAAATGACTAATATGGGTTAAATAAGCACGTTTTGGCTGTAATTCCTCAATTAATTCTAAGGCTTCTTCCAGATTGAGGTGTGATGGATGCGCTTCTATACGTAGTGCATTTAACACAAGCACATCGAGGTTTTTTAGTTTTTCTTTTTCTTTGGCATCAATGGTTTTTACATCGGTTAAATAGGCAAAATCATCGATGCGATAACCTAAAACCGGCATGGTGTGATGCATCACTTCAATGGGAATTACAGTTTTATTGCCCAATGCAAAAGGAGTGGTTTTATCAATGGTAGTCACTTGAACCGAGGGAGCGCCTGGATACTTATTTTCGTCATTAAAAATATAATTAAAACGATGGCTTAGTTCACTGTGCACCTTACTTGTCATGTGCATGTTGATTTTCCCTTGGCGAAAGAAAAAGGGACGAATATCGTCAAGACCAGCGGTGTGATCGGCGTGTTCATGTGTAAAAACAATTCCATCGAGATGACGGGTATTGGCACGAAGCATTTGTTGACGAAAATCGGGTCCACAATCAATCACAAAGAAATAATCTTCCCATGAAAGGGCAATGGATACGCGTAAACGCTTATCCCTGGGGTCTTCACTTAGACATACAGGATGTTTACTTCCAATGATGGGAATTCCTTGTGAAGTTCCTGTCCCCAAAAAAGTAATTTTGATCATCTTTTTCAAAGGTAAACCTTGTCATTTAATTCTACAATCTTTGTAGATTTGAAAAACTAATTATTATCCTATGACTGTCCAACTTCCCGGCGAGATTGAATTAGAAAATCGCCCTTCGGTTGAAGCAAAAGCCCTACGCATCAATTTGAATCGTTATATCTATGGAACCTTTGCAGAGATAGGGGCTGGACAAGAAGTTGCCCGTCACTTTTTTCGTGCTGGAGGAGCATCGGGTACCATTGCAAAAACAATTAGTGCCTACGATAAAAACTTTAGTGATAATATTTATGGGGAAGAAGACGATAAACGCTATGTAACCGAAGCGCGTTTGAATAAAATGCTCAACCACGAGATGCAACTTTTAGAGGATCGCATTCCCCGGGAAAGCAATCCCAATAAAATGTTTTTTACCTATGCTAACACGGTAACCACCATTGATTTTGCTAAAAAATTTAAAGGCCATGGATGTATGGGTATACGCTATCAAGCAAGCCCAGATCAAGCCTACAGTGAAATCACCTTACACATTCGTTTCCATCAAACAGAGGCGAGATTGCAGCAAGAGGTCCTTGGACATGTGGGAGTAAATTTAATCTATGGCGCATTTTACAAGCACAGGGAACCCAAAAAACTTTTGCGCTATCTCTATGACAACATCGATAAAGATGCCATTGAAATTGATACCATCAATTTTAAAGGCCCCTTGTTTGAAGGCGTTGACAATCGTTTAATGAGCTTACAATTAGTAAAGAACGGAATGACAGATGCCGTCATGTTTAATCCCGAAGGCAATAACATTCTTCCAGCTAGAGAATTATACAAGAAGAATATTTTAACGCTTCGCGGAAGTTTCCGTCCTGTAACCAAGGTCAACATCGACATGTTTGAAAAGGCCCTTGACGCTTTTATTCAAGAACCTGATGTGGATGAGAATAAAACCGTAGTGATTTTTGAGATTACACTATCCAATCTTTTAGCCGATGGTGAAATTGACGAAAAGGATTTTATGGATCGCGCCAAGTTATTGTGTTCTTTGGGACATATTGTAATGATCTCTAACTTTAAAGAATATTACAAATTAGTGGATTATCTCTCCCAGTACACAAAGAAACAACTGGGACTAAGCATGGGAGTCAATAATTTCGTTGAAATTTTTGATGAACACTATTATGAAGATTTAGGCGGTGGAATACTTGAAGCTTTTGGTAAAATGTTTTACAATAACCTAAAGGTATACCTCTATCCCATGAAAAACGATAAAGGAAACATCATCAACAGTACAAATCTAAAGCTTCACCCTAGAATGAAAGACTTTTATAAGTTCTTCAAATACAATGGTAAAGTGATTGATATTTTTGACTTTGATGAAGCCTATTTAAACATCTTCTCCCGTAAAATTCTTCAACAAATCAAGGAAGGGGAATCGAACTGGGAAGAACACCTACCTGAAGGAATTGCAGAATTAATCCGCAAGAATAAGATGTTTGGAATAAAAAAGTAGTCTGTTACATTCACTCCCTGCTTTACCCACAGGCTAGCATAGGGAAATTGAACTATAAGCTAGAACACAACCCAGCGGCACAAACAAATAGACTCTATTCAATAATTAGCGGTTATGCTTCAAGAATTTGAGCGGCGTGAGCTTTGGTTTTAACCTTTTCAATTACACGCTCAACGACTCCTTTTTCATCTACAATGAAAGTCATACGATGAATTCCGTCGTATTCTCTTCCCATAAACTTTTTGGGACCCCATACACCAAAGGCATTGATGACTTGTTTATCTTCATCTGCTAAAAGGGGAAAAGGAAAATCATATTTAGATGAAAAATTGCGTTGTCGTTTTTCGCTATCTGCACTAACCCCCAAAAGCGCATAGCCTGCAGCTTGTAACTCTTTATAGTGATCTCTTAAATCACAAGCCTCTGCAGTGCAACCAGGCGTGCTAGCTTTGGGGTAAAAGAAAACGACGAGTTTTTGTCCCTTATAATCACTTAAACTTTGGAGATTTCCTCGATCATCAATCACGGAAAAGGAGGGAACACTATCCCCCACTTGTAATGGTTTCATAACTTATTTTTTTTCTAAATTACAAAACAAACAGAAGAACAAATGACCAAACAGGAAAAAGTTGATTATGTCATCACGACCCTTGCCGAGCTATATCCAGAAATTCCCATCCCCCTTGACCACACCGATCCCTACACCCTATTAATCGCTGTTTTACTCTCGGCACAGAGTACCGATGTAAGGGTAAATCAAATAACGCCACTACTTTTTGCTAAGGCACGTACACCAAAAGAGATGATTCGACTTAGCGTGGAAGAAATCAGGGATATTATCCGCCCAGTGGGCTTGTCTCCCATGAAATCAAAAGGAATCTACGGACTATCCCACATACTGCTAGAAAAACATAACGGGGAAGTACCTCGTACCTATGAAGAGCTAGAAGCGCTCCCTGCTGTGGGGCATAAAACAGCCGCCGTCGTGATGGCGCAAGCCTTTGGCATCCCTACCTTTCCTGTGGACACGCATATACATCGTTTAATGTATCGCTGGGGATTGACCAATGGGAAAAATGTTGTTCAAACTGAAAAAGATGCAAAACGCTTGTTTCCAGAAGAGACATGGAATGATTTACATTTACAAATCATTTGGTATGGAAGAGAGTATAGTCCTGCGCGAGGATGGGACTTGGATAAAGACCGAATCACAAAAAAAATAGGACGAAAAAGCGTCCTAAATGAGTATTATAAAAAGAATAAAAAAAGTTAAGACTTTCGCTCCTTGAGTTTGTCGTTTGCAGGGTTTGATTTGGAAACATTAAGTGCTTTAGAAAAAGCTAAAATACGCTTAATGGTTAAATCGCTAGGTCCTTCAACAGTTGTCTTATTTTTTTTTGAGTAGAGTTCTTCCATAAATTCGTATTGTATTCATAGAACGTCATTTACTTCAAAAAAGTATATTAGGCAGATAAAATAATTTGATTTTCATCAATCAACTTACGCAAATTGATAATGGCATAGCGCATTCTCCCTAGGGCAGTATTGATGCTTACCCCAGTTGATTCGGCGATTTCCTTAAAACTCATGTCTTTGTATAAGCGCATGGTCAAAACATCTTTTTGATCTTCTGGAAGTTCAACAATTAATTTTTGAAGGTCTTGAACGACTTGTTCTTCAATCATCCTATGCTCTGCCGACGGGTTTCCATCCCCGATCAATTGGAAAATATCAAACTCGTCATTGTTATCAAAAGTGGGAATACGATTGTTTTTTCTAAAAAAATCGATGACAAGATTGTGAGATATACGCATTACCCATGGAAGAAACTTCCCTTCTTCATTGTAAACCCCACGTTTAAGGGTTTTAATTACTTTGATAAAGGTTTCTTGGAAAATATCCTCAGCAGTATCGCGATCAAAGACCTTTGAATAAATGAAGTTGTAAATTTTCAATTTATGACGTGTGATTAGCACTTCTAGTGCTCTTTCATTGCCGTGAATGTAGTTGTGAACTAAAGTAGCGTCGTCTTGAAGTTGAAGATTATTATCCATATACAAATTACTTTAAACCCTTGCGGGTGTCTTAATGTCGATAAAACGGTTAAAGTAAAATTGTGTATAGGCGATACTGTTTAGTATTACAAATATAGAAAAATAATTAATAACTCTACAAATCTATATTTATTGTTCAAAAAAGAGAATATTGATTCCCACGGCGAGGATATATTGTATATTTATCCCTTCTATTTTTTCTATGAAAAAGATCAGTCAATTATCGTCTAAGGAAAACATCATCATTTTAGGAGCAAAGCTGCACAACCTCAAAAACATTGATGTGGCTATTGCACGTAATACCCTTACTGTAATCACAGGGCTTTCTGGTTCAGGAAAATCATCGCTAGCCTTTGACACCTTATATGCTGAAGGACAACGTCGCTATGTCGAAAGCTTGTCTTCTTATGCGCGGCAATTTATGGGTCGATTAAACAAACCCAAAGTAGATCAAATTAAAGGAATCGCTCCTGCCATTGCTGTAGAACAAAAAGTAAATTCTAGTAATCCACGCTCGACTGTGGGTACAAAAACAGAGATCTATGATTACTTGAAATTACTCTATGCACGTATTGGTGAAACCTACTCCCCTATTTCAAATAAAAAAGTAAAGAAAGACACCATTAGCGATGTTGTTGATTTCTTACTTCAACAAGAGGAAGGCAGTAAATTCCTTCTTTTAACCACACCACAAAACAAACAAAAAAGGACATTAAAGCAACAGCTTGACATTCTTGTTCAACAAGGTTATGCCCGTATTTATACCGATAAAGGCATGCAGCGATTAGGTGATTTAAACGGGAGTGTCCCTAAAAAGTTTGAATTAATCGTAGATCGCGTGATTGTTCGACCTGAAGACGAAGATTTTAAAAACCGTCTATCCGACGCAGTTGACGTTGCCTTTTTTGAGGGAGATGGTCAATGTGAGGTACTCAATTTAGCAACAAACGAACGCACTGCGTTTTCTAATAAATTTGAAGCCGATGGAATGACTTTCCTTGAACCTAATGTTCATCTATTCAGCTTTAATAATCCTTATGGCGCTTGCCAAAGATGCGAGGGATATGGCGACATCATTGGAATCGATCCAGAATTAGTTGTGCCCAATAGTGGCTTGTCTATCTATGAAGAAGCCATTGCTCCCTGGAGAGGAAGCGGCTTTAAAAAATACTATGCAGATTTAATCAATAATGCCTATCATTTTGATTTCCCCATTCATAAACCCTATTTTGAATTAAGTCCAGAACACAAGGAATTACTGTGGAAGGGCAACTCCTATTTTGCAGGATTAAACAAGTTCTTTAAAAAACTTGAAGCCAAAAATTATAAAATTCAAAACCGTGTTTTACTCTCCCGCTATCGCGGTAAAACCAAATGTGATGCATGTAATGGTACCCGTTTACGTCCCGAGACTGAATATGTAAAAATAAATGGAAAAAGTCTTCCAGAATTAATGCATCTGGCATTAGACGATTTAGCAGCATTTTTTGCTGCTGCACAATTCACAAAACAGCAAGAAGCTATTGCTAGTCGATTGCTCATCGAAATTAATTCTCGTCTTTCCTTTATGCAAAATGTAGGATTAGGCTACCTAACCTTAAACCGAAAATCAAATACCCTCTCTGGAGGAGAATCACAACGCATCAACCTTGCCACCTCATTGGGGAGTAGTTTAGTAGGCTCAATGTATATTCTAGATGAACCCAGTATTGGACTTCATTCCAGAGATAACGAGCGTCTTATCGGTATTTTGAAACAACTCAAAGCAATCGGAAATACCGTAATAGTGGTTGAACACGACGAAGACATTATGCGTGCCGCAGATGCCATCATTGACATTGGCCCAGAAGCAGGTAGTCTCGGCGGGAAGGTTGTGGGACAAGGGAGTTTTGAAGAAATCATTCGACACAATACCCTCACTGCCGACTATCTCAATGGAACAAAAGCCATCCATGTACCTAAAAAACGTCGTAAAAATAAGGCGTGTATCACCATAACCGGAGCCAGAGAAAACAACCTAAAAAATATTGATGTTAACATTCCATTGAACACCTTTACGGTGGTAACTGGAGTTTCTGGAAGCGGAAAAAGTACTTTAGTAAAGAAAATCCTTTACCCGGCCCTTCAACGTCACTTAGATATTTTTGTGGAAAAACCAGGACAATTCAATGGGCTTAAAGGGGATTTTTCTTCCATCAAGCAGGTAGAATATATTGACCAAAATCCCATTGGAAGATCCTCTCGTTCAAATCCTGTTACCTACATAAAAGCCTATGATGACATTAGAGCATTATTTGCTAAACAAGCCTTGAGTAAGGTGCGTAATTTTCTTCCAAAACACTTCTCCTTTAATGTAGATGGAGGACGCTGTGACGCCTGTAAAGGGGAAGGAACGGTAACCATTGAAATGCAATTCATGGCCGATGTAGTCCTGGAATGCGAGCACTGTAAAGGAAAACGCTTTAAAAAAGAAGTGCGCGAAATTTTATTCGAAAACAAGTCCATCGATCAAGTTCTTGACATGACGGTAGATGACGCCATCGCCTTTTTCACTTCCCATAATCAACCCAAGCTAGCAAAAAAATTGAATGCGCTGCAACAAGTTGGCCTAGGATATGTCACCCTTGGGCAATCCTCTGCAACCCTTTCAGGAGGAGAAGCGCAACGCATTAAATTAGCGTCGTTTATTGGCAAAGGTGAACAGCGAGATAAGATCTTATTCATCTTTGACGAACCCACAACAGGACTGCATTTTCACGACATTAATAAACTGCTCACCTCCTTTGATGCCCTCATTGACAAAGGACATTCCCTCTTAGTGGTAGAACACAATATGGATTTAATTAAATGCGCAGATCACGTCATTGATTTAGGTCCAGAAGGAGGAGATAAAGGAGGAACTCTTGTTGGAGAAGGAACACCTGAAGAAATTGCAAAAATCAAAACATCGTATACTGGAAAGTACCTCAAAGAAAAATTAATCCATTGACAAACAGGGATTTATTTTTTTGGCACAATAGTTGGTACTATCTCAATAATTTGATTATCATAATTGAATTATTTTGGTTTCTATGATTTTGTTTGGTTAAGGTCTGTCTTCCCAATGACAGACCTTAATTTTTTTAAGGCATTTGCCAAAAATTGATTGATCGTGGGAGAAATTCCTAGCTGCACACAACAAAACAGGTAAAGACTACAAATCATCACAGATTTCAGTACCAGGTTTAGAAAAGCATTAAAGGGTAAATCAATCGCACTAAACACAAAATAATGCCCCACGATTAACCCAATTAAATAAATCGTTTGCCTACTAAAAGGGGAAATCTTATACGCTTTAGCAACAATTGCTACTTTAAGCACATTAAAAGAGGTAATCACTATCAAAGTAGCAAATGCTGCGCCGATAAAACCTAATTGCTCTATAAAGTGAAGGTTTAAAAAGACCACAGCCACTGCCGAGCCTATGGACAAGAATGGAACCCAGTAATAGTACTTTGAATTATTGATAATGGTATTGGTACAACCTGTAGCTGCTGTAATGATTTTTGTTATGGAGATGTATAAAACCACTGGAATAGCCACAGCAAAGCCCTCTTTACCACTCAACAAAGCAATAAAGGCATATAAGTCGTCAATATTTGCGTTAATCAATACAAAAAATAAGCCTGAGACCAACAATAGATTGGTTCCGCTTTTTTCTAAGAGAGATTTCAATGTGCCAAGTTGCTTGCTGTTGATCGCTTCAGAAACTAAAGGGGTTACAATCTGTAACATTGCTCTAACAGGGGCATCAATGATCGCAGCAATAAAAATCGCAACCCGATAATACGCCACATAGCGATCTTCGACTAATTTTCCCAGCATACTTGCATCTATATCAATAATAACACTCGCGCCAAAAGCGGAAAGAAAAATTAACGTACTATAAATCAACAACTCTCTTGTATTAGCTGGAAGGGAAAAGTGTAAACGGGGGGTGTACAACCACAAACTGTAGCCCATGATCAACAATAACCTAAAATAATAGCCTACAATTAAGGCATTGATAAAGGCCTCAAATCCAAACCACCCCCACAAGTAAAGCACCAATAAAACACTAATTAATAGTCGTTGATAAACTTCCTTTAAAAAATTCCCAATGACCGTTTGCTTTTGAACCCTTGACCAATTATAGAAAATTTCAAAATAGGCCGTTGCTACTGCAATTAAAAAAATGAGATAAATAAATTGTCCTAACTCGGGATTCTTTGTGGATAGATACAGGGCAATTTCACTGTAATAGGTATAAAAAAGTACAGCAGCGGGAAGAATAAACACTAAGGGAATGAGCAGGGTAAAAAGCAATAGTTTGTCTCGCTCTTTTTGTGAAGAAGCTGCTGTATAATATTTTATAAGCGTGTGTTGTACCCCAAACGAAAAAATAGGCTGCAAAATATTGGACTGGGCGAGTAATATGACTACGATTCCATATAGGGCCTCACCCATAGCCCTTGGGTAAAAAACAATGGTGTTGATTGCACCAATACCAAAGGCCAAAATAACACTGAGGATATTATAAAATGACTGCTTTGCTACTACTCCCATAACTTAGGCTTTTTGGAACATCTTTGATTGCCTTATACAGGCAATAATTAGCAGAAGTAATAGTACTAGAGCGACCAGTTGTATCACACTTCCTGTTTGAATAACTTGAGGAGAAAAATAAAAGCGTATTTCGTGTTCTCCAGCTGGAATTGCTAATCCGCGCAAAACGTAATTCACCTTATGTATAGGGGATTCTTTTCCGTCTATGGTTGCTTTCCACCCTTTTTCATAATACATTTCGGAAAATACGGTAAAGGCTGGCTCGTCAGTTTTTACTTGATAAATCTTTTCCTTCGGGCTATTCTTGACTAATTGAATTTGTGCCAAAGAATCTTTCACATACGTCATTGAAAGCCCTTCAACCCCCCCCTCAATCAGTGCCGTAGAAGCAAAATCAATTTCGGTCATGGACTGGTAGGCTTGATCAGGGTTTTCCATTGGCTGGAGGGTATTGATGAACCAAGCAGCGCCTAAATTCCCTGGATTTTCTAGTACTTGAGCTTGCCCTTCTTCATCTTCAAAAAGAAGGTATTTTACATTAAGGATATTGAGAATAGGCTCGTATTGCTTTGTTTGAAACAACTCGATTAATTCTTCAAATCGACGGGGTTTTGCACCGTGATATCCACCGATTGCATTATGGAAAAAAGAGGTTCTTGCACCTTGCAGGCCTAAAGAAGGTTCATATACCCTAAAGTGACTGGTATCCTCTAGAATAGCCTTGTCCTGTGAAGTCGCACGAAAAGCACGTTTAACCCTAGAAGGAGAAACAAATAAGTCGCGATCCATGTAGCGGTTTGAAATTTGGAGTAAGTCAATGCATAGGAATAGTGCAATGCCTATTACACTGGCTTGTTTTCTAATTTTTTGCTGTAAAAAAGCAAAAAGTAACGCTGCGGTTAAGGTCGTAAAAACTGCTGTACGAATTAAATCTGCCGTATAAATTGATTTTCTAGCTTCAAAAATTAGTTGCATGATTTGAGCGCCAAAAACAGAATTGTAATACCCATCATTAGGACCTTGAAATAACACGACGCTTTTCGCTAGATACAAAAGAACAACTATCCCTGCCATTAAAAGAGTAGCCTTTTTCAAAGCGTGCATTGCTGCTTTTTTGGGCTGTTGGAAAAACTCTTTTAAGCCTAACATGGCTAGAATAGGAAAACAAAACTCCAAGATAACTTGAATGGAAGAAACCGCTCTAAACTTATCGTAAAGGGGGAAATAGTCCACAAAAAAACGCGTGAGAAAATCCAGGTTTTTACCCCAGGAAAGCAAGAGTGAAAAAACAATCCCCACAAGCAACCATTTTTTAATCCAATCCAATGACAAAAACATGGCCAATAAGGCCAAAAAGATGACCACTACCCCCACATAAGCGGGTGCTTCAAGAATCGGTTGAGTTCCCCAATAAGTAGGAACATTTGCCACTAACTGTGCAGCTTGTTGACGTGGGAGACCTCTTGCAACTAAACTTTTGTATAAATCTGAAGAAGTACCTAAATTCTCGGTTGAGCCTCCTCCTTGAATTCTAGGGACGAGTATATTAAAACTTTCAAACAAGCCAATGCTGTACTGCGTAATGTAATCATAGGACAACCCAGAGCGTTTCTCCAGGGGTCGTCCATTTGCATCTAGGGTTAATTCACTTTTACCACGGGTGCTAAATTGGGTATATTCTGAAGTAGCTAAAAGTGATGTAGCATTGAGTGCAATGGCGAGAATTCCTGCCACCATTAAACGAGCAGTCGCCCATACAAAGGGTTTTTGAGCAGTTGTTTTGAAATGTTGCCAGGCTTGAAAACCTACATACACGGCCATTAACAACAGCATGTAATAGGTCATCTGGTAATGATTTGCCCGAATTTGCAAGCCCATTGCGAGGGCTCCAAAAGCGATACCCCACAATGATTTTTTAGTATAGATATAATGCACAGCAGCAAAGACAAATGGCAAATAGCCCAATGCCTGCGCCTTGGTATTATGCCCTACTTGTATAATGATCAACAAATAAGTAGACAATCCATAGGCTAAACCTCCTAGAAATGCATAATTGCGCTCCAAACGGATACTACGTAGAAAAACAAAGGCCCCAAGAAAATATAGAAAAAGCAGATAAGAAGGATGTGGTAAAAGACGAAACACCTTGTGCAAAGGGGTTAAAATATCGTAAGGATATTTTGCCCCTAATTGAAAGGTGGGCATCCCACCAAAGGCGTTATCAATCCAATACAGTTCTTCTCCCGTTTCAAGGCGATGTTCTTGAAGTTGTCGTGCCATACCACTGTATTGAATACTATCCGACTGAAAAAGCTGTTTCCCCTGTAAAAGCGGATAAAAAACGGCTAATGAAAAAAGAATGTAAAGAAGAATTACCCCTACATCCAGACCACGATCTCCTAAATTTAAACGTTTAATCAATTTCTTCATAATCAATGTATTCGCCTATATCTTTTGAGGAATTTTTTTTAGGCGGTTGTGCTGTTTGACTTGATTGCTGCGCATTTTTTTGCACTTTTTTGATCAATTTCCCAACAAAAAAAAGCAGGAGCCAAGGGAGAATTCTGCGTCGAAAAACGAACAGTACAAACAAGAGAATCAAAAAGATTGTTGATAGCATAAAAGGCGAAATCTAATCAGCATTAAAATTAAAATAATAAACGATAAAAACCTGCTCCCACTTCTTTTTCGTTAGCATATTTTTTAAAAAGCCCCTATCTTGCTTTAAATTGCTTTTTATGCTAAAACGCTTTGGATTCCTCATTTTAAGTTGCTTTTCACTTACATTAAGTGCACAATACACTGATCAAATTAATTCCAACCGCCCGGGGGCATCCATCGGAGCTTTTTCTGTGGGTACACGAGTCATTCAATTTGAAGCAGGTACAGAATTCAGAAGTTACAAACACAAAGCATATAATAACTCAAAAGTAGATGGGAAAATTGGCTTTTTTTCCTTGCGTTACGGTTTTTTAAAAGAGCAATTAGAACTCACCTATGAGGGGGTTTATCAACTTGACCAAATTACAAATCGCCTCGCCCTACCCCAAACATCACTGGAGCGAGAGGGCTTTTTACAAAACTTTCTTGGGATTAAATACCTGATCTTTGATCCCTTTAAAAAAGAACAAGACATCGACGTATATAGCTGGAAAGCAAATAATGGCTTTAAACTTCGTGATTTAATCCCAGCGGTTTCACTCACCCTAGGAGCAAATGCGATACTAAAACAAGATAACCCCTACCCCTATGGAGATGTATTTGGGAATTTAAGCAATCCCATTTTCTATGGTAACCTGGGCCGTGGTCCAGAGGAAGAACCGTTCATCAGTGGTCGAGCAACATTAGCGACTCAATCCCATTTTCTTGGCACTTGGGTCTTTGTAACCAACTTTACCTACAATCGAATTCTCACCGAGGTTCCCGAAATGAACTACATCCTCACCCTCACCCACACCATCAATCCTTTATGGTCGGTTTACCTAGAAACCCAGGGGTTTTCAAGTGAGCGTTACAAAGATCAAGTATTTAGAACAGGGGCCGCTTACCTATTGACCGATGATATCCAATTAGAAGCCACCATTGGAGCAAACACAAAAGACACCCCTTCGCTATTCTTTATCAATGCTGGGGTATCCTATCGTTTGGATTTTCATCGCGATATAAACCCAGAAGTTAAAGCTGAAGAAAAAGCCCTTCGAAAAGAAGAAAAAGCCCTGAAAAAGGGTGCTAAAAAGGCAGAAAAAGCGAATAGAAAAAGAGACCGAAAAGCCAAAAAGAACTAAACAAGAAATGATTGAAATAGTTGCCATTAGCAGCCCAGAACAATTTAACGCATTTGTTGAATTTCCCTTTCGCCTGTATCAAAATCACCCCTATTGGGTTCCTCCTATTAAAGCAGAAGAATTGGAGGTGATTGACAAAAAGCGCAATCCTGTTTTCAACAATGCCGATGCACGTTTTTTCCTCGCCTATAAAGAGGGGGAAATCGTGGGACGAATTGCTGCGATGATCAATTGGATTGAAGTCGAAAAACTTCAAAAACAAAAAGTGCGCTTTGGCTGGTTTGATGTTGTGGATAATCTTGAGGTAACCAAAGCATTAATTGAAGCAGTAAAAGATTTTGGAAAAGAACACAAAATGGAGTTCATGGAAGGTCCAGTGGGCTTTTCAAATTTAGACAAAGCAGGGCTTTTAGTTGAAGGCTTTGATGAAATGAACACCATGATCACCCATTACAACTATCCCTACTATGGGAGTCACATGGAACAACTTGGCCTAACAAAATTAGCCCAGTGGGTAGAATATGAAATTAAAATTTCCTCTTTTGAAGATTCGCCAGTAAAAGTGCGCAAATTTGGCGAACTCATGTTAGAACGCTACAAGCTAAAAGTTATACATTTTAGAAAGACCAAAGAAATTCTTCCCTATGTCGATCAAATGTTTGTTTTACTTGAAGAAACCTATAATAAATTGCAAACCTTTGTTCCTGTTCAGCCCTATCAAATTAAGCATTACAAGGAAAAATACTTCCGTTATATCCATCCTGAATACATCAAATGTGTTGCAGATGAGACAGGTAAACTCGTCGCCTTTGTCATCATTATGCCTTCTTTTACAAAGGCCTTAAAAAAGGCCAATGGAAAAATGTTCCCCTGGGGAATCTTCCATATCCTAAAAGCGCAATATTTCAACAATAGAGCTTCTTTTTATCTTATCGGTGTACATCCCGATTATCAAAACAAAGGAGTAACTGCCATCATCTTTAATGAGATTCAAAAACTCTTTAACAAAAAAGGCGTTACCATTGTGGAAACAAATCCCGAATTAGAAGAAAACGACGCCATTCAAAAAATGTGGAATAATTATGAACACCGTTTGCACAAAAAAAGAGCAACCTATACAAGTGAGCTATAATTTATGTTAACCGAAGGGACCATCATTGCGCTTTCTACTGCAGCTGGATCTGCAGCCATTGGGGTTATTCGTCTCTCTGGACCTGAAGCAATCTCAACCACGGCAAGCCTTTTTCGACCGAAGGCCAAGAAAAAACTTCAAGAACAAAAAAGTCATACCATTCATTTAGGCGATATTATTGATGGAGAACAATTAGTCGATGAAGTATTGGTCAGTATTTTTAAAAACCCTCATTCGTATACAGGTGAAGATGTCATCGAAATTTCGTGTCATGGCTCTCGTTATATCCAAGAAAAAATACTTCAGTTATTTGTTCAAAAAGGCATTACCCCAGCAAAACCAGGGGAATTTACCTTGCGCGCCTTTATCAATGGGAAAATGGACTTAGCACAAGCTGAAGCAGTGGCCGATGTCATCGCTTCGGAAAACGAAGCGAGCCATCAAGTCGCCATGCAACAAATGCGAGGGGGAATTAGCCAAGAAATTAAACAATTACGGCAAGAATTATTGGACTTTGCCAGTTTGATTGAATTAGAACTTGACTTTGCTGAGGAAGATGTTGAATTTGCAGATAAGTCTGCTTTTGAAGCCCTGCTAATTAAAATCAATGCCCTATTAAAAAAACTCATCGATTCTTTTGCCCTAGGGAATGTGATCAAAAAAGGAGTTCCCATTGCGATCATTGGTCCACCAAACGCTGGGAAGTCCACTTTACTCAATGCACTCTTAGAAGAAGATAAGGCCATTATATCCTCCATTGCTGGGACAACGCGCGATAGCATTGAGGATGAAATCACCATCGATGGAATTGGTTTTCGCTTTATCGATACAGCAGGTATTCGAGAAACCCTAGATGAAATCGAACAGATAGGAATCAAAAAAGCCTTTGAAAAAGCCGAACAAGCTGCTATTATTCTCTACCTAATCGACAGCCAATCTTTTGCCAATGAACAATCGCAGCACAGCGAACAACTCATTGCCATGCGCGAACAATTTCCAGAGAAACCCCTGTGGGTACTATTCAATAAAACGGATCTTTCCTCAACTCAACTTCCCGAAACACTAGAACATTACCCCTGTCTTTCCTTAAGTGCTAAAAACAAAAACGGTCTTGACGATTTAAAAAAAGGACTCGTGCGCTTTATGGAAGAAAACAACTATCAAGATGAGAGTATTATTACAAACTCCCGTCACTATGCTGCGTTAAGTAATGCGTTAGAGGAAATCAGTAAAGTTCAAGCAGGATTAGCAGAGGGTTTGAGTGGAGATCTTTTAGCCATTGACCTTCGGCAAGCACTTTTCCACTTAGGAGAAATCACAGGAGAAGTAACAAATGATGAGTTGTTAGGAAACATCTTTGCGAATTTTTGTATCGGGAAATAAATCCCATTGTCTCTTCTGGTAAATCCTCATTTACTTTACCCAAAAACAAGGGAAGTAATGTTTACTCGCTCGCGTAGCAGGTTCATTTTTCGTTTAAGATAACTAAGCTGCGCCTCGTTCCCGCTTAACTTAATTACCGCAACAAAGGATTTAAACAAGCTAAAAACCGATTTTGAATTGCCTACAAAAGGTTGTAATTGAAACAAAAAACTACTGATGAAATTTTTCCAAGCATAGGTACTCATTCCTTTATCTTGAAGAACTTGTGTGAGTTCTTTATAAAAAAAATGAGGTTCATTTGAACAATTGTACAATAGATAAGGATGGGATATGTATTGCGTTAAAAAGTGATTCAAACGAGTCACTAAATAAGCGGAACAAGACTCTTTTTCTAAAAAAAGGTACAGTCCTTTATTCGTATTAAATACAAAGGGAGCCTCGCCCAATTCATTCCTCAACCAATCGGTTAATTTTTGTTGATCCTTTCGCGTTAAAAGCAGCATAGGATCCCCTAAACGAGATGTAATGGCAAATCCACAAAGCATAGGCATTGGAGTAATTATAAGGGAGCCGAAGCTCCCTTTGTTCATTTAACGTAAATCAAAACGGTCGGCATTCATTACCTTATTCCAGGCTTCAATGAAATCACACACAAACTTTCCGTTATTGTCATCTTGTGCATAGACTTCTGCGATGGCTCGTAATTCTGAATTAGAACCAAAGACCAAATCGGTTCGCGATGCTGTTCGTTGCACTTCTCCCGTCAACCTGTCTTTTGCTTGATAGGAATTGTATCCTGTGGGAGACCAACTCACATCCATGGACAACAGTGTTTTAAACCAACTATTATCAAGTTTTCCATTTGTCCATACACCATCACCAGAAAAAGAAACACCCATAGCGCGCATCCCACCAACTAGTAAGGTTAACTCCACTGGAGTGAGTCCTAATAATTGTGCTTTATCCAATAGAATCTCCTCTGGACTTACAGCAAATTCTTTCTCTGCGTAATTTCTAAAACCGCATGCACGAGGTTTGAGTAAATTGAACGAATCAATATCCGTTTGTTCTTGGCTGGCATCTCCTCGACCCGTTGTCGATGGAACTTTTACTCCAGAGGCCATTTCGATACCAACAGCACCACCCAGCACGATCACATCAGCTACACTTGCTTGGTGTCGCGCTGCAATGGCCGTATAAATTGACAGTGTTTTTTGCAATTGATCGGGGCGGTTCACTGCCCAATCTTTTTGTGGAGACAAACGAATTCTCGCACCATTTGCCCCTCCTCTATTATCCGATGCTCTAAAGGTACTTGCGCTAGCCCATGCTGTTTCAACCATTAACGCAGATGTTAATCCAGATGCTGCTAAATCGTTTCGAATTGCCGCTTCAACTTCAGCTGAAAGCACTGTGCCTGCTGGTACAGGGTCGTGCCAAATATATTCGACATCTTTAAAATCTCCCGTTTCATACCGTGTACGTGGTCCCATATCACGGTGTAAAAGTTTAAACCATGCTTTTGCAAAGGCTTCGCCAAAGGCATCTGGGTTTGCTTGAAAGCGTTCACATATTTTTCGATAAGCAGGCTCTACCTTAAGCGACATATCTGCAGTGGTCATCATGGGTAACACCTTTTCATCGCTTCCATCTACTTGAGGAACCATATCTTCTTCTGCACAATCGATAGGGTGCCATTGGAACGCTCCTGCAGGACTCTTTTTACATTCCCATTCATATTTCATCAATAGATCAAGGTAGCCCATATCCCATTGTGTGGGATGAGTCGTCCACGGACCTTCAATTCCACTGGTAATGGTATCCACTCCTTTTCCAATTCCATGCGTACTTTTCCAACCAAAGCCCATTTGCTCTATGGGTGATCCCTCTGGCTCTGCCTGAACTAAATTGGCATCCCCAGCACCGTGAGCTTTCCCAAAGGTATGCCCACCAGCAACTAAGGCGACGGTTTCTTCATCATTCATGGCCATACGCTTAAAGGTCTCTCGTACATCTTGTGCCGATAGTGCGGGGTCTGGATTCCCATTTGGCCCCTCGGGGTTGACATAAATTAATCCCATTTGAACAGCGGCAAGAGGATTTTCTAATGACTGTCGGGTATCACCATAGCGATTATCGCCCAGCCATTCATCTTCGGCTCCCCAATAAATATCTTTTTCTGGATGCCAAATATCTTCACGACCCAGTACCGTACCGTGATTTGGCCCTCCCATATCTTCAATGGCAACATTACCGGCGAGTACCAGTAAATCTGCCCATGACAATTTATTTCCATACTTTTCTTTAATGGGCCATAGAATGCGTCGCGCTTTATCCAGGTTTCCGTTATCGGGCCATGAATTTAGGGGCGCAAAACGTTGGGCTCCAGTAGCTGCACCTCCTCTACCATCACCAGTGCGGTAGGTTCCAGCGGCATGCCAGGTCATTCGTATAAAGAAGGGGCCATAATGCCCATAATCGGCAGGCCACCAGTCTTGGCTGTCTTTCATTACCCGCTTTAAGTCTTCCTTTACTGCGTCTAAATCTAATTTCTTTACTTCCTCTTTGTAATCAATTTCATTCAAGGGATTACTCTTCTTGTCGTGTTGACGAAGGATGTCCAAATTCAGTTGATTTGGCCACCAATCTTTGTTTTGAGTTCCCAGATTTGGCGTTGTTGTTGAGCCGTGAAACGGGCATTTACTGTTTTCCATGATTGTCAAATTTTGAATAATTTAAACAATAAATTAGGAAATCATTTAAATTGTAGATAGTAAATTGTTATATCACTATAATAGAGGGTTATTTATGCGAATATCGTAATCCGATAGAACTAAAAAACCACAATGCTCTTACTGGCGATAAAAAAGCAGTATTAAAGTCCTGCTATCCATTGAAAAAGTAATTGATACCAAGCCCTAAACCGCGTTTGGAATAGAAGAATTCATAAATAAGATAGCGGTGCTTGTATTGAATCCCGTATTTTGATTGAAACAATAATTTATTGTCCCCAGTCGCTTGATAAAAAGAAGTGGGTAATGTGCTTCCTTCACGAGAACGCAACTCATCAAACTGCTCCATGGATGCTAGACTTACCCCTAGAAGGAGAAAAAGTTGGTCGGTTAGCATCCACCCTCCCCTTAGGCCGTAAACATTGTGATTATAAACCAATTGATAGAAGGTACTCTCTGCATCAAGGGTGGCAGAATCAATATCAGGAAAAACAGCCGTTTGTCTTTGTTGGATATTGATCATAAAGTCTAAGCCCACTAAAAAACGGTAATCAAAATTATAATAGGTTGAATTAATCCCGATTGAACCACCTGGAACTTTAAACTTGACCTTAGTATTTTGTTGAAAGGATAGCCCAATGGATAAATCGGGTAATCGAGCAGATCGAGCAAAGGGATCCTTATTTTTTCTTTGGGCGTTTGCCCATAGTGAAAACAATACTAAAAAAAGAAGAAAAAAACGATGGTGTTTACTCAATCTCACGATCAAAAATTATGGGGGCAAAAATAATCAAACAACAAGGAATTTCCCGTGTTATGGGAACTATTTATTCTTTGGTTTTGTATTTTATTAAGGGCAATTATATACTGCTATGATGGCACCATCTGCCTTGCGAACCTCCACAATTTTATTGTAATCAAGCATTTTAAAATAAGCTGTTCCATCACCTTGGACCAATTGCTGTGGTGGTGGATACAAATTGTTATAAATTATGTAATCCCCTACCACTGGTTCAAGGTTTTCTCCATTGTGATAGGCGGTATTATAAAAATTACTTGAAAACAACGAACAGAGGTATTGATAGTTCTCTTGCGTTAAACTAACTAGTCCAGTAGAAGTATGATAGTTATTCCCAACGGTAACTGGAAAGGTAGCGTCCACCACACAAATGGAATTATCATTAAAACGAACACTTTGCTCATTTCTTGATCCTCCAGTAGAGGCGGTAAAGCCCCAAAAGGCAATAGGGGTGCCTAAAAGCCCGATCAAATCCACATTTTTTGAATTACTGTAAACTGTTCCATTTGAATGAGTAAAAATGTAACCAAAGATCTGTGTGTTGGGATTCCACGTTATTTCAACTGAATGATAATTTCCATTTTCTAAATTATCCACAATGGTAATATCTGCTGCAAGCGGCATGGTCGAAGTATTTCCATTTTCCACAAAGGCAATATGATCATCCTGCGAGGGTGGGCTTACAGCAAGTGGATCTGTTCCATTATTGAAATAGGTGTCGAATTCTATGGCCATGGAGGGACTAATTGGCGATCCACCACCAAAACCTAACCCTCCCCCAGTTGATCCTTGACCTGTGTCTAAGTTTTGAAGAACAAATGCAATTCCGTCGGCTCCAGCATCACTAGAACCTAAATTAACTTCAACAGCTATTCTAAAGTTAACACGCATATCTAGCCTGCGTCTATACCAAGCGGCACCCCCTTGTGTATTACTGTCTGGTGTTAATCGAAAAACACCGTTTCCTTGATAAGAAGAATTTGATGTAAGGGGTAAGTTGAAGTCGCTATTGTCAAAAGGACGAGGAATACAAGACGAAGGAATAACTTGGGCCTGTAAACCCTCTAGTTTTGCTAGTCCTAATATGAAAAAGAACAAAAGCGCAAATCCTTTAACTTTCAAAATAGTAGTCAATGATTATGGTTATTTCTTAAATATATTCATAAAAACGAAATAAATTCGCCTTTCGTATGGAGCAATTATGAGAAAAGAACGCATAAAATATTGCCATAGCTGTAGAAAAGACTTTCCCACCATGTATCGTGTGCGCTATCTAGATGATAAAAAGTGGTATTTCTTATGCAAAAGTTGTGTAGAAAAGGAAAAACTAACTAATTCGAATTATCAATACGGAGGAACCTGGAAAAAATAGGTGAATTTTTGTACATTGAAGTAAATTTAAAAGTTAAAAAATGGGAGTAGGTGCAATCGTTATCGCAACAGTTGTTTTATGCATTGGATTTTTAATCCTTGCCGAAATTAATGAACGTTATTTATAAAAATTAGTGCTATGGCAACATATGAATGTAATCAATGTAAGATGGCTGTAAATGCCACTTGTGCAAAATGTAATGAAGCGTTAATCAATGACCATCTTGAAGTTAACGGACAGCGTATTCAAATTTCAAAATGCCCAAAATGTGAAGGGAAGATAAAATCTCCTCAATGCTGTGGGGTAGATATGGAATGTTCATTGTAGCACAATGAGGCAACCCTTCCTCAAGCCTTATCTAATGACTAAAACTTATTCTAAGGGAATTAAGTGAATCTTTTTTGGTTTAAAATTAAGCTGCTGTGAAATTACTTTCCAAAACAGAAATTGCTATAGAATTAACCGCCCTGCCCTGTTGGTCGGTAAAAGACAATACGCTTTTTCGGCAGCTTCACTTTGACAGTTTTGGCGAAGCCATCCAATTCACCCAACAACTCGGGCAACTAGCAGAACAACATAATCATCATCCAGATATTTGTATTCATTACAATCAAATTAATCTCCACTTAACGACAAACGACCTACAAGGGATCAGTCAAAAAGATTTTGTTCTCGCTAAAGAAATTGATACCTTAAGAAAAAAACAGGATAGTATGGAATGGTATATGAAAAATAGGTGGTGGATTTGGTCAATTACAGGCGTTTATATAGCCTATCGATTGTACCTCTCCATCATGATGTAATTCACCCCTCCCCAACAAACTTACTTAACACACCTACTTATGCAAAATGGCTTTGATATAAGCTACCAGACTCCTGGTACTACAGAAACAACACGCTTTGAAAAAATTCACAACCTAAGCTTTAAAGAGGCTAAAATGGGCTCAAAGGCAGTTGCTCATGAAATTGCATGTCTTGTAAAACAAGCCAAAAAAAAACCCGTACTAGGATTAGCTACTGGCTCTTCTCCCATTGAAATTTATCGTGAACTAATACGTCTTCACAAAAACGATGGCCTTAGCTTTAAACAGGTCATCTCATTTAATCTAGATGAATACCTGGGACTTGATTCAACCCATCAGAATAGCTATCACCATTTTATGCAGGAACAATTGTTCCGTCACATTGACCTCCCAAAATCCCAACAATTTATCCCCAATGGATCTTGCAGTGAAAAAGACATCGAAAAAGAGTGCAAGGCCTATGAAGAAAAAATAAAGCATTATGGAGGCATTGATTTTCAACTTCTGGGAATAGGCCGAACAGGCCACATAGGATTCAATGAACCCGGATCACATATCAACTCACAAACTCGTCTCATTCACTTAGACCCCATTACAAGAGAGGATGCCGCCAATGATTTTAACGGCATAATCAATGTGCCAAAAAAAGCAATTACCATTGGCATAAAAACCATTCTTTCAGCAAAAAGAATTGTTCTAGTAGGATGGGGAAATAAAAAAGCGAGTATTGTTGCACAAGTGATTGAAGGCAATGTCAACAATCAACATCCTGCAAGTTATTTACAAACCCATCACAATTGCAGCATTGTGTTGGATCAAGAAGCAAGCGAATTATTAACCAAACACAAAACACCCTGGCTAGTGGGACAATGTAAATGGACCCCTACATTAAAGAAAAAAGCGATTATCTGGTTAAGCCAACGTATTAAAAAACCCATCTTACAACTCACCACTAAAGATTATAACGAAAATGGTCTTTCAGACTTAAGTACTACCCAGGGCAGTGCCTATGAACTCAATATCTGGATGTTTAATCAATTGCAGTCAACCATTACAGGATGGCCTGGTGGAAAACCTAAACACGATGATCATCATCGACCAGAAAGAGCTTTACCCGAGAAAAAACGCGTTTTAATCTTTAGTCCTCACCCCGATGACGACGTCATCTCAATGGGCGGAACATTAGCCCGATTAATCGATCAAGGTCATAAAGTGGATATTGCCTATCAAACATCGGGTAACATCGCTGTTTCTGATGAAGATGCAATTAAATTTATTACCGTTGCCCAAGCTGCACTAGCAAAAGAAAATACAGAAATAAAAAAACTTGAAGATTTTAAAAACGCTATTCGAAAAGGTGAACTGGATACCGATCAAAAAAAGCGATTACTTAAAATAAAAGGAGCCATTCGCGCTTCAGAGTGCGACGAAGCTGCCCATTTTTTATCCTTAGAAAAAAAGCACCTCCATTTTTTAAATCTTCCTTTTTATGAAACTGGAGAAATCATTAAAAATGCACCCACAGAAAAAGACGTACGTAAAACAGCCGCGTTAATCAAAAAACTAAAACCACATCAAATCTTTGCCGCTGGGGATTTAGCCGATCCGCATGGTACGCATCAAAGTTGTTTAGAAATTATTTTTAAAGCCCTTAAGGGATTAAAAAATGAACCATTCATTAAGGATTGTTGGTTATGGCTCTATCGCGGGGCTTGGCAAGAATGGCCCATTGAAGAAATTGAAATGGCAGTTCCTTTAAGTCCAGATCAAGTGCAACAAAAACGCAATGCCATCTTATTTCATCAATCCCAAAAAGATAAGGTGATGTTTCAAGGCGAGGACAATCGAGAATTTTGGCTCAGAGCAGAACAACGCAATCAAAAAACTGCCAAAACGTATAATCAACTGGGAATGGCAGAATACAAAGCCATTGAAGCTTTTAAACGGTATTTATACTAGCTTACTCGTCCCATAATACTTGGGTAGAACGATAAAAATTCACCCCTTTACTTTTTAAAATCTTTCCGTGCTGGATCAATCTAGCTTGATAGTTGTCCCATTGACGTTGATCGGTATTTGCCCAACCTATCTCTGCATAACCTAATAAGCGTGGAAAGGCTAAATAAGCAAGATCATCATAATCCTCAATGGTTTCACTCCATAGCGGGGCTTCGATTCCAATAATATTCTCTTCTCCTATCCCATCAACTAAGGTTGCAGGATCCCATACATAAGCATGTTTAACAGAAATATTCCCAGCCCAATTTAAACCCAAGCTTGTGCTATCATTATACTTCATGTCTAAATAGGCACGACTGGCAGGAGACATCAACAATTTATTCCCTTGAGCAATGGCATTTTTGGCATTCGCCTTATTCCTCCAAAAATGGGCAACAGTTTTGGGAAAAAGTTCGGTGGACTGTATTTCATCCCAGCCAATGGCGGCCTTATTATTCGCCTTGACCATTGCCTGTGCAGCATCAATAAAGGTGATATAATCTTCCTTTTTAGTAGAATGCGATTCATCTCCGCCTATATGAAAATATGGCCCAGGAGTTATGGCAGCAATTTCTGCAATGACTTCTTCCATAAATTTAAAGGTAATTTCTTTGTTTACACATAAACTACTAAAACCTACATCTGTCCCTGTATATAAAGGAGGTGCTATACCATCACAATTAAGTGCAGGATAAGAGGCTAGCGCCGCGTTAGTATGCCCGGGTAAATCTATCTCTGGAACGATGGTGATAAAATGCTTTGCGGCATAAGCAACAATTTCTTTGTATTCCGCTTGGGTATAAAAGCCCCCTTCTCCACCACCCACCTCGGTTGATCCACCAATTTCGGTCAACTTTGGCCATTGCTTAATTTCAATTCGCCATCCTTGATCATCGGATAAATGAAGGTGCAAAAAATTGATTTTATATAGTGCGAGTAAGTCAATATGGCGTTTGAGGTCTTCGACCGAAAAGAAATGACGGGAGACATCCAGCATCGTCCCCCGATAAGCAAAACGAGGATGATCTTTTATAACGCCTGTAGGCAAACTAGAAGTAGTGGTAGCATCAACCTGCTGTGTCGCTAATAAAAGTAGCTGTTCTAAGGTCATAATTGCTCTAAAGAAGCCTTCGTTTGTGCTTGCTTCAAGCTGAATGCTCTTGGACGTAATCGAAAGAATGTACTCTTCCTGTGCTAACCCCTCTATGCGTTTAAATGCAATACGTTGCATTGTCCATTTGTCACTGAATTTATATCCTGTGGTCTTTTCCCAACGTTCCTCTAATACAGCTGCTACGGGATGCAACAAACTATCCTTCTCATCATAAGAAAGTGTAATCGGACGATTTAATTTAAAATGTTTACCCGTGGGCACAACGTTTTTAACGATGGGTAAAAGCGCTTGTTGTTCTAGATGTGATTCGGGCAATTGTTCACATGAAAAAATGATAATTAAAAAAAACAGGATGGATTTGTACATAAAAAAATACTTAATGACAGATTAATGATGTTTTACCGTGTTAAAGCTCAAAAGTTAATGATTTATTCCTTATTGTTTGGCCCACCAAAGTTTTGTCATCTGCAAATCAGGTCTTTGGACTGAAATAGATTCTATATCATTAGGATTCTCATCAGTAATCGTTCCAGAAACTACATTTTGTGCAAAAAGATGCATCGAAAAAAGCACAGCTAAAAAGCTGAACAAATAGGCTAGTTTTATCATGTATTCTAATTTTGAGACAAGGCAAATTAATCATTTATTTATATTTTTTTCATTTTTTAACACATAAAGGTAGATTATATGCAACACTTTAATTGTTATGCTGAATTATTCATATTTATAGTTAGTAATAATTAAAGTTTAACAGCTACTAATTCAACCGAAAAGAGTACTTTTAAAGAAAAAAAGATGCTGCGTTATTTACTATTGCTCCTCCCCCTTTTTTCAATTGCACAAATCAATCCTCAAGACGTTGAAATTGTTCGAGATAATTTTGGCGTACCACATATTTTTGGAAAAACCGATGCCGATGTTGCCTATGGACTTGCATGGGCCCATGCCGAAGATGATTTTAAAACCATTCAACAAGGTTACCTAGCCGGTAATGCTTTGTTAGGAAAACATATAGGAACTAAAGGTGCTGGGGCAGATTTTATCGCACAATTTATTGGCTCAAAAGAAATTGTTGAGCGAGACTATGAAACAAAAATTAGTCCCGAATACAAAAAAATTGCAGAAGCATACGCTCAAGCACTTAACAAATATGCTAAAACTCATCCCGATGAAGTACTTGAAGAATCCCTCTTTCCTATCACTCCAAAGCGGATGTTGCGCTATGCACAGTTACAACTCTTTGTTTCTTCACGCGGAGATTACTGGGTACAACGCATTGTAGGGAACAACGTAAAACTAGAAGCCCCTCAAGAAGAAATCACCGGATCAAATACCTTTGCCTTTAACAGCAGTAAAACCAGCGATGGAAACACCTACCTAGCCATTAACACCCATCAACCCCTTGACGGTCCTGTATCTTGGTATGAAGCCCATCTTTGCAGCGAAGAAGGCACCAATATTATTGGGGCGCTTTTTGCGGGAACGCCCAGTATTCTAATTGGGGCAAATCAACACTTAGGCTGGGCGCATACAGTTAACTATCCCGATAAAACCGATGTATTTAAACTCGAAATGCACCCCTCAAAAAAAGGACAATATAAAGTAGATGATGACTACTTGACCCTGGAAGAGAAAAAAGCAAAACTCACCATTAAAATTTTAGGAATTCCCATTAGCATTTCAAAAAAATATTACCAAAGCATCTTTGGCCCTACCTTAAAAAATAAATCGGGCTATTATGCTGTTCGCACCCCTGCCTTGTTTGAAGTACGAGCCTTAGAACAATGGTGGCGTATGAATAAAGCCAAATCGTTTACCGAGTTTTATGACATCCTAAAAATGAAAGCCTTACCAGGCTACAACATTGGCTATGCCGATAAAAATGATACCATTTTTTATATTTCAAATGGACTCATTCCAAAACGTGCTGAGGGATACAACTGGAAAGAAGTTGTTCCGGGAAATACCCGAAAAACACTCTGGACAGAAACCTATGCGATCGAAGAACTCCCTCAAGTGATTCAACCCACTTCAGGTTACTTTTACAATGCCAATCACAGTCCGTTTTTCTCTTCAGATAGTGTGAATAACCCTAATCCTGATCACTATTCAAAAGACGCTAATTTTGAAACCTATCACAACAACCGCTCAACACGCTTACGTAATTTGATTGAGGCAGAAGACAAAATCTCTTATGATGACTTTAAACGCATCAAATACGATCACCAACTTCCTAAACCTTTTGTTTACTCCTGGATGAACATCAACTATTTGGATAAAATGGATCCAGAAAAATATCCCGACATCAGTGAACTGATTCGTCGTGTACAAAATTGGGATCGAAAAGCAAACGCCGAATCGCTAGGTGCAGGAACTTATCTTATGCTATATCATCAATTACGGCCTTTTTATAATCAGTTACCAGAGCCAAAGATCATCCCACCAGCAATTTTGGCGAAGGCCTTTAGAAATACCAAGGCGCATATGCTAAAGTATTTTGGTACCACTCAGGTCGCTCTAGGCGATTATCAAAAATTGGTTCGAGGCACAAAAGAATTAGCTGTATTTGGAATAAATGATGTAGTAACCGCCATGTCATCTGTCCCACACAAAGATGGAAAAGTGAAAGTAACTGCTGGAGAATCCTACATTGAATTAGTGAAATTCACCCCAGCGGGACCCGAGATTGAGTCGGTGATTTCCTATGGTTCATCCGACCATCCTGACTCTCCTCACTATGGGGATCAAATGGAACTTTATACGCAATTTAAAACAAAGAAAATGACCTTTGATAAGGCAACAATTTATGCGAATGCAGAGCGCATCTATCACCCTGAATAGCTCATCGGCTTAAGGCTTTTTTATATACATCAATGTATTGATTGACCACTGCCTCTATATCAAAGCGTCTTGCGATAGCATGAGCAGTATCCTTCATATGTTCTAGTTTTGCCTCGTCTTGTAGGAGTTGAATGGATGCTTTGGCCATGCCATCTACATCCCCTAAATCAAACAAATGGCCTGACTCACCCTCGATATTCACTTCGGGTAATCCTCCCACATTAGTGGAAATTACAGGAACACGCATCATCATGGCTTCAAGGGCTGAAAGCCCAAAGCTCTCTGATCCCGAGGGTAAAACAAATAAGTCTGAATAACACAGTATTTGATACACCTGGTTACTCTTGCCTAAGAATTTAACACGCTCCTCAATCCCTAATGTTTCACAAACCTCCATTGCCTTTAATCGTTCTGGACCATCGCCCACCATGATTAAGATGGCATTGACTTCTTGTTGAATACGATAAAAAACTTCGATAACATCGTCAATTCGTTTTACCTTTCTAAAATTGCTAATGTGCGTAATAATCTTTTGTTCATCCTCGGCAATTAAACTGCGTTGACAATCTTCGTCATGATGCTGATGCTTTGAAAAATCAACAAAATTTGGAATTACCTTAATTTCCTTATTAACATCAAATACACCTAGGGTATCTTGTTTTAAACTTTCTGAAACAGAGGTCACACAATCCGAATGATTAATGCTAAAGGTAACCGCAGGTTTATAAAAGGGATGCTTTCCCACTAAAGTGACATCTGTACCGTGCAAGGTCGTTACCATGGGAAGATCAATGCCTTGATCTTTTAGCATTTGTTTGGCCATATAGCCCGCATAAGCATGTGGAATGGCATAATGTACATGCAAGAGTTCTATCCCATAGGTTTTAACGGTATCAACTAATTTACTGGATAAGGCCAATTCATAGGGCTGATAATGGAATAAAGGATAATCGGGAACATTGACCTCGTGAAAATGCAAACTACTGTTGAGGATTTCTAATCGAACAGGTTGCTTATAGGTAATAAAGTGAACATCGTGACCACGATCGGCTAGGGCAAGGCCTAACTCTGTCGCGACAACCCCGCTTCCACCAAAGGTGGGATAACAAACAATAGCAATTTTCATTTAGTAAAGAATAGCGTCGTGGACTAATTTAAGCATTCGCGGGCGAATACTCTGATCGATTAGCTTTCTATTTTTTGCTGAAGGATAAGTTCGATTAGATAAAAAGACAAAAACAATCCCTGTTTCTGGGTCGGCCCATGCATAGGTTCCTGTGAAACCAGAATGTCCAAAGCTTTTGGGTGAAATCCCATCAAAAGCCATTCCCCCACCCCATAACTGTGGTTTATCTAGTCCAATACCACGGCGGTTTTCTTCTGGGCAATAGTAACATTGATTAAAAGCATCAAAGGTAGCAGATGAAAAAAACTTTGTGCCAGCATAGCTTCCTTTTTGTAGATAGAGTTGCATAATGGTAGCTACTTCTAACGCATTTGAAAACAAGCCAGCGTGACCGCTCACGCCGCCCTGCAAGGCCGCGGTCATGTCGTGGACATACCCTTGCAATTCTTGCTGGCGAAAGTAATCATCGACTTCAGATGGAACAATACGATTTTGGGGTAACGTTTTATGGACATTAAAGCCCGTTGCAGTTAACCCTAAAGGGGAGAAAATACGTGATTGAGCTATATCATCTAGGCTCGTATTATAACGCTCTTCTAGTATATGTTGCATGAAAATTAAAGGCAAATCCGAATAATGATAGCCTTTTTCAATCAAGTCGCTTTGAATCAAAACCTCGAGTTGATCTTGGGCTAATGTCACTTTTCCAAAAACACCTTTGGCCACTTCAATGGGGAAACGTTTTGAAGCTTTGCTACGATAAAACTTGCGTAAGCGTTTTCCGTCTTTTTCCCGCAACGTTTCTTTATAAAAAGGAATCCAAGGCGTAATCCCAGCTTGATGTGACAACACTTCTTTGAACGTTAACTCAGCTTTATTCGACCCTTGAAATTGTGGTGATAACGCACCTAGTGTAGCGTCAAAACTCATTTTACCTTCATCAACCTCTTGCATCAATAAAGGAAGAGTCGCTAAAATTTTTGTCAAAGAAGCAACATCATATACATCGGTTAATCGCACTTCTTTTTTACGTTCAAACGTATGGTGCCCAAAGGCTTTATGATAAAACACCTTTCCGTTGCGTGCCGCTAAGATTTGAAATCCTGGAGCGACCAAAGAATCTAAAGCAGTTTGCGCTAAACGGTCTAGTTTTGAAAGCGCAAGCGTATCGATCCCAACATCAAAAGGGGTCGCACGCTCTAATTCGTTGGTGGAATCAATTTCGATCATCCCATGACCTGCAGGATAGTCTGGGTGAATGGAAACGGGTAATTTCCCTTTGGCGAGTTCCTCGCCTAAAATGATATTTGCGACTTGTTGTTGCGCTGCTTCATTGTTTTGATATCCAACTAGAATACTCGAAAAAGACGTTAGATTTTCAAGCTTTGAAAGCGCATAGGGCTTTACAAAACTTGCCAAAATCACCTTATGTCGTTTGGTCAATTCTAGGAGTAAACGACGTTCCTTAGCCGTAAAATCCGAGGCCTTCCATGGGTTGTCATTTGATCGGTGAAAGCCCACAACTATAGTAGACAATTTTTCTGCTGCATTAAGCACAGGTGCTATTTCTCCTGTAAAGGTGAGGCGCTGTAACAGCCGTTGACCGGACAATGCTTTATAAAAGCTTTCCCCATCATCATCCCCAAGGGATAAAAAACCGATCACTTCTTTCTTCTTCAAAGGAAGAACAGCGTCATTTTTTAATAAGGTGATCGCCTCTCCCATTGCCTTGTGCACGAGATATTCATCGATTGAACTATTGATATCCTCGGGAATACGCTGTGTGGAAATAGGAGTAAAATCAGATAAACCAACTTTGTATTTAGCTTTTAAGATTTTTTTGACCGATTGAGCCAAGCGCTCCTCAGTAAACTTTTTCTGCTTAAAAGCGCGCTTCATCTTTTTAACTGCTTTCTTCAAATCGTTAGGAATAAGAAGGATATCATTTCCCGCTAAAAAGGCCGCTACATCTATGCTATTGATTTTTGCTACTTCAGAAGCAGCGCCCATATTGAGGGCATCGGTAATGATTAAACCTTGATAATTATTCCGTTTAACTAAATAATCTTCAATGATTTTTTTTGAAAGTGAAGAGGGTATTCCAGCATCCAGGGCGGGTACATTTAAATGACCAACCATTACAGAGGAAACCCCTGCTTGCATTAAACGATCAAAAGGATATAGCTCTGTAGACAACAGGCGGTCTTGATCAAAACCAATCAACGGTAGATCAAGATGGGAATCTTTTGCAGTATCCCCATGACCTGGAAAATGCTTTGCCGAGGATAGAACCCCAGCCTGGTGCATTCCCCGCATAAAAGCCAGCCCTTTTTGGGTTACATTTTCTTTTTCCTCCCCAAAAGAACGGTTCCCGATAATCGGATTTTTCGGATTGGTATTAATATCAACATCAGGGGCAAAATTAATATGAACCCCCAGGCGTTTTGCTTGTTCACCAATGCGGTGTCCAATGGCTTCAACCAATTTGTTATCTTGAATCGCCCCCAGGGTCATATTCCACGGGAAAGCTTGGACAGAATCTAAGCGCATGGCCACTCCCCACTCTGCATCCATCCCAATCAACAAAGGAATTTTACTGCTCTTTTGCAATCGATTCAACCAATGAGTTTGTTCTATTGGGCCACCTAGAGAAAAAATAATTCCGCCTAGATGATGGTCTTCTACTTGACGTTTAATTTCTTGAAAATGAGACTCGCCTTGCTCGCTAAAGGCCATCACCATAAAGAGTTGACCAATTTTTTCATCCACACTCATTTGCGCATAGACGCTATCCACCCATTGTTGTTGCGCCTTACTATCATTTGCTAATAAAGGATCAATCGATTTTTGTGCAAAAGAAAAACTCCCTAAAAAAAGGAAGAAAACGAAATAACGCATAGGCCAATTATTATTTAATGAATCGAGCATGCCAGCTATCAAAGGCTGGAACTTCCCACAAACTATTGTACTCAGATTTATCTACCACTAGGTTATTAAAAACGATGGTTTCTAGGGATACTTTTGGTGTTTTCGCTAGTTTCCTAAACTCTTTTAACGGGGTATAATGAATGGTGTTTTTCTCACGATAACAAACATTCATCTTATCCAAAAGCACCAAATCAAACTGAGCTTCTAATTGTTGAATTAAATGTACCGAAGCATCAATCGAACAACCCGAAGCACCTTGAACTTCTTCATCTAAACCAATGACAATGAAATGATCATAGGGTAAATCAAATCCTGTTTTTAGTGGGGTACCATGGGTGGCCCATTGATTTAAAAACTGACTTAACTTTTCGCTAATTGCTTGTTTTTCTTCTAAAGTAAAAGGCCGTGAAGATGGATAAATCCAAACACGAGCATGATCGGGTAAGCTAGAAAAAGGGACTAACATTAGATATCTTTTGCGGTAGCAATCATTTCAGCCAGGTCTAAAACCGGCAAACTATCTTCTTTTTCTTTATTCTTAACACCATCGGATAACATGGTGTTACAAAAAGGGCATCCAGCAGCAATAATATCCGGTTGGGTTTCAAGCGCTTGTTCGGTTCGCTCAATGTTGATGTCCTTCTTCCCTTCTTCAGGTTCTTTGAACATTTGTGCCCCTCCAGCTCCGCAGCATAAACCTCGCGACTTGCAGCTTTTCATTTCAACTAATTCAGCATCGAGCTTTTGAATGAGTTCCCTGGGGGCTTCATAAATATTATTAGCACGTCCCAGGTAACATGGATCGTGGTAGGTAATGCGCTTTCCTTTAAAAGTACCCTCTGCAATGGTCATACGACCATCATCGAGCAAATCACGTAAAAGTTGCGTGTGATGAATCACTTCATACTTACCCCCTAACTCTGGGTATTCATTCTTTAGAGTATTGAAACAGTGCGGACAAGTGGTAACAATTTTTTTAACCTCATAAGCATTCATGACTTCTATATTCGTCATGGCTTGCATTTGAAATAAAAACTCATTTCCAGCGCGTTTAGCGGGGTCACCACTGCAACTTTCCTCGGCGCCTAGAACGGCAAAATCTACTCCAGCATTGTGTAAAATCTTTACAAATGCTTTGGTAATTTTTTTTGCTCTTTCATCAAAACTTCCAGCACAACCTACCCAAAAGAGAATTTCGGGGGTTCGTCCTTCAGCCATGCATTCGGCTAATGTGGATACTTTTACCATAAAAATTTATTTAATCGTGCTGCCCGTCGTCAAAAACTTCGATGGTTACATCTTTTTCAACAAGATCGGTGAATTTACCGTTGTATCGGGTAGCTTTAACAAGGTGGTTATCGATCCAGTGATAGTTTCCTCCTCTAGGTTTGCCCATTAAAAGGCTGTGGTATTTAAAACCGTTTTCTTTGAGCCAAGTTTCGGTCACTTCACGATGACTTTCTACTCTTGAGGTAAAGAAACAAATCAAGTGACCTTGATCATACCATCCATTAAGTGTCTCTAGGGCATCGGGATAAAGTTGTGCCGTAGCCATACGCTCGGGCTCTTCGTTTGGGATATCATCACAGATGGTCCCATCGATATCGATAAGGTAGTTTTTAATCCCTTCGGGAAGTACTGGACTTACTTCTTCTCCGTCTTCAACTTTTTTGTGTAAATAGCTTTCTGCTTCTTCTTTGTGCATAATGGTGGTTTGTGGTTTATAATTCTTGTGCCCAATTGGCTCTATCTTGTTGATTAAAAGGCCATGGAGCCCCGTTATTTTCAATATTACTCATCATATTATTAAGATCTGAAGGGGCGGCAGATTCCTCCATCACAAGATATTGACGCATGTCCATGATGATCGATAAGGGTTCTATGTCTACTGGACAAGCTTCAACACAAGCGTTGCAAGAAGTACACGCCCATAATTCTTCATGCGAAATGTAATCACCTAGGAGTTGCTTCCCATCAGCAATAAATTCCCCTTTGTTTTTCTCGATATTGTTCCCTACTTCGGTTAAACGATCGCGGGTATCCATCATGATTTTGCGCGGTGAAAGCTTTTTCCCTGTTTGATTTGCAGGACATTCACTGGTACAGCGACCACACTCGGTACAAGTGTAGGCGTTTAATAATTGTACTTGGTTTAAATCCATTACATCAGAGGCTCCAAATTTTTCAACTTCTTCTGCCCCATCGGTTGCAGCATAGGGATCGGCATTAGGATCCATCATTAATTGAACCTCTGCCGTGACGTTTGCATTATTCGCAAACTGTCCTTTAGGTTTAAGATTAGCAAAAAAAGTATTGGGGAAAGCTAGTAAAATATGGAGGTGCTTTGAGTAATAGAGGTAATTGAGGAAGAAAAAGATCCCTATGATATGCATCCACCAGGCTGAGCGCTCAATCATCACGATGGAAGAAAGGTCGCTTCCTTCAAAAAATGGCACAATGAATTGACTCACGGGGAATGATCCTGCCTGTGAATAATGAGGTGCATCGGGATAATAGGTTTGAATGGCTAAATCTGCTCCATTCATGGTTAAAAACAATCCCATCAAAATGACTTCAAAATAGAGAATAAGGTCGGCATCTAACTTTGGCCAGCCTTTCATTTCATCTTTCCAAAATCGTTGGATTCGCATTACATTTCTTCTGCACCAAAAAAGGATAACCGCTATTAATACTAAGGCGGCAAATAGCTCGAAGGACGCAATTAATACATCGTAAAAACCACCTAAGTAGGGCGCAAAGATTCGATGTGTTCCTGCGATACCATCCACTACAATTTCTAGCAACTCTATGTTGATAAGGACAAAGCCTACATAGACAATAACATGAAGCAAACCAGCAATGGGACGCTTCACCATTTTTGACTGCCCTAGGGCAATCCTAGCCATATTTCCCCATCGCTCACTCGAGCGATCACTTCGGTCTACTTTTCGACCCAAAAATATATTGCGTCTAATTCTTCCCACATTACGTGCAAAAAATCCAATGGCAATAACAAGTAGTGCAAAGAATACAATGTTAGGTAAAAACTCTAATAGCATTTAGTCTTCTTTTTTAGCATTATAAGCTTCCTCTTTTTTTCCAAATAAAGAAAAATGAACATATCGTTTGGGGTGTTCTTTGAGGTCTTTAATTAGTAATTCAATTTCTTTTGTACTGGCTTCAATATTGTTGTAAAGCTGCTCATCTTTCAATAGTTTACCCATGGAGCCTTTCCCTTGTTCAAGGTTTTCTAAAAGGCTGTTTAAACGATTAAGCGTTGTTTCAAAAGAGCGAATACTTTGTTTGATATTAGATTGCGCAAGCGAATCGGATAATTGATTGACATTTTTACTAATGGTGGCCAAATTGTCTAGGGTGGTATTGAGATTACCCTCTTGCTTAGACAGTAAATTATCTAAAGATCGAGCGACAGCATTTATGTTTTTAACAGTAGAAGATAGTTCTGTCAAGCTAGCCGATAAATTATTCTTTCCTTCTTTATTAAACACCTGGTTAATCCCAACAAAGAGCGTGTCGGCGTTTGACAATACACTTTCTAATTTTTGCTGAAGAGGGGCGATTTGTTGATTCACAACATCGGTTAATCCAGGTTTAACGGTAGCGCGAAGGGTGTCGCCATCTTTAAGTTTTGCTGCGCGATCATACACCGGAACAATAGCGATGGACTTCCCTCCTATCAAACCTGCTTCATATAATTCAGCCGAGCTATTTCTAGAAAAGGCCACATCGTTACGCAGGGTGAATGACACCAGTATTTTGTCAGAATTAGGTAAAAAATCGATGGCAGCTACTTTCCCAACAGCAAGGCCGTTAATGGTCACTTTTGTGCCGATTTGTAAACCTTCTACGTTATCATAAACGGCGTAATGGGTATGTTCACTCTTGAACAAAGAAGTGCCGTTAAGGAAGTTAAATCCAATGAGAAATAAAAGGATGCCGCCTATGATGATTAGTGCGGCTTTGATTTCGTTAGATAGCTTCAAAGGCTTGGAGTTTAGTTTGTCTCAAAACTAAGCATTATTTCTGTTTTTAGCCTTATTTATTTTGTGAGATTGCATCGGCCATTGGGATTTTTATCCCAGCTTTATACGCGACTAAAAAGGCGTGTTGATAGCCTGCCTTTACGGCTTTTTGCTTTAGCTTTTCTGCTGTTTTATAGAGCTTTGTTTGCCCATAGAAATAGCGGTATAAATTTCCACTCTTTTCAACACTAAGGTTTTTTAATCCTTTAAAGTTACTCTTAGTGAGCTTTAATGATTTTGAACTTGCGGCAATTTGAACTTTAAAGATGATTTCATCCGTGGTGGCGGGAGGTGGAGTGTCTTCTTTTGAGGGCTCAGGCTTTTTAGGCATCACCTTGTCCTCTAGGGGTTTGCTTGAAATAGAGGCGACCCGTTGATTGCGATAATTCAAAATGGCTTGTGCAATAGTAGTAGCCATTTCCTGCTGCCCCTTTTTTGAGTTGAGATACTGTCCTTCTTTTTTATTGGTCAAGAAGCCTACTTCAACCAGAACACTGGGCATATAGGTTTCACGCAGGACCAAAAACCCTGCTTGTTTCACCGTTCGATCTTTCCGATTTAAATTGGTAACAAAGCTTTTTTGAATGGTACTAGCCGCTTCGATACTTTGTCCTTGATACGTCTCTTGCATCAGTAATAAACTAATGACCGATTCAGGATTATTTGGATCAAAACCATCATAAGTGGTTTCATAATCTTCTTCTAAAAAGATAACCGAGTTTTCTTTTTTAGCAATTCTAAAATTGTCTTTGGTGCGATGCAGTCCTAAAACAAAAGTACCTGCTCCATAAGCTTTTGGAGAAGTAAAAGCATCGCAATGAATGGAAACAAATAAATCTGCATCTGCTTGATTAGCAATTTTAGCGCGATTGTTTAGTTGAATAAAACGATCATCTTTACGCGTGTAGATGACCTTAATTCCCTTTTTCTTTGAAAGCTGCGCTCCAATGGATTTTGTGATATTTAATGCAATATGTTTTTCAAAATATCCATTCCCACGATTTCCTGTATCTTTTCCCCCATGACCAGCATCTAGCACTACGACAAAATCATTTTTTTGCGTTTGTCCATAAAGCATAAAACTGCTAAAGACAAAAGCAATCATGCAACAATTAAGGTATCGTGTAAAAGGGAAATTCTTCATTACTAATAAAAACATAAAACCGCTTAAGTCTTTAAAAATATGCGTAATTTTGACCTTAGATCGGTTATTACAAATTTAGCCTTTATCAGCTTGCGAACAAAGTCTTTTTACTTATCAATTCTCCCTGTGTTGTTTGGTTTGTCTTCCCTTCTTGCGCAAGACGTTTCTCCATTTAAAAAACAAGATAGTCTTCCTTCGCTCGATCTTGTGGAGGAAATCAAGCTCGACAGTATTAGTGTTCAAGCAAAGGATAGTATTCCTGAAAAAGAGCCTTTGTTACTGGACTTGATTCGCTACACGGCAAAAGACTCGGTAAAAATCAATCAAAAAACCAATAAGATTCGACTCTATAATCAAGCGAAATTAGAGTACCAGGACATGGAGCTTACTGCGGGTTTAATCGTACTAGATTACACAAAAAATGAGGTCTATGCTGGTCGTATTGCAGATTCTACCGGTAGGCTTAGTCAAAAGCCTGTTTTTATTCAAGGACGAGATGAAGTTAATCCCGATTCAATTCGTTTTAATTTTGATAGTAAACGAGCCCTTATTTGGAATTCTAAAACAGCCCAAAGTGGGATGAATGTATTTTCGAGTTTTACCAAAAAAGAAAACGACTCCCTCTATTACATAAAAAACGCAAAGGTTACCACTGCTTCCGACCCCGATAACCCAGACTACTACATTAGAATACGCCAAGGAAAATTAGTTCCAGGAGGAAAAATCGTGGCTAGCGTTAGTAATCTTTATATTGCCAACGTCCCCACGCCAGTTTTTGTGCCTTTTGCTTATTTCCCTGCGGGTGACACAAAAACTTCTGGGTTTATTTTTCCCACCTTTGGTGAGAATAACCAACGTGGATTTTATTTGCAAAACCTGGGATACTACCTGCCCTTCTCGGAGTATTTTGACATTAACCTAACAGGGGATTATTACACCAACGGCAGTTATGGTCTTCGGTGGGACACCACCTATAAATTGAATTATAAATTCGCTGGAAACTTTAGCTTTCGCTATGAAAAATTAGTCAATGGAGAACGCGGTTTTGACGATTACTCAAAAACCAGTGTTTACAATATAAGGTGGACGCATCGACAAGACGCAAAAGCTAGCCCTAACGCAACCTTCTCTGCATCGGTCAACCTAGGGAGTAGCGAATATTTTCAACAATCCATTAATCAGTTGAACAGTGCGAACTTTTTGAATAATAACTTAAGTTCTTCGGTCTCTTATTCACGTACTTTTCCTAAATATCCACGGGTAAACATTTCTTTGACCACGAGTTTATCTCAAAATAAAAATACCCAAACGGCAAATCTCACCCTCCCCACTTTTCAAGGAAACATGGAACGTATTTATCCTTTTGCAAAACGAGAGGGAGCAAAAAAAGGGATTATACAAAACATCAACTTTCAACTAACAACACTAGCTGAAAGCCGCATTCAAACAACCGAGGAAAAACTTTTTACTAAGGCAATGTATGACGATGCCGTTGGTGGTGTTAGTCACACGATCCCATTAGCAACGAACTTTAAAATTTTTAAGCACCTCAGTATTAGTGCGGGTGGAACATATCGAGAAATATGGACGCCAAACACCATTGCATACCGTGATTACAATGAAACCGATGGAGTGGTAAAGGACACCATTAAAGGATTTGATGCTTTTAGAACCTATAATTATAGTGCGAGCTTAGGGACTACTGTTTATGGTACCTTTAACTTTAAAGAAGGGAAGAAACTACAGTCGATTCGTCACACAGTGCGACCGTCAATTAGTTACAGTACACAACCCAGCTTCGACAAATATTATGACAGCTACATTATTGATGCAAATGGAAATACCGCAGAATACACTCGCTTTGAGAATGCACTCTTTGGTTCGCCATCACGCTCTTTCTCTAATTCGTTAGGGCTTAGCATTAATAATTCATTAGAAGCAAAAGTAACCGACAAAGACACCACCGCGACCGAAGCTAAAAAAATCACCCTCTTAGATAATTTTAATATCTCCACGAGTTACAATTTAGCAGGAGAAGAATTTCAACTCTCCCCTGTTCGTATGAGTACTGCATTAAAATTGTTTAAAAATGAATTGACCGTCAATCTTAATGCAACTTTTGACCCCTATGGAATTGACGAAGAATTGAATCGAATCAATGTATTTCACATCAAAAATGGAGGCGGATTGTTGCGAATGACAAGTGCAAATGTGAACACGAATTTTAAACTCGATAATAACACATTCAAAAAGAAGGAAGAAGAGGAAGAAGAAGAGGAGAATGAAGTCGATCAAGATGCACTCGATTTTGCAGAACAAGAACGACTATCTGGTGGTGGAAGAGAAGATGATCTTTTTGGAAAATCAAATGACTTCTCAAATGGTCTTTTTAATAAAAACCAAAAAAGCGAAGCAGTCACTGGGGATCTTTATAGAACAGAAATTCCGTGGAATTTAACCTTTGCGCATTCCTTGACCTACAACAACAACCGTGGACAAAACGAATTCTCCAATAATTCTTTGATGATATCTGGAGATGTTGACCTTACCCCTAAATGGAAAGTTGGGGTGTCAACCGGTTATGACTTTAAAGGAAAAGGAGTAACCTACACGCAATTCAGGTTTGATCGTGACTTAGACAGCTGGCGATTAAATTTTAGTTGGGTTCCTTTTAGTGATCGAGCATCATGGTATTTCTTTATTGGAATTAAATCTGGACTTTTAAGCGATTTAAAATATGAAAAGCGACGTGAAAACGATCGTCGATTATAATCTAATGAGTATGAAAAAAACAATTATCACGACAGAGAAAGCCCCTGCACCACTAGGCCCATACAATCAAGCCGTCCTCGTCAACGACACCCTCTATTTGTCTGGGCAAATCCCTCTTATTCCTGGTTCAATGGAGCTTGTAGAAGGTGATCTTGAAGCAGAAACAAAACAAGTAATGCACAATTTAAAAGCGGTACTTGAAGCAGCAAATATGACCTTTGATCATGTGGTAAAAACCTCTATTTTCTTGAGTGATATGAATAATTTTGCTGCAGTTAATGACGTTTATGGTCAATACTTTAATCACGATACAGCTCCAGCAAGAGAAACGGTTGAAGTTTCAAACTTACCAAAATTTGTACGCATTGAAATTTCAATGATTGCCGTAAAATAATCTAGTTCGCTATTTTTTGAGCTCTAAAGAAGCGACGTGATACTCCACTAAACCGTCGATGGGCCGTTTAACAACATTCCCCATTGTCAAACCGTATTCTGTTAATTTTTGCTCTACTTCTGCTTGGAGAAAATGAGCAATGGAACCGACAAAGTGAATAGGGATTTCTCTCGCATCATCAAACTGTAGAATTTGATGGCGAATAAATCGATCTAAACCTGCCATGATGATGGTTTGCATATAAGGGTCTTCTTTATGCTCAATCAAAAATTTAGCGAATTTCGCCAAATAGGTATTAGGATTTTCTTTTCGGTAAAGGTTTTCTTTAACCGTATCAGGGTCCAGTTTAAAATCTTCTTCGAACTTAGCGTAGAGATGCTTTGGCATTTCATTGAAGTAATACCCTCTCACTAACTGTTTTCCAAAGAAATTTCCACTGGCTTCATCCATCAAAATGTAACCTAGTGAAACCACACGTTGCTCGACATTAAAACCATCAAAATAAGAACAATTTGAGCCAGTACCTAAAATACAAACAATGGAAGGTGTTGCTGGTTTTGCAGTAGAGTAAACCGCAGCATAAGTATCTTCTTTAATGATGAATTCACAACGAGTGAATATTTCTTGAAACACTTTTAATATACGGTCAACGGTTGATTGAATCCCACAACCAGCACCATAAAAATAGAGATGAGTTACCTCATCTCTATTTGAATAGATTTGATAATTGTTAATAATGCGTTCATTAAGAATAGCTGATGACAACACCTGGGGATTTAACCCAAGCGTTTGTGTTGAAAATAAAACTTCACCAGATTGATCCACAGCAAACCAGTCGGTTTTTGTTGAACCACTATCGACAATTAAATACATAATTATAGCGCGTTAACGTGCTTAGCAAGATCGATTAGTTTATTCGAATACCCACATTCGTTATCGTACCAGCTAATAATTTTGAAGAAGTTTTCATTTAGTTCCATACCTGCACCAGCATCAAAGATTGATGTACGGGCATCTCCAATAAAGTCCTGTGATACCACAGCCTCATCAGTATAGCCTAAAACACCGGCCATGTCACCTTCTGCATATTGTTGCATAACAGCTTTAATGGCATCATAGCTCGTTGCTTTTTCTAAACGAACAGTCAAATCCACTACAGATACATTTGCTGTAGGGACACGAAAAGCCATTCCTGTTAATTTCCCCACTAATGAAGGAATTACTTTAGTAACAGCCTTTGCCGCACCAGTTGAAGCTGGCATAATATTGACTAATGAACTACGTCCGCCACGATAATCCTTTTTTGAAGGACCATCAACTGTAAACTGTGTTGCAGTGGTAGCGTGAACTGTGGTCATTAAACCTTCTGCAATCCCAAAATTATCATCTAGAACTTTAGCGATAGGTGCAAGACAGTTCGTCGTACAAGATGCATTTGAAACAATTGTTTGATCTGCTGTTGCTTCTTGATGGTTTACTCCCATAACAAACATAGGAGCATCTGCTGAAGGAGCTGAAATCACCACCTTTTTGGCACCGCCATCAATATGTGCCTGTGCTTTTTCAAGGGTGGTAAAAATCCCTGTACACTCGGCAACAACATCAGTTCCCAGTGCACCCCAGCCGATTTCAGCTGGATTGCGCTCTGCTGAAATTTTAACACGTTGGCCATCAACGACTAAATCTCCACCATCTACTTCAACTGTTCCATCGTATTTCCCGTGAACAGAGTCATACTTTAATAAATAGGCTAAGTGATCTACTGCTAAAAGATCGTTCACTCCTACGATTGTAACATCTTCTTGTTTCATGGCAGAACGAAAGACCATTCTTCCTATTCTTCCAAAACCGTTAATTCCAATTTTAATTGACATGTTATTTAGATTAATTTGATTTTAAATTGAGAGTATATCTGTGACGCGCAACAGATTTTGATTTATTTCTGATTTTCCTTTGATGGCTTGATCTAGTGGAGTTAATTGCATTTGATCATTCACCACTCCCACCATTACACTACTGGCTCCATTTTGCAGGGATTCAACGGCATGAACTCCCATGCGAGACGCTAGGACACGATCAAAACAGCTGGGTGATCCACCGCGTTGCATATGCCCCAGTACAGAAACCCTTACTTCATAGTGTGGAAGGTTTTGCTCTACATAAGCGGCTAGTTCAAAAACGTTTTTTCCGGTTTTATCCCCTTCGGCTACAACCACAATACTGGAAGATTTGCCCGATTTTTCACTCTTTTTTAAGGAGTCCAAAAGCTGTTCTAGTCCTCTGTTTTCCTCGGGGATTAAAATTTCTTCTGCCCCTGCTCCTATTCCAGAGTTCAAGGCAATATGACCAGCATCTCTACCCATCACTTCTACGAAAAATAAGCGATTATGAGAACTTGCAGTATCGCGAATTTTATCAATTACGTCAACCACAGTGTTAATGGCAGTATCATAGCCCAGGGTATATTGTGTTCCAAAAATATCGTTATCGATTGTTCCAGGAATACCAATAACAGGAAAGTCAAATTCTTGATTAAAAATCATGGCTCCCGTAAAAGAACCATCTCCACCAATGACGACAAGAGCATCTATTTCAAATTTTTGAAGATTTGCAAATGCCTTTTTTCTACCCTCGGGTGTTCTAAATTCTAACGAACGAGCTGACTTGAGAATCGTTCCCCCTTTATTGACAATGTTATTGACACTTCGAGCGGTAAATTGCTTGAGATTTCCTTCTATTAGACCTTGGTAGCCTTGATACACTACATAACATTCAAGACCATAGAAAATACTGGAACGAACAACGGCTCTAACTGCTGCATTCATTCCTGGTGCATCTCCACCAGAGGTCAAGACAGCGATTCTTTTTATGGTTTCTTTCATAATCAGCTTCAAATTTAACGAATAATATTTCGACCCCCTATCCCAAAGGAAAAAAAACAGTATTTAAAAAACGACAACGTTTTCAGTTTTCCTTATTGAGAAAATCAATCGCGCTTGAAATAGGTGGATTTACTTGAATTTGACTTGATTCTGTCGCTTTTGAAGTAATCTTTTGCAACAATTCTTGAAAGGTATTAAAATCAACTTGATAGGACATACCCATACCTTGTGTATAACCAAATTCATCCCCTAAATAACGAAAGTCATTTTCACGATTAAAGACTTTTGCCTTAAGGGAACCACTTTCATTTAAGATGAAGTCAATTTGAACATCTCCCACAATGACCGATTGTTCTACTCCATCAATGGGAACCCCGATTTTTCCATTGATTAAAATACGATCACTAATTTGGGTACTTAGGGTTAATCCAATACGATCTTCAGTTCTAAGATCAAATGCTGGATTCTCTTCCCCTTGAAGATAGTTAAGCCCTACATTAAGCTTCCCCTCGTTTGATCCTAAAAGGGTACTAAAAACATCTGAAGCTTTTTCGTAAAGATTATTTGTAATCCCTTGTAATGAAACCGAAACATCACTAATAAAAATCCCTTGAGACAGTAATGAAATGGCTTGTAATTGCCTGCGTTGTTGATCGGCAAGGCGATAATTAATCTCGGATACAACAATTCCAGTAGTATTGGGAAAAGAAATATCAAAGACTGGATCATCGGGTTTGATGAGATTTCCCACTAATTGTATCTCGACGTTGGTGGGGATTTTTCGATTAAAATTTGGGTTATCAACCAATAGGGCTGGATTAGCTCCTCCCGGAACTTGATAGGTTGCTTCTATATTGAGTTGTGCTTCTAGCGGGTCTCCTTCCCATACAATTGTCCCCCCTTGCTCTACCGCAAACTTCTTATCAATTAAACCTAGGTTTTTAAAATTATATATCCCGTCATAAGCGATAAAATCTCCCCAAATATTGAATTTTCCATCAATATTTGTTTCAATCAAAATATTTCCCGCTCCACGACCCGATAAGGTACTTCCCGATGATTGATCTACCACTATTTCAACCTCAGCATTGCGATTAACATCGAGATCAAAGACCATTTCAAAGCCTCGAAATGCCTCGTCTACCGCAGAGATATCAGCTGTGACTTCTTCCTCAACCACAACGCCTTTAGGGAGAAAGTCAATGAAAGAAGTATCGGATAATCCTTTATCCTCTTGCCAAGGAATCACTAAAGTTGTCCCCTCTGATGTGCTACCTTCAACTTCTAACTTAAGGGATTTTGTTGGGCCTGTAAATCGCGCTTCACCCGACAAATAACCGTGACCATAAAAGAGGGCATTTTCATCTTCTGGACGATCATAGACCAAGAAGCGATTTGTGGAGATTCCTAAATCCATTTCCCAAGCGTTGAAATTTATATGGCGTAAGTTTCCATTTAAAAGCGCTTGAGTTTTTGATTTAGTATCGAGAAGACGGGCATTGTTAAATTGAATCAAACGATCTTGAAAGCGAACGACTGTTCCCTCTTCAAGTGCATAACGCGCATTTGTAGACGGAATAAACATCTCCCATTGATTCAATTCACTCAAGCCGTTTATCTTGATGTCATCAAAGGTACCCCAAAGGTTTAGTTTCCCCTTTAAAAAACCTTTTATACCGGTCAATTTATCTTTCCCTAAGGCAGAAAGAAAAGCTAGATTAAAATCATTTAAATCTAAATCGATGTCTAAACGAGCTGTGGTTGAAGGCGTATAAATGTTTCCAAATGCTTGAAGGGTTTTTCGACCCTCATGGACAAGTGTTGAATTGAGTTGATAGGTTTTAAGTTGAGAACTTCCTCCTGCATTTAGTGAAAAATCCCCCATAGAAGCGCTATTGATCACCAGTCCATCGATCGTTAAATCGGTTTGAAAAATTTGTTGTGCATCGTTTTGAACGATGGATATATTAGACGACAAATCCCCTTCAAAATTAAATTTATCGCCTTTGGGTAAGATCTTTTGCAGGGAAAGTTGATTGGTAACTAGTTGAAGATTAAAATTATTTTTCGATTGATATTTTCCATCAATGTTAATGGATTGATCGCTAGTAGTCAACGCTAAACCTTGAATAGTAAAGGTTTCCATTTTGGAATCATATAAAAAACGATTCTTTTGATTTGGAGATAAACGCCATTGATCGCCATCTAAATCAATCAAAGCTTGCTCGAGTTGAAACAGGCTATTTGTAGGGGCTTGACGATAGGTGAAATTTAATGAAAAGGAGTTTTCAGTCTCACGACCAAACTGTCCTTTAAACTCTCCTGCTAAACGGTCTTGACCTTGGGAAGTTGTTAATGCAACATTAGAGATAAAAATGTTTTTCCCAGATAAATTCTCTGCTTTAAAGCGGGTACGATCTTTTATAGCATTAGCCGAAGTAACGATAGATAGCCCTTTAATGTCATAACCCTGATAGGAAATAAACGGCAAATCAAAGGAAAAACTTGAGGCTCCTTTAACGGTACTAATTTCTCCTTTTAATGTAATATTATCAGGGGTATCAATAGCAGGATAAAGTGCCTGGAGGGTTTTTGTATTGAATGCAAGTTCAAACGTAAATTGTTCTTTTCTACTGGTAGGAGTTTTTATTGGCAACAAGACCGCTTCTCGCAAAGCATTTTCTACTATCCTTGGGAGATTTTGATAATTAAAATCTCCCTCCAGAGAAAACTGAAAAAGATCTGAAGTTTCTTGAATGATCGTATTGCGATTTTGATCACGTTTAAAGAAAAGTGAAAAATCATTAAAAGAACTTTTGGTGTCCTTGTTTTTGATTTGCGTATTCTCAAGGCGAATTTCTTCTAAAGCATCGGTTGTTCCCTTTATGGTTAACTCAGTGGATAGATCAACCGCAGCCTGGGGTGCCGTCCAGCCAAATGCAGACAGATCAATCCGGTCTATGGCACTTTGAATCAACAACTGATTTTGGGAACCATTTAACCCCTGGCGAAGACTTGCATTTAATTTTACTCGATCGTCGTCAACTTGTGTAAAAAGGTCAAGTTGATTGTGATGAGAAGAGCCATTTAATTGAATTTCGTTGTAGGTAACTTGATCCCAAACAACCGTGTTAAAATGACTTTCCCAATTCAATTGATTCAATTTCTTTTCGATGATTTCTCCTTTCAAGTTTAGATAACCATTGATTTCTTCTAGCAAGGGTTGAGCGCGAAACAAGGCTCCTTTACCCAATTGACTCAACTTGAATTGCTGGGTTAAAAGCCAGGTGTTTTTCTTTTTTGTTAAACGGGTGTTTGACCCCAATTCACCTTGATTTAACGTCAACGTCAACGAACTATTCAAAGATTGTTGATGATCATAAACAAAACTTCCATTGACAAGAAATTGCTCTAAGTCTAGGTGTTGCAGTGGCGTATTAGCAGGAAGAAAAACTTCCCTGTAGCGCTTTATATCTTTAGGGTTAAGGGCCGCAGAAAATTGCTTCCCTAGAATTGAAATCTCCTCAGTACTTTTCATATCGATGAGCAAGTCGCCTTCAAAGACACTATTGTTATTTGTACGAGCAAAAAGCCTAAGATCGAGCTGTGATAAGGGACCCTGGGCTCTACCACTTAGCCTGAGGCTCCCCTTAGGAAGATATTTTTCGTTTGCACGGAAGATTTCAGTTGCAAAATCTGCTTGATTTACTTGAATATCCAAACGACCATTTTCAAGAATAGCCGCTTTTGTCCATTGCGGGCTAGTCACTACAATGGCAGCATCAAGGCTAGCATTGGTTGATTTTAAGCTCAAATTAGGGATTTCTATGGACGAGGGAGAAAGGCTAAAAGTTGCCCGCACCTCTTCGATATCTTCAAATTGGGGAGCATGATAATTTAAGGCCGTGATTTGACCTGTTAAATGCTCCTCCCGTAGAGAAAGATCAGAAAAAGAGGTGTTCAACTCATTTATCTCAAAAGAAGAACGGGTATTTTCATCCGAAATAAAAACCGTTGCTTGGTCAATGATTAGGGAGTTCACCGCTGCAAAGGGCTTTTTCCTTTTTTTATCATTGCGTTTGAGTTTTTGAAAAAATTGTTTCAGGTTAGTCTGTTCTTCCCCTAAATGGGTTTTTATCGCTACATACGGTTGATCCACCCTTAGATCAGAAAAGGAGTACTCCCCGTTTAAAACTGCTTCAAATTCTTCAAGTTTAAGTCGAATGGCTTTAACATAAAAAAGCGTGTCTTCTTTGTGGTCTTTAATGATAACATTTCCAAGACGTAAATTACCCCTAAGATCTATCTTAGCTTCGCCAATGCCTATATTCGTGTCAAATGAAGTATTAATGCGCTTTGTGATGCTATTCGCAACACGACTTTGCACTTTGGGCGAGGCAAAAAATAAGGTAAAAGCAATGGCAAGCAAAAGGAATGTTGCTAGCAGGAAGAGAAATATTTTACGCAGATTTTTGATGAGAATTGAGTAATTTTACAATGCTATAAAGTTACTAAATGATAGAACAAAAACCATGCTATATTTTAGCCATAGAATCCTCTTGTGATGATACCGCTGCAGCGGTCTTAAAAAACGACACTGTTTTATCAAATATCATTGCAAATCAAAAAATTCACGAGGCCTATGGAGGTGTTGTCCCAGAACTAGCTTCTAGAGCACACCAGCAAAACATTGTTCCTGTAGTTGATCAAGCCCTAAAAAAAGCTGGAATCAGTAAAAAAGACTTAAATGCAATTGCATATACTCGAGGTCCAGGCCTCTTGGGCTCATTGCTTGTGGGCACCTCTTTTGCAAAATCGTTGAGTATGGCCCTTGAAATTCCTTTAATCGAAGTAAATCACCTTCAAGGACATCTTTTAAGTCATTTTATTCGCGATGAACACCCCACCCCACAATTCCCTTTTCTAGGAATTACAGTATCAGGAGGGCACACCCAAATTGTTAATCTCGACGGGCATTTTGAATTAGAAGAACTAGGAACAACGCTTGATGATGCCATCGGGGAAGCGTTTGATAAATGCGGAAAGGTGATGGGATTAGGCTATCCAGCTGGTCCTCATATCGATCGTTATGCCAAAGAGGGAGATCCTCATGCCTATCGCTTTCCTATCCCCAAGGTGGATGGTCTCAACGTGAGCTATAGTGGTTTTAAGACAGCAGTCCTCAACTTCCTTCATAAAAACAAGCAAAAAAATCCTTCTTTTATAGAGGATAACCTCCCCGACTTGTGTGCCTCAATTCAATTCACCCTTATTCAAATCATTGTCGAAAAAATTGAACGTGCTGTGCTTCAAACGGGAATTAAAGAAATTGCTATCGGTGGTGGCGTTGCTGCAAATTCTGGGTTACGCAATACCTTAACTAAAATGGCAGAAGATAACAACTGGACACTACACCTCCCACCTTTTGCCTACACGACAGACAATGCTGCCATGATTGGGATAGTAGGATATTTCAAGTATAACGAACAGCGATTTGGAACATTAGATCAAAGCGCTACAGCACGACTCCCCATTTAAATGGATCTATTTTATCTCCCTCTTTTCGACACGACTACTGCTTCCATTGTTTTTCCAAAAGATGAAAGTAAACATATCGCAAAAGTATTGCGTAAACAAGCAGGGGATCAATTGCAATTGACAAATGGAAAGGGTCTAGAAGCCATTGTTCGACTTGATCAAATTGGCTTAGGGAAAGTAACCGCAACCCTTCTTAAAAAGATACAACACCCTCAACCTAAGGTTCATCTTCACCTTGCGATTGCACCAACAAAAAACATCGGTCGCATGGAGTGGTTCTTAGAAAAGGCAACCGAGATTGGAATTCAAGAGATCACCCCTCTCTTATGCGATCACTCAGAACGAAAAGTCATCAAACCCGAACGGTTAGATAAAATTATCATTGCCGCTCTAAAACAATCCAAGCAATTCCATAAACCACAATTAAACCCAATGCTAAGCTTTAAGGAATTCGTTTCTCTACACAACGACGGATTCATTGCACATTGTCACGAAGGGGAAAAACCTTCTTTTTTCGAGCTCCTTGAAGGAAAAAATAACATCACTGTACTAATTGGTCCTGAAGGGGATTTTAGTCCTGCCGAAGTCGCTACTGCCGTCGCACAAAACTTCCAGCCAATAAGCCTTGGAACCCAACGTTTACGAACAGAAACCGCAGCCATTGTAGCCACCCATACAGTTGCATTAAAGACGCAATGATTTTTATTCTTATCTTTAATTCATGAAACCATCTACTATTGCACAAGGCATTCTTCAAGCCTTACTTTATCTCTTTCTTATTGTTGTGGGAGTGTATAGCTTGTTCTTGTTACAATCTTTAATTACTTACATCATTATTGCAGCTGTTATTTCCCTAATAGGGCGACCCATCACAGTTTTTTTATGCACAAAATTAAAATTTAGCAATACCCTATCTGTTGTCACTACCATGGTTTTATTCCTAATCATTCTCTTTGGGCTACTGTCGTTGTTTATCCCTTTAATTGTTCAACAAGGAGAAAACCTATCCTTACTTGATGTAGAAGCCTTAGAAATAAAAATCACCCGTCTATTTGGAGAGATTTCAAGTTATTTTGAATGGGATCAAGCCAATTGGAAAAGCTGGCTCATGGAAAAAAACTGGATGGATACCCTCAATCTAGATGCTTTACCTGCTTTTCTCAATGCCGTGTTAAATTGGTTAAGTGGATTTACCATCGCCTTGTTTTCGATTGTCTTTATTTCCTTCTTTTTACTTAAAGATTCACAGTTATTACAACGCTCAATACTGCTCTTTATCCCATCAAAAAGTCATCAAAGGGTGGTAGGATCTTTTGAAAAAATCAAAGACCTCCTTTCACGTTATTTTATAGGACTACTACTGCAAATCACCATTCTATTTGTGATTTACGCCCTTGTACTGGTTGTTTTTGGGATTAAGAACGCTCTCATCATTGCATTTTTATGTGCTTTACTCAATTTGATTCCTTATGTAGGACCGCTCATCGGTGCAGTATTAATGCTAGTACTCACCATGACAGCAAATTTAGACGCAGATTTTAGTACTGTTATCCTCCCTAAAAGTATTTATGTAATGATAGGCTTTACAATCGGGCAGCTCATCGATAACTTCTTTAGCCAGCCTTACATTTTTTCAACCTCAGTAAAGTCGCATCCATTGGAAATTTTTATTGTCATTATGACAGCAGGAATTCTCTTTGGCACCATTGGACTTATAGTCGCTATCCCATGTTATACCTCTTTTAAAGTAATAATTAAGGCATTTTATGCCAAAAATAAAATTGTTCAATCCCTCACAAAAGACCTATGAAAAGAAATCGTTTCCTCGCTTTACTTTCCTTGACTTTCTTCACAGCAACTCAACTTAATGCGCAAAAACTTTCTCGTACCGAAAAGAAAATTGTCGCAACAGTAAAGGGCTATGAAGAAGCCTCGGTGGATTTTTTAGAAAAAGTAGTAAATATCAATAGTGGAACCATGAACCTTGAAGGGGTTAAAGAGGTGGGGCAGGTTTTTGATCAAGCCTTTAAAGAAATTGACTTTTCTACCCAATGGATCGAAATGCCAGCAGAGATGAATCGCGCAGGACATCTTTTTGCTTCTATCAAGGGAAATAAGGGGAAAAAACTGTTGCTCATTGGCCATTTAGATACCGTCTTTGAAGCCGATAGCCCTTTTCAAACATTTGAACGAAAAGATAGCATTGCCTATGCCCCAGGAGGCAACGATATGAAAGGAGGAAATGTGGTAATTTTATATGCACTTAAAGCACTACATGATTTAAACTTACTCAAAGACACAAGCATAACTGTAGCCTATACAGGAGATGAAGAACGCACTGGGAAACCCTTGTCGATCTCAAGAAAAGACTTGATCGAAGCAGCCAAAGCCAGTGACATTGCACTGGGTTTTGAAACTGCTACTGGATTTAATAATGCCACCATTGCCCGTAGAGGTGCTTCTGGCTGGAAAGTGGAAACTGCTGGAAAAAGAGCACATTCCTCTGGTGTGTTTAGTGAACGAACAGGGGCAGGAGCTATTTTTGAAATGAGCAGAATTTTGCATCAATTCTATGAAGAAGTGAGAGGCGAACAGTATTTAACCTTCAATCCAGGAAATCTTTTGGGAGGAACGTTTGTAGACTATGCCCCATTAAAAAGCAGTGGAACTGCATATGGGAAATCCAATGTCGTGGCACAAACTGCCGTGGTCCATGGAGGACTTCGCTTTATCTCTGAAGAGCAAAAAGAAAAAGCACGGGCTAAAATGCGGGCGATTGTTGCCAATCACTTACCCAGCACAAACGCCACCGTTACCTTTACCGATAGTTATCCAGCTATGGGACCCACCCAAGAAAACATGGACTTGTTAAATGAATTGAGTGAGGTGAGTGAAGCCCTAGGATTTGGGGAAGTAGCAGCATACGATCCTGGACGGCGAGGAGCTGCAGACATTTCCTTTGTGGCAGATTATGTTTCGGGACTTGATGGCCTTGGGAGTATGGGTACTGGGGCGCACACCCCACAGGAAACAATCAACTTAGCTACCTTTAATGACTTGATACAACGTACAGCAGTTTTCATTTATCGTTTAACGAGAAATTAACGATAGCGCTGCGCTAGCTCTTGTAAAGCCGCTATTGAACTCAGAAATTCTTGTTTCATCTTTTTAAGCAGTGCTTGAACCGGGAGGACATCAGTAATTGTTGTTACCCCCTGCCCTGCCGACCAAATTGTTTTCCATGCTTTTGCTTCGGCTTTTGCAGCATCGAGTTCACTACCAAAATCGATTTTTTTTGATTTTCCCCACATTTCTTCTGTAATGCCCATGGCTTCTAAACTGGGTCGTAAAAAATTTGCAGACACGCCAGATACCGCTGCAGTATAGACAATATCACTGGCAGAACTATCTATGATCATTTGGCGATAGCCATCCTCTGCATTGGATTCTTCGACATTGATAAAACGGGTACCCATATAGGCTAAATCTGCACCCATTTGAAGTGCACTGGCAACATCTCGACCCGTAGAAATACAGCCCGACAGCAAAATGGTTTTATCATAAAACGACCGCACCTCGGCAATGAGTGACATCGGATTAGTCGTTCCTGCGTGGCCTCCAGCTCCCGTAGAAACTAGAATAAGACCATCAACACCAGCGGCAGCAGCTTTTTCGGCATGGCGTTTTTTAATGATATCATGAAAAACTAATCCCCCGTAACTGTGGACCGTATCCACGAGTTGAGAAACTGCCCCAAGCGAGGTAATGATTAATGGCACTTTATGTTTTACACATACGGCTAAATCCGCTTCTACTCGAGGGTTTGATTGATGCACAATAAGATTCACCCCAAAAGGGGCAGCTTTCTTACCGGTTTCGGCTTCAAAAGCCGCAAGCGCAGTTTTGATTTCAATTACCCAGGATTCAAACCCGTCTGTACTACGTTGATTTAACGCAGGAAAAGTTCCTACAATTCCATTTTTACAACATTCAATGACCAGTTGAGGACCCGAAATTAAAAACATTGGGGCTGCGACGACGGGCAAGGACAATTCGTTGATAAAGGCTGCTTTCATCTTATTTTTTTAACAATAGGGTCCATTCAAATGAAAACTTCGATACCATTTGATCTTGTTCATTCATCCCTGTAGCATGTAACCAAACGGTTTGCGGTTCACCTGTATCAATCAAGGTTCTAATTGCATTACGCGCCTCCACCCCTTGATCACAATGAAAATTAATTCGTCCGGTGGCCTTTTTTGTAAAGGTTGCTTTATTGTTGAGTACGAGCATGGAAATGTTTTTCCCTGATTCTCTGATTTCTTTGGTCAATAAAATCCCGGTGGGAAACTCAGCCGCCATTCCTTGAACGGCCCAAAACATTGAATTATACGGGTTTTGATTAATCCAACGGTGTTTAATACTTGCCGTTGCACCTTGATCGTCTAAATGGATTAAACGCACCCCTGTGATCCAAGCAGCAGGGAGACGCATCAGGGTAAATAAAGTGTACTTAAAATAGTTCATTCTAATTTAATAAGGGGTTGAATTTAGGGTTTATTTGTTGATTGCTAAAAAAAATGATTCCATAAATTAGAATGGTTGTGAAAACAAAAACAACAAAAAATTTATCTTTATGGGAAATACAACCATCTTGAAAATACACTCCTGCTTTTCGACGCCTCAACCTATTCTTCTCTTTATCCTTTTGTTTTATCCTTTCATTTTAGTCGCACAAGTTGTGGGAACTGGAGATAGTGATTTTGCAAAAGTAGAGCCCCCACATTGGTGGATAGGGATGCATAACGAAAAACTGCAGTTATTAGTCCATGCAAAAGACATTAGTACAGCAAAGGTGAAGATTAACGCTCCAGGAGTTCGTATTGAACAACTTACTCCCGGTAATAGCAACAATTATCTATTTATCGATTTAACCCTTCTAAATGAGGCTGAAGCAGGAATAATTAACTTGGATTTTTATCAGTACGGTCAAAAGTTATTTACCTACCCGTATGAATTAAAAAAACGTTCTAAAGATGCAAGAGACTATGAAGGATTTAACGCTACCGATGCGATATACCTTATTACTCCAGATCGTTTTGCAAACGCTAATCCAAAAAATGATACTTTTCCAACTTTAGCAGAAAAAAGACTGGATCGAAAAGATGATTATGCCCGTCATGGTGGTGATATTCAAGGAATAATCGATCATCTTGAATACATTGATGAGATGGGCTTTACCGCATTGTGGTCTTCTCCCCTATTGATCAATGACATGCCCGAACAATCCTATCACGGCTATGCGATTACAGATTTGTATCAAGTTGATCCGCGTTTTGGCACATTAGAGGAATACAAATCCCTGGCCGTTGCTGCACATAAAAAAGGGATTAAATTAATAATGGATCAAGTAGCAAACCACTGCGGATTAAATCACTGGTGGATGAACGACCTACCCTTTAAAGACTGGGTAAATTATCAAGCAGGATTTGAACAGAAAAAACCCATCACTACATCAAATCATAGAAGAACGACCAATCAAGATCCTTATGCCAGTCAATATGATAAAGCCTTAATGAATCAAGGATGGTTTGTTCCGCAAATGCCCGACTTAAATCAAAAAAATCCATTTTTAGCAACTTACTTAATTCAAAACAGCATTTGGTGGATAGAGACCTTAGGCTTAGGAGGGATCCGGCAGGATACCTACCCCTATCCCGATAAAGCCTTTATGGCCCGCTGGGCGGGAGCCATAATGAATGAGTACCCTAATTTTTCTATCGTGGGAGAAGAATGGAGCTATAATCCGCTTCTAATTGCCTATTGGCAGGATGGAAAAGAAAATAAAGATGGTTATCGATCAAACCTAACCCACAGCATGGATTTTGCTTTACAAAAAGCCCTACAAAGTAGTTTGACCAATAAAGAAGCATGGGATAAAGGATTGATTGAACTCTATGAAGCGTTGGCCAATGATTTTGCCTACGCAGAACCAAAGCGATTAATGGCTTTTTTAGATAATCATGATATGGATAGAGCCTACACCCAATATGGAGAAGACACCACATTATTTAAAATGGCGCTTTCTACCCTATTGGTACTACCTCGAGTACCTCAAATTTACTACGGTACAGAAATCCTGCTAGAAAACACTTCAAAACCTCATGATCACGGTTTAATTCGCACTGATTTCCCTGGCGGATGGAAGGGTGATACTATCAATGGATTTACGGGTAATGGATTAAATGGAGAACAAAGTCAAATGAAAGGTTTCGTAAAAACATTACTTCAGTTTAGAAAAAAGAGCAGGGCGATTCATGAAGGATCAACCATTCATTTTGCACCCTTTGAAGGGATTTATGTACTATTCAAACAACATCATGAGGAAACATTAATGCTGATCCTTAACAAGAATACAACACCGGTTGAAATGGATTTAAGTCGGTTTAATGAGCTTAATTTAAACGGAAGCTGGTTTAAAAACATCCTTGGTAAAGAAAAGTTTCAATGGAAAAACACCCTTCAACTCCGTCAAAAAGGAGCCTATCTCTTTTCATCAATAAATTGAAATGATAAGGAACCTGTTCATTTCTCTTCAGTATTCATCAATTTAAAACTTGAGGTGCCGAACGGTCACGTCGTTATTCATTAATTTATGTAATGCAGTGATTCCTATTTCAATGTGTTTTTGATCAAACTCTTTTGCGTTTATTTCGTCTTTTTCAAGGGTTTTGACTCCTTCAGGAATCATGGGAGAATCGGATACAAGAAGCAGCGCCCCTACTGGAATTTGATTGTGAAAACCCACTGTAAATAAGGTGGCGGTTTCCATATCGATAGCATAGGCACGAGTGTGCTGCAGATAATCTTTGAATGCATCATCATACTCCCACACACGGCGGTTTGTGGTATAGACTGTCCCTGTCCAATAATCGGTTGAAAAATCACGTACAGTAGCAGAAATGGCTTTTTGTAGTGAAAAAGAGGGCATTGCTGGAACTTCTGGAGGGAAATAATCGTTAGAGGTTCCATCCCCTCTAATGGCTCCTATGGGTAAAATAAAATCCCCAATATGTATCCTCTTTTTTAGTCCGCCACATTTACCTAAAAACAAAACCGCTTTTGGGTTAATTGCCGAAAGTAAATCCATGATAGTAGCTGCATTGGGGCTTCCCATACCAAAATTGATGATGGTGATATTATTTGATGTAGCAGAGAGCATGTTTTTATCCTCACCTGCTATGGCACAACCCTCAACCTTGGCAAAGGTCTTGACATATTTATCAAAATTGGTCAAAAGGATATATTCACCAAAATCCTCTAACGCTAATCCCGTGTATCGAACCAGCCAATTATTTACGATCTCTTCTTTTGTTTTCATACAACTAAAATTTGACTAAGTTAACAATAATTAGCTTGAGTTGTGTGGTCTAAACTTCAAAGGAGGATAAAATCAACTGCGGAGAAGAATTTAATGTCACCAAAGAAAACAATGAATATCAAATTAAGGGGGAAAGTCGTTAAAAAAAGGTAGAAATATAAAACCCTTATAAAACGAATGCTTTACAAGGGCTTCATGTGATTGCGGCAGGATTCGAACCTGCGACCGTCTGCTTAGAAGGCAGATGCTCTATCCAGCTGAGCTACGCAACCAAAAGAATGTCGGGGTGGCAGGATTCGAACCTGCGACCTCCTGCTCCCAAAGCAGGCGCGATGACCGGGCTACGCTACACCCCGAAGGGGAAATTCAATTGATTATGAACGTTCCAAATTCTTGCGGAGAGACAGGGATTCGAACCCTGGCAACGCTTACACGTTGACAGATTAGCAATCTGCTCCATTACCACTCTGGCACCTCTCCTTTTCTAATCAAGATTAGGACTGCAAATGTAATTCGAACAATCTAAAAACGCAACGTTTTAACCAAGTTTTCTCACTGCTTTATTCTGGATAGGCAATTCGTAAATGATAAACATTAACCAACTTATTGAGTAGTACTTTTTTAACGGTTTCAATTTCGGCTAAAGTAATATTAGCATTGATAAACTGGCGTTCCTCCATTTGTTGATCGATGATTTTAGCAACAAAAGAAGCCAGGGTTTCATAGGTGGGTTCTTTCAAACTTTTTGAAGCCGCCTCCACCCCATCGGCCATCATAACAATTGCAGTTTCTTTTGAAAAAGGTTTGGGTCCATTATAATTAAAGTCTTCTAACTGTACCTCTTCTCCTAGCTCCTCCTGCTTTTTGTAAAAATAATAGACCTTTGAGGTTCCGTGATGGGTTCGAATAAAATCAATGACACGATCGGGTAAATTGTACTTCTTTGCCAGTTCAATCCCCTCGATGACGTGGTTAATGATGATTCTAGCACTCTCTTTAGGAGATAAATCATCATGAGGAGATACACTTCCTTGTTGATTTTCAGAGAAATAGGTTGGTCGATTGATTTTTCCAATATCATGATACAAAGCTCCAACTCTCGTTAAGAGCACATTTGCATCTATCGCTGCTGCAGCTGCCTCGGCTAAATTTGCTACCTGTAAGGAATGATGAAAGGTACCGGGTGCCTTGTTGGATAATTCCTTGAAAACACCGGAATTTGTGTCGGATAATTCCAATAAAGAAACATCGGAAACCAGCTTAAATATTTTTTCATAAAAATAAATTAAAGGCTGTACAAAAAGAGTGAGCAATCCATTAATAAAGAAAAGGCCAAAGAGAGAATAATCCAATTCATTTAGGTTGCCGCTTCTAATCAAATAAATGGAAAAATAGCTAAGGGTATAGACCAAGGTAATTTGAAAAGCCGAAACAAACAAATTAGCTCGCTTATACAATTCTGAAGCACTTAAAATAGTTACGATCCCTGCCAAGAGCTGTAAAACAATGTATTCAAAACTATTGGGGGCGATAAAACTAATGAGAATGACCGATAACACATGGACAAAAAGCCCCAGTCTAGGGTCAAAGAATGCTTTGGTTATCAAAGGGAATATACAAATGGGCAAGGCATACAAATAAGCAGCATTAAATTTTACAACACTAATGCTCAAGCCTGCCATTAAAAGCAGATTAAAGAAAATAAATGTAATGGAGGTATTATCTTCAAATAGTGCGCTGCGATATTGACGAATGAACAATAAGAGAATCATTAGCAATAACATAGAAATCAAAGTATACCCTATGAGAACGCTATAGGTGTTTTTTCCACCCACACTTTGCGCAGCATATTGTTGCTTTAACGAACGTAGTTTATCCCATTTATCCCCCTCAATAATTTCGTTTGTCATGATGATTTTATCCCCCTTCTTTACTAAATCCCGAGTAGGAGAAATAGTGGCATATACTTCTAGCAAAGATTGTTCGCTATAGGAGGAATTATAAGTCAAATTGGGTTCTAGAATCGAAAAGAAAAGTTGATAATAGGCTTTATCATAACGCTTGAATTCTTCCTCTATGGTTAAATTTAAATAGGCCGATAACTCGTTTAGATCAATCAGTGCTAGAAAGGGTAAATCAACTTCACTCCTACCATTAATTAGCGCTGCTGTTGGCACTTCACTTTTAGGGTAATTGACCGGAAGGACTCCTTTATCATAAATCAATTCTAAAAGGGATAATCCATAGGCATAAGTGCTTTTGAAGCGAGAACTACTCTCTCGAAATGGGAAATAATTTTTAAAATTTAGCGCATATGCGTTGCGTACTTGTTCTTCAATAGAAGCATCGACATCAAAGTAAATAATGGCTTCAGCTTTTAGGGCATTTTTTTCTTCTTCAATCTCTGCTTTACTTTTTATGATCGCAAAGTCAAAAGGGGAATATAAGGTTTCATAATTCCAGCTTCCACCTTTGGAAAAATCATAAGCAAATTGGTTTTGAACGGGAAAAAGATAAACTAGAAATAAAGTACTTAAGACAAAGAGAAGTCCTTTGTAAATATTGGCTTGATTGTTATAAAATAATCGCAGTAATTGATTCATGGAGAACGGTAAGCGGTTGAATAGTAAAGATACACTAATCTTACAAACCAAAAACGAGTGTAAAATTATCCATTAATAGAATGTTCTAACTTGATTTTCGCTATTTTTGATTTTGACTAAAGGAAAAAATAACAGCCGTTGAAATATGGGATTTGTCATTTAGGGGTGGTCCCTTTGCGAAAAGAGCATGACCACAAAAGCGAAATGGTTTCGCAACTCCTCTATGGGGAAGCATTTAAGATCATCGATCAAAGAAAAGATTGGTTCAAAATTCGACTGCAATGGGATCGTTATGAGGGATGGATTACCCAACATCAAGCAACCTTAATCGAGGAAGAACAATATAAAAGCATTCAGCAAAGTGATTTTAGTTGTACGCAAAACTTAATTGATTTTGTCCATCTAGCAAATGATGAAATCATCCCTGTACCCTTGGGGAGTGACTTACGTGCTTTAACTGCTTTAAAGCACAGCATAGAAAACCCTACCAGGGCATTAAAGCTATCAAAAGAAGCATTAGTAACTACTGCCTATCAATTTTTACACGCCCCTTATTTATGGGGAGGAAAAACACCTTTAGGAATTGATTGTTCGGGTTTCACACAAATGGTCTATAAAATCCATGGACACCCATTAAAAAGAGATGCATGGCAGCAAGCTCAACAAGGAACTACACTGAGTTTTATTGATGAAAGTGAACCAGGTGATTTAGCGTTTTTTGACAACAAAGAGGGTGATATTATCCATGTAGGCATCTTATTGCAAAACCATTTTATTATTCATGCCCACGGTCAAGTAAGAATCGATCGAATTGATCAAACGGGGATTTTCAATGCAGAAAAACAAACCCATTCACACAAACTGCGATTGATCAAATCTATGATATAAAAAAAGCCCTTCATGTGAAGGGCTTTTTTTTATGCACTTATAAAGCTTTTATTGCTCGTATTTTTCTACGATAGCTTTCATTTCCATGAAACCAATGTTATCACCTATTGTTCCATAGATGTTTCGTAAAGTTTTAACAGCTTCAAGATTAGAGTCGTCTAAAGCAATCAATTGCTTCAATACAGGAACACATTCTTTGTACAATGTTTCTCTTTCTTTTTTGAGCTCGTCGTATTTAAGGTTATCGGCACGAGAATTCCCCAGGCTATTCATTTGCTCAACGATAGAAGCTTCGTTTTCTAAAATTAACGCTACAAGGTTGAGATAAGCATTTTCCATCGTAGGGTCTAATTCAATGGCTTTTTCATAGTATCCTCTTGCTAATTGACTATCGCCTTGCTCACTATTGACTACTCCTAAGTTAAAATAGAGGACAGCATTATCAGGGTCTTGCTCTAAAGCTTCGGTTACTAATTCTTTATAACGCTGTTTTTCGCCTAATTGAATGTAAATATTTGCTTCAGTTAAGATTAATCCCACATCACCAGGATTGGCTTTACGTGCATCCTGCACTGCCTTCATCGCGTTATCACGTTGACCAAGTTGATTGTAAATCAAAGCAATATTTTTAACGATTTCTGGGTACTTAGATTCTGTTTCTTCAGAACGTGCGTTGGTATAATCTTTTGACTTTTGGTAGATACCATACTCTGTTGCAGAAACTTCGTTCTCTTGATTTGTCGCTACATCGGTAACATAATATTTTGTTACAATTCCTGTGTACTCAATATCGCGAAGTTGAATGTAACGCTCTAAAGCTAATTCATAATCCGATCCATTTACAGCATTGGTTGCAGCATAGTACAAATAATCTTTATTATCGGCTGGGTTCATTTGATAAGCCAAATAAAGGTTTTTTGAAGATGGGATGAATTCTTTTGCTTCAGATTGTGCGATAGCCTGGTTAACAACGTCAGAAGTTAGTTGCTGTAATTCGGTCGTTAATGCAGCTTTAAGAGATGCATTTCCCTCAGCCAACTTTAAGTTTTCATAGGCTACTTCGAAATCTTTATCTAGTCGAGCAATTTGTCCTTTGAGGAAATGGTATTGGGTTTTGATTTTTACTTCATCAGAACCTTCTATTAAGGCTTGATTTGCACTTAAAGACGCTTTTGCCTCTTCAATTTTTGACGCTTTAAAAAGTTTTTGCGCCTGTTTTAACTCTTTCTTTTGAGCAAACCCTGCGGTTACTAAAAGCCCTAGGAAAAGGGTAAATAATTGTTTCATTGTTTGTAAAGTTATATTTAGTCGTATTTATTCAATATTCGTGCCATCAGTAGCAGCCTCGGTGGACCCCTCATTTTCTTCGATGGACTCTTCTTCTTTCATCACTTTAGCGACAGCAGCAATTTGATCATTTCCTTTCAAATTAATCAATTTTACTCCTTGAGTTGCTCTTCCCATAACACGAAGAGAGTCGACACTCATGCGTATAGCAATTCCTGATTTATTAATGATCATAAGATCGTTTTCATCACTCACATTTTTGATGGCTACAAGATCACCTGTTTTATCGGTAATGGAAATGGTTTTAACTCCTTTACCCCCGCGATTTGTGATACGGTAATCCTCTAGACTTGAGCGTTTTCCATAACCGTTTTCAGAAACTACTAATATATCTGTCGTTGCATCATTGACAGAAACCATTCCGATTACTTCATCGTTAGGGCCGCCTAGAGTAATTCCTCTTACCCCAGAAGCATTTCTTCCCATGGGTCGCGTTTTGCTTTCTTCAAATCGAATGGATTTCCCTGACTTGAGAGCTAAGAGAATTTCACTTTCCCCATTGGTTAATTTTGCTTCTAAGAGCTCATCTCCATCCTTAACCGTAATTGCATTAATCCCATTTGCACGTGGACGAGAGTACTGTTCAAGGGAAGTCTTTTTGACTTGACCTTGTTTTGTTGCCATAATGACATAATGGTTATTGATGTAATCTTGATCTTTCAAATCCTGGGTATTGATAAAGGCTTTTACTTTATCATCCTGTTCGATATTGATTAGGTTTTGGATGGCTCTTCCCTTAGCGGTTTTCGATCCTTCTGGGATTTCATAAACGCGCATCCAGAAACACTTCCCTTTTTGAGTGAAGAATAACATATATTGGTGGTTGGTCCCCACAAAAAGATGTTCTAAAAAGTCTTCGTTTCGTGTTGTAGAAGCTTTTTGACCTACTCCTCCTCTGTTTTGAGTTTTATATTCGGCCAAAGGAGTTCGTTTTATATAGCCAGCATGGGAGATTGTCACTACAACTTTCTCATTAGGAATCATGTCTTCTATGCTAAAGTTTCCTCCAGCATATTCGATATTTGATCGACGCTCATCCCCGTACTTTTCTTTGATTTGCTCTAACTCTGTTTTTATGATATCCATTCGACGATCTTTTTTGTCGAGGATATCCTTTAAGTCTGCAATCGTCTTAACTAATTCGTCATACTCACCACGCAATTTATCTTGCTCAAGACCAGTTAATTGTCGTAAACGCATCTCGACAATTGCTTTGGCTTGTATCTCGGTGAGTTCAAATTTCTCGATGAGCTTATTGCGTGCTTCTTCAGCGTTTGAAGAGGAACGAATCAGGGCAATTACTTCATCAATATTATCAGAAGCAATGATTAATCCTTCAAGAATATGGGCGCGTTCTTCAGCCTTGCGCAATTCGAATTTCGTTCTTCGAACAACCACATCGTGACGGTGCTCTACAAAATGATGGATTAATTCTTTGAGGTTCAACAACTGTGGTCTTCCATTCACTAATGCGATATTATTTACGCTGAAGGAAGATTGAAGTTGAGTGTATTTATAGAGTTTATTGAGAACAATGTTAGGGATAGCATCACGCTTAAGGATATAAACAATGCGCATCCCTTTTCGATCGGATTCATCGCGGATGTTTGAAATACCATCTATCTTTTTATCGTTGATGAGCTCTGCTGTTTTGCGAATCATTTCAGCTTTATTCACCTGATAAGGGATTTCATTCACGATAATACATTCACGTCCATTGACCTCTTCAATATTAGCTTTAGCTCGTAAAACGACACGACCTCGACCGGTGTGGAAAGCATCGCGAACACCATCATACCCATAAATGGTTCCACCAGTAGGAAAATCGGGAGCTTTGATGTGCTGCATTAATTCGTCAATACTAATTTCAGTATTGTTGATGTAATTGATGGTTCCATCAATCACCTCAGTAAGGTTATGAGGGGGCATATTGGTCGCCATCCCTACTGCGATCCCTGAGGCTCCGTTAACCAGCAAAGTAGGCACTCTTGTAGGTAAAACCGTGGGTTCTTTTAAGGTGTCATCAAAATTGAGTTGATGATCGACGGTATCTTTATCAATGTCGGCCAAAAGGTCTTCAGACATTTTGCGCATTCTTGCTTCGGTATAACGCATGGCTGCTGGACTATCACCGTCCACCGAACCAAAGTTTCCTTGACCATCTACAAGCAAATACCGCAAACTCCACTCCTGCGCCATGCGCACCATGGTGTCATAAACTGATGTATCTCCATGAGGGTGATATTTCCCCAAAACCTCCCCTACAATACGGGCCGATTTTTTATAGGCAGTAGTTGAACGAATACCCAATTCATGCATGCCGAATAAAACTCGACGGTGAACGGGTTTTAAGCCATCACGCACATCGGGCAATGCACGTGACACAATGACAGACATCGAATAATCGATGTATGCCGATTTCATTTCATCTTCAATGTTGATAGGGATGAGTTTTTCTCCTTCAGCCATAACGAAATTTGGTCTTTAAGTATTTAGGCTAAAATAAATATTTCAACGCCATAAACCCTAGCTTAACTAAGAATTTCTTCGTGATTTATTAACAGTTTGATTTCAATAAATAATCCTCAAATTTTCAATCAGATACCTTTGATTTAACAAGATTTTTTTGTCTATTAGCTATAAGATTCAAACGAATTGGAATGATGTTTGGGTAGATGAAGATGAAAAAATACTAAGAAAAATGGATGATAACTTTTCACCAAGAGTAAAGGATGTTATTTCTTTTAGCAAAGAAGAAGCCCTGCGTTTGGGTCATGACTATATAGGAACAGAACACTTGATGCTAGGAATTTTGAGAGACGGTGGTGGAAAAGCCATTACCATCCTCAATGCTATCGAAGTCGATTTAGACAACCTTAGACGAAAGGTTGAAATCCTTAACCCGGCCCTTTTAGACAACACTAGTTTTGAAAATACTAAGCGTAACTTGCACCTCACCCGTCAAGCCGAAAGAGCGCTCAAAACTACCTTTTTAGAAGCAAAACTTTTTCAAAGTGACTTAATTGACACGGTACACCTTTTGTTGTGTATCCTGAGAAACGAAAACGATCCTACCACAAAGTTACTAGGTAAACTCAACGTTACTTATGACTTGGTTAAAGAACAATTCAAAACAATGCTCACGAACGATTCCGATTATTTGGACATCGCTAGTGCCTCATTTTCTGATGAAAAAGAAGAAGAGGATGGGAATGACAAACAAAATCCTTTTGTACCCACAGCAGAACCCTCAAAGTCAAAGAAGTCAAAAACACCCGTACTGGACAACTTTGGAAAGGATATAACCGCCTTAGCCACCCAGGACAAACTCGACCCAGTTGTGGGAAGAGAAAAAGAAATTGAACGTGTTTCACAAATTTTAAGTCGAAGAAAGAAGAATAATCCACTTTTAATTGGAGAACCTGGCGTAGGTAAATCTGCTATTGCAGAGGGACTAGCGCTGCGCATTGTACAAAAGAAAGTATCGAGAGTGCTCTATGGGAAAAGAGTCATTACCCTTGATTTAGCCAGTCTTGTTGCTGGAACAAAATACCGCGGACAGTTTGAAGAACGCATGAAAGCAGTGATGAACGAACTTGAAAAAAACGACGACATCATTCTATTCATCGACGAAATTCACACCATTGTGGGTGCTGGAGGAGCCACTGGTAGCCTTGATGCATCCAATATGTTCAAACCCGCCCTTGCACGTGGAGAAATTCAATGCATCGGTGCAACAACCCTAGACGAATACCGTCAAAATATTGAAAAAGATGGGGCGCTTGAACGACGCTTTCAAAAGGTGATCATTGAGCAAACTACCGAAGAAGAAACCATTGAAATTCTTCAAAACATCAAAGAAAAATATGAGAATCACCACAATGTTACCTATTCGCAAGAAGCCTTGGTTGCGTGTGTTGAATTGACTTCTCGCTATGTTTCAGACCGTTTTTTACCCGATAAAGCCATCGATGCGCTAGACGAAGCGGGCTCTCGTGTGCACATTAAAAACATGAATGTCCCGCAAGAGGTTATCGATTTAGAAGAAGAACTAGAACAGGTGCGCATTGATAAAACCAATGTCGTCAAAAAACAGAAATACGAAGAAGCCGCAAAGCTACGTGATGATGAAAAGCGAGTAGAGCGAAATCTGATTGCAGCTCAAGAAAAATGGGAAGAAGAGTCAAGACTTAATCGTATTGAAGTTACAGAAACCCATATCGCCGATGTCGTCTCAATGATGACAGGAATCCCAGTCCAAAAAATCGTAAGTACAGAAAAAAATAAACTTTCAAATCTTGCGGGTATTATTGGAGATAGCCTCATCGGTCAAAAAGAGGCCGTTGAAAAAGTGGTGAAATCCATTCAACGTAATCGCGCTGGCCTTAAAGCACCCGATAAACCCATTGGATCGTTTATCTTTTTAGGCCAAACTGGAGTTGGGAAAACACAGTTAGCTAAAATTCTTGCCAGAGAGATGTTTGACTCGGAAGAAAACCTTATTCGCATTGACATGAGCGAGTACATGGAAAAATTTGCGATTTCAAGATTAATCGGGGCACCTCCAGGCTATGTGGGCTATGAAGAAGGTGGACAATTGAGTGAAAAAGTAAGAAGGAAACCCTATTCTGTCATCCTGCTAGACGAAGTTGAAAAAGCGCATCCCGATGTATTCAATATGATGCTTCAAGTTTTAGACGATGGGTTTTTAACCGATAGTTTAGGACGAAAAATCAACTTCCAAAACACCATCATCATCATGACGTCAAACATTGGAGCACGTCAATTGAAAGATTTTGGCACAGGGGTTGGCTTTAGCACAAGCGCACAAAAAAATCAAACCGAAGAGATTGAAAAAAGTGTCATTGAAAGTGCACTCAAGAAAACGTTTGCACCAGAGTTTCTAAACCGAGTTGATGACATTGTCATTTTCAATGCCCTTGAGAAAGAGGACATCATGAAAATTGTTGACATTGAACTCAATAAATTGACAAAGCGAATCGAAAAACTAGGGTACACCCTCAAGTTAAGTAAGAAAGCCAAAGAATTTATTGGTGAAAAAGGCTATGATAAACAATATGGGGCTCGGCCATTGTCAAGAGCACTACAGCGTCATGTTGAGGACCTCATCGCGGAAGAGATTGTATCCAACCAACTTCAAGACGGGGATCAAATAAAACTTGACTGGGATGGAAAAGCAGAAAAACTCCTATTAGAAGTAAAAACCAATTAACATCAAACTCCTTAGTGAAAACTAGGGAGTTTTTTTTTATAGTCCTTGAAAGTAAGGGGCAATTAACCTATTTTTGTGCCAAATTGATTGATATGTCAACATTTAATCATAAACCAACGTTGAAGAAGGCGATGTTTCGCACCCCTTGGGGGTGCTAGAAAAAATTCCTCGTCCTTAAAAAACAACGCTATATCAATCGTCCTTTACAGGATAAAACCTCCCTTAAAACATGAAAGTTTTAAAATTTGGCGGAACATCCGTCGCCAATTCATCCAGTATCGAAAAAGTCATTTCAATTGTTCAACAAGAGGAACAATGCACGGTAGTAGTTTCTGCCCTGGGTGGAGTGACCGATCTATTGCTTGACGCCATGGAAAAAGCAGCTCAAAATGACCAAAGTTATGCTGCTGTATTTTCAACTTTAGAAGAACGACACCTTGAAGTCATAAAAGGGTTCATTCCAGCCGATAAACAAAGTAGCCTTATTAGCTTTGTCAAGGTTGAACTCAACCGCCTGGAAACCTTACTCAAAGGCGTGGCTATGTTACAAGAGATCACCCCAAAAGCAGCAGACAAAGTGGCCAGTTTTGGAGAACAACTTTCCAGCAAGTTAATTGAGGCTGCTTTCCGTGAAAATGGACTTGATGTTCGTTTAATCGACGGTTGTGACCTTATTGAAACAAACCTTCAAAATAATCGACAAATCATCCATTGGGAAAACACGACAAAAAAAGTAAAATCCCTTTATTCGGCCACTAAGGCAAACATCACCCTGGTCCCTGGTTTTGTGGCTAGAAACCACAAAGGCGAAAACACCACCTTAGGGAGAGGAGGATCAGACTTTACAGCGGCTATACTAGCCAATGTACTCGAAGCAAACAGCCTGGAAATATGGACCGATGTTAGTGGAATGTTTACTGCTCACCCAAAGATTGTCGCTCAAGCGAAACCCGTAAAACAATTGAGCTACTTAGAGGCGATGGAATTATCCCATTTTGGAGCGAAAGTTATTTACCCTCCTACTCTGCAACCATTGGTTGAAAAAAACATTCCCGTCTACATCAAAAACACCTTTGCCGCAGATGACCCCGGAACACTAGTCACAGAAAGCAACCTTTCCGTCAATGGAGAGGTGGTAAAAGGAATCAGCCATATTGACAACGTCTCGCTTGTAAGTCTGGAAGGAAGCGGAATGGTGGGAATTCCAGGCTTTTCAAAACGTCTTTTTGAAGCACTTTCTCTTGAAAAAATCAATGTCATCATGATTACTCAAGCCTCTTCTGAACATTCTATTTGTATTGGTTTGCGTTCTGTTGATGCGCTTCGCGCCAAAGAAATCATCGATGAAGAATTTGCTTTTGAAATTTCTTTAAACAAAGTAAATCCTGCAGTAGTCGAAAACGAAATGGTCAATATTGCTATGGTGGGAGACGACATGAAAGATCACCAGGGAATTAGCGGTAAAATGTTTAGCACCCTAGGCGCAAATAATGTAAACATCCGCGCTATTGCCCAAGGAGCTTCAGAGCGTAACATCTCGATCATTATTGCTAAAAAAGATACGCACAAAGCATTAAACTGTTTGCACGAAGCCTTTTTTGAAGAAAACATCAAAGAGCTTAATCTGTTTATTATCGGTGTAGGAAACGTGGGGAGTAAGTTGCTTGAACAAATTCACCAGCAAAAACACTACCTACACGATATTCTTCAACTTCGTATTCGTGTTGTGGCTATAGCTAACTCAAGAACCATGCATTTGAGTGATCAAGGGATTGATTTGGAACATTGGGAAACAACTTTAGCTAAAGGAGATCAAAGTGATGTCGATGTCTTCTTTAATCATGCAAAATCCCTTAACCTGCGCAACAGCATCTTTGTGGACAATACCGCAAATGAAGGAATTGCAACAGAATATCAACGCTATCTCGAAAATAATATCGGTGTAGTCACCTGTAATAAAATCGCTTGTGCAGACCAGTTAACCAACTATCAAAAATTAAAGAAAACCTCCCGTAAGTACAGCAGCCCATTTCTTTTTGAAACCAATGTTGGCGCGGGATTACCAGTAATTGACACCTTGAGCAACCTCATCGCCTCTGGAGATCGCATTCACAAAATCCAGGCGGTATTATCAGGAAGTTTAAATTTTGTCTTTAACAATTTCCTTGAAAACGACCGCTTTAAAGAAGTTGTTATTCAAGCACAAAAAGAAGGGTATACTGAACCCGATCCAAAAATTGATCTTAGCGGAGTTGATGTTGCACGAAAAATATTAATCCTTGCTAGAGAAAGTGGACTTGCCATCGAGTTAAAGGACATTAAAAACACCCCGTTTTTACCTCAAGCTTGTTTAGACACCCCAGACAATGATACGTTCTTTGCTTCTTTAGAAGAACACAAAGATCACTTTAATGGACTTTTAGAGAGCGCTACAGCTAATAATGCTCGTCTAAAATATGTGGCTCAACTAGAAAATGGACAGGCCAGTGTAGGCTTACAAGAAATTCCACAAGGGCACGATTTTTACAACCTGGAAGGAAGTGATAATATCATCTTATTCTACACCGATCGTTACCGCGATCAACCCCTTATTGTGAAGGGTGCTGGTGCCGGAGCTGAAGTTACTGCTTCAGGAATTTTTGGAGACATTATAAAAATAGGAAAACGCTAATGGAGACTGTTAAAGTATTTGCCCCAGCAACGGTTGCTAATGTTTCTTGTGGCTTTGATGTTTTAGGTTTTTGTCTTGATGGCATTGGAGATGAATTAATCCTTCGTAAAGTAACTGAACCCGGTGTTCGGATCACTAAGATCGAAGGACAAAAGTTGCCTTTGGCAACCAAAGAAAACGTCGCTGGTGTCGCTGCAGAAGCACTGCTAGAGCAGCTCACTTCAACTGTTGGTTTTGAGATAGAAATTCACAAAGGGATAAAAGCAGGAAGTGGAATTGGCAGTAGTGCTGCAAGTGCCGCCGGTGCAGTATTTGGGATGAACGCCCTTTTAGGGGAACCCTTTACCCGTAATCAACTCATTCAATTTGCCATGAAAGGCGAAGAATTGGCAAGTGGTGCAGCCCATGCCGATAATGTTTCCCCGGCACTACTGGGTGGATTTACCCTAGTGCGATGTGGAAAAACACCCGATGTGATTTCTCTGCCTTCTCCCAAAGAATTGTATGCGACCATCCTACACCCAAAGATTGAATTGCGCACAGCCGACGCACGCTCGGTATTAAAACAAAGTATTCCACTAGATAAAGGGATTGAACAATGGGGAAATTTAGCTGCTCTCGTGAGTGCTTTACATACAAGTGACTATGACCTTATAGGGCGTTCTTTAGTAGATGTTATCATTGAACCAGAACGCTCTGCCTTGATTCCCTATTTTAACGAGATGAAACAGGCCGCAACTGCAGCAGGTGCGTTAGGCTCTGGAATATCAGGTTCAGGTCCGTCTATTTTCACCCTTTCAAAAGGAAAAGAAACTGCAGAGAAAGTACAGCAGGCTATTGCTGCTGCCTTTGCCCCCTCTGGAATAGAATACGACACCTTTATTTCTAATATAAACACCGAAGGAGTCAAACTCCTTTAAGCCTAATGGAATACTACAGCTTAAATAACGACCGAGAAAGATCAAGTTTTGCTAATGCCGTAATCAAAGGGATTGCCCCAGATAGAGGCTTGTATTTCCCAGAAAGCATTCCGCAACTCTCAACTGCTTTTATCAATAAAATCCCTGAACTAGATCGTATAGAAATGGCTACTGAGGTCATGGCGCATTTCGTTGGGGAGGAAATTCAAAAATCAGTTTTAGAAAACATTCTTTCCAATACCCTTGATTTTGATTTCCCTATTGTTCCAATAACAGAAAATATAGGAAGCCTGGAATTATTTCACGGACCAACGCTGGCGTTTAAAGATGTAGGGGCACGTTTTATGGCGCAATGCTTAGGGTATTTTAACCGCAAACAATCCTCACAAAACGTAACCGTATTAGTGGCCACCTCTGGGGATACTGGAGGAGCAGTTGCAAATGGTTTTTTAGGAGTAGAAGGTATTGATGTGGTGATTTTATACCCAAAGGGAAAAGTTAGTAAAGTTCAAGAACAACAACTCACCACCCTAGGGCAAAATATTACCGCCCTAGAAGTGGATGGTGTCTTTGACGATTGTCAAGACATGGTTAAAACAGCATTTTTAGATAAAGAGATTACACGAGCACGACAATTAACCTCGGCAAATTCGATTAATGTGGCACGCTGGCTCCCACAAATGCTGTATTATTTTATTGCCTATCAAGCGCTAGCTCAACGCAAGCAACCCCTTGTCTTTTCTGTACCCAGTGGTAACTTTGGCAACATTTGTGCTGGAATGATGGGACAAAATATGGGACTACCCATCTGTCATTTTGTTGCAGCCACAAACATTAATGATGCTGTACCCAATTATTTAAAAACGGGCAATTATGCTCCTGTTAAAACCACGCCTACTATTTCAAATGCAATGGATGTGGGCGATCCCAGCAATTTTATTCGTATTCAAAAAATCTATGGGAACAGCTTTACGCGTTTAAGCGACCACCTTTCGGGATATCGTTTTACCGATAGCGAAACACGGAAAGCAATGCGAGAAATTTATACAACTGCTTCCTATATAGCCGATCCTCATGGAGCTGTGGGCTACTTAGGTTTAAAAGATTATCTTGATCAACATCCTGAAAAATATGGCGTCTTTCTTGAAACAGCACATCCAGTAAAATTCTTGGATACTGTAGAAGAGACGCTCTCCATGGAAGTTCCCATGCCAGAACGCATCCAATCGCTTTTAGCCAAAGAGAAAAAGAGTAGTTCAATTCAAAATTACGCTGATTTAAAAGCCTTTCTTATCGCTTAATTCGATAAGACTGGGAGGTCAAAAGCATCCAGTGGACTAGGCTGTGCCATCATTGTTTCGATATCTTCCCATTTTCTAGGCGCTCCTGCAGATAAATTAACTGGACCGTTTTTGCTAATTAGGATATCATCTTCAATTCGAATCCCTATCCCCCACCATTTAGGATCACAGGGACTACCTTTTGGGATATAAATCCCTGGTTCAACAGTAATGATAGCATTTTCTGGTAAAGGCCCATAATTACTTAAATCATGAACATCCAATCCAATATGATGAGCAGCGCCATGGGGATAATAGCGTCTAAATTCATTTTCGGTCGCAATGATCCCTAATTCCATTAGGCCTTTGGTCACTATCTGCTGGGTTGCCTTGGTTACTTCTGAGGAGGTTGAGCCTATCACCGCTTTGGCAATACCCGCCTCTTGTGCATCATAAACGATTTGATACAAGAGTCGTTGCTCTTGACTAAACTTCCCATTAACGGGTAAAGTACGTGTAACATCTGCCGTATAGCCCTCATATTCAGCACCGAGATCCATAAGCATTAGATCACTGTCTGTCGGTAGATCGCTATTTTCAATATAATGCAAGACACATGCATTATTTCCAGCACCCACTATAGAAGGATATCCCTCATAAGCAGCTCCATATTTCTTAAATACATATTCGTGAATTCCTTGTACTTCACGTTCTGACATTCCAGGGTGGAGTGCTTTCATCACCTCTACTTGACCAATGGCTGAAATTTCAATGGCTCTTTTTAATTGTTTGAGTTCAAACGGGGTTTTGACCTCCCTTAAATCTCCCATGATTTCTTCAAGCTGCTCCACATCAAAAATGTAATCTTTTAACACAAAAGCTGTTTTCATTTTCAAGTCTGCTGGTACTTCTAATGTTTCCAAAGCGATAAAATCCTTAATAATAGGATCTTTTAACAGGGTGGTATCCCGATTAACTCGCCAGTTGACATAGCGCTTAAGTTGCTCGAAATTTTCTGGAGTAGCCGTGCGAATCGATTGCTGTATCTGGTATTGTACCCGATTAAAATTCGAAGGAAAACGAATGGCTTTTTTAAAGCTTTTCTTCATTTGATATAAATCATAGCCATCCCCTGCTAAATCGCGTTCATCATTTTTAAAATCAACCATTAAAACCTTGTCTAAAGCATCATAACTAGGTGGATTATCCACAAATTCATTCCGCAATGCCACACGGTCAAAGCCCATTTTTTTTGCACCTTCAACCCCTAAACGGTAACCATTCCATTGTTCGGCTCGGGGGTCGCGCTCTTGAACATATAATTTCTCGTGATAGGGGCCATTTTCATCCATTTGCTCGCTTGAGTAAACAAGCAGAACAGCATGAGGCTCTCTCCATCCAGTGAGATAATAAAAATTAGGATCTTGATGATACACATAATCTACATCATTCGCGCGATTGCGGGTCGCATTGGCAAAAATAACGGCAACGCTATTTGCAGGTAAATTAGCCCGTAATGCGGCTCTTCTATCCTTGTGGAAAAGTAGCGCCTCTTGCGATGGTAATTTTGCTTGTCCCACTAATGGAAGCGTTTTAAACAAGAGTAAAAGCCATAAAAAAAGAATCGATTTGTGCATAAGTATTGTATTAATCCAAAATAAACTTCCTTAAAAAAGCTAATTTAGCCTCCAATTTAGTGCTTTTAAGAATAGGAAGATGAAAAAAACACAACTGAATGAAACCCACCACGGGTTAGGTGCAAAAATGGTATCCTTTGGCGGATTTGAAATGCCTGTTAGCTACAGTAGCATTAAAGAAGAACACCTCTGTGTGAGAGAAAAACTAGGGGTGTTTGACGTGTCGCATATGGGAGAATTCTTTGTGGAGGGACCAAAGGCGCTTGACTTATTACAATACGCTTGTAGTAATGACATTAGCAAACTCGTACCAGGAAAAGCACAGTACAATTATTTCCCTAATAAAGAAGGTGGAATTGTAGATGATCTCATTGTTTATCAATTAGCCGAAGAACACTATTTACTTGTTGTCAATGCCTCAAATATTGAAAAGGACTGGGCATGGATTAACTCACTTAATACTCAATTTAACGCAAGTCTTCGCAATGCTTCAGACGATTATTCCCTGTTAGCCGTTCAAGGACCCAAGGCTATTGAAGCCATGCAATCATTGACAAGCATTGATCTGGCTGCCCTGCCCTTTTATGCCCACGCGACGACCACCTTTGCTGGCTTAGAAGATATTCTTATCGCTACAACGGGTTATACCGGTTCTGGCGGAGTGGAAATTTATTGTAAAAACACCGTCGTAGAACAACTCTGGGAAGCCGTTTTTTCGGCGGGAGAGGCCTTTGGGATTCAACCCATTGGACTGGCTGCTCGTGATACCCTGCGCTTAGAAATGGGCTATTGTTTATACGGCAATGAAATCAATGATACGAGTTCTCCTATTGCAGCAGGTTTAGGGTGGGTAACACGCCCTGTAACAGGATTTGTCAATGCTCCCATGATAGAGCAACAAAAAAAACAAGGGACGAGTGAAAAACTCGTTGGGTTTGAATTAATCGACCGTGGTATTCCCAGAACTGGTCACCTCATTGTGGATGAAAATGAACAACCCATAGGTCAAGTAACCTCGGGGACACAATCGCCCTCGTTAAACAAAGCTATCGGATTAGGATACGTTCCGGCAGATAAAGCAGCGCCAGGTAGCACGATTCACCTTCAAATTCGCAACAAGGTTCTCGCCGCTAAAGTTGTGAAATTACCTTTTTATACGCCCGAAAAATAGAACAGCTTGAAACGCATACTAATTTTAGGAGGTAGTGGATTTATTGGTCATGCACTCTACAAAGAGTTAAGTCCATACTATGCTACCTATGCGACTTATTTTTCCAATAAAAAGTTTAAAAACAATCAGCATTTTTATCATTTTAATCACAGTGAAGAAGGCATTGAAGAAATTTTAAAAAAAGTAAAACCAAAGCTTATCATCTCTGCCCTTCGTGGACCGTTTGAAGATCAAATAGATTTACACCAGCAATTGATCGAACACATTAACTATTTTGATTGCCGTTTGTTATTTCTCTCTTCTTCAAACGTCTATGATGCCTTTCATAACTATCCCTCTTATGAGTTTGATAAAACATTGTCCGAAAGTGTATATGGTCGGTTGAAAATCAAGATTGAAAACGCAATCATGACCCTTCATCCCAGTAAATATGTCATTGCAAGATTACCTATGGTATATGGTTTACACTCGCCTAGAGTAAAAGAAATTGAAGAAAAAATTAGCCAGAAGCAAGCAATTGAGGTTTTCCCTAATACCATCATCAACCTGAATAGTGATCGCAAGTTGTGCCAACAAATACACTACATCATCAATCAACAGTTAACTGGAATTTTTCATTTGGGGACAAAGGATTTAATTACACATTATGATTTCCACAAACGTTTAGCGGCAAAAAGAGGATGGGATACGATTATCTTTAAGCAAGTTTTCACCACAAATGATATGCGCTACATTGCCGTTTTACCCAAAGAAAACAAACTCCCCCCTCACCTTTCTCCCAGTTGTGATGAAATCCTTGACGATTCATGTATCGCCTTAACCGATTAAGGATTTACCCAATTTTCGCAGGGTATAACTGTCCAAAAGAATGAACGGCATAAGATGAACTGTCCTTCTTCTACTTCCTAAAGTTTTTTATATTTGTCCACATCAAAATCACATATCGATGGGAAGAGCCTTTGAATTTAGGAAAGCACGAAAAATGAAACGCTGGTCGGCGATGGCAAAAACCTTTACCCGCATTGGTAAAGATATTGTTATGGCAGTAAAAGAGGGAGGCCCCGATCCCGATAACAACTCACGTCTTCGTGCCGTTATTCAAAACGCTAAGGCAGCTAATATGCCTAAGGACAATATCGAACGAGCCATTAAAAAAGCCACCGATAAAAATACCGAGAACTACAAAGAAGTTTTATTTGAAGGTTATGCCCCCTATGGCATCGCCATCTTAGTTGAAACAGCAACGGATAATAACAATAGAACCGTAGCTAATGTGCGAAGCTATTTCAATAAAGCGAATGGAAATTTAGGTACCTCTGGGTCGGTTGAATTTATGTTTGATCGCAGCTGTAACTTTCGTATCAATCCAGAAGGTATCGACCCCGAAGAATTAGAACTAGAGTTCATCGATTATGGCGTGGAAGAAGTTTTTGCCGATGAGGACGGAATTTTACTTTATGGTCCCTTTGAAAACTTTGGAAGCATTCAAAAAGAATTGGAAAACCGCAAATTTGAAATCTTGTCTTCTGGTTTTGAACGTATCCCACAAACCCTCACTAAACTAGCTGCAGCACAAGTTGAGGAAGTCGAAAAATTAATTGAAAAGATTGAAGAAGACGACGATGTGCAAAATGTTTACCACAACATGGATACCAGCGAATAGGGTTTAGCTGTATTCGGGAACTTTTCCCACCACGCCTTTAAACAAGGACTTTAAATAAGTGAAATCCTTTTCCCTATCACCAGTGGGGGTAAATAAAGGATGAAAAACCATTTCCCTTTTTGCCCAGTCAAAAGCAATGGGAAGGATGGGCACCTTGGCCTTTTGAGCGATGTAATAGAAGCCTGTTTTCCACTCGTCCACTTTTTTACGCGTACCTTCTGGAGCAATGGCCATTCTAAAAACATCCTCTTCATCATACATGCGTGCAATGGCATCGACTACTTTTTCGTTCTTTTTTCGGTTTAATGGCATGCCCCCCAGTCCCTTAAAAAACCATGAGGTCAATGGGGTAAAGAGCTCTTTTTTTCCTACAAAATGTATGGGTTCTTTTAAATAGGTACGCACGCCAATGGCAATGATAAAATCCCAATTACTTGTGTGTGGAACAACAGCGATGACATACTTTGGGTCTTCGGGGAAATTTCCTTTTAGGGTAAATTTGAACACCTTAAAGGCCATAAATTGTGCAAACAAGCGAAACATAGGTTCAGTGGAATTTTCTTACGACAAAGATAAACGGAAATTTAGGGATTCTTATTCTTCAGAGGAAAAGTATTCTTTTCCAAAACCAATGAGATAAAGCTGCTGTTTTGCTCGAGTTATAGCGGTATATAACCATCTAAAATAAGCCACCGAGGGTCCATCGGGTAAATAAGGCTGCTCAATAAAAACTTTATTCCACTGCCCCCCTTGGGATTTATGGCAAGTAATGGCATAGGAGTATTTTACTTGTAGTGCATTAAAATAAGGGTCATTTTTAACCGCCATAAAACGCTTGTATTTAGACGTTAAATGTTGATAATCCTCCTGTACCGCTTGATAGAGTTGATTCCCTTCTTCAAAACTAAGGGAGGGACTCTCTGATGTTAACGTGTCTAACAGCAGCATGGTTTCAAAAGGCTTTTCATCGGGATAATCGACCATTGCTACTTCTACTTTTGCAAAGCGAAACCCATAAATTTCTTTGTGATCGAGGATGCGTAGAATTTTGATTAAATCGCCATTTGCAACAAAACCAGGAGCAGATTCGGGCGCTAACCAAAAGTAGTTGTTTTTTACAACCATCAACTGGTCCCCCACCGATAGTTCTGCCTCTAGAAATAAAATGCGCTGGCGAATTTGCTGGTTGTATAGGTTTGCCCGCTTATTTGAACGAACAATAAAAACGGTTTCTTCTAATCCATCGTTTTGGATGGCATCCTCCAGGGCCTCTAAAATAGCATTGCCTTCGATCATGCGTTCTACATCGGAAGCAGAGCTTACATCAAATTTAAAATCGCTGGTGGATCCTTCGTCAAGAAACGACCTTAAGTGAGTGGCGTTGGTCAAAATTCCTGAGTTTGTTTTTTGTCTCACAACTTCTTCAAGAATACATTCCACAACTTCTTTATTGAATTCGTGTTCTAAATAATCTGCATCAAGCGCAGGACTAAGACTCAAATGAACCGGAGGGAGCTGCGCAGGATCTCCCACTAGAAGTAATTGACAATTTTTTCCTGCATCGACATATTGCATGAGGTCCCCTAGCAATGAGCCGTTTTCAAACAACTTGGTATTTTGTCGGTCATCCCCTATCATGGAAGCTTCATCAACAATGAAGAGTGTGTCTCTAGCTTTATTGGGCTTTAGGGTAAATTGCATTCCACTTCCGCCTTCACTTTTAGTGTAATAAATCTGTTTGTGAATGGTAAAGGCCTTTTTTCCAGCATAGCCTCCCATGACTTTGGCCGCACGACCCGTGGGCGCCATTAAAACCGATCTTCGATTGATTTTAGGCAGTTGACGTACAAGGTGACCGATTGCGGTGGACTTACCCGTTCCTGCATATCCTTTTAAAACAAATAGCCTATTAGGACTGGTGTCAAACAAAAAGTCGGTAATATCGTTCATCCAATGGCGCTGAGAGGCCGTGGGTGGAAAAGGGAACTTTTTGATTAATAAAGCGTTAAATTCGCTTGCTTGCATGAATGAATTTGTCGGTAAGATAAATCATTTCTGAAAACCTTTTCTGAATAAAAAAAAATTGTAGTTTTGTTTCACACAAAATAATTTACAATGAAGATTGCCGCTCAAGCTGTACTTTGGATCTTAATCGTTTTTTTTAGTTATAAAATTTATGATTCCATCAACGGTCCCATCAACTTTAATCAAACTAAAAACGAACGTTACGCAAAAGTAATCGATCGTTTAAAAGATATTCGTAAAGCTCAAATCGCTCACAAAGACGTCAAAGGTGTTTTTGCCAGCAACTTTGATAGCTTAATTGCTTTTGTTGACACTGGCATTTTCACCCTAACACAAAAAAGAGATTCTTCTTACTTAGAATACGATAGAACCTATCGCATTGATATGTTACGAGAAGTAGTCGTGATTGACACCCTTGGAACGGTAGCTGTGAAAGACTCTCTCTTTGGCACAACCGAAGATTACAAGCAAATGGCTTATGTACCTATTGAAGGTGTAGAAGACAAAACCTTTGAAATAAAAGCAGAAATTATTGACAAAAATGGATACAAAGTTCCTGTGTTTGAAGTCAAAGTCGCCAAAGATGTTATCCTTTTTGATCAAGACACTGACTTGGTAAAACAAGAGAACGAAACCATTTCTGTTGACGGAGTTAATGGTCCTGCACTTATCCTAGGCTCACTCACCGATGTGAGTACTAATGGTAACTGGCCAACGATATTTGATGCAGCTAAACAATAAGCAATTCTCACAAAATGATTTATCCATCCTTATTCATAAGGATGGATTTTCTTTTTGCACCCTGGAGCAACATTATTTTCTTCCTCTTGAAGAAACTCCACCCAGTGTAGATTCCCTGAAAAGCTTTCTTGACTATCATCAGATTGAACAGTCGAGAGCGCATCTCATCTTTATGAATCATCCAGCGGTTTGTGTTCCTCAATCCCTTTTTGATGAAAACAAGAAAAAGGCTTATGTGACAACCGCAATGGAGCTCACAAAAGAGCTTTCGATTAATCATCAAACATTAAAGTCCCTCGACATCACCTTAGTCTATCCTAGTGAACCCCACTGGTTGACACTTTTTCAGTCGGTTTTTGCTCAACTGGAAATCACTCACTTAAACGCAGCCTTATTACCCGCGCTATCGGCTTTTTCCTTTGGCAAAGCCAAAAAAAACTTGTTCCTACATTTAAGAAAAGATCACTTTGACCTGATGTTATTTCAAGGGGGGCAACTACTGGCTCAAAATAGCTTTCCCCATAAAAATGCGGATGATTTTCTCTACTACCTCTTTTATGTGACAGAGCAGTTTTTCCTTAAACCCGAACAATTCAATCTTTACTTTTTAGGGCGTTATTTGACCTATAGTGATTACTATAAAGGCGTACAAGAATTTCACCCACAAGTGGACTATCTCGACCCACAATTCCCCTCCCTAGATCCCAAACATCCTGCGCCCTTTTTCCAATCTTTTTTACCCTCATGAGAATCATCTCTGGTGCATTTAAAGGAAGGCGATTAATCGCACCAAAAAACCTTCCTGTTCGTCCCACCACAGATCGAGCTAAAGAGGCCTTATTTAACATCCTAAACAATCAATTCCATTGGGATGAAATCACCACCCTCGATCTTTTTTCTGGAACAGGGAACATCTCCTATGAATTAGCCTCAAGAGGAGTAAATCAACTCACAGCAGTCGATCAAAACAAGCATTGTACTTATTTCATCCATCAAACAGCACAACGTTTTGAAATGCCCATCACGGTGATAAAAAATTCGGTTGAACGTTTTTTAAGTCAGTCCTCGGGTTCTTTTGATTTTATTTTTGCCGATCCACCCTATGCCTTTACGGTAGGTCAATTAACTGAATTAGCCAATCAATTGCTTGAAAACAAATGGTTAACCCCTACGGGAATTCTAGTCATAGAACACGATAGCCATTTAGACCTCTCACAGCATAGCTCCTGTTATGAGGCGCGAACCTACGGAAGTAGTTGTTTTAGTTTTTTTGCGCTAGAAGAATAAAAAAGCAGGCCATAAGCCGGATTCTGTCGAGTCTTATCATTTATCTAGGCACATGATTACTCATGAGCTCAAACCGCCTACCCTTCTGCTTGAACGAGCCGCTCTTAAGCGCAGATTTACTTGGCGTTGCACCGTATAGAGTTTACCTGATTTCACTACAGCATTACCTGTACATCCTTTCTGCTGCACTAGTCCTATTCGCCCTTGGGCGAACGACGGGTGTTACCCGCTATACTGCTCTATGGTGTCCGGACTTTCCTCTCCTCGCAATTGCGAGCAGCGATAAGAGACCTGCTTGCGGCAAAGGTACAATTTTGTTAATAATTTTTACCGCTTAGCACATTCTACCTAAGGTTTTCCCAATCCCTTTTTTTACTTTTGAAATTATGGAAGCATTCGTGGTCTCGGCCTTAAAATACCGTCCTCAACAATTCACCGATGTTGTCGGGCAACAGGCCATTACACAAACCCTTGAAAATGCAATTGCAAAAGATCAACTCCCACAGGCATTATTATTTTGTGGGCCACGTGGGGTAGGAAAAACCACTTGCGCACGTATTTTAGCCAAAAAAATTAATAGCCAAGGTACCGATGAGGGAGAGCAAGATTTTGCTTTCAACATCTTTGAATTAGATGCCGCCTCTAATAACTCGGTCGAAGACATTCGAAAACTCAATGAGCAAGTTCGCGTCCCTCCTCAAACAGGAAGTCACAAGGTGTATATCATTGATGAGGTGCACATGCTCTCTACTTCGGCCTTCAATGCCTTTTTAAAAACCCTTGAGGAACCGCCTAAACACGTAATCTTTATCCTGGCAACGACAGAGAAACACAAAATCATCCCTACCATACTATCCCGTTGCCAAATATTTGAATTCAAACGCATCACCCCAAAGGATGTGCAAGAATATTTAGCAGGCATTGCCAAAGAACAAGGCGTTGAATTTGAAGAAGAAGCCTTGTACCTTATTGGTCAAAAAGCCGATGGGGCCATGCGTGATGCTCTTTCCATTTATGATCGTATGTGCAGCTTTTGCAACAATCAACTCACTGTAGAGGCAGTGGCAGAAAACCTCAATATTCTCGATCATTCGGCTTATTTAGCTTTAGTAGATAAACTCATAGCACACGCTATTCCAGAAGCCCTTTTACAATACAATGAAATTGTTCAAAAAGGTTTTGACGGTGAACAATTCATCCATGGTCTCGCTAGTCACCTGCGCGATCTTTACCTCTGTAAAGACCCCAAAACCCTTCCCCTTTTAGAAATTGGTGAACGACTGCAAGTCAAGTTTGCTGAACAAACTAAAGCCCTATCGCTATCCTGGTTGATTGACGCAATGGACCTCGCAAATAATTGTGAACTCTCTTATAAAAACAGTCAAAATAAACGACTACACATTGAACTTTGCTTGATGCAAATCGCTTCCCTCCATTTTAATGGAGAAAAAAAAAAGGAAGCTTAATTCCCACCTCTTTCTTTCTTCAAAGGAAACCGCTTAAAAAGGAATCCCAAAAAAGTAAGGAAGAAACCAGTGTTAGAGAACCCGAAAAAAACTACACTCAAGCAAGCGATACTCCTAAAAAAGAGAAAGCAAAACCCGCTCTTTCGGTCCCTACTCCGCCCCCAGTTCCTCCAAAAATATCCATCGCTCCAAAAGAAGGAAAACACGTTTCTTCCTTTTCGTTAGCCAGTATTCGCAAAAAGAAAGAATGGGAAGAACAACAAAAACCCGCTGAAGAGGAAAAAGAACTCCCCAGTGATGCATTCACACAAGAACAACTCGAAAAATACTGGAAAGAGTGGCAAGATGAAAAAACAAAGAAGAGAGAACAAAACCTGGCCTCGCTTTTTCAACTTAGCCAACCTAAAATAATCGAGGAACATTTGATAGAATACACTGTTCCCTCTCCACTCAACAAAGTTGAATTAGAACGCGAATTTGTTTATTTCTTACCGTTTATTCGCAAAGCATTAAACAATTTCTCCCTTCAAATCAATGTACTGGTTAAAGAGACCGAAGAAAAGAACTTCATTTACACCCCTGAAGAGAAATACAATCGACTACGAGAAATTAATCCTGCGATTGATGAACTGCGCAAAAAACTTGATTTAGATTTATAACCATGCTAGGCTTAAAGCTTCCAACCGATCCTCGATGGGTCAACATCGTTGAAAAGAACATTGAAGAAATCTTAACCGATCATGCTTATTGTGAGCAAAAAGCAGCCAGTTCTGCCATTTCACTCATCATAAGTTTTCCAGAAAAAAGTGAACTGGTACAAGCGATGATTGCATTAGTAGAAGAAGAAATGAGTCATTTCAAAATGGTCCATGACTTAATCCTTGAACGTGGATTCACCCTGGGGCGTGAACGAAAGGACGACTATGTTATTCGCCTGCTCAAGTTTTTCCCAAAAGGAGGAAGCCGTCAAGATCACCTGGTGCATAAACTACTCTATGCCGCGTTGATAGAAGCACGTAGTTGTGAACGTTTTCGCTTGTTAAGTGAAGAACTCGAAGATCAAAAACTTGCGCGATTTTACCGTAAGCTTATGATTTCTGAAGCGAATCATTACACCACCTTTTTAGGTTTTGCGCGGCAATATGGGACCAGTCGCGAAGTGGTGGATCAAAAATGGGAATCCCTCCTAGCCTTTGAAGCAGAACTCATGAAGAACCTAGGAACGCAAGAGAGTATTCACGGCTAGTTATTTTCTCGATAAAGCACTTTTATCATTCCATCGGAAAGACCAATTTTTGGCACATAAATTTCCGAGGCTCCACTCCATTCTAGTGCTTTTAGATAAATCTGTGTGGCGGGGATAATCACATCTGAACGATCGGGATTCAATTCAAATTTCAAGATGCGTTCTTCATAGTCCAGTTGTGCTAGCTCGTTATAGAGGGTGTTGAGTTTTATCCTACTCAAGGGTCGCCCCTCTTTGACTTTGGCAATTTTAAATAATTTATTGATGTTTCCTCCCGAGCCAAGGATAGCAAGTTTAGTGTACTGTTGTGTATTAGCTTGAATCCATTCGCTTATTTCATCCCAAATTGATTCATTCACCATATTATTGATCATGCGAACCGTCCCAACTTTAAATGACTTTGAGATCATGCGTTCTCCATTGACCAATACAGAAAACTCTGTACTTCCACCACCAACATCGATGAAAAGGAAAGTCCTGTTTTTATTGATGGATTCAAAAATATTAGTAGTAGCGATGATTTCGGCCTCGCGTTTTCCATCAATTACTTCGATTGCAACGCCTGTTTTATCTTTTATGGTGCTCACTACAGCTACTGCATTATTTGCTTCGCGTAAGGCAGAGGTAGCACAAGCCATGTACTTTTTTACGTTATTGACTTTCATGATCAATTTAAAGGCTTTCATGGCCTTAATCATGCGCTTGATATTACGGGGAGAAATTTCACCTACAGTAAAAGCATCTTGACCTAGGCGTATGGGAACGCGCACCAGTGAGCTTTTCATAAACTTTGGTGGAGCACCTGGACTAATGACTACGTTAGAAATTAGAACACGAACAGCATTTGAGCCTATATCAATCGCAGCATAGCGTTCTATTTTCATTTGGTAAGTTTCTCTTTAAAATAGGCATAAGTAGCCCATTGTGAACGAATGGCTTTTTGCTCGTTTTGAACAAAGGTGTTTTGAATTGCTGTATTTACAAGGCGTGCTTTCACATTATCTTCCCAGCTAATGGTGAAGGTGTCAAGAAGTTCTTGTTGAAGGTGCAGGTCTAAGATAGGGCAGGCCACTTCTACTCGATTATCTATATTACGGGTCATCCAGTCGGCAGATGAAATATACATCTTTGGCTTGCCTGCGTTTTCAAAAATATACACCCGTGGATGCTCTAGAAATTTATCCACCACACTTATTACTCGAATGTTTTCACTCATGCCCTTAACCCCTGGAATCAAGCAACATACTCCACGGACGATCATGTCAATTTGAACACCTGCACGGCTGGCTTCATAAAGTTTACTTATGATTTTATAGTTGGTGATATTATTGAGCTTGAGTCGAATTCGCGCTTCTTTTCCAGTTTTTTTATGTGCGATTTCATGGTCTATGAGACGCAATAGGGCAGTAAAAGTATAGTGTGGAGAAACGATCAAATGCTTGTACTTCTTGATCTTATAATTCACCGAAAGAAAACTAAAGACTTTTGAAACATCCTTTAAAATCTTTTGATGCGAGGTGAATAAGGTATAATCGGTATAAATTCGCGCGGTTGCTTCATTGAAGTTCCCTGTACTAATAAAACCATAGCGTTTAAGTTTTTTCCCTTCTTGTCGTTCTATGACACAAATTTTAGTGTGAACCTTTAAGCCCGGTACGCCAAAGATTAATTGAACCCCAGCTGCCTCGAGTTGTTCGGCCGTTTGAATATTATTTTCTTCGTCAAAACGCGCCTGCAGTTCAATTTGTGCAGTAACTTTCTTTCCGTTTTTTGCTGCATTGATTAACGAACTAGCGACTTGTGAAAGTTTGGCTAAACGATAAATGGTGATCTTAATGGTCTTTACTTGTGGATCGAGGGCCGCCTCTCGCAAGAATTTAATTACATAAGCAAAGTTTTGATAAGGGGTATAAATCATATGATCCCTTTTGGCAATCGCCTCAAGGATATTTTCTTCTAATGAGACCTCTTTTAACGGTAAAGGAGGAAGACTTTCATAAAGTAAATCTTTGCGTTTTAAGCTGGGAAAGTTCATGTAATCCCTGCGGTGGTGATATCGCCCTCCAGGGATAAGACTATCGGTTGAAGCTACGCCTAGTTTTTTCATCACCATGGCCAGGGTCTCTGGAGCAATGGTTTTATCGTGAACTAGTCGTACTGGATCTCCTACTAGACGATCCTTTACACTATCGATGATTTTCTCTACATAACTTTTCCCCACATCTTCTTCAATATCCAACTCTGCATCACGAGTGATTTTGACCATGTGACCTTCAATGTGTGAATAGTTAAAAATGCTAAAAATCAAATGAAAATGATACCGAATCAAATCGTCTAACATCATCAGGTTTTGCTTTTCCCCTTCTGGAGGTAACACGACAAATCGATCTACTTCTTTTGGCATTTCGATCACGGCAAATAGTTGCTCACCATGAGAATTTACCTTAGTTGCATCCATTTCCATTTTAATGGCTAAAAAGGCCTTGTTATCAGAAAAATCTTGCTCCTCTTCCTTCAAAATAACAGTGACCAATCGCGGACTAACTTGCTCCAAGAAATATTGGGTTAAAAACTCTGCTTGTTGATCACTCACTTCCTCTTCCCGTAAAAAGTGGATGTTTTCCTTTTCGAGTTGGTCTTCAATTTCCCCTAAGATTTTTGCACTCTCTTGTTGAAGTTTTATCACAATCCGTGTGATGTCCTCTAGGAGTTCATCGGCTTTAACCCCACCCAGGGCTTTCTTCCCCGTTTTTTGGGATTGAGCAATGCGCTTTACCGTGGCAAAACGAACTTGAAAGAATTCATCTAAATTATTGGAGAATATTCCTAAAAAACGCAAGCGCTCGATTAGTGGTACCGAAGGATCACCTGCTTCCTGCAAAACACGCGCATTAAAATCTAACCAACTAATTTCTCGATTGATAAAACGGTCTTCTGTCATTGGTCTTTAAGTGCTTCTTTTTTAGTTCCATAGGTGGGCTGCCCCTCTTCCACCATCTTCCATTGATTTTGTACAAAGGTAAGAGAAATCCAATCAGCTGTTTTTAATTCAGGAACGGGATCAACAGAAAAAAAACGCGCTGCATAGGTAAAAGCAGGATTATGTCCCACCAAAATAACTTTTGAAATGGTATCATCCAGTTGTTTCACAAAACGAATTATGTCCTGACTATTAAAACTATACAACGTCTCTTTTAACCTCAAATGCTCTAATGGAAAGCCAATTTCATGGGCTAAAATAGTGGCGGTATGTTGCGCGCGATTTGCGGGACTACTCATCATGCAATCAAAGGATAAAAATACTGATTTCCAGTGCCGTGCTACTGCAGTGATGGCCTTGATCCCTTTGGGTTGTAAAGGACGATGGCGATCGTCAATTTCCCACTCCCAAGACGACTTTGAATGGCGTAAAAAAAGCAGTTCTTTCATCAGGGAGAGAGACGTTGCGCAGACCAGGTGTCGCTGCTAGTTAAACGAAAGTTTAAACGGTCATGTAAACGATTAGGCCTTCCTTGCCAAAACTCAATTGCAACCGGGCGCACCAGGACGCCTCCCCAGTGATCGGGGCGTTTAGGGGAACTTGAATGGTATTCTTTTTCTAGGGCCGCTAGGCGATCTTCCAAGACCGCTCTTGAAGCAATCACCTCACTTTGAGCTGAGGCAATGGCGCCTAGTTGACTTCCTAATGGACGAGAAGAAAAATAAGCATCAGAGACTTCTGGAGCGACTTTTTCGGCAGTGCCTTTAACAATTACTTGTCGTTCTAAGGCAGGCCAAAAAAAACTGATGCCCACTTGAGGATAAGCCAAAAGAGCCTTCCCCTTTTCACTGGCGTAATTGGTATAAAACACAAAACCCTCTTCACTAAATTGTTTGAGTAAAACCACGCGTGCTTTAGGGAATTGATCTTCTCCTAAGGTGACAATTGACATCGCATTAGCTTCCTCAATAGCAGGATGGGCCTCTGCTTCGCTAAACCATTGTTCAAATAAAGCAATGGGGGAAACACGCTTTAAACTATCGTCTAGGGCTCCTTTTTCATAGGACTTTCGTAAATGACCCAGGTTATTTTCTTTACTCATTACTGCAAGGTAGCACAAAGGGAAATAAAAGGGAAATTTTCCTCTTGAACTTTACCGTGTTACAGTCAATTCAATAGACGAACTAATGGCAACAAATTAATGAATAAGTGTCCTACGATTCGATTAGAAAGCTCTTCCCATCTTCAGCGAGATGAACGTTATTAAAATGGTGTTGCGCTTGAACGACAAACTCTTCCAGATCGGGGTAGCGAGAAGAAAAATGCCCCAGGATGAGCTGCTTGACCTTAGCCGCAGCTGCAATTTGTGCTGCTTCAGCAGCAGTGCTGTGTTTTGTTTTAAGGGCTAAATCTTGATGATTGTCTAAAAAAGTGGCCTCGTGATAAAGGCAGCTCACACCTTCAATTAAAGGAGCCAGGTCGGGTTTATAGGCGGTATCACTACAAAAGGCATAGGACTTTGGGAAATCTGGATCATGGGTGAGAAGAGTATTATCCATTTGACGTCCGTCGTCTAAGGTGATGTCTTTTCCTTGTTTAAGGTTTTCCATATCAGCGATATTGACCCCGTATTTAGCCACTGCTGCTTTATCAATTTTTCGAGCTCCTTCTTTTTCACGAAAGAGATAGCCATTGGTATAAACACGATGATCCAGTGGCAGTGTGTCTACCGTAAACTTCTCATGATCAAGAACGCGCTGGGAACTGCTACTTTCTAACTCGTGAAAATAGAGATTGTAATCGGTCCAAGACTTCGCAAGCTTTAATTGCAGGGTAATGATTTCTTTGATGCCTTTGGGACCATACACATGTAAATCGGCTGTTCTACCCAATAAACGAAAGGTCGAAATTAAACCTATGAGTCCATAAAAGTGATCTCCGTGCAAATGAGAGATAAATATATGCTGAATACGGGCAAACTTTATCCCCAGCTTTCGCAGTTGCAATTGCGTTCCTTCACCACAATCAATTAAAACCAACTGCCCTTTTATTTCCAATAGTTGCGCAGTGGTTTGCGCATTTTTACGGGGGGTCGCGGCATTACAGCCTAGGATGGTGAGTTCCATTCTTAAAAGCCTAAATCGCGTTCGATACGCTCCATTTCTATGATATCATGGGCTTCGCCCAAAGTAGGTACCGCCACAACAGTTGCTGGAAATAAATCTAAATAGGCACTATCCACTACAATTACCCTTGAATGGGATTTACTTTCGATGCTAGTTAACAGTTCGGCAAAAGCTGTGACAAATTCCTTTTCTACCCTACACGCCAAAGCATCAAAAATATAATCGTTCTCAACCGCTAAAACCTGCTTTTCTTGAAGAAAATCAAGGGTGAGTGGGATGGTTTTAATAGGTTGTTCAAAGGCATCCATTATTGCTGGGGTTTAATGAGTTTTGCTGCAAGAAGATAAATCACGGCCATACGAATGGCTACTCCATTTTCGACTTGATCGAGGATGATGGCATAGTCAGAGTCGGCAACATCCGAGCTAATTTCTACCCCTCGATTCATTGGGCCTGGATGAAGAATGGTAATTTCTTTCCGAAGGCTTTTTAAAAGAGGTAAATTCAAACCATACAGCTGGGTGTATTCACGAATGGAGGGGAAATAACTCTTATCCATGCGTTCGTTTTGCACACGTAACATATTGGCTGCATCACACCACCTAAGGGCTTTCTTTAAATCGGGTTCTATGGTTACCCCCAGGGATTCAATGTGTTTTGGCAGTAAACTTTTGGGACCACATACTTTAACTTCTGCACCAAGCATATTGAGCGCAAAAATATTCGATAGGGCAACCCTGGAATGAAGAATGTCTCCTACGATCACGATGCGCTTGCCTGCAACTTCTCCAAAACGCTCGCGGATAGAATAAGCATCGAGTAGTGCTTGCGTGGGATGCTCGTGGGTTCCATCCCCTGCATTGACAATGATGGCATCCACGTTTTTAGAAAGAAATTCTGCCGCACCTGGATTGGGGTGACGCATCACCACCATGTCCACTTTCATGGCTAAAATATTGTTGACGGTATCGATCAAAGTCTCCCCCTTTTTAACCGAGGATTGAGCGGCTGAAAAGTTGAGGATATCTGCACTTAAACGCTTTTCGGCTAACTCAAAAGAGAGTTTTGTTCTAGTAGAATTTTCAAAAAACAAGTTGGCAATGGTAACATCGCGTAAACTAGGTACTTTTTTAATGGGGCGATTGATGACTTCCTTAAAGTGATCGGCCGTTTCGAAAATGAGATGTAAATCGGCTTCTTTTAGGTATTTAATGCCCAGTAAATGATCGACACTTAGTGTATTCATATGCTATCTTTCAAAAGGTAAACCGCATCTTTATCATGGGTCGTATTCCACTCTACTGTTACCTTGTCGTTTTGTAGGGCATCTACTTGACGGCCTACATAATCGGGTTGTATGGGTAGGTCGCGGCTAAAGCGACGATCTATTAACGTTAAAAGTTCAATGCTCTTTGGGCGACCATACGATTCTATCGCAGTGAGTGCTGCGCGAATACTTCGTCCCGTGTATAAAACATCGTCAATAAAGACAATGTCTTTTCCCTCGATGGGAATGTTCATTTCGGTAGAACGGGCTGTCAAGGGCTTATCAGAGCGACGAAAATCATCTCTAAAAAAGGTTATATCAAGTTTGCCTTGCGTGAGTTGATTCACTTGATAATCCTGTTCTAGACGCTCGCACAGGCGATCTAAAAGATACACCCCACGGGGCTGTAATCCGATTAAAACAGCATTGGAAAAATCGCGATGATTTTCAATTAATTGGCAAGCCAAGCGATGCAAAAGAATATCGATCTGTTGTGCATTGAGTAAAAGCTTAGGTTGCATAAAAAGACTTTCTACAAAAATAGGATATTTTATGGGGAGATTTCAACTTGGAACAAAAAAAACCCGCTGCAAGCAGCGGGTTTAAGATTGAATGGAATAAAGCTTACTCCTTATCCATTTGTTGTTTCAAGTTCATTAATGCATCTAAATCCCCTAGGGTAGTTTTTTCTGCATTATCAGCTTGCATCTTTTTCGTGGCTTTGCGAATGTTTTTACGCTCTTCCTCTCTAAAGATCGCTGTGTGTGAAGCAACGACGCGCTTGAAGTCCTTGTTGAATTCAATGATTTTGAAATCAGCCGCTTCTTTTAAACCGATTTTCGATCCGTCTTCTTTTTCAAGGTGACGAGAAGGAACAAAGGCTGTGATGTGCTCATTGAACACGATAGTAGCACCTTTGTCTACAATTTCAGTTAATTCAGCGTTATGGACAGTCCCTTCTGCAAAGTCAGTCGCATATTTATCCCAAGGGTTGTCTTGAGTTTGCTTGTGACCAAGGCTTAGTTTACGCCCGTCAACATCTAACTCAAGTACAACAACGTCGATGGTTTCACCAACAGTCAATACTTCAGATGGATGCTTCACTTTCTTCGTCCAGGATAGATCAGAGATATAAACTAGACCGTCGATTCCTTCTTCTAATTCGATGAACACACCGAAGTTAGTAAAGTTGCGAACGATTCCCTGGTGTTTCGATCCCACAGGATATTTTGAAGTAATGTCTGTCCATGGATCTTGGCTCAATTGCTTGATCCCTAATGACATTTTACGGCTTTCGCGGTCAATCGTTAAGATTTGTGCTTCAACCTCATCACCCACACTCACAAAATCTTGTGCAGAACGCAAGTGTGTTGACCATGACATCTCAGATACGTGAATTAATCCTTCCACACCATCTTCGATTTCAACAAAGGCACCATAGTCGGCAATAACCACTACTTTACCTTTTACTTTTTCTCCTTCTTTGATGGTTTCACCAAGTTTCTCCCATGGATGGTCGCTCAACTGCTTCAATCCAAGTTGGATACGTGATTTGTTATCATCAAAGTCAAGAATAACAACGTTTAATTTTTGATCCAATTCTAAGATCTCGCTTGGGTGGTTGATACGACTCCAAGAAAGATCGGTAATGTGGATTAAACCATCTACGCCGCCAAGGTCGATAAACACACCGTATGAGGTAATGTTTTTAACAGTTCCTTCAAGAACTTGACCTTTTTCAAGCTGCCCGATGATTTCTTTTTTCTGTTCTTCAATATCGGCTTCGATCAATGCTTTGTGCGATACAACAACGTTTTTGAATTCGTGATTAATTTTAACCACTTTAAATTCCATTGTTTTATTCACGTACTGATCGTAGTCACGAATAGGCTTCACATCAATTTGTGATCCTGGTAAGAAGGCTTCGATCCCGAAAACATCAACGATCATTCCTCCTTTAGTACGACATTTAACAAAACCATTGACGATTTCGCCGCTGTCATGTGCGTTATTCACGCGATCCCATGCTTTGATCACTCGTGCTTTACGGTGTGATAACACTAATTGACCGGTACGATCCTCACGGGTATCAACGATTACCTCAACTTTATCCCCTACTTTTAAATTTGGGTTGTAACGGAACTCGTTAAGGGAGATAACTCCCTCTGACTTTGCATTGATGTCGATGATGGCTTCACGATCGGTCATGTAAACGACCTCTCCTTCGATAACATCATCATCTGCAGTATCAACAAAGTTTTCACGAACTAAAGCTTCGAATTCGGCTAATTGCTTGTCTTCGATTACGTCAATTCCTTCTTCGTAGTGGTGCCAGTTGAAGTTTGCTAAGAAGTCCTCTGCATTGTTGGCCGTAGGCGCTTCAGCGGCAGGAGCAGCTTCTTGGGTTGTTTCTTCTGTTTGTGGTGTTTCAGCTGCTTGTGGAGCGTCTTGCTCTGGTGCAGCTTGTGGTGTAGTTTCTTCAGCCATTGCTGATAAAAAATTTGTATTCTGCTGTTTTACAAGACTTTACAGGAAAAACAACAGAAGTTGTTTTGTTTCGTTTTAATGTGCTCTTGTCTTGATTCATCCTAAGAGTGCGCAAATATACATGGATTTCCTTGATAGACAAGTAAAAAACAGGAGTTTATGACACTCAAAGAGCTGATAAAATTATGACAACCAGCGCCCAATCAAGTCCCCTAATAACCAGCCTCCCCCGACTAACCCGATAAATAAAAGAAATATTGAAAACATAAGTAGTTGTATTTAAAAAAATTAGGACAATACAAATATGGGGAAAATTATTATTTTAGCCATGCTTCCCAAAAGCAACCCTAAATCTTAATTGTTCTTGATATGAAAAACCTACTTTCGTTTGACTTGCGTCATTTTCGCGGGGACCTCTTCGGGGGGATTACTGCGGGGATTGTCGCTCTTCCCCTTGCATTAGCCTTTGGTGTTAGCTCTGGTCTAGGTCCCAGTGCAGGACTCTATGGCGCTATCTTTGTTAGTTTTTTTGCCGCCCTTTTTGGCGGAACGCCTACTCAAATATCGGGTCCCACCGCTCCTATGACCGCCGTGAGCATGGTTTTTATTGCAGAGATGCTCGCTGCTTTTGACGGAAACATCGCTTCAGCACTGCCTACTATTCTTTCGGTCTTTTTACTGGCTGGATTGATTCAAATTGCCCTGGGGTTTATGGGAATCGGGAAATACATTCGCTATATCCCCTATCCTGTTGTTTCGGGTTTTATGACCGCCATTGGTGTGATTATTCTTGTAACACAAATCGCCCCAAGTGTGGGCTATTATGCCAAAGAAGATGCCACTTTTGTCACTCAATTTAAACCACAGGCAGAGGAAGTGATTTTAGAAAACCTACTCCACAGTGAGGTGGATGAAGGGATTTTAGTCTTAGAAGACTTTACCACCACCATTGAACGCGCCAATAAAATTACCGAGGAAGAAATCATGACCGAGGCCAAAACCCTGGCAGGAAAGGAAGCGTCGGGAGTGATTGGCACCTTTAAGGTTCTCCCTCGCATAGTGGGAAATATTAATGCTTTAGAATTGATACTGGCCCTCTTAACGATTTTGATTATTTACGGCTTTAAACGCATTACAAAGGCGGTGCCTTCTACCTTGGTTGCACTACTCGTCGTCTCTGGAGGGGCCTATGCATTAGGTTTGGACTATCGTCCCATCGCCGCAATTCCATCGGGTTTACCCCTTCCACAGTGGGAATTGTTTACTGCTTTTAGTCTTGACAATATTACCCAATACATCTTTACGGCCATTACTTTGGCACTTTTAGGTGCCATTGATTCTTTATTAACCTCTGTGGTGGCCGATAATATGACCAAAACGGTACACGCGCCAAACAAAGAACTCGTGGGACAAGGTATTGGGAACAGTTTTGGTGCGCTCTTTGGTGGAATCCCAGGAGCAGGAGCTACAATTCGCACGGTGGTCAATATTAACTCTGGGGGAAAAACCCGTCTGTCTGGAATGATAGCGGGTTTACTCTTGCTATTCATCCTTTTGGCCATTGGCCCTATCGCTTCCCAAATTCCTGCTGCGGTTTTGGCGGGAATTTTAATCACCGTAGGAATTGGTGTGATGGACTATAAAGGCCTCAAGGCCATTCCGTTTATGCCGCGACCAGAAGTGGTCATCCTCATTGTTGTATTGGTCCTCTCCTCCATTTGGAACCTCGTCTATGCTGTGGGCATTGGTTTAATCATCGCGTCGCTCATGTTCATGAAGAAAATCGGAGACTTAACAGGACATAGCCTACAAGTGAATCCACTTAAAAAAGAACCCCAATGGAAGGACGAAGCTAATTTCCCCAGTAAACTCAAAGAGGAAGTATTCATCAAACACCTAGAAGGACCCTTATTCTTTGGGGCGACTGCAAAATTTACCGAAACGGCTGCTCAAATCCCCCCTACTGCTTCCACGCTTGTGATCCGACTAGATAAAGTCCCCTATATTGATCAATCGGGTTTGTATGCGCTAGAATCGGTTATTATCGACTTAGTACAAAAGAAGAAGCAAGTGGTTCTAGTGGGAATCGAACAACAGCCAAAATATATGATGGAACGCATTGATATTATCCCTGACTTAATTCCTAAAGAACATATTTTCCCTAACTTTAGGACATGTTTACAATGGATCGTACGCAATGTTAAAGATGAAGGATAAACCCCTACACGTTTACAAAGAACAACAACGCTTTACCCAATGGTGGATGTGGGCATTCATCTTACTTCCTTTAGGGATTGCGTTATATGGATGCTATGTGCAATTTTACCTGGCCACCCCCTTTGGCTCAAAACCGATGTCAAATACTGGCCTAGTCTTTTTTACACTTTTTGGGATAGCCTTTGCTGGTCTTTTTTGGATCAACAAGCTCCAAACAAGAATAGACGACACCGGAATTCATGTTCACTTTTTCCCTTACACAAAACGAAGTGTTGATTGGGGGGAGGTAGAACATTGCGAGGTAATCCCTTATGACTTCGTGGGTGGGTGGGGCATACGCCTTTGGACCAAGTATGGTACTGTGTACAATGTACAAGGTGGTCAAGGTTTGTATGTCCAGCTTAAAAACAAAAAGAAATTTTTAGTGGGAACGCAACGTCCACAGGAACTTGCACAATACATTACCCAATTTGAGTCGCTAAGCTAAATTCTGGCATAGCAAAGCAAAGACTTCTTCTACACTTAAAGCAGAAGTATCAATGGCAATCGCGTCATTCGCTTGTTTTAATGGAGCTACAGCACGAGTACTATCGATATGATCGCGTTCCATCACATTGGCTAAAACTTCCTCATAACTTCCTTCAATTCCTTTGGTTTGCATCTCCTCATAACGACGCTGCGCCCTAATTTCTGGCGTAGCCGTTAAAAAAAACTTAAACTGTGCATTAGGAAAAACAACCGTTCCAATATCCCGACCATCCATCACGACCGAAGTTGCTTTTGATAAAGCGCGCTGCTGCTGCAGCAAATGCTTCCTCACAGCAGGAATAGTAGCCACTTGGCTCACCAGGTTTGAAACTTTGGTCGTTCGCAATTCCTCTCCATAAACCTTTCCGTTAACCGCCATCGCTTTGTCGCCATTGGGTTGATCAACCCAACTAAACTGGATCTTTTCTAGGGCTTCGCCCAAAGGTTCCACTTGAATCTCTCCCTCAATCAACCAATTGTTTTCAAGCACAAAAAATGAAATTACACGAAACATATAGCCCGTATCTACATACGTATAGCCCAAATGAGCCGCCAAACGTTTTGAAAGAGTACTTTTTCCTGTAGAGGCAAAACCATCAATGGCGATTACTGTTGTTTCCATGCCACAAAAATAGGGTTAAAAGGTGGATTTTGACAACTTCACCTGGTCGTCTGTACGATGAAAAGAAAACTTGAACCCTTCTCGAACTTGCTCAATCGAAGAAACACTGGTGGTCTTTAACGGGAGATTGGTCAAAGCATCTTTACTTCCCAAACGGGCTTGTAAGGCTTCTGACACAAAAGGCAGTTCAGTTTTATGGTAATGCATAATGCCAACTTGATCGGGTTGTTGTCGGGCAACAAATTCCTTAAAATTCACCGAGCGATCTAACCACCATTCTTGCGTGTATAACGTGCAAGACGACCACAGGTGGACTTCTTTTGTTGAAAGTTTTCGAACATGCAACTCTTCTTCATCCCATTTCAATTCTTTAAAGTCACCTTGCTTGTAGAGTAAAAGGGTAAAAGGCTCCATACCTTCAAAATTAAATGCGGTAAGGAACTCTTCGATACTCTCATAGTCAAAAAACGCCAATGCCATGATCCCACGACTCATGGTGTAATGTTCTTTGCGTTGATGAGGAACAAAGGCACCATTGAGCACGCAGGCAAATTGATCGCTATTTGAATAGGCAAACCAAGTTCCACTTGCCCCCTCATCTTGCGGGAAAAACACCTTGCTATCCCCGCGTTGATCTTCAACAATCTTATTCGCTGCACGACTAGGGTCCTCGTCGCGATTTGAAGTAAACACAAAGCCCGTCTTAGTGGGAACAAAAGTAACCGTACACATTTTAAGACAGTACTTTTGCGTGTTTCACCTTTTGATCTGTAATGGCTAAATCCAATACCTCGTGCATCTCTTTGACAAAATGGAAACTTAACCCTTTTAGGTAATCTGCATTGATTTCTTCGACATCTTTGCGGTTGCTTTCACACAAAATAATCTCTTTAATTTTAGATCGCTTTGCCGCTAAGATTTTTTCTTTGATCCCTCCTACGGGTAAAACCTTTCCACGCAGGGTTATTTCTCCGGTCATAGACAAATGCTTTTTGACGCGTTTTTGAGTCATCAAAGAAACCAAAGAAGTTAACATGGTAATCCCTGCACTTGGACCATCTTTGGGCGTAGCCCCTTCTGGAACGTGAATATGAATGTTGTATTGATCAAAAGGAAAATTCTCAAGACCTAAACGCTGGGCATTCGCCTTGATGTACTCCATGGCAATGGTGGAGGATTCCTTCATTATTTTCCCAAGGTTTCCTGTAATGCTTAACTGCCCTTTTCCTTTGGACAAGGCCGATTCGATAAAAAGAATATCACCGCCTACAGATGTCCACGCCAGGCCTATCACTACTCCCGCAGTTTCATTATTCTCGTAAAGATCACGGGTCACCTTTTTTGGCCCAAGGAGGGTTTTGAGATCGGTTAATTTGGGCTGAAGGATATAGTCCTCTTCCATGGCCATGGATTTTGCGACATAGCGCACGGCCTTTGCGACCTGTTTCTCTAAACCACGCACCCCAGATTCACGCGTATACCCTTCAACCATGGCTTCCAGTACGGCTTTATTGAGCTTGAGGTCTTTTGCCCCTAAACCATGTTCTTTTAGTTGTTTAGGCAATAAATGTTTTTGAGCAATCATGGCCTTTTCCTCAATGGTATAACCACTCACATTGATGATCTCCATGCGATCGCGTAAGGCAGGCTGAATACTGCCTAAGCTATTGGCTGTTGCAATAAACATCACTTTTGAAAGATCGTAACCCATTTCTAAGAAGTTGTCGTAAAACGATCCATTTTGTTCAGGATCCAACACCTCTAATAAAGCCGAAGATGGATCACCCTGAGCGCTATTTGACAGCTTGTCAATTTCATCCAAGACAAAAACTGGATTGGACGTCCCTGCCTTTTTTAAGCTTTGAATAATTCGTCCTGGAAGCGCTCCAATATAGGTTTTTCGATGCCCACGAATTTCGGCTTCATCTCGCATTCCCCCTAAGGAAATACGAACATATTCTCGGCCCAATGCCTCTGCGACAGACTTCCCTAAAGAAGTTTTCCCAACCCCAGGAGGCCCATACAAGCAAAGGATGGGGGATTTCATGTCATTGCGCAATTTAAGCACTGCCAAATATTCAATGATGCGCTTCTTTACCTCCTCTAAACCATAGTGGTCCCGATCTAAGATTTTTTGCGCGCGTTTTAGGTCGAATTGATCCTCAGAAAACTCTCCCCAAGGCAAATCCAAAAACAAGTCTAAATAATTTCGTTGCACAGAATACTCGGCTACTTGCGGATTCATTCGCTGCAATTTCATCAACTCCTTGTCAAAATGCTTTCCTACTTTTTCCTCCCATTTTTTTACCAAAGCGCGTTGACGCATTTCTTCGACTTCTTCTTCATAAGAAACACCCCCTAATTCTTCTTGAATGGTTTTCATTTGTTGGTGCAAATAATACTCTCGCTGTTGCTGGTCGAGATCATTGCGAACACGGGACTGGATGTCGTTCTTTAGTTCGAGTTTTTGGTACTCTACATTCATGTATTGCAAACACAATAATGCACGCTCTTTAATATTAGTGGTCGATAAGATGCCCTGCTTTTCTTTGACCGTCAAACTCATATTCGACGAGACAAAATTGATCAAAAAAGCATGGCTTTGGATATTCTTTATCGCAAAGGAAGCTTCCGAGGGGATGTTTTGACTTTCTTGAATGATTTTAAGGGCGAGTTCTTTAATCGATTCCACAATAGCCGAAAATTCTGAACTTTCATGGAGGGATTTATCATCAGCAACAGCTTTGATCTTTGCTTTAATATAGGGCACCTCTGTGATGACCTGCTCTACTTCAAAACGCTTCTTTCCTTGAATGATGATGGTCGTGTTTCCATCGGGCATGGTGAGGACACGCAAGATTTGTGCGACTGTCCCTAATGAATAAATATCCAAAACCGATGGATCTTCCACCGCCTGGTCTTTTTGAGCAACAACCCCGATGACCTTATCCCCTTTATTGGCATCTTTAATCAATTGAATGGATTTGTCCCGCCCCACCGTAATGGGTATAACCACTCCTGGGAATAGAACAGTATTACGTAAGGGTAAAATAGGGACCGCGTCGGGTAACTCCTCTAATTCCAGAGCTTCTTCATCTTCGGTCGTCATTAAAGGAATTAAATCTGCTTCAGCTTCAAGATCTTGAAGTGACAGCTTGTCCATGGAGCTAAAAATAGGTTTTGACATAAGGCAATATATACGACAGTTTGTCAGAAATTCGACAAAGCATGGTTGTTGAATGATTTTCCTTTTAATAAGACAAGAGTTATGCCAAGGAGAAATTTCACTGAAAAATGTAACATTTTCGCATATTAGACTCTTATAAGATAGAAACGAATCAAATGATGAAAGACTTGAGCATCGATCAACTACTCTCGCGCTGTAGCGCGAACGATCAACACGCCCAACTCGAAGTGTATCGACGCTATCATTTGGCCATGTATCACAGTGCTTTGCGCATTGTACAACATGCTGTAGATGCAGAAGATGTGATGCAAGAAGGGTTTTTAACCGCCTTTGAAAAATTAGACCAATATAAGGGTGAGAATAAATTTGGTGGATGGTTAAAACAAATTGTGATTAGAAAAGCCCTCCATCTCCTAGAAAAAAGAGAGCGAAATAAGCATTATGACCTCAATGAAGCCCTCCTTAGCGATCCAACAGAAAACACAGAAAAAAGTTATGATCTGCAACTACTACAGCTACATCAAGCCTTAAACCAACTCAAAACTCGTTATCGCAACGTCTTGATTTTAATGTATTTTGAAGGCTATGACTATGAAGAAATTAGTAGCATTCTACACCTGAGTTATGGGAATTGCAGAACACTTATTTCCCGTGCTAAAGACCAATTAAAACAAAAACTCCTCTCCAATGAAATCCCTGGAAAAGCAATTTAACGCCTTAAAACGCCTGTCAGAAGAACAAGAGCCCCTGGAAGGACATCAGCTGCGCTTTCAGCGAAAACTTGAACAGCAAAATCGACCCACCATCAAATTAACCCCTTGGTTAAGTATTGCGGCTAGTTTTGCCCTTCTGCTAGGACTAAGCACTCAACAACTCCCCCAGAAGGAAAAACCCAGTGCACCACTCACAAGCAGTTATCAGGCTCAAATAACTGCCCAATTGCATTACCTCGAAATGCACTATGAAGCTGATTTTGCCCTCCCAATACAGGACCTCAAACTACAATTGAACGCCCTCGATCAAAATTATCGACAATTGGAACAACGCTTTAATGACCGGGAACAGCACCCCTTGTTACTCAAAGCCATGATGGACAACCTTCGGCAACGACTCGCCCTTTTAAATGAATTAGAAACAGCGTTAATCGCGCGCAAAGAAAACAACTATGAAAACAGCATTTAATCTCAAAAAAAGTTGGGTTATTTTCGCCCTGCTAGGAAGTATTTCCTTCCTTCAAGCCCAAGAATACCAACGCACCATCAACAAAAACTTTTCGTTGAATCCCGAAGGAAAAGTAAGCATCAAAAACAGCTATGGAACCGTTAAACTCAACAGCTGGGATAAAGACGAGGTAGCCATTGAGGTCACCATCACGGTGAAAACTAAAAATGAAAACAAAGCAGAAGAAATCTTCGAAAACATGGACATCATTTTTGATGCCACCGCGACAGAAGTAAGCGCAAGAACACAACTACCTCACCACAATCGCTCCTGGTGGTCGAGCTGGAGTTTCTTTGGAACAAACAACCTCAATTACAGCATTGACTATTTGGTTCAAATGCCTAAATCTGCCCAACTAGCTATTCACAATTCCTATGGAAATATTTACTTAGACGAAACCGATGGACAAGCTCAATTAAAATGCGACTATGGCCGTATAGACATTGGGAAATTAAACCACCCAGACAACAGCATTTCAATCGCCTATGCAACCAGTTCAGAAATTGACTACATCAATGGCGGTAAAATCAAAGCCGATTATTCTGGAATTAGCATTGAACAAGCGCAAGAAATCATTTATGACGCCGATTATACCAAAGGAAAATTTGGACACATCAAAACCTTAGACTTTAGAACAGACTATGGGAGCCTAGGGGTAGAAGAAGTAGAAACATTTTTAGGACAAGCAGACTACATCACCTTAAAAATTGGCCAGCTTAAAAAAGCCCTTAAGGTCAACATGGACTATGGTAGCCTTAGCATTGATCAAATTGAGGCGAGCACCGAAGAAGTCTCTGTTACCGCCGATTACACAGGTATTCGACTAGGAGCTGCTCCCGATTGGGACTTTGCCTTTACCATTGAAACAGATTACGCAGGATTTAAAACCGACTTTCCCCTTGATTACAGCAGAAAAGAGCTGGACGGAAGTGATCGCTTTTACAAAGGACAACACGGCAGTGGTAAAAATCAACTAAGCCTACGAGCCGATTATGGCAACATTAAACTAACCCAAAACTAATCTACATGAAATCATTCAACTACGGCTTAACCGCCCTCATCCTTTTGATAAGCCTAAGCGCATGTGCACAAAAAAAGCGCAAAGGAAATGGCACCTTAATTACAGAAGAACGCAACATTAGTCGTTTTACAGCATTAAAAGTCAGCGGAGCTTTTAACGTTGAACTCACCGCTGCCCTAGAGGATCAACTCACCATTTATGCCGATGAAAACCTTATGGAAGACATCATCACAGAAGTAAAAGGAGATGCCTTGATCATTCGAAACAAAAAAAATACCTACCTCAAATCCTCCAATCACAAGCGAATTACGATTAAAGTCCCGCTTGTCGCTTTACGCCTAGCTAAACTTTCGGGCTCAGGAAAAATTCACAGTGAGGAAATTGTCCGTAGCCAAAGCTTTTCAAGCATCCTTTCTGGTAGTGGGAAAATCACCTTAGGCCTTACGGCCAAAGAAGTAAACACCCAACTCTCGGGCAGCGGTAAAATACGCCACAACGGCACGACAACTTCTGTGGCGGCTAACGTATCGGGCTCAGGAAGCATTCACGTGGAGGAACTTGTTGCCCAACAAGCCACAGCAAAAGTCTCAGGCTCTGGCAGCATTTACCTGCAATGCAAAAAAGATTTAGAGGCTAGCGTCTCTGGTTCTGGTCGCATTCGCTATTCGGGGAAACCCACTGGAATGGTGGAGACCAAAGTGGGCGGATCGGGTTCTATTCGCCCGTCGATAAAATAGCGGGTTTTTTATTCACTCGGGTCAACAGCAGTGCCCCTAAAATAAAGAAGAGGGTAAAAAAGATGATGGAATAACGCATACTCCCCGTAATTTGATCGATCGCACCAAAGAGGAACATCCCTAGGATGATTCCTATTTTCTCGGAAACATCATAGAAGCTAAAATAAGAGGTGGTATCCTCGGTCTCGGGCAAGTACTTTGAATATGCAGCGCGAGCAGTCGCCTGTATGCCACCCATTACAAGACCCACAAAACCAGCTACAGCATAAAACTGCTGAGGGGTTTCAATAAAATAAGCATAGGCACAAATAATGACCCAAATGACATTGATCGCAATCAAGGTGGGAACATTCCCGAAACGCTGGGAGGAACGCGCCGCCAATATGGCACCAAAAATAGCAATCACCTGGATCAAGAGTATACTCACAATCAAGCCCATGGTTTTCTCATTGTCCGATCCCCAAGCGATTTCCTCTTCCCCAAAATATGCCGCTACCAACATCACAGTTTGCACCGCTAATGAAAAGATAAAAAAGGCCGTCAAGTAACGTTTTAATGGATAATTCCCAGCCATTTGGCCATAGACATTACGCAATTCACGAAAGCCGTTCCAAAAGATATCTCGCGTCACTTTTTCATTGTTTTTATTCCCTTTGGGTAAAAAATAAAAGGACACCTGACTAAAGCCCAGCCACCATATTCCTACTGAAACAAAGGAATAACGCATGGCCTGCATGGCAGCCTCGCTAGCAGTACCTTCAATTCCATATACATCGGGCATCATGACCATTGAAAGGTTAAAAAGCAACAACAACACACTCCCAATATACCCCATAGAAAAGCCTCGCGCACTCGCACGGTCTTGCTGTTCGGGGAAAGCGACATCGGGCAAATAGGAATTGTAAAACACCAAACTAGCCCAAATGCCAATCATCGCCAAAAAGTAAAACAACAACCCTATGTACAAATTATCCAAATCAAACCAATACAAGCCCACACAAGAAATCGAACCCAGGTAAACAAAAAACTGCATGAAGGTTTTCTTGTTTCCCACAAAATCGGCAATTCCAGAAAGCAGTGGAGAAATAAAAGCAACCACTAAAAATGCTGATCCCGTTACAAAACTGATCATGGCGGTATTCTTGATCTCGTAACCAAAGAAATCAATCAGGTTATTATCAGAAAAAAGTGCAGCGTAATAAATGGGAAAAATAGCGGAGGAAATGACCAAAGAATAGACCGAGTTGGCCCAGTCATAAAACGCCCATGCATTGATCAATTTCTTACTTCCTTTGGGGAGAATCTTCTTACTTTCTAACATATTCAATAGCTATAGTCAATGCGGTGAAGATACAATCTTTTTGGCCCTAGACAAGTATTCAATGGGATAATTCGCATTAAAGTAAGAAGAGATTTGCCAGTATAGATAAAACTTATTGATTGTATTAAACAACTCATAATGAATTATTAAAACAAATTAATTCAAGTGATGGTTTTATTTTTTTATCCCATTTTAATTTTAAAACTTAAAGTATCACTTTAAGTTTATGGCATCCCTGTTTCCCAAGAAGCAGGAGCAGAAAAAATCGTTTGGCACGGTCATTGTCCCCATAGAATAGATTATTTTAGTCTCAGAAAAAAATGTTATCACTAATGAAAAAGATACTGATTGCCCTACTGCTTTTCCCTCTTTTAGGGAGTTGTCAAAGCAAGGCCAAAACCACCCAAAAAACCGCTTATCAAGTCGTAAAAACAGAGGCCGAATGGCAGGAAATTTTATCGCCCCTCTCCTACCGTGTTTTGCGAAAAGCGGCTACCGAACGCGCTTTTAGCGGTCCCCTCAACAACAACAAAAAAGAAGGCACCTATGTGTGCGCTGGCTGTAAAAGTCCGCTTTATTCTTCAGCGCACAAATACGATTCTGGATCGGGCTGGCCATCGTTTGATCGCGGGAACGACACCAACCTCGAGTATGACGTCGATTACAAAATCGGCTATGCCCGTACCGAATTAAAATGTGCGGTTTGCGGTGGACATTTAGGACATATGTTTAACGATGGACCGCGTGCCACAACAGGAAAACGCCACTGCATTAACTCGGCTGCCCTTACTTTTATCCCAGCAAAAGAAAATGAGTAAATACAAAATCAAAAAAAGCGAGGCTGAATGGAAGGCACAGCTTTCCACAGAAGAATACCGCATTCTACGTCAAGCAGGTACCGAATATCCCTTTACAGGAAAATACAACGACCATCGTGAAGCAGGCAGCTATTGCTGTAAAGGCTGTGGTACGCCCCTTTATGACGCATCGGCAAAATTTGACAGTGGCTGTGGCTGGCCTTCTTATGACAAAAGCCTGCCCGGTGCCATTGAATACCGCAAAGACAGCTCCATGGGCATGTTAAGGGTTGAAATCCTTTGTGCTACTTGTGGCGGACATCAAGGCCATGTCTTTGACGATGGCCCCACCGAGACGGGGCAGCGCTACTGTGTTAACTCGGCCAGCATCGATTTTATACCAAACAAAGACTAATTCCCACGATTTCGTACCTTTGCAGGGAATTTAACTGCAAAAAACATGACGAAATACGATGTTATCGTGATTGGAAGTGGACCCGGAGGCTATGTAACTGCCATCCGCGCTTCTCAACTAGGATTTAAAACCGCTGTTATTGAAAAAGAAAGCCTAGGCGGCGTTTGCTTAAACTGGGGATGTATCCCTACCAAAGCTTTAATCAAATCGGCACAGGTCTTTGACTACCTCAAACATGCCGAGGATTACGGACTTATTGTAAAAGAATACGACAAAGACTTTGACGCAGTGGTCAACCGCAGTCGCAATGTAGCTGCTGGAATGAGTAAAGGGGTCCAGTTTTTAATGAAGAAAAACAAAATCGATGTCATCAACGGTTTTGGAAAAATATTGCCCAAAAAACAAGTGAGTGTTACCCTTGATGGGAAAGAAGACATTTATCAAGCCGACCATATCATCCTGGCCACAGGAGCCCGCTCGCGCGAGCTTCCTGCCCTACCGCAAGACGGGAAAAAGGTGATTGGTTACCGCGAGGCCATGACCCTCCCTAAACAACCCAAGAAGTTGATCGTAGTAGGATCTGGTGCCATTGGGATTGAGTTTGCCTATTTCTACAACGCGATGGGGACAGAAGTCACCGTAGTGGAATACATGAACCGCATCGTTCCTGTAGAAGATGAGGAAGTATCCAAACAATTAGAACGCTCCTTTAAAAAGGCGGGAATTAACATCATGACTTCAGCCGAAGTAACCAAGGTAAACACCAAAGGCAAGGGTGTTACCGCCACCATCAAAACCGCTAAGGGAGAAGAGGAACTGCAGGCAGATGTGGTACTTTCTGCCGTAGGCATTAAAACCAATATCGAAAACCTGGGCTTACAAGACGTAGGCATTGCCATAGATCGCGATAAGATCTTGGTCAACGACTATTATCAAACCAACCTTCCCGGCTATTACGCCATTGGGGATGTGACCAAAGGACAGGCACTGGCGCATGTCGCTTCTGCCGAAGGCATCTTATGTGTGGAAAAAATCGCAGGACATCATGTAGAGCCCTTGGATTATGGGAATATCCCTGGATGTACCTATTGTTATCCCGAGGTAGCCTCGGTAGGCTTGACCGAGGCGCAAGCCAAAGAACAAGGCTATGACATTAAAGTAGGAAAATTCCCCTTCTCGGCCTCTGGAAAGGCGCAAGCCGGCGGAAATTCTGACGGTTTTGTCAAGGTGATTTTTGATGCTAAATACGGAGAATGGCTGGGTTGCCACATGATCGGCGCGGGAGTGACCGATATGATTGCAGAAGCAGTCCTGGGCCGAAAACTCGAAACCACTGGACACGAAGTCTTAAAGGCTGTTCACCCCCACCCCACCATGAGCGAAGCCATGATGGAGGCTGTGGCCGCAGCTTATGACGAGGTGATTCACATCTAATTCCCTCTCTTTAAGAGCACTATAAAGCCCGCTTTTCGCGGGCTTTTCTTTTTTTTACTATCTTGTGAAGGATCAGTCCCCAAAGCTGCTCTACTACCGATAACCTACTCCACTGGATTTCTTATACAGACTTTTTTGGGGGAATACTAAAATGGCGTTAAGCGCAGTGCATCAAATGACACACTTTCGCTTTTGGTCGTTTTACTATCGCCTTTTATTCAATAAAAGGCCAGTAAGGATTTGACCTAAAGCAAAATCTTTAAAAAATGGAACTACGCAATGATGGCTTCTCCTGAGACTGCATCTCACTCGCCATACACGAATGCCGTTGTGTGCAAGTTGAAAAATGAACTTCAAAATCGACATAGAACAATTGAAAAAGCAAATTGAAGCCTTCAAAAAAGAATCGGGTGAATTGGGAAATGTAATAATCCCAATACTTGACAATTTCGATTTAAATAAACAAGAAACTCTTGAAGTTTGCCAAATTGGAAAGTTTGCGTTCAAAATTGATTCTGATATAAAAATTGTTGACAAACCAAAACCACCAAATCCTGATTTCATTATTGAACTAAACGATAAACTAATTGGACTTGAACACACTCAAATTCTGACTGAAGACGCTCAAAGATATTTTAGAGTTAAAACACTTTTGGACTATGCGGAACAAAAATTTGAACAAAAATATCCGAACATCAACGTTCACGCGACTATTTCAGTACAAAATGACGAATGGAATTACTCACAAAAGGACAAGCCAAAATTGGCGAAACAAATTGCTGATTATGTAGAATGGACTCGACTGGAAAAGGACTTTGACTTACCCGAAAAAATAACAAAAATAAGAACAACAAGACATTCCCAAGTTACATTTTCATACAAAGAAAAAAATTGGCAAGCGGAATACTTAACAAGAGAACGTCTGAAAACAGAAATAGAAAAAAAAGAATCCAAAATTTCTGGATATAAAAGAAGTGAAAAACAACTAACTGAATTATGGTTAGTCCTATTAATGGGTTCACTTTCTTCTGTATCTTATGAATTAAACGTATCAGAAAATTATCAAATGGAATCAAAGTTTGACCGAGTATATTTAATGGCTGACTTTGACGCTAAGATTTTAAGAATAAAGTGAGAAAAGCCTACACACAACAATGTATAACCGCAATTACGGCGGATTCGACTACGTCCGAATCCACTCGGATTGCTAAAGCCTATGCTAAACCGAAAATTAACGCATATCAACCAGTAACTGAAGGTTATACGAGACCGTTAGTTGCAAGGTAAACAAAGAAAAATGAACAAATTATTCAAAATACTTATGGTTGCAACCTCAATAACACCAGTATTGTTTACCTATTGGTTTATTGAACAAGTGCAGAGTTGGAATAACGACTTAAACATATTTGAAAATATCAAGTGTAATTGGAATATTGGAATTGGATATCTAATAGCAACAGCCGCTCTGGTTTTGATTTTTCTCATAATAGTTAGTTTAGCTAAATCTCAATTAGAAATTTTAAAAATCTCTATTGAAGAAATAAAAACGGCTGACAATGAAACTGTGAGCTTTATTATCGTTTACCTACTTCCGTTAGCAAATGGAGTTACAGAAAATTTAAATATACCAATTCTAATTTTTGTTGCGATTTTCTTCTTCTTTATCGTATTGTCGACAAATTCATACCACTTTAATCCATTAATTAACTTAGTTGGTTATCATTTTTACGAAGCAAAAGTAAAAGGCGGAATAACTTATATATTATTATCAAGAAAAAATGTATCAACGAGCAAATCAATAAAAGAAGTTTACCACCTAACTGAATATATGATTTTAGAAAAAAATTAAAATGAACCTATTTGCAATAACAGAGAATAATAACGAAGAAGTAATTTGCCGAATTCCTTTATCTCAAGGAGTTCAAACTGAAATTAATAATCAATTTACACAATTGGCAATTGGATTTTTCAATGAAAAAGAGATTATTGAATTTGACGGAAATTATAACCCTGGAAGTGATGAATTGTTTGAGATTCAAGATTTTCCATTGAATCAAGAAATCATTGATTCTGCAACAAATAATCTAAACTATGATGTACTTGATGTTCAAAATTTAGATAGTCGAATAAAGGCAGTTTATGCTACATATGAACACAATGGTAATATTCAAGTTTACTTTCAAGTATTTGACACAAGAAAAATAATTGCGAACAGAGGAATACCTCTTTTCAACAACAATGGAACTTATAGCCGCTTTGAAAACAAAGGAATTGTTATTCTAAACAACCTAACTCTCGTTTATAGAGATAGTAATATTTATTTTAGTTCCTATTTCAACGCAAAAAGAGTTATCCCTCTTTCAGATTACTATATTGAAGCAACTAATGAAGATGTAGGACAATTTGCTGCAGGTAATATCCTAAACTTTGAAGATCAAATAGGTTTTGAAGAGGACTTAAATTCTAATCTCAGGAAAAAAATTAAGTCAATCCAACAAAGAGGAGTTTTAGAAAATCTTACAATTCAAGATTTACAAAATCAAGCTAATCAATTTGGAATTGAATTCAATTACAACAATGGACAAGTATCAGTGCCAAGAGATAAGAACTATGTAAAACGATTGATAAAATTTCTTGATGAAGATTATTTTATTACTCCACTTACTAATCGAAGATGTGTAACTAATTCAAAAAGAGAGATGAACTAAAAGGAACCCAGCCACTAACATTGTATAAGACAGAATAGGCTCGTACCTCACCTACTCTGCTTATACGAGACAGTTAGCTACAATTTTGACAAAACTATGAGAATAACCTACATACTTCTTTTTTTTATAATTTTTGGCTGTTCAGAAAACCAAAATGAATTTGAAAAGTATAGCGCATTGGAACAAAAAGCTATGCTTGAATTCAAAGACAAAGAACATGATAAAGCTTTGTCGAATTTTCAAAAGGCTATTGATTTAAAGCCAAGAGAAGATGTTTCCATATACTTTTATGCAACTGCGTCAGCTTTGAATGCTGGAAAAATGGACAAAGCTAAGCAACTTCTCATAGAATCAATTCACAATACTAATGCCTCAAAAGACTATTTCTTGAATTTTGATAAGTTCGATAGTTTCAGAAGTGAAAAACTGTTTTCTGAAATCGAAAATGACTATGAGAAACACATATCTGAATTCTATAAAAATTTAGAACATCCAGAAATTTACCGTGAAATAGACAGCTTAATGGAATTAGACCAAAAAATACGCAATAATGGAATTGACAGAAAAGAAATGGCCAGAATTGATTCGCTAAATATCAAGCGACTAATTGAAATAACAAAAGAATATGGTTGGCAAGCTAAAGGTTGGTTAGTTCTATGGCATCAACGAGGAACTTACGGACAGGAAAATTACGTTTGGAACTTTTTTAAACCTTACATAGATGAACAAATTCAAAAAGGGAATATAAAAAAGAGCTTTTGGACAATGTTCGAGGAAGAAAAATCAATCATTAAAAATAAGAAGCAGATTTATGGACTTTATTGGAATCAATTCGACCAATTTCCAATAAAAGATATAGAAAATGTTGACCAGAGACGGACTGAAAATGGACTTCCGCCACTTTGGTATATGGAAAAAGTTTATGGAGTTGAATTACCAACTGAATATAAAAAACTGTAGGCAACCCCGCTACCGCACGAATCCTTTCGTGTGGTGGTACAAAAGTAAAACACAACAAGAAAAGTTATTTTCTACAAAAAAGAAAAACATAAAATAAATGATGAGTAGAAATTACAAATTCCATAATCCAGAGGGGTTATATTTTGTGAGTTTTGCTGTTGTAGGTTGGCTAGATGTTTTTACAAGAAATATATACAAAGATTTATTTTTAGAGAGTTTAGAATATTGTCAAAAAAACAAAGGATTAGAGATACATGCTTGGTGTATTATGAGTAGCCATGTGCATTTAGTTTTTAGAATGTTTGAGGTAGGATAAATGGTAAACAAATACCACACGAAAGGATTCGTGCGGTAGCGGGGGAATTGCCAGCTAAGCTTAAGGGGTTACTTCAAGTAGTAGCAGAATAAAAACTACACCCAAATAAAACCCCCTTCGAGTCCATTCTATCAAAACCCCTCCAAAAAGCCTAAAATCTGCTCTTCCGACCAATAGGTCGCTCCCTTACTAACAAAGCCCACATGTCCCCCATGGGTAGGGGTCATCAAAGAAAAGTGGGGGTTCTCCGCTGCTGCCTCATAGGGAAAACACGAGGGCGATAAAAAAGGATCGTCCAGGGCATTGATCAACAGCGTGGGTTTTGTGATACTTGCCAAAAACGGCTTACTACTCGCTTGCGCGTAATAATCTCGGGCATCCTTAAAGCCATTGAGCTGGCTGGTAAAATACTCATCAAAATCAATTAGCTTTTTAATCTTTTTAAGGTTTTCTACGGCCACTTGCTCAGGGAATTGCTGGTGTTTTAATTTGATCTTTTTCGACAGGGTGCGTAAAAAGCGCCAGGTATACAACAGGTTATCGGGGCGCTGCAAGACCATGGCCGAGCCGTATAAATCCACCGGCACAGAAACCGCCACACTGGCCTTAATCTTTGGGTCCAAAGGAAATATCCCATCGCCATTGTATTTTAACACCAAATTCCCTCCCAGGCTAAAGCCCACGAGATACACCGCTTCATAATCGGGCAGTAGGTGCTGGATCACCGCGTGTAAATCCTCGGTTCGTCCGCTGTGATAGGTAATGAGTTGGCGGTTGATTTCTCCGCTACAAAAGCGGTAATTCATCGCAGCAATGGCATAGCCATTCTGAGACAACAAGGCCGCCGTTGCCTGGATGTATTTAGAAGCGCTACTCCCCTCTAGCCCATGGCACAGCACCACAATTTTCTTACTGCCGTTTTCCAGCAAATCTAGGTCCAGAAAATCATCATCGGCTGTGGTGAGTCGTTTTCGCTGGAAAGGCAAGGTCACAGTCCGGCGAAATAACGAGCTATACATGGTGTTGACATGTCCGTTTTTAAAAGGAAAACTGGGGCGATAGTCGGTGGGTAGTACGGGCATATTGAGCGGTTGGTTGGATGTAAAGCAAAATGGCTACCGCCAAAAATAGCTAAAATAGTTCTGTCCAACTATAAGCGTAATATTGTAAATTGGTCAACCAAATAATTTTCAGATGTCAAAAAAGCACCTTTCCCTTTGGGCAATCGCCCTTTGCAAACCCACTGCCCTTCTCCTTCTCTTTAGCTTTAGCCTCCTTTTCACCCATTGTGGGGATGGACCCAAAAAAGCTACCGCCGCCGCTCCCTATGCCAGTGAGGTCATTCCCTTTTTCCAGCACTGGAACTTGATTTTGGGGGACGGCTCCAATGTTGGCGAAGCCATCAATTTCTCCCACAAGGATTTCTTTTATACCGTTCAAGAAGAGCAAACCCCCTGGGTGGTTTTTAAAGCACCCAATGCTGGTGATACCCATGGAACGTCAAACAATACGCGCACAGAACTCGCTCAAAAACTAAAATGGTCGGCCATGTCTACGGCAAAACTTTCTGCCACGCTTAAAGTCATGAACGTCTCGGCCACTGGAGACGAGCGTGTGGCGGCTTCCCACTCGGTTGTTGTGGGACAAATTCACAGTGCCGACGGACACGAGAACGAACCCCTTAAAATCTTTTACCGCAAATACCCTGGACAGGAGAAGGGATCGGTCTTTTGGCATTATGAAATCAATACCGCTGGAGAAGACAATGCCGGGCGATGGGACTTTTCCACTGCCGTATGGGGAGACGACTTTTCTGTCGTGGGAAAAGACGCCACCACCCCTCCCGCCGAACCAACAGAGGGCATTGCCCTGGGCGAAGAATTTAGCTATACCATCGAGGTAAATAAAGGGGTGATGCAATTGACCTTTAGCAGTGCAGGCCACGAAACCAAAACCTTTGAAAAAAACCTGATTCAATCACAGTACACTACTGCTGCCGACCTTCCCGCGCAAACCAAGGCCTTGTTTGTCCCCATTGGACAAGATGGTGTAGAGCGCGCAACGGCCTATGCAGAAGAAGGCCTTTTCTTTAAACTGGGATCCTACAATCAAACCAATGGAAAGCCCAGAGAGATGAACCACAATTGGTGTTCTCAAGCTGAAACCCATGGAGGAGATATTTCCCTGCAATACGCCGATGGGAACTATGCCGAAGTTTGGTTTAAATCTGCCAGTATAGCGATTAGCCCAGACGCTTATTCCAACGAAGGTTATTTCCTTAAAAACGATTAATCCCGCCCGTTCCATCCATCCTATGAAAAATTTTAGACCTTCACTATTATTTATTTACGCTATCTACCTCTGTTTATTTTTCTTGATGGCCTGTGGGCCAAAGGAGGGGGAAAAAGCCTACCGTCTCGAAATTTATCAAACGGCACAAAACGGCGATCAACTCAAACAAATCCTTCCCAGCAGCACCGCAACTTCGTTGCCAGCGGCGCAACAACTCCAGCTGCAACTATTGCCCGAGAAGGAATACCAGGAGTACGTTGGTTTTGGCGCCTCTTTTACCGAATCCTCTGCCTGGAATCTAGCTACGCTGCCAGAAGAAAAACGCAAAGCAGTCTTAACCCAACTCTTTAGCCCCAGCAATGGAGCGGGCTTTTCCCTTACCCGCACCCACATCAATAGCTCCGATTATTCCAATCAGCACTACACCTATGTCAACGATAAGGATGAAACCTTGGCTAGCTTTAGCATAGCCGAAGACCTTAAAGGCTTTAATGGCGATGAAAATGATCAAGTGGCAGGAATAAAATTAGAAAACCCCAGCTATGACCTCATTCCCATGATCCTAGAAGCCGCAGCAGTTCCTGGAGCAAATTTTAAAATCATCGCTTCGCCCTGGAGTCCACCTTCCTGGATGAAAAGCGGAGAAACCGCTACCATGACAAACGGTTCCCTCAAGCGGGAATACTACGACCTTTGGGCAACATACCTGTCAAAATACATCAGTGCTTACAAAGAAAAAGGCATTGACCTATGGGGCATCACGCCCCAAAACGAACCCCTGCACGCCCACGACGCGCGCTGGGACAGCAATGGGTTTTCTCCAGAGGAAGGACGCGACTTTTTACGCGACCACCTGGGTCCACGACTAGTCAAAGACGGGCACCTCAACCTCAATCAACCCGAAGAGGGAATAAAAGTGCTCATCTATGACCATAATAAGTCCAACATGAACGCCTATATTTCCCCCACCTATAGCGATCCTGCAGCGGCACTATATGCCTGGGGTACAGCCTTTCACTGGTATGCCAGCTCCCAACTCGAAGAACAGCAATGGCATGCCGATGCCCTGGAAGAACATCAGCGCAACTGGCCCAATAAGGGCATGATCCATACCGAATCGAGCATCGACATCGACCCAAAGGATCCCATAGGACAATACTGGCGCGAAAGTCCCGATTACGCGGGGACTTTTATCCCCTTTGACACCTATGCCTATGATATCATTACCGACCTCAACCACGGCACCCAGGGCTATATCGAGTGGTGCATGATCTTAAGTCACGAAGGAAAACCTAACCCCTATGACAATTTCAATAGCGCCCCAGTACTCATCAACCCCCACACCCATGAGGTGACATATACCCCCCTCTATTATTTACTAAGCCATTTTAGCCAATTCATTCGCCCAAAGGCAAAACGCATCGGCATAGCAGGCAAGGCCAAAGAGGGAATCATTTCTACTGCCGCAAATAATCCCGATGGTAGCATCGCGCTGGTGATCTTTAATCGAACCGACTCCCCCCAGCAACTGCAGCTTTCCCTTTTAAGCGATGAATTCAAGATCGAGATTCATCCCAGGGCCCTTCAAACCCTTGTTCTACGACCCAATAAATCCTAAAGAATCAACTGTTAACACCCCCCTCCCCTTTGGTGGGTGTTTCTTTTTTGACTACTTTTAAATCGACAGCCCCAAACTGTGCTACTACCGATAACCTACTGGACTGGATTTCTTAGACAGACTTTTTGGGGGAAGATTAAAATGGCGTTAAGCGCAGTGCATCAAATGACACACTTTCGCTTTTGGTCGTTTTACTATCGCCTTTTATTCAGCAAAAGGCCAGTAAGGGCTTGACCTAAAGTCAAAGCCATAAAAATGGATACACGCCATTTTATATAATGTGGATATACGCAATGCGTGTATTCAAATGTTGTACACAATGTAAATGAACCTACCTCAAAAACACATAAGAGAAACCAAAAAGCTAGTTTCAGCTATTCCGAAAAGGAAAATAGCGAATTGGCTACTTCAAGAAGGTTTCTTTCCAGAGCAATATGTTTTACCACCTTGTTTTACAGTTGAAAAATTTACGTATAAGAAAAATCCATATTTCGATTTCACGAAGAAAAACAGTATTCCAATTTCGGAAATATGTGAAATAACATTTCCAAAGTCTCAACTTACAGAAAGAGTATTTGGAATATTTAATCATAAGATTTACCACGATTTGGTTTGGCATATATTGGACAAATGGGAAGATGTCAAACCACTTCTATTTAATTCAAAGAACAAAATTTATTCGTACTCATTTCCAATTCCTTTGAACAAGCAAAATGTTGGAATTCTAGGAACATTGCGTTCAGGGAGAATGATTTATGAATTTATTGAAATGTCGGAAAGTGATATTGTTTCAGAAGGACATAAATTCAATTTAGTTGTAAAGTCCGACATTAAAAACTTTTATCCATCAATTTATACTCACAGTATTGCTTGGGCAATTAATGGAAAAGAAGATGCGAGAAAAGACTGAATTAAATTTAAACTTTTAGGAAACAAGCTAGATAAACTATTTCAAAATGCAAATGATGGATGTACAAACGGGATAGCAATTGGACCAGCTATATCAGATTTAGTAACTGAAATTATGCTTTCTGTTGTTGACACAGAGATATCAAAACAATTAAAAAAAGAAAAAATAGATTTTATCGGAGTTAGATTAAAGGATGATTACAGATTTCTTTGTCAAACAGAATCTGACGCTCGAGAAATATTGAGTCTTGTTCAAAGAAATTTAAAAGGCTTTAATCTTTCTATTAGCGAAGAAAAATCAACAATATCAAAATTACCAGAAGGACTATTTAGAGAATGGACTAGTGAATACCATACATACTCGTTGAGACATCGCAATCCGGTTAATTACAAAGTATTTGAAAATACATTTAGAAAGGTACTGCTAATCGACAAAAATTATCCTAACACAGGAGTAATAGATAAATTTTTGAGCGAACTAATTTCAAAGAATTACAACCTCAAGTTAAAATTAACTTCAAAAGAGATTTATAAGGTTTTCAGTTTGCTTTTAATGCTAAAAGAGAAACGTTCGAAATCTTTACCTCAAATTCTTGCTATTACCGAACTTTTAATTTCGACATACAAAAAGGAAAAAGCCGTAATAAAACGGATTTTCAAATCATTAAACGAACTAACAGAAAGGAAATTTAAAAAGGAAAGTTCTAATGTTTATGATTTAATTTGGCTTACATATTTTCTAAAGTCGCATCACCAAATGACAGTGAAGTGGCCAAGTAAACTAAACTCTGAACTATTACAATCTATTAAATCAAATAAACAAAAGTTTGACAATGAGACAACTTATTGCAAACTATTTAAGAAAATAAATTCACCTAATGGGAATATACTTTTATCCAAACATTTGGCTATATTCCCAAAGGGAGAAGAATAAAAAACACTGTGTACAACAATGGCTATAAGTAATTGCTTGTTCTTGCCTACTTTGGAAATTCCGCAGGAATTTCCAACTTGGTGTGTACTTGCAAAGTTTAGTGCTAACCCACTCAACTACTCATAGAGAAGACCGTTAGTAATTACCTTAGGAACACATTAAAGAAAATAAAAGTTCAGCTTAAAAAAAATTAATGCCTTTACTAATCAAAAAGGCAAGCACTTATAAATCTGTTACTGCACATAACCAAACCCACTCCCCCAACTTTTCCCTATCTTCCCCTTATGAAAAAACAGCTTTTATTCCTTCTTTTAGGCAGTCTGTTAAGCTATGCGCAAGGCGGGACTGAGGTTTATCTCCTTAGCCTAGACAGCAACGCCACCCTAGAAAACATTTCTCAAAACCCCGGTTATGACAACCAACCCTCCTTTTGGGACCACAACCAATTGCTCTATACCGCTACCCTCGACGGACAAACAGATCTTGTGCGCTATGACATAACCCGCAGGACTAAAAGCTGGTTAACCCACACCCGCCATGGGAGTGAATACTCCCCCTTGCGCATTCCTAAAACTGAAGAAATTTCAGCCATCCGATTAGACACCACGGGGCTACAGCGGCTGTACCGCTATGACACAAGCGGTAAAACTAGCCTGCTCTTTTCGCCCTTAAAAATCGGATATCACCTATGGCTTTCTCCCACAACGCTCTTGTGCACCGTTTTAGTCGGGGATGGAATGGACCTAGTACTCGCCCGTGAGGGTGAATCGCCGATAACCCTGCAACAAAAGGTGGGACGCAGTTTACACCGCATTCCCCATAGCGCATTGGTCAGCTATATGGCGGTTCGCGATGGGAAAAACTGGCTCTACCAGTACGATCTCGAAAAACGAGAAAGCATCCCCCTACTCGAACTTCCTACGGGAGTACAAGATGTTTGTTGGCTCCCCACAGGCGAACTGCTCTACGGGCAAGGCAACCAATTATTTCGATGGGACCCAAAGGGTTCCAAAGCACCACAAGCCTGGAAAACCCTCACAGGCATACACAACATCAGCCGCCTGGCGGTGAGTCCCCATGCGGACTATTTGGCCCTAGTGGGCGAAGAAAAAGACAAATAATTGCTTATCTTGAGAGGGATTTGATCGAGCTCCAGCGGTCAAAAGAGGAAAGTAGTAGTTATGACGTACGATTACATTATCATTGGAGCGGGCTCTGCCGGTTGTGTTTTGGCCAATCGCCTTTCGGCCCAGCCAGAAAATACCGTCTTACTGCTCGAAGCAGGCGGACCCGACAACAATCCCAATCTCCACATTCCTGGAGCCTATTCCAAAATCCATAAAAGCAAAGAAGACTGGGGCTTTTGGACCCAAGAACAACCCCATGTCAACAACCGTAAAATCTACCTCCCCCGCGGAAAAACCTTGGGGGGTAGCAGCTCCACTAATGCCATGGCCTATGTACGCGGGAATCGCACCGATTATGATCACTGGGCGGCCTTAGGCAATACAGGCTGGGACTATGCGAGCATTCTCCCCTATTTTAAAAAATCGGAACAACACACACAATTAAACAAAGTCGACCCCGACTATCACGGGGCCAATGGGGAACTCAACGTCACCCTGCCCACCCAATTTAAAACGCCCTTTGTAGAGGCCTTTATCGCTTCCTGTACAGCGGTGGGCATCCCCAAAAACAAAGATTATAATGGTGAAAAACAAGAAGGCGCAGGCTTGGTGCACAGCACCATTAAAAACGGAAAGCGCGCCAGTGCTGCAGCCGCCTTTTTAAAACCGGTCTTAGGCCGAAACAACCTTACTGCCCTTACCCAGGCACAGGTCACAAAAATCCATTTTGACGGAAAAAAAGCGGTAAGTGTAAGCTACAGTAAAGGTGGAAAAAAGCACACGATAAAAGCCCATAAAGAAATTATTCTATCGGCAGGGGCGTTTCAATCCCCCCAGCTTTTGATGGTCTCGGGCATTGGCGATCCACAGGAACTCAGCTCCCACGGCATTTACTGCATTCACCCCCTTAATGGCGTAGGAAAAAACCTCCAAGACCACCTCTTTTATCCCATTTCGAATGTGGCCAAAGAACAATTAGGCATCAACCACTACATCCCGCCTTTTCAACAATTAAAAGCTGCCTGGAACTATTTTGTTCATAAAAAAGGGGTCTTTTGCAACGGTCCTCTAGAAGGCATGGCCTTTTTTGATGTGGACCAAAAAGGAGGAAGCACCAATTTCCAATTCCATTTCTCCCCCATGTGGGTGGGGAATCAATACGGCTATGATGCTTATGACCTAGAAACCTTCCCTAATGTGGATGGCTTTACCATTCTTCCCACCCTTTTACATCCCAAGAGTCGCGGTACGGTAAGTCTTGCGTCTGCTCACATGAGCGATGCCCCCGTGATTCAACCCAATTTCCTCTCAGAACAGGAAGATGTCGATCGCTTGATCAAAGGAGGTAAAATCGCCCTTGAGGTGATGGAACAAACTCCCTTAAAAGTATTCACAAAAGCCCATGGGCTTCCTCATAAACGCACCTCAGACAAAGCCTTACTCGATCACATCAAACAAACCCTTGAAACGGTTTACCACCCTGTGGGCACCTGTAAAATGGGCAGTGATCCCAGCGCGGTTGTTGACGAAACCCTTAAAGTACATGGGCTAGAAAACCTTCGCGTCGTCGATGCCTCTATCATGCCCACCATCGTCTCCGGGAATACCAATGCCCCGGTGTATATGATCGCCGAAAAAGCGTCTGCCATGATTTTAAATGCCTAATATGTCCTCGATACAACTTCGTCCCGCCACCCTTAACGACCTGCCCATTCTACTAGAATTTGAACAGCAACTCATTGCTTATGAACGTCCCTTTGCCCCCAATTTACGTCAAGGAACCATTAGTTACTACGACCTTAAAGCCTACATTCAAAACCCTGATATTTGTGTAGTAGTGGCCGAAGCCAAAGGACAACTCATCGCCTCTGGCTACGCCTTGATAAAAGAAAATAAAGCCTATAAAGCTCCTGCTGCCTATGTCTATTTGGGCTTTATGTATGTGGTCCCGGCATTTCGTGGGCAAGGCATTAACCAAAAAATCATGACCCATTTGATGGACTGGGGAAAAGCCCAGGGCCATACCGAGTTCCAACTGGAGGTCTATGCCGAAAACCAAAGTGCCATCTCAGCATATACCAAAGCAGGCTTCGTCCCAGAGATCCTCACCATGCGCCTCAACAACATCCCTCCCGAGAATCAAATGGATTAGGAACTTCTAAAAAAACCCTATCTTGAAAGGGAAACCAATACCCTTTTATTATTCAATTTTCTAAAACTTCCCTCGCTTCCTTTTCAAGAATCCTCTTGCTGGTCACAGCAGCAGAATCGATTTTCTTACTCCCCTTTGTGCTTGCGCGTATCTTTCGACCCACTTTTTTGGATGTGTTTCAACTCACTAATTTTGAACTGGGCTCGCTCTATTCGATCTATGGGATCATCGCCCTCTTGTCCTATGTTTATGGCGGTACCCTAGCCGATCGCTATCCCCCGCGAAAATTGATGGCCACTGCCCTCTTTTTAACAGCAGCGGGAGGAGTGTATTTAACTCGGTTCCCCAGCTACAGTAGTTTGCAATGGCTCTATGGCTTTTGGGGCTTCTCGACCATCTTTTTATTTTGGGCCGCCATGATTAAAGCGACACGCAATTGGGGTGGGGATCAACAACAAGGAAGAGCATTTGGCTATTTAGAAGCCGGAAGAGGTTTGGTCGCCGCTTCCATTGGGGTATTGGGCGTGGTCGTCTTTGGCTACATATTACCCGAAAACGTCAAAGCCGCTGCTTTTGAAGAGCGAAGAGCCGCCTTTGAAGTCGTTATTTGGTGTGCGGTTGTTCTCGCAGTGGTGGTAGGGATTTTGGTTCTTTTCTTTTTAAAAGAAAACGACAGTAAAAAAGCAAGCCATACAACAAAAGAAAAAGTGTCCTGGACCACAGTTGTCCAAGTCGCTAAATTGCCTTCGGTGGGTTTATTGATCCTTATTGTTTTATGTGCTTATTGTGGCTATAAAGTGACCGATATTCTTTCCCTTTATGCAACCGAGGTAATGTTATTTGACGAAGTGAACGCAGCAAAGGTGGGCTCCTATCAGATGTATTTACGCCCCCTGGTATGCGTTGCTGTAGGCCTTTTTGCCGATAAAAGTTCGGCCGCGCTATGGTTAGAACGTGGCTTTATCATCTTGTTTATCGGTGCCGCACTTTTTGCGTCAGGAGCGGTCAATGCCCCTCTGAGTGGTCTTTTTATTTTTGCCGTGATCATTACAGGCTTGGGCACCTATGCCTTGCGCACCCTTTATTTTGCCGCCGTTAAAGAAGGGAATATTCCCTATGCTTTGACAGGAACAGCCGTGGGTATTATTTCGGTGGTGGGATACACCCCCGATATTTTTATGGGACCCCTGATGGGTTATTTACTCGATAGTAATCCAGGAATAAGCGGACATCAACATGTTTTTGGGCTATTGGCTAGCTTTGCCCTTGTGGGAATCTACGCTTCCTATCGCTTTAAAAAAAGGAACCAAAAGGAAACCTTAGCCTAGTTGAATTCCCTATCTTGAAATCATGAATTTAACAAGCGATTATCTCATTGTAGGAAGCGGTGCCATCGGCATGGCTTTCGCCGATGTCTTAGTAGAAGAATCCAATGCTACTCTTATCATTGTCGATAAATATCCCGCGCCTGGAGGACACTGGAATCATGCCTATCCTTTTGTGGCTTTACATCAACCTGCTGCCTTTTATGGCGTGAGCTCGAGGGAATTAAGCAATGGAAAAATTGAAACCGATGGTTTAAATAAGGGCTTTGGAAGTCTTTCCTCCCTTACCGAAATACAAGCCTATTACAAAGCGGTGATGGAAGAACAATTTCTAGCCAGCGGGAGGGTACAATATTTTCCCAACTGTGAATACCTAGGTAATCATCGTTTTCGCCATTTAACGACAGGTGAAGAGTATACCGTGGAGGTCAAAAAGAAATTGGTGGATGCGTCTCATTTAACCACCAAAGTACCTTCCACACACACGCCCAACTTTAGTATTAGTGATCCCACCCACTTTCTACCTATTAATGCCCTACCCCAACATTTGAATGGCCCAGCACATTATTGCATCATCGGGGGAGGAAAAACGGGTATGGATGCCATTGTCTATTTATTAGAACAGAACATCCCCGCTGAAAAAATAAGCTGGGTGATTTCCCGCGATAGCTGGGTCATCGATCGTGCTACTACTCAAAACACCGAAGATTTTTTTGAAACAACCATAGGAAATCAAGCGAATCAATTTGAAGCTTTGGCGCAAGCCTCTTCCCTAGACGACCTCTTTGATCGCTTAGAAAAAAAAGGCGTATTAATGCGCTTGGACAAAAAGGTAAAGCCCACACAATTTCACGGTGCAACGGTGAGCAAAGGCGAGTTGTCGTTATTGCAAAGTATTCCCACGGTCATTCGCTTGGGAAGGGTGCAGGAAATCCATGGTAATGTGATGACCCTTGATAAAGGACAACATCATTGTCCTGAAAATACGCTCTTTGTGGACTGTTCGGCTACGCCTATTCCCAAAGACATCCAAAACACTCCCATCTTTCAAGACAAGCTAATTATCCCGCAAACAGTGCGTTCCTATCAGCCTGCCTTTAGTGCTGCTTTTATCGCACATGTAGAACTCCATTATCCCGATGATAAAGCAAAAAATAAATTGTGTGGCCTGGTCCCCCTACCCGATAAAGATACCGATTGGCTTCGCGGTCTAGCCGCCACCATGCTCAATCAATTGAATTGGTCCAGTGATAAACCCTTGAGACAATGGATGACGAATAACCGTTTAGACGGGTTTAGTAAATTAGTTCGTGGGGTAGATAAAAGCGACCCGATAAAAATGGACATTCTTCATCGCATGAAAAGCAATGGGCTTCCCGCCATGATGAAATTACAACAGTTTATGATAGAAATCGACAACAAAACAACCGCTCCCCTTTCCCACCCGCAATTTCAAGTCAATAAAAAAGCCTTTTTTAAACATGAATTGGTCGAAAGTCCAAAGGAAAATCGGCAGATAGAGGAAGGACAAATTTTAGTCAAAATTGATCAATTTGCCTACACGGCAAACAACATCACCTATGCTGCGACGGGGGATATCATTCGTTATTGGGAATTTTTCCCAGCTGTGGGTTCAACGAGTGAACCCATGGGAGTCATTCCCGTTTGGGGCTTTGCCGATGTGGTAGAATCCAAGGCAGAAGGTATACCGGTGGGAGATCGCATTTACGGTTATTTCCCTCCTACTACTCACCTAAAAATGACCCCTACCAAGGTGCAGGAGCAACGCTTTTTTGAAGGAGCTGCTCATCGTTCTAGCTTGCCGATGGGGTATAATTTATATCGCCGTGTCCATAATGAAGTAGGCTATAGCAAAGCTTTGGATCGCGAGCGATCCTTACTTTTCCCCCTCTACCTCACCTCCTTTTGTCTTTGGGATAGTTTGCAAGACAAGGCTTGGCATGGTGCAAAACAGATCATCGTTTTAAGTGCCTCGAGTAAAACAAGTATCGGTTTAGGCTATGCTTTGCAAGAGGATGGCGATGCGCCAAAATCCATCGGGATAACCGCTAAACGCAATCATGCAACAGTCACAGCATTAGGGATCTGGGACAGTGTGATGACCTATGATGATTTAACCCAATTAGATACTGCCGTGCCTACGGTTATCGTGGACATGTCGGGAAACAACGAAGTCCTCGCTGCCCTTCATCAACTCCTGGGCGATAACATGTGCTTTACCCTTAAAGTGGGCTTGACCCACTGGGCTAAAACCAATCCCAAAGATGGGATCATTAATGATAGAAGCAAGTTTTTCTTTGCCCCTTCTCATATTGAAAAACGCTTTAAAGACTGGGGGCCAGCCGTCTTTGATGAAAAAACCAATGACTTTTTGATCAAAGCTGCCATGAAAACCCGTCAATGGTTGTACTTTAATGAATTAAAAGGAATAGCCGCCCTTGCTCAAGTTCATCCTGAAGTATGTAAGGGTACGCGAGATCCTAAAGAAGGCATTATCATTCATGTTTAACTCAAAGTCCAAATCTTATGCAACAAATGATCCACTGGGTTGAAATCCCATGTAACGACATTAAACGCGCTGTGGCATTTTACAGCAGTGTCCTTGCTATTGACATGACCATCCATGAAGGCATAGGGATGAAAACCGCTTTTTTTCCGCATACCGATGCCGCTCAAAGTGGGGGTTGCTTGATGCAAGGGGAACAATACGTCCCCTCCGATCAAGGAGCAGTGATTTACCTCAATGCGGGAAAAGACCTTCAAGATGCACTCGATCGGGTCAAAACAGCTGCTGGAAAAATCCTTCTCCCTAAAACCAGCATAGGGGAAAACGGGTTTATGGCTCATATCAAAGATACCGAAGGCAATAAAGTAGGCCTGTATTCCAAACATTAAAAAGGCTCCTTCTTTAAAGAGAGGAAGTCAATAAAGCCTTTTGAAAAAGTTTTTACCTTTAAAGCATTACCACAGATAGAAAAACTGATGCTAAAGCATTGTCAAACAAAACGCGTTCAATTGGCCTATCGCTCCTATGGCGATCCTAGCCTCCCACCTTTACTCCTGGTCCATGGATGGCCACAATCGAGTTATTGCTGGGAGGAAATAACCCAATACCTGAACGATTATTACATCATTGCTCCCGATTTAAGGGGTTTAGGTGATAGCGAGCGAACACTTGAAGTAGAGGCCTATGCCAAAGATGAATTAGGGAAAGACCTTTTTGCACTAGCCGATGCATTGGAGATCGACCGCTTTTATTTGGCTGGACACGATTGGGGATCGGCTGTGGTACAAGAAATGGCCCTTGACCAGCCAGAGCGTATTCATAAATTGATCTTAATCAATATGATGCTCATTCATCATGCGAAAGGGAAAAAGAAAGCTGGGGAAGAATTAGCCAAAGGACAGTTTAAATCTTCTTGGTATCAATTTTTTCAAAGTATTCCAAACTTTCCCGAAGCCTTGATTGCTGGAAAGGAAGACGTTTGGATTCGCTTTTTTAGTCGGGGAATTAGTCGACCCATTCCAGAAAAAGCCATCGCCGAATACACCCGCTGTTATCAAATCCCGCATACCATCACAACGGGAGCAAACTTTTATCGTGCCATCCCCATAGACCGCAAACGATGGAAAAAATATAGCGGAAGAAAAATCACTGTTCCCACTCATCTTATTCACGGGGTATTAGATCCTGTGGTCATCAAAGCGTTTTTACACGATGCAGCATCAGCTTTTGAACAACCACTGGAAATCACCTACCTTGAAGGGGGGCATTTTATTATTGATGAACAACCCAAAGCTGTAGCAAATGCAATGCTACGTTTTTTTAAATCCTCTTAAACTAACATAAACGCAAAGTGAAACGACGTCAACAAAGCGATACGGTCTTTATGGTACGGCCCACCCATTTCACCTACAATGTTGAAACTGCTGTCTCAAATGCTTTTCAGCAAAAGACTGATTTAAGTGATAGTGAAATCCAAGAAAAAGTAACACAAGAATTTGATGCCTTTGTTCGCAGCCTAGAAGAAAATGGCATTACAGTAGAGGTGATGGAAAGCAGTAAGCACCCCATAAAGCCTGATGCTGTTTTCCCTAATAACTGGATAAGCCTTCATCAAGACGGCACCCTTTGTCTCTACCCCATGCTCACTAAAAACAGACAAAAGGAACGTGAAGAACACATCATTACAGCTTTAAAGCATCGTTTTGACGTAAAAAAAGTGATTGATTTCACTCCCGAGGAAGCAAAAGGACGCATCGTAGAAGGGACAGGAAGCATCATTTTTGATCATCCCAATAAAATTGCCTACGCTTGCCTATCTGAACGAACTGAAAATAGTTTATTTAAGGAAATCTGTGAAAAATTGGACTATCGTCCACTCGCCTTTACGGCCCTAGATGCAAACAAACACCCCATCTACCACACCAATGTCATGATGGCCATAGGAGAAGCGTATGCCATTGTTTGCTTGGAAAGCATCGTAAATCTGAGAGAAAGGGAAATGCTGATCAATTCCTTTGCTAGCACTGGTCACCGCCTTATTTCGATTAGCCTAGCGCAAATGAATGCTTTTGCTGGGAATGCGCTGGAATTAATCAACCCTGCTGGAAAGCGATTTTTAGCTTTATCAAAAACGGCCTTTAACGCCTTAACTAAAGCTCAGAAAGAAATCATTACCGAGACAGCCCAATTGCTGCCGCTAGATGTAACCACCATCGAACGTATTGGTGGAGGAAGCGTGCGCTGTATGCTCGCCGAAATATTTACGCCTCGAATAAATGAATACAACAAATCGTAACCTATTAAAAACCTTCACCGTTATAGGTTTAGTCTTTGGCTTTGCCTGTGGATTCTTATACGGTATAGGAGGTTTTGTCTATGACTTTTTAACCACTGGAATAAATCAGGGGAGCTATCTTGCTCTCAATGCTTTATGGGGAATGCCCTTAATCTTTGGGGGACTGGGAGCAGGAATAGGCAGTGTAATTGTTCTTTTTCGCTTGCTGTTTAGATCATAGCAACTTAGAGAAAACTCTCGACAGCAAGACGATAGGAGTCTAAGCCGAACCCTAAAATAAGCCCCTTTGCATTTGGGGTGATAAAAGAAGTGTGCCTAAAATCTTCTCGCGCAAAGGTGTTTGAGATGTGCACTTCAATCACACTTGCATCAATGGCTTTAATGGCATCTCCCAGCCCCACAGAAGTATGGGTATAGGCCGCCGCATTGAGAATAATCCCATCGGTGGTGAAACCTACTTTGTGGAGTTGATCGATTAATTCTCCTTCAATATTGGATTGAAAATAATCGAACGTAACCTGAGGATAACCCTTTTTTAAATCTTCAAAATAATCTAAAAAAGATTGTGCCCCATAGATGGAGGGTTCTCTAGTTCCCAATAAATTTAAATTAGGGCCATTAATGATACTTAATTTCATGCAGTAAAAATACCGCAAAAAAATGACTTCCTGTAGGCACTTTAAAAAAGGCAAAGAATGGCTATCTTGAGCAGACAAATCAAGACAGTAAAAATGGGAAAAAAGGTGTACTCTTTTGGAAGAATGAAAGTAAAGGACTTTGACGAATACATCGAGCGCTATGGACTTCAACTAGAACCCATCCTTGCAAAATACAATGGAAGAGTTCTGGCTGCCAATAAGAAAGGGGTGCTCGTTGAAGGAAAAGAAGAAGGTAACTGGACGGTATTAATGGAATTTGATAGCGGGAAAGATGCCTTTGAGTTTTATGCTTCACCAGAATATGCCCCCCTTAAAAAGATGCGCCTAGAAGAATTGACCGATAACGCTCTAGCCATTTCTTTTCCTGCAGAAATATCGCTCGAATGAAACATTTTTTTCTCTTATTTAGTCTGCTTATCTCTGCCTTTGCCTCTTCTCAGGAAGTAAAGCTAGTCGTGCTAGGGACTGCCCAAGACGCAGGAGCTCCGCAAATTGCTTGTCAAAAAAAGTGTTGTAAAAACCTGTGGAAAGAGGGCAAAAAAGAATCCGTGGTTTCTCTAGGGTTGGTTGATCGTGCGAATGAAAAACATTACCTCTTTGAAGCCACTCCAGATATTAGCCAGCAGTGGTATCATCTCGGCACAAAAGCAGGTGGAAATTCTACTTTGGGCGGGGTTTTTTTAACCCATGCCCATATGGGACATTACAGCGGTTTGTTGTTTTTAGGAAAAGAAGCCTTAGGAGGAAACTCCATACCAGTCTATGCCCTACCTAAGATGCGTGATTTTTTACAACACAATGGACCATGGTCACAATTAATTTCTGAGAAAAACATTGATTTAAAGCAGCTAAATCATGGAGTAGAAAAGGGGATCACCAACAATATCACGATCACTCCTCTACAGGTTCCGCATAGGGATGAGTATTCAGAAACTGTTGGATATCACATTCAAGGTCCCCAAAAAACGGCGCTATTTATTCCCGATATCGACAAATGGGAACGCTGGGAAATCGCCATTGAAACCTTGATCAAAGAAGTAGATTACGCTTTTCTAGACGCTACCTTTTTTGATGGCAATGAATTGCCCAATCGCGATATGGCAGCGATCCCCCACCCTTTTGTGAGCGAGAGCATGTCGCGATTTGAACAACTCTCCAGCGCAGACAAAGCCAAAATATATTTTATCCATTTTAACCATACTAATCCTTTACTGAAAGAAGATAGCGAAGCGACAAAATCAGTCATTGCAAAAGGCTATCATGTGGCGCGAACAGGGTTAGAATTTTCCTTGTAATATGGAATGGAGAAAGGCACTTGCAGATTATCAAATTTACCTGCGTTTAGAACGTGGCCTATCTGAAAACTCCATCAATAGCTACACCTATGACATACAAGGTTTTATAGATTATATCAATACCTATTCCCCCCAACTAACAATCGAAAATTGCCAGAAAGAAGACAGTCAGGCCTATGTGTACCATTTAGCAAAACAAGTCAATCCTCGTTCACAAGCACGACAAATTTCGGGCTTAAAAAGCTTTTTCAACTTCCTTATTTTTGAGGGATACCGCGAGGACTCCCCCATGGATTTAATCGATACACCAAAAACGGGTCGTAAACTACCTGAAGTGTTAAGCGTTAAAGAGATTGATCGACTTATCGCAGCCATTGATTTAAGTAAAGCACAGGGGTACCGTAACCTCACAATTTTAGAAACCCTTTACGGGAGTGGATTGCGGGTGAGTGAATTGATAGGTCTCAAACTTTCTGATCTTCATTTTGATGAAAACCTTTTGCTCATTACTGGAAAAGGAAATAAACAACGCCTGGTTCCACTGGGGGAAGTATGCAAGCAAAAACTTCTCGTTTACATTAATGAGGTAAGGGTCCATTTTCCTCAAAAAAATGAATTTAAAGACATTGTATTTTTAAATCAACATGGTCGACAGCTCACCCGTGCGATGATCTTTACCATTGTGCGACAAGCAGCAGAGAATGCAGGAATTCAAAAGAAAATTAGTCCACACACCTTTCGGCATTCCTTTGCAACGCATTTACTGGAAAACGGAGCCGATTTACGTTCCATTCAAATGATGATGGGACATGAGAACATTACGACCACAGAGGTCTATATGCACCTGGACACCCAGCACTTATCAAAAAGCTTACAAGCATTTCATCCTAGGGGAAAGTAAACGTTTATGCGCCTACGACAAGACGAAAACCTTCACCGTGGATGTTAAGAATTTCAACCTTACTGTCCTCTTTGAGGTATTTTCGCAGTTTTGCGATATAAACATCCATCGAACGGGAGGTGAAATAATTATCATCTCGCCAGATTTTATTAAGGGCTTTCTCCCGGGGGAGTAAATCGTTAATATGTAAGGCTAATAAGCGTAAAAGTTGATTCTCTTTTGGCGATAATTTAACCGGTTCTCCTTTTTTATAGGTCAACAAACGTAGTTTAGTATTGAGGTTAAAGTCCCCAATAACAAACTCCATCTCATCAGATTCCACTGTAGTGGGTGCAACTCTTCTCCCTAGAATGGATTTGATTTTTGCCAATAAAACTTCCGAGTCAAAGGGCTTTGAAAGATAATCGTCTGCCCCAATTTTAAAGCCTTTTAAAACGTCTTCTTTCATGGTTTTAGCCGTGAGAAAGATAAGGGGTACTGTTTCGTTTTTTTCACGAATTTCTTTGGCGAGGGTAAAGCCATCCTTGTACGGCATCATTACATCGAGTAGGCAAAGGTCAAAGTCTTCCTTTTTAAATTTCTCGAAGCCCTCGATACCGTTTTTTGCAAGGGTAACAGTATAACCATTGATCATTAAATATTCCTTGAGGATGCTTCCAAAGTTGGGATCATCTTCTACTAATAAAATGCGACGGCTGTTTGTTTTCATTTGATTTGGATTTTAGTGTTGATTGATTAGGGGCAATTGAATCACAAAAGTTGATCCTTTGCCTTTTTCACTTTTAACATGAATTGTGCCATTTATTAAGGTAAGGATTTTTTTTACATAAGAAAGTCCCAAACCGTGCCCCTTGATGTTATGTACGTTCCCTCCCTGTTCGCGATAAAACTTTTCAAAAATCAACTCTAGGGTTTCGGCATCCATGCCCATACCCTCATCTTTGATTTCAATCGCAATATTTTTTTCTTCTATCCAGGTACGTACTTCAATGATGGGAGAACCTTCAGAATATTTGATGGCGTTGTCAAGAAGATTAGTCAAGACATTGGTTAGGTGATTTTTATTTGCCGAAATAGTCGTGTCAAAGGCTTCCAAATGTTTATAAATCATCCCAGCACGATTTTGAACAATTAAAGCCACGTGACTTATTGCCTCTTCAATCACCTCGTGTACATCGATGGGCTCACATTCCATGGGGGTAGTACCTCTTTCCAATTGAGAGATCATCAAGACAGTTTCTACTTGGTCTTGCATGCGTTTATTCTCTTCGCGCATCATTTTCAAGTAACGGCTCACCTTTTTTTGATCGTTGATATTTGCAGGGTTCTCTATGGCATCAATCGCTAGATTTATGGTCGCTATAGGCGTTTTAAATTCATGGGACATATTATTGATGAAGTCCGACTTTATCTCAGAGATTTTTTTCTGTTGCAATATTTGATAAAGGGAAATTCCACATAAAATAATGATCAAAAGCGTAATGATAAAAGACAAACTCGCCACCCCTATGATGGAAGAAAGCACAAAACTTTTCTTTTGAGGAAAAGAAACTATCAAATCATAGGTACTTGATCCTTCTTCATCTACAAAAATAGGAATGGTGTACTGCGGTCCCGATTGTGCTTCGAGATAATTATTTGAGGTCACTTTAGTAGCTAATCCTTCACTCAAGACAACAAACTCAAAGGGGGTGTCAATATTTCGTGTTGAAAATTCCTCTTCAAGCATATAGGCGAGTTCATAGGAATCTAGGCGTTTATGTATGGGAAAGGTATTCGCAATATTTGAAAAGAAAGAAGAGAAAGTTGCTTTCTCTAGGGAAGTAATGCGTTGAATTCGTTCAAATTTATTGGTCGAAAAAGTGCGTCTATTTTCTCGATCAAAGGCTTCTTTATAGATTCTGCGGGTTTGTAAACCTTTAAAATCACTTACCTGGGTTGTTGCCCCATCGACAGCACCAGGGACTGGGATATCATAATCTTCTTGAAGAATCCCAAAGGTTAAAAGGGAGGATAAATTAGATTCATCATCACTATCATAAAAGATGAAATTTCCCAGGAGCGAACTATCCGCTTGATCAATGGTATCGGTTAAACTTTCAAAGGTCTCGATAAAGTGGAGTAACTCATCCTCTTGAATGTCTGCCGCCACAGAACTTAAAGATGCCTTAACCGCCATGGAGAATTCTTCCTCGCGATTGTCGATAGCCGTATAGATAAAATACCATTGAATTAAAATGATTCCTCCTACCGAAAGAATCATAAAAGTCATCAAGGCTAAAAAGTAGGACTTCTTCATTACTAATTCAATATAGCACTACAAAGGTGATGAAAATTCGTGTTTTTTTATGCTAATGCTATGTTAATGCGCAGCGAGGGACAAAAAACGTTGATGAAGAAGGTGTATTTGATCTTTCGTCTTGTCCCAATCAATGTTTTCTAGAACATGATCGGCTAAAGGGATTTTTTGATCTTCCTCCCATTGATTTTGCATCCTGGCAAGGATTGCATCTTTAGACGCCCCATCCCGTTGCATGGCGCGTTCAATGCGTAAAGCTTTTGGTGCGGTGATTAAAAGACTGTAATCAACCGCTTTATTTCCACCCGTTTCAAATAAAATAGCCACTTCTTTAATGACATAGGGGGTGTTGTGCTGCATTAACCAATCTGTAAAATCTTTTTTTACCGCGGGATGCACAATGGCGTTTAACTGTTGTAATTTTTTAGGGGAAGAAAAAACGATTTCACTGAGGTAATTCCTGTTTAAACCATGCTGATTATACGCCTGTGAACCAAACAATTGAATGATCGCTACTTTGACTTCTGGCTGGTGTTGCATGAGTTTTTTTGCCTCAATGTCGGCGATATAACAGGGAACCCCTAGGGCCATAAACTCCTGTACAACCCGTGTTTTACCACTGCCTATTCCTCCTGTAAGTCCAATGATTTTTGGCATATTATCGACGCATTAGGTATTGGGCTTCTTTGGGTTCCATCCTTACATTGATGATTCCGTTTGGCGCTTTGAGTAACTTAATTTGAATACTGTTACCGTTATCTTCAATCTGGGTATAATCCATTCCCACAGTAAAGTCGGTGGGAGTTATTTCCCGTAGGCGACTAAGCGGAGCAGAAAAAGTAAGGGTAACTTTTGAGGGGAAAAACTTACCTACCTGTCCAGGGGGAAGATGAAGCATCTCGATGGGAAGCTGAAATTTTGCTTCAGAGAAGCGGTCAACATCCACCTTGATTTCCACTTGATTACTGCTCAATGAAATGAACTGGTCGTTCACTGAAAAAGAAAGTAATCGAGTAAAACTTTTCTGAATAGGAGCTGTAGTGGTAAATAGCGGTTGAATGCTATTCATTTTCTCGAGGCTTTCGCTAGGGCCAATGATATCGATACTATCGGGTTTGAAGCTAACAGCTGTTGCAGCATATCCAGGGGCTAGATCCAATTTAGGCGGAAGAACGACTACTCTTTTTGAGGTTTGTTGTTGATAATCGAACTCTAATACAGCAGGGAAGTAATTGATGATTTCTGTTGACCCTAAAAGCTGTTCTTGTAATTTTTGAAACTGTGCTCCAATGGGAAGTGTTGCTCTACCGTCTTTCATCTCTGCAGCTTGAAAATCGACTTGCAATCGATCATCAAAAAACTGATAATATAAAAACTGAAAACCCGATGCCTTGAGCGTAAATTCAATGCGAGGGGGTTGTTGCAGTATGGGGATAACCGTGGCTGGAATATGCTCAATCTCCATCTGTAGAGAAATCACCTCGGTGTATTCTTTGGAGAATTTCGTAATGAACCAAAGAAGAAATGAGAAAAGAAAAAAGACCAAAAAGAATTTTGACCTGCCTTTATCCATTGATGCTCTTTGCAAAGCTGAAATCAAGGCAGGCTCTTTCTTCATTATAGGCTATTTATTGCAAGGCATCAATCACGTCTTGACTCACTCCTGTATTGGAGAAACCACCGTCGTGAAAGAGGTTTTGCATGGTCACTTTCTTGGTAAAATCAGAAAACATCATCACGGTGTAGTCGGCACATTCACTCGCTGAGGCATTGCCTAGCGGAGCTGTTTTCTCGGCATACGTTAAAAACCCGTCCAATCCTTTTACTCCTTGACCTGCAGTGGTCATGGTGGGGGATTGTGAAATGGTGTTCACCCGTACTTTTTTATCTTTCCCCATGTAGTAGCCAAAGCTTCTCGCAATGGATTCTAGATAGGCTTTATTATCGGCCATGTCGTTGTAATTGGGAAAGGTACGTTGCGCTGCGATATAACTTAATGCAACGATACTACCCCATTCATTCATGGCATCTTTCCCATAAAGGGTTTGCATTAATTTGTGAAATGAAACGGCAGAAACATCCCACCCTTTTTGCATCCAGTCGTGATTTAGTGCGGTATAATGCTTTCCTTTTCTCACATTAACCGACATCCCGATGGAATGAAGAACAAAGTCAATCTTTCCTCCAAAATGTTCCATGGTCTTATCGACCAAATTTTCCAAATCAGCTAGTGAGGTTGCATCAGCTGGAATGACTGGGGCATTTACTTTATCCCCTAATTCGTTAATGGTTCCCATGCGAAGAGCAACTGGAGCGTTTGTCAAAACAATTTCTCCTCCTTGTGCATGAACACTTTCTGCGGTTTTCCAGGCGATGGACTGACTGTCTAATGCGCCAAAGATGATTCCTTTTTTCCCTTTTAATAAGTTGTGGGACATATCAATATGGTTTAGAATTTGACTGTAAATATACGTTAATTCAACAACTCTTTTGCGTGTTGTAATGCAGCTGTTGTAAGGGCTTCACCCGAAAGCATTTGAGCGACTTCTTCGACGCGGTCCTCTGAAGTTAATTTTTTGAGCTGGGTGAAAGTACTTCCCCCTTTGGTTTCCTTAAAAACCTTAAAATGATGCGCGCCTTTTGCCGCTACTTGAGGTAAATGGGTAATGGTGAGGACTTGCATGTATTGGCCCATGTGGTGCATTATTTCGGCTATTTTGTGTGCTACTTCCCCAGATACACCTGTATCAATTTCATCAAAGATAATGGACGGCAAGGTCTTATACTGAGATAGAATCGCTTTAACCGCAAGCATAATACGGGATAACTCCCCACCCGAAGCCACCTTTTTCAAGGTACCAAAATCACTCCCTTTATTGGCCGAAAAGGCCATTTCAAGCTGCTCTTTCCCATGGATTAAATAGTCCTCTACAGGATGAAGTGTGAGTTGAAAACGTGCGTTAGGCATTCCTAATAAAGCCAGGATTTTTGTCATTTGATCAATAAAACTGGGAATCACTTGGGATCTATTGGTATGCAGTTGATCACTGAGTTGATCGAGTTGTGTTTTTGCGATGGCTTGCTCTTCAATCATCCTCGCTAGGGTTTCGTCTAAAGAAGAAGTTTGAAGGTCTTTTTGCTCCAGGGCATCTCTTTTCTCAATGAGTTCGTTAATGCTTTGAACGTGGTGTTTTTTTAACAGGTCGTTTAATAATTGAAACTGTCCATTTATTTCTTCTAAACGTTGAGGATTTACTTCGAGTTGTTCTAGGGCTATATTGAGCTCTGCGGTAACATCGTTAAGTTCAATCAAAACACTTTCTAAACGCTGTGCAAGTTGTGCATAGGATGCGCTAATTCCTGCAATTTTTTGGAGAGCATTCCGCACTTCGGTGAGTTGAACTTGAACACCTAATTGTTCTTCTTCGATGATTTGAAGCGACTTAGAGAGTTGAACTTCAATTTCTTCAACATGACTTAATTGTTGAATCTCTTCTTCTAGTTGTTCTAATATCCCTTCTTGCAAAGGTGCTTTTTGCAATTCCTCTAATAAGAAGCGATTATAGTCTTGCTCTTCGAGCAAACTCGATTTTTGCGTTTCAAGGTGATTGATTTCCTTTGTTAATCGAGTATAGGAGTTTCTATGGCGCTGGTAAGCCTCAAGAAGCTCGGCGTTTTCTGCTAAAGCGTCCAGCATTTCTAATTGGTAGCTTTCCTGGGTTAGAGAGAGGGTTTGGTGCTGTGAATGCACATCAATTAATTGTTCCCCTAATTGCTGCAAGACATCAAGGGTAACTGGGGTATCATTGATAAATGCGCGGGATTTACCCGAGGGAACGATTTCTCTTCTAACGGTAGTAATAGAAGAATAATCTAAATCCATCTTTTCAAAAAATCCATTGAGGCCATAGGCATTAATAGAGAAGGTCGCATCTACAAAGCACTTTTTCGATTTATCCTTTAAAGTGGATAAATCGGCCCGTTTCCCCAAAACAAGGGCTAATCCACCCAATAAAATTGATTTCCCCGCACCCGTTTCACCAGTAATGCTGGTCATCCCCTTAGAAAAGTTAACTTCTAAGTGGTCAATTAGAGCGAAATTTGAAATGGTTAATTCGGTTAACACAAAAAAGGCCTTGAGTATTTTACCTCAAATATACTAGGACGTATGCGCAACGACAAAGAAAATAATCAGTATTTAATCCTTTTCCATTTTGGGCCAAAGAAGGGAGCTACCTTGTTAAGGGTCACAAGGGTTTGATCAAAATCAACACGAGGTCCATCAGAAAATAAGTCGACAATTTCATCTGCTTTTGCATCAAAAAATGTTTGGATTAAAAGCGCATTAGGTCGTCTATTGTACAGTGCATTAAAGCGTTGCAATGACTGCACGACAGCTTCTTTTGCTTTGGTTGGGTTTTCACTCATTTTATCCAAGCCATCGCGATGATAGTGGTATTGCACCGTTCGGTATTCTCTAAACGTATTTGACAGCATGGTATCGATTAACCAAAAGCGGTTACGGGTTCCATCGCTTTGGTTCCATCCAGTGATACCATTTTGCTGTGCGAGGGTGACAATTTGTTGTGCTTCTTTAAAGTAGGGGGTTCCACTGCGCATCGCAAAGGAATCTGCTTCTACGCCTAAGGCTACATAGACATAAAAACTAATGAGCGAAATCAAGTTCGACTCATAGGTCGCTGGATTGTAAAAAAGCGGTTGGTATTCTTGATAGGAGAAAACAATGTCTTTATCCAGAAAATTAAAGATGGGGGAATAATAATTTGTTTGATAGACCGGTCGTTCCACTTGAACCTGCAGGGTTCCTTCAAAGCGCAAGCCATTGAATCCAGTTAAATTGAGCACCATGCTGCAGCGCACTTTTTCTTTGGTATCGACCGTCTCATCGGTCCATGCTTTTGCATTGATGAATTCATTGAGGGATTGCTCAAGGGTTTCAAACACCTGTTGATTAGTTTGATTGACTAAATCGGCATTGACAACAAAACGACAATCAATGATTTGAGCTCTTAGGGGGAGCGTAACGAAGAGGAGTAAAAAAAGGACTTTTTTCATAGGGAGGCGATGATTTGGGCAAAAATGTCCTCTGCTACTTCAGTTTTAGACTTTAAATCGAAGGCAGTGGTTGTGCCATTGTTTCGAATAAAGGTAATTTTATTTTTATCTCCACCAAAACCAGCTCCTTTATCATTGAGAGAATTCAACACAATTGCATCGGCATTTTTCTTTTGGCATTTCAAAAGTGCATTATCCAATTCATTCTCGGTTTCAAGGGCAAATCCCAGCAGATACTGACCTTGTTTTTGTTTGCCCATTTGTGCTAAAATATCAACGGTGGGCTTGAGTTCAATCTGTGGAACTCCTCCTTTCTTTTTAATTTTTTGTTGGGCTGGACGAGCGGGGGTAAAATCGGCAACAGCCGCTGCAGCAATGGCAATATCTACTGTGTCATAGAAATCAAAAACAGCCTTATGCATTTCCTGGGCAGAAACCACTGCATGCACTTTAATGTTGTTATGCTGTGCCACAAGTGCAGTAGGGCCACTAACTAAAATCACTTTTGCTCCTAGATTAGCCGCAGTTTCGGCCAAAGCAAACCCCATTTTTCCAGAAGAATGATTTCCAATAAAACGTACTGGGTCTATCGCTTCATAGGTGGGCCCTGCAGTTAGCAATACTGTTTTGCCGTAGAGTGGAGCGTTTTTCGCTAAGGATGTTTCCAAAGCTGTAACGATATCCGCTGGCTCCATCATTCGTCCTTTCCCTTCAAGACCACTGGCTAGAAAACCCTCTTGAGCGGGGAAAATGGTGTGACCGTAACCTTCTAAGGTAGCCATGTTTTTTTGATTCCCAGGGTGGGCATACATGTCTAAATCCATGGCTGGAGCAATATAAACCGGACATTGGGCAGAGAGATAACAGGCCAGAAGTAAATTATTACAACGGGCATGCACCATAGAAGAAAGGGTATTTGATGTAGCAGGAGCAATCAGCATAAAATCGGCCCATAGTGCTAAAGCCACATGATTATTCCAATGAGGGTGATCCTGTCCTCCTTCTTCAGTAAAAGAGGAGACGACAGGCTGCTGTGAGACTGTAGAAAGCGTTAATGGAGTAACAAAATCTAAGGCAGCTGGAGTCATGACCACCTTAACCTCAGCACCTTGTTTGACTAACAAGCGAACGATCATAGGCGTTTTATAGGCAGCTATACCACCACTAACCCCTAGAAGGACTTTCTTGCCGCTGAGAATAGACATGAGGATTATTCCTCTGTGTTACGATGGTAAACACGGTCGTTTAACCACTCTTCTACTGCTAGCGCGTGAGGCTTTGGTAAGCTTTCATAAAACTTTGAAACTTCGATTTGTTCTTTGTTTTCAAAGATTTCCTCTAGGCTATCATTGTGGGTAGCAAACTCATCTAATTTCTCGTGCAACTCTTTCTTGATGTCCAAGTTTATCTGAGCAGAACGCTTTGCAATAATCGAGATTGCCTCATAAATATTGTTGGTTTCCCCTTCTACTTGATTTCTATCATAGGTAGAGGTGGATGCTGGGGCTTTTGATTCTCTGTACTTCGTCATGTGATTTATTTTGCGGTTGCTGTTGTATTATTTTCAAGGAGTGAAATTTCTTTTGCTACACGTTCCATTTTTTTATCAAGATCATCGAGAAACAAGGTTTCGGGATAATAGCGTGTTATGGTCGTATAAATTTCTTCTAATTCATTGAGGCGAGTGAGTTTCTTACTCAAAACACTATTGGTTGCGATCTCAAAAGCTGAAAGGAATTTGTAATAAAGTGCGTCTTCCCTAAAAGGTGTTCCGGGATAGGAAGCAATAAAATTATCAAAGGAATTGATTGCAGCTTTGAAATCTCTAATGGTATGGTATTGTTTTGAAATCTCAAAGTCTTTCTTTTCGAGTTTTCGTTGGAGTTCTTGAACATAAGTATTGGCCTCGGCAACATATTCTGAGTTGGGGTAATTATCGATAAAAATCTGCAATTTATCTAAGGCATCATTGGTATTGGTTTGATCAAGGCTATAACGAGGAGAAAGCATATAGTAACACTTTGCTGCAAGAAATGTTGCCTCAACTACTTTGTCACTCTTTGGGAATGATTTGACAAAACTCTCAAATTGATAGGCTGCGAGGTAGTAGTCTTTTGTTTGCAAATAGGAATTGGCAAAAAAGAAAATCACACGCTGGGCTTGTGGCTTTCCTCTGTAAGCAGGTAGAATTTGTTCGTAAAGCCGATTTGCTCTCCGGTATTCCCCTGTGTTGTAATAGGCTTCTGCAGCCTTATATTTTGCGGCTGTATCGGGGTTGTTCAGCATTTTTTGATAGGGATTACATGCAGTAGTAATTCCCAACAGTGCGAGAAGGAGTAGCGTAAATCGCGAGACGTTTAACATGCTGCAAATTTAGTTAAAATAATAGGATTACGAAATTAAAGTAAATGCTGTGTTTTAAATGCTTTTCAATGGCATTTAACATTTCATTGTCACAGCTTCAAGGGCCTGTTCAATTTCACGCTGTAATGAGCTACTTGCTGGAACAAGAGGGAGTCGAAGATGATTTTCACACTTGTTCTGTAGATGCATCAACGCTTTTAAACCCGTGGGATTCCCTTCTTTAAAGATAAGTTCAGTTAGTTCAGCAAGAAGACTTTCAAGTGCCTTGGCTTGAATAAAATCATTGTTTTTTGCAAGATGTAGCATGGATGAAAACACATCTGGGAAAGCCCCAGCAATAACCGAAATGGCCCCACAGCCTCCAGCTGCTACAAGTTCTAAGGCCGTAGCATCATCCCCAGAAGTCACTAAAAAATCCTTTGGCAACGCCTCAATCAAAGCTTTCCCTTGAACTAGATCACCAGTTGCATCTTTTATTCCAATAATGTTTTTATGGTGTTCGGCGAGGCGAATTACAGTAGTATTGTCAATGGTCGCTCCAGTCCTTGAAGGAACATTGTATAGTATTACGGGTAAAGGAGAAGCCTGTGCTACTGCAGAAAAATGCTGGAAAATACCTTCTTGATTCGGTCGATTATAATACGGACAAACCGATAGAATCGCACTGTAACCTGTAAAATCTGTGCTTTGAATACGCCGCACTAAAGCCAAGGTGTTATTCCCCCCTTTCCCCAGCACCAATGGAATACGTCCCTTTGTTACTGCTGCTACCTTTGCCGCAATTTGGGTTTGTTCTAGAGGAGATAAGGTGGCTGTCTCGGCCGTTGTCCCTAAAACAACCAAGAAATCAATTCCAGCAGCAATATAGCCCTCAACAAGCTGTTCGATCGCCGTGAAATCCACTTGATTATCAGCAGTAAAGGGAGTAATCATTGCAACTCCTGTTCCATTCAATTCCTTCATCCTATAGCTTCTTTAAAACCGTCAAATACTTAACTAATTCTTCTTGAAACACCTCTTTCTCGATGGGATCGATTTCAAAAACAATGTCATTTAATCGTTGATCTGCATTTGAAAAACCAACACTCAATTTCTTTTTCGCGTGGGAACTCACCCAACTCATGTAGAGATCTTCACGGTTGTAATAGTTGATTTGCAAATCAACTTCTTTTTCACACATCAAGGCGAGATCCCCCTCAAAACGACCAAAATAACGAATGTCTGCAGGATCAAAGAAATCAACGTATTGGGTAGTTGCCGTTTTGTTTTCCTTGAATGCAAAAACACTAATATTGACAGGAGGTATCCCAAAGGTCTTTGCCAGTTCATTAAAAAATTGACGTTCGATGCCGTATGAAGTGTCAAGAATCACCCTGACCTTTTTAATCTTAAAATTTTGATTTAATCGTCTTTCTTCCAGCGAGGTAATCAAACTTTTTTTTGCTGCTCTACGATGCCAAAATGTTTTAAACAATCTCGTTATTTTTTGCAAATGTAAGGAACTCGAACTTCATCTTATAATGATCTGGTATTTGTTTCAAAAATATTTCAAATGTGTTATTTATAACATTTCGAGGAAATCATCCTCTGTGATCATAGGGATATTTAAAGCAACAGCCTTTTCTTTTTTTGATGGTCCCATGGAAGCTCCAGCAACGACAAAACTTGTTTTAGATGAAATGGAACTCCCTACTTTTCCTCCGTTATCTTCTATCATTTTCTTGAGTTCATTACGACTAACTTTTTCAAAAACCCCAGAAACCACAATGGTTTTGTCTGCTAGTTTAGAAGAAGCTTGTGCTACAATCTCTTCCTCCATAGATAACCCAAAAGAGGCTAGGTCATTCAATAAGCGTTGATTTTCGGGAGTTGAAAAATACCCCTGGAGACTTTCCACTATTTTTTCTCCAATATCTTCAACTGCAAGTAAGTCTTCTGCTGAAGCAGTGGCGAGTGCCTCCATGGTGCCAAAATGCTTACTTAATCGTTTCGCCACTGTGGCGCCTACATGGCGAATCCCCAGTCCAAACAGTAATTTTGCAAAGGGCTGAGCTTTTGAAGCCAGCACTCCAGCCAATAGGTTTTCAACCGATTTTTCTGCCATTCGTTCCAGCGGTAAAAGCTGTTCTTTTGTTAGGCGATAAAGATCGGCGATAGAATGGATTAACCCTTGTTGAAAAAGCAGCGTAATGGTTTCGGCTCCAATCCCATCTATATCCATTGCCTTTCGGCTTACAAAATGCTGTATCTTCCCAATCAACTGTGTGGGGCAATGGCGCTCATTCACGCAGTAATGTTGTGCCTCACCAGGAATACGCTCTAGCGGGGCATCACAATCTGGACAATGGGTGATGTATTGAATGGCGTCTTCTAGCGCTCCCCTTCTCTCGGGGTCAAAGCCCATAATTTTAGGAATAATCTCTCCCCCTTTTTCAACATAAACCCAATCCCCTATTCTCAGGTTAAGTTTTTCAATTTGATCAGCATTGTGCAAAGAAGCTCTCTTTACAATGGTCCCCGATAGTAAAACAGGCGCTAAATTTGCAACAGGAGTAATGGCTCCTGTGCGCCCCACTTGATAAGAAACACTATCCAAGCGTGTACTCACCTGTTCTGCTTTGAATTTATAGGAAATTGCCCAGCGAGGAGATTTTGCCGTAAAGCCTAGTTTTTCTTGTACTGCGATCGCATTCACCTTGATAACTATTCCGTCAATTTCAAAAGGTAATTTTTCGCGTTGTTCTCCCCAATGTTCAATATAAGCAAGCATCTCCTTTAAAGAGGTAACCCGTTGCATGCTGTCGGGTACAGCAAAACCCCAAGAACGCGCTTTAGTTAACGACTCCCAATGGGTGGCATAAGGCAAGGTCCCAGCCAAGGCGTAAAAAAAACATTGCAATGGTCGGCGTGCCGTTTCTGCACTGTCCTGTAATTTTAACGAGCCCGAAGCGGTATTTCGCGGGTTGCGATAAGCTTCTTCTCCAGCGGCTAATCGTTTTTCATTAAGCGCTTTAAATCCTTCTAAGGGTAAAATGATTTCTCCGCGAATATCAAATTGTACAGGAAAATCACCACTTAACTTCAAGGGCACATTACGAATGGTTTTGACATTTGCGGTAACTTCATCCCCCTGGGTACCATCACCTCGAGTTACGGCTTTTTGTAAAACACCATCGACATAGGTCATATTAATCGAGGCTCCATCAAACTTTAACTCACAAGTAAAGTCATCTATAGGACCTTCGTTAAGCTTTTCAATCCGCTTGATCCAATCGGTTAATTCTTCTGGAGAATAGGTATTGTCAAGCGAATACATGCGTTGTGCATGAACAAGGGTGGGGAAATTTTTCGTCACTCCCCCGCCCACTCTCAGGGTGGGTGAATTAGCATCATAATATTCTGGATGCGCTTGCTCCAGTTGTTGCAATTCTTTGAGTAATTGATCAAATTCAAAATCGCTTACTACACTCCTGTCTTCATTGTAATAAGCGTGATTATAGCGATGTAATTGATCGCGCAGCTGGTCTATTCTTTCTTCAACCTTCATGGGTACTAAATTGGATGAAACGGTCTTTTCCAAAGATATCTTTTTTCACTGTGGCAACCGCAAAACCACTCGCTTTTCCCAAGGCGATCATTTCCTTTACTAGCAGAGGGTTTATTTCAAAGTAAAGCGCTCCGTTTGGTGCTAGGGTTGTAATGGCTAGCCAAAGGATACGACGATAAAACAACAAAGGGTCCTCTTGGGGAACGAATAATGCCATGCCGGGTTCGTGCTTTAAAACATTGGCATGCATTTGAGCTTTCTCGGAAGGTAAAACATAAGGGGGATTCGAAACAATAAGATCGACCTGCTCATCTTCTGCTTTCCATTGAAGTATATCTTGTGCATAAAAAGAAACATCTAGGCTGTTCCTTTTAGCATTGTTACGGGCCACCTCAAGGGCTGGTTCACTTAATTCATATCCGCCTATGACCCAGTTGTCCCGCTGCGCTTTTAATCCTAAAGCAATACTTCCTGAACCACTACACAAGTCCCAACATTTTAAGGATTTCTCTTCGTGATTCGCCAGTACCCATTCAACCAGTTCTTCTGTTTCAGGTCGAGGGATCAATACTCCTTTATTTACCACTAGATTAAGGCCCATAAAGTTAGCTTCACCTAGCACATACTGAAGTGGCGTTGCAGTAGTGAGTTGTTCTAATGCATCGTGCAGTTGTTGTGCTTCTTCCCTGGTTAATTCATACTGAGGTTCAAGTCCTATTTTAAGGGAATTCCACTGGAAGTAATGCTGGATGCAACGCTTAAAGAGATCATCAATCTCCTGGGACGAATAAAGGGGCGCTAATAGTTCCCTAAAATGATTTCTGTACTGAATTAATGTCATGACAAGCTTTTTGTCAACCATACATTACAAGAGGTATGCCCTGTATTTCCCATGGGGCCGTCGATATAGTCAAACCCTGTTTTGCGATATAGCTTTTGAGCTTCCTTCATATAAGGAAGAGTCTCCAAATAACACAACTCAAAACCTTGCGCTTTCGCAAAGGCCAAACAGTGATTGATCATTTTTTGACCTAATCCCCTCCCACGAGCTTGCGCTAAAAAATACATCTTTTGCAATTCACAAATCTCAGGTTGTTCTCCTGCTAGGGGAGCAATTCCTGCTCCACCCACGACTTGCTCGTCTTCTAGGAGAACAAAGTAGGCAGAACGCTCTTTTTGGTAGGCCTCAAACATAAAATCCAATTCAGGGTCGGCATAGGCGGTTCCCACCTTTGGAACACCGATATCAATTAAAACAGCTCGAATTACCGCCGCTAAAGCAACATTATCTTCTTCCCTAACTTCTCGTATGCTGATCATATCTTCTTACCTTTGTAAATCGTTTGGCTAAATTAACACATTCCAAAAGCTTTTGAAACAGGAATACTCTAAAGACGAATACTATTTACAACGTTGCCTTGGTCTAGCTAAAAAAGGTTTAGGCAATACTTACCCTAATCCCATGGTGGGAAGTGTAATTGTGCATAACGATAAAATCATTGGGGAAGGCTGGCATAAAAAGGCGGGTAGCCCCCATGCCGAAGTAAATGCCATAGCTAGTGTCAAAAATAAATCCTTGCTCAAAGAAGCTACTCTATATGTAAATCTTGAACCTTGTAATCACTTTGGGAAAACACCCCCTTGTGCAAACCTGATCGTGGAGAATGAAATCCCCCGGGTAGTCATAGGTTGTGTCGATTCTTTTGAACAAGTCAATGGCAGCGGAATTCAAACCCTTGAAAAAGCTGGGATAAATGTTAGTAGCGGAGTGTTAGAAGATAAAGCTAGAGAACTGAACAAGCGTTTTTTTAGCTATCACGAAAAAAAACGCCCGTATCTCATTTTAAAATGGGCCCAAAGCCTTGATGGCTTTCTTGCTCCACTGCCAGAAACTCGCACCAAAAAAGCACCGGTTTTTTTAAGCAGTAAAGAAGAGCAAGTTATGGTTCATCAATGGCGCACAGAAGAAGCTGCCATTCTTATCGGTGCACAAACAGCTGTAGATGACAATCCTCAACTCACTGCCCGCTGGGTTAAGGGACAGCAACCAGAACGAATTATTCTCGACCCCAACAATCGCCTACAAAAAAACCTAAGTGTTTTTGACCCCTCTGCCCCTACTCATCATTTAACGTTTGATTTGCTGGAATTAAAAAACACAGCATCTCCTTCAACATATCTTCACGCTGTAATGGATTACCTTTACAATAAAGGAATCCAATCGGTCATCATAGAGGGAGGCAGCACTACCTTACATCACTTTATCGCATCAAATCTTTGGGATGAAGCACGCATCTTTACCGCTGCAAAAAAGCTAAAAGAAGGCATCCCTGCTCCAGGACTTGATGGTGTTAACAATAAAGCGCTGAAAGAAGGCTTGACTATTTTATTACCGCCGCAAAAACGTTCTTAAAATTTTCTGGGCAACGGTGGGGGCGTCGATTTTCAGCATTCATAAACGCTAAAACGGTTTTGGCTGTACAAACGATTTCTTGATGTTGATTGGTCACCTCATAGAGAAAAGTCATCTTGACTAATGGAATTTCCTTAAGATGTATCTTTATGGTTAATGCATCTTCAAACTTCGCAGGAGTTTTATAGTTAATTTGCGCTTCAATGACAGGCATCATTACCCCGGCTTCTTCCATGGCTTGATAGGAAACACCTAATTGAGTAAGCCATTCTAAACGGGCAACCTCAAAATAGCGCAGGTAATTACTGTGATGGACTACACCCATTTGGTCGGTTTCACCATAACGAACAGTAATAGGGGTGGAAATAAAATGGAAATTCAACTTTTTTGAGGATTTGTTAAACAAAATCGTGTTCCATAATTTGCGTAAAAAAAAGATTAAAATCAATAGCAAAAGGTGTTTTTTTTTCACTTTTTTTAACCAATATTTGTCTTGTTGAACAACCATAAACAAAACGAGCTTTAAATCAGTATTTTACTAAAATGCAAAACAACGCCCAGTCATCTTGGAATAATTGTCTCGCCTTCATTAAGGACAATATTCAACCACAAGCCTACAAGACTTGGTTCGAACCTATAGTGCCACTTAAATTGACCGAAAATGCTTTGAGCATTCAAGTCCCCAGTAAGTTTTTCTATGAGTGGCTCGAAGAGCATTACGTTAAATTATTGAAGATCGCATTGACAAAAGAGCTAGGTGAATCTGCTCGTTTAGTCTATGTCATTAAAATGGAAAACACTTACGGGAACAAGCAACCGTTTACAGAAAGCATCCCTAGTAGTCAACAACCCATTGTAAAAGCGCAGCAAGTTGATGCCCCTTTAAGCAGCCTCAACACACAATTAAAAAATCCTTTTGTGATTCCTGGAATTCGCAACCTCCAGATTGAGTCACAACTCAACCCCAACTATAATTTTCAAAATTTCTTAGAAGGAGACTCAAATCGCCTTGCGCGATCTGCAGGAATTGCCGTGGCAAACAAGCCAGGTGGTACTTCCTTTAATCCCTTACTTATTTTTGGAAATGTCGGTTTAGGTAAAACCCATTTGGCACATGCCATCGGAGTGCAAATCAAAGATAAATTCCCCGATAAAACCGTTCTCTACATCTCTGCTGAAAAATTTACTCAGCAATACATAGAGTCGGTCAAGAAGAATACCCGAAATGATTTTATTCACTTCTATCAAATCATAGATGTGCTCATCATCGACGATGTACAATTCTTCTCTGGGAAATCAGGAACACAAGATGTCTTTTTCCACATCTTTAACCATTTACACCAAAATGGAAAACAGGTCATCTTGACTTCAGACAAGGCGCCTGTAGACATGCAAGATATTGAGCAACGATTACTATCGCGTTTTAAGTGGGGACTTTCTGCAGAGCTGCAGCAACCCAATTACGAAACACGAGTATCTATTCTCAAAAACAAACTCTACCGCGATGGGGTCGTCATCGAAGATGAAATCATTGAATATGTCGCAAAAAACATCAAAAGCAACATCAGGGAGCTAGAAGGTGCCATCATATCCTTAATCGCACAGTCGTCTTTTAATAAGATGGATGTGACCCTTGAACTTGCAAGTGAAATTGTCGAGAAATTCGTCAAGAGCACCAAACGCGAAGTTAGCATTGATTACATCCAAAAGGTTGTTTCAGAATACTTCCAAATGGACGTAGAAACCCTACAATCAAAAACCCGAAAGCGACACATCGTACAAGCCCGTCAATTGGCCATGTATTTTGCTAAAAAATTCACCAAGGCCTCTTTAGCAAGCATTGGGACGCAAATTGGTAAACGCGACCATGCAACGGTCTTACACGCTTGCAAAACGGTTGACAATCTCTCGTTTACCGATAAACAATTCCGTAAATACGTCGAAGACCTCAACAAGAAGTTAACCTTGTAACCACAATGGTTCCAGGAAGCGTCTTAATGGTCTGTTTGGGAAACATTTGTCGTTCTCCACTCGCCCACGGTATTTTTGAATATTTGGCACATTCACCAAACTTCCGTATCGATTCTGCTGGGACAGCAAATTATCACAATGGAGCTGCACCAGATCCTCGAAGTATTGCAATTGCTAAAAAAAATGGAATTGATATTAGCCAACAAAAAGCCCGTCAATTTGAAGTGGAGGATTTTGATCGATTTGATCATATCTTTGTGATGGACAACAGCAACCGCACTAATGTGTTAGCACTAGCACGCTCTGATCAAGACCGTGCAAAAGTGCACCTTCTTTTGGGAGAGGAAGAGGTAGAAGACCCCTATTATGGAGGGACAGATGGATTTTCCATTGTCTTTGATAAAATACATCACGCCTGCGAAAAAATACTTGAACAATGGAAGAACTAAGTCCTGCGCCCTCGGGTCCTACGCTTTACCTCATCCCCTGCACCCTAGGGGATAATGCTCCCATGGAGGTATTACCATTAACCGTGAGGAAGATCATTGAACCCTTGAACCACTTTATCGTCGAAAACGAAAAAGAAGCACGTCGCTTTATCAAACGCATTACTCCGCAAAAAAAACAAGATCAACTCGTCCTCTATCCGCTCAATAAGTTCACCGATCCCATGGAATTGCAACATTATCTCGATCCACTGGAAAAAGGAGAATCCATGGGTTTATTGTCTGATGCAGGTTGTCCCGGAGTAGCCGATCCAGGAGCAGTGATGGTCAAGCGCGCACATTCAAAAGGTTTTCACGTTCGCCCGCTAGTTGGTCCCTCTTCACTAGTTCTCGCACTTATGGCCTCGGGGATGAACGGGCAGTCCTTTGCTTTTAATGGGTATTTACCGATTGATAAGCAAGACCGCACTCGAATGATCAAAGCCTTGGAAAAACGCTCAAGAGAATACGACCAAACGCAACTTTTTATTGAAACTCCCTATCGCAATGAACAGTTCCTCGCTGACCTGATTCGCACCCTATCTCCCAACACCCTTTTATGTGTAGCCTGCGATTTAACCCTTCCTACAGAGTGGATCAAAACTGCCCCAGTGAAGCATTGGAAGAACACCGAGGTACAACTTCAAAAAAGGCCAGCCATTTTCTTATTCCACAAAGAATTAGCGATATAATTTTTGCTGATTAAGCCAGCGGTAATACGATCGAGCTTTGCGGTTGTGCTCCCGCAAACTTGTCGAGAAATTGTGGTAACCTGGCTTGTTAGGGTCGGCAACAAAATATAGATAGTTATGTGGTTCAGGAAACAAGACCGCGTCAATAGCAGCAATATCAGGCATGCTAATGGGACCTGGGGGTAAACCTTTCACCCGGTAGGTGTTATATGGAGACTTGACCTTAAGGTCTTTTTTCAATACCCGACGAATGACCAAGGAAAAGTCGTTTTGCGCTTTTTTTACCGCATAAACTACAGTGGGATCGGCTTGTAGTCGCATGCGCTTCTTCAGTCGGTTGAGATAGACCTGAGCGATTAAAGGACGCTCGTCATTTTTTAATGATTCTTTTTGAACAATGGAGGCCAAAACAATAACTTCATTTGGACTTAGGCCTTTCTTTTCGGCAGCATTGCGGCGTTTTGGGGTCCAAAAATACTCGTATTCCTTGAGCATTCGCTTTTGAAAAGCTGCAGGAGATGTATTCCAAAAAAACTGATAGGTATTGGGAAGATACATGCCTAAGGCGGTGGCCAAAGTGAAATTATTCTTTGCTAAAAATGTACTATCGCGCATTTGAGTCAATAAGCTCAAACTATCGGTTTCGAGTTGTTGGGCAATTCGACCAGCTAAATCCTCTAAACGCTCTTGGTTATTGAACGTTACACGAACAGGAAGGGATTTTCCCCTAAGACGATTGATCATATCGTTATTACTCATCCCTTTTGTCAAAGCGTATTTTCCTGCGCGTATTCGCGTGGCATAGCCTTTCTTTTCGGCGGCAAGCTTAAAATCATCGGTGGATTTAAGCAGGGGAGAAAGTTCAACTATTAAATCATCTAGTTGACTTCCTGTGGGAATAAAAACATAGGAGGTCTCGTTTTCAAAGGCCGTATTAGGTAAGAAAAAAACACGGTAGAAGGTATAGGTAAAATATAAGCCAGCGGCAGCAATGAGCAAGACGATGGCTAAGCTAATTTTTCGTTTATACATGAACAATTTTTTGAAAAACTACCTCATTATGGTAGCGGTTATCATAGAAATTCCAGTCTTTTTTTATTCCACATTGTACATAGCCCACTGATCTAAAAAGGGCCATGCTTGCGGTGTTTTCTTCGCTCACTCCAGCATAGAGCTGGTGGAGTTGCAAGCGGTTAAATGCATAGGCTTCCACTAGTAATAGGGCTTGTTTCCCTAAGCCTTTGGCGCGGTGCGCCTCATCAATCACTACTCCAACTCCTGCGCGATGATGCAACGGATCAAAGTCGTATAAATCGACAAAACCCAGCGGTTGCTGCGCTGGAGTGCTAATCACAAAACGAACTTGTTTTGCCGTAAAAATATCTTCCTTGGCGTGTTGAATGTATTCTTTCAAAGTATAGTTTGAAAAAGGAACTAATGTATTTGATACTGCCCAAAGGCGTTGATCATTTTCTAGGCTGTAAAGAAAATCGAGATCACTAGGTTCAAGTGCGCGCAAATGGATGGAACTAGTTGTCATTGCTGCGGTAAATTTCCTTCAAAAACAAATTGAGCCGGTCCTTGCAGGTCAATGGCCGTGTAGCCTTTCGCCGAAGGCTTAAACGATACGCTTAACTGTCCTCCTTCTACCAGGATATTCAAGTGCTGGTTTTGGGTCATCCCCGTTTTATGCATCGCTAGCGCCACGGCAGTTGCCCCTGTACCGCAAGAGAGGGTTTCGTCTTCTACCCCACGTTCATAGGTGCGAATAGCAAATGTAGTTTCATTCACCTTTTCAACAAAATTCACATTGGTCCCCTCACTAAAATACGGTGCCCCCTGGCGAATAGCTCTTCCTTTTTCCACCACAGGAAAATGTGCTAAATCTTCTACCATTTCCACGTGATGAGGAGAACCAGTGTCTAAAAAACTATGGTTTTTTTCACACCGAAATTCTTCGACATCATGCATGCGCAGGGCAATGGTTTGATCGGGTTCAATGGTCGCAGTGTGCAGGCCATCAATGGCAAAAAAAGTGGTTTGCTTTTCCACCATTCCAAGGGCTGCAGCAAATGCCACCGTACAGCGCGCACCATTCCCACAAAGGGTACTTTCACGCCCATCGGCATTAAAATAAACCATTTTAAAATCTGCATTGGGATGATGTTGGACCAAGATTAAACCATCGGCTCCCACCCCAAAACGACGATCACAACAATGGGCTATAAAGCCCGTATCCTGTGCAGGAAAACGCTGCTCACGATCGTCAATCATGATGAAATCATTTCCGGTTCCTTGGTATTTGTGAAAGTGAAATGGCATGCGCCAAAGGTACAATTATTTTAAGGTTTTTTTAGCTGTTAAAGAGTCGTTAAAGCACGAGTAAAAAGCAAACTACATTTTATACATTTGAATAAAAATACTTGATTTATGAAAACGATTTTACAACTATCGGCAGCTGTACTCATAAGTACCTCCTTAAGTCTATTTCTTTTTTTATTTGTTCAAAACAATGCCACTCCTTCTGTAACAGAAACAAATCCCTCGGTTTTACCCACTTCCTATGCCTATAACCTCAATGGGAGCAATGATGCCCCCAGCAACTTTGTTGAGGCAGCAAACAAAAGTATTGACGCGGTGGTTCATGTCAAGAATACCGCTAGCTCAAACGAGCGCTTTTCTCCCCTAGAATACTTTTATGGCGGTGGAGAGAATAGAGAACGTATTGGAACAGGTTCTGGCGTAATCGTCTCCCCAGATGGTTTTATTATCACAAATAATCACGTGATTGAAGATGCTACTAAAATCGAAGTCACCACAAATGACAATATTCGCTATGAGGCAGAACTCATCGGCACGGATCCTTATACCGACATTGCGGTCCTAAAAATCAAAGCAAACCAATCCCTTCCCTACCTCTATTTTGGGAATTCAGACGCGACACAAATCGGCGAGTGGGTACTCGCCATTGGGAATCCCTTTAACCTCAACTCTACTGTTACGGCGGGCATCATTAGTGCAAAAGCGCGAGACCTCAATGCCCGTGATGATAAAAACCAGTCCTTTATTCAAACCGACGCAGCGGTGAATCGCGGGAATAGCGGCGGAGCACTGGTCAACACCCAAGGGGAATTGATCGGGATCAATACGGCCATCACCTCCCTTTCTGGGGGCTTTGAAGGCTATTCCTTTGCCGTACCCAGTAATATTGCCCGTAAGGTTTTTGAGGACTTGATCGAATACGGAAGCACCCAAAAAGGCTTGCTAGGTGTTCAAGGAAATGCCCTTAGTCCAGAGTTTAAAGAACGTTTTGAGGAACTTGATATCAACGTCAATGAGGGTTTTTATGTCGCCAAAGTTATTCCGGGAATGGGCGCCGCTCAAGCAGGTATTAAAGAAGGAGACATCATCATAGCAGTGGATCAAGTCAAGATTAAAAAATTCTCTGACCTCACCGGTTATTTAGAAAGCAAACGCCCCGATGATGAAGTGAAGGTACGCCTCTACCGTGAGGGCAAAGAAAGAACAATCGCGGTGCGTTTGGCCAAAAGCACTGCCACCCAATTCATTGGGATGAATTTACGAAATTTAACCCCAGAGGATCAGGCGGATTTTGGCATAGAAAAAGGCGTCTTGGTGGATGAAGCTGGCCCTTATTTTGAAGGTCAAATTGAAGCGGGCTCACTTATCACAGCCATCAACGGAGAGCGCATCTACAGTATCGATGACCTGCAAGGCTATGACATTCGATCGATTGATTGGATCAGCTATATCAGTCCAGCAGGAGAAAAAATTCGCCTGCGTTTATAATGCTTTTTAAGGCTTTCCTTCGGGAAAGCTTTTTTTTTGGGCGAAGTTTCTGCAATTTTGCAAAAAGCCATCGCCATGCGAATTGATATCATCACCCTTTTTCCTGAACTCTTGCGCAGCCCTTTTGAGGCCTCCATCGTAAAACGCGCCATCGAAGGTGGAAAGGCCGAAGTACATTTCCATGACCTGCGCGATTACAGTTCAAACAAATACAAGCAAGTGGACGACTACCCCTATGGCGGGGGAGCAGGAATGGTGATGATGATTGAACCCATTGACAAATGCATTAGTGCGTTAAAAGCAGCCCGAGATTATGATGAAATCATTTATATGACCCCAGATGGCACCACCCTCAATCAAGCCATCGCCAACCAGTGCTCGCTGATGGAAAACATCATCCTCTTGTGTGGGCATTATAAAGGAGTAGACCAGCGAGTAAGGGATCAATTCATTACCCGTGAAATTTCCATTGGGGATTTTGTACTCTCTGGAGGTGAATTAGCCGCTGCGGTCTTTTGCGATAGCATCATTCGTTTGATTCCTGGAGTCTTAGGCGATGAATCCTCGGCCTTGAGCGATAGCTTTCAAGACAAACTTTTGGCTCCGCCCATTTACACCCGCCCAGCCGATTATAAGGGATGGACCGTCCCCGATATCTTAACCTCGGGCAACACTCCTGCGGTAGAACGCTGGCGCGAAGAACAAGCCCTAGAACGCACCGAGCGCTTACGACCAGATTTGTTAGGGGAGTAAGTTCCCCTTCCAGGACAACACCACAAACGGTTAATCTACAGCACCGATATTCCGCTAACGGAATGCTCATTGAACTTGTCGAAATGAGCTTGTCGAAATGAGCCTGTCGAAATGAGCTCTTCGTCCTCTTCTCCCCCTTCGTCCCCTTCGTCCCCTTCGTCCCCTTCTCCCCCTTCGACAGGCTCAGGGGCCTCAGGGCACAGCTTTTGGAAGCTTAAAGCCGAAAACGCCCGGGGGCAATACCCCTGCGTTAGAACGCTGGCACGAAGAACACGCCCTTGAATGCACCCAGCGCTTACGACAGGATATGTTAGAATCATAATTTTACAGCTCCACAAAAAACAAATCAACCCCTTTTGCCAACTTAGAAATAAATTGTACTTTTGCTCCCGCATTTAACCACTGACGAGAATCGTGTATGTTGACTGCAAGAACCATTAAAAGAAAAACATGGAATCGTTAATTAATTTTGTTCAGGATCAATTCATCGAAAAAAAGGAATTCCCTGAATTTGCTGCTGGAGACACCATCACCGTCTATTATGAAATTCGAGAAGGTGAAAAAGTACGTACACAGTTCTTTAAAGGAGTAGTTATCCAGATCAAAGGTCAAGGTCTAGCTAAAACCTTCACCATCCGTAAAATGTCAGGAACTGTTGGAGTAGAGCGTATCTTCCCCATCAACCTTCCAGCTTTACAAAAAATCGAAGTCAACAAGCGCGGAAAAGTTCGTAGAGCACGTATCTACTACTTTAGAGAATTACGCGGTAAAAAAGCACGCATCAAAGAGCGTCAACGTTAATATAATAAAGGTCGCAGTAGCGGCCTTTTTTTTAGACTATACTAAACCTAGAAATTAAACTCATGGAAAAAATTAAAGTACACAACCCTGTGGTTGAAATGGACGGGGATGAAATGACCCGGATCATTTGGTCGTTTATTAAAGAGCAACTCATTCTTCCCTACCTCGATCTTGACATCAAATACTTCGATTTATCGGTAACCTCTCGTGATGCGACCAATGATGAAATTACTGTAAAAGCGGCAAACGCCATCAAAGAATACAACGTAGGAATTAAATGTGCGACCATTACTCCAGACGAACAACGTGTAGAAGAATTCAACCTTTCAAACATGTGGCGTTCGCCTAATGGAACCATTCGTAACATTGTAGGTGGAACCGTTTTCCGCGAACCCATCATCATGAGTAACGTTCCCCGTTATGTACAAGGATGGACAAAACCCATTTGTATTGGGCGTCATGCTTTTGGAGATCAATACCGTGCTGCAGATACCGTAACTACTGGAAAAGGAAAACTAACCATGACCTTTACCCCAGAAGACGGCGGTACACCTCAAACTTGGGAAGTTTATAACTTCCAAGAAAATGGTGTTGCCATGTGTATGTATAACATCGATTCTTCCATCTATGGCTTTGCCCGTTCATGTATGAACCAGGCTTTAAAGAAAGGATGGCCACTCTACCTCTCAACAAAGAACACCATCATGAAAGCCTATGACGGCCGCTTTAAAGATGTATTCCAAGAGGTGTATGACAATGAGTTTAAAGACCAATTCGAAGCGGCAGGTATCACCTATGAACACCGTTTAATCGATGACATGGTTGCTGCAGCCATGAAATGGAACGGTGGCTTTGTTTGGGCCTGTAAAAACTATGACGGAGACGTACAATCCGATACTGTAGCGCAAGGTTTTGGTTCTTTAGGACTAATGACATCTACCCTGGTAACACCAGATGGTAAAACCATGGAAGCAGAAGCAGCACACGGTACCGTAACACGTCACTACCGTCAACACCAGCAAGGTAAAGAAACCTCGACTAATCCTATCGCATCTATCTTTGCTTGGACAAGAGGTTTACAGCACCGTGGAAAATTAGACGATAATCAAGCCCTAATCGATTTCTGTCAAACCCTTGAAGACGTTTGTGTAGAAACCGTAGAGAGCGGAAAAATGACCAAAGATTTGGCCCTGTTGATCCACAAAGAAAACATGACCAGCGAACACTATCTTACAACGCAACAGTTCTTAAACGCGTTAAAAGAAAACTTAGAAGCAAAGCTCAACTAAGACTGTTGGTCAACTAAGTCAACCCCAGCCATACGGTTGGGGTTTTTTTATGGCCTGCGGCCAAAGGGGACGAATTCTTTCCCCATCCCTAAAAAAATTCCTTCATCCACCCTATCTTTACCCCATGGCATTTCGAAAAATCACCGAAGAAGACTCCCGCTACGATGGACTGGAACACTACACTGTTGCTCAACTGGTTAACGGCATCCATACCGAAGATCAAAAAGTAGCCCAGGCCGTAGGCAAAGTACTACCCGCCATCACTGCCTTGATTGAAAAAGTAGAACGCCAGTTAGTAATTGGTGGACGCCTCTTTTACATGGGGGCAGGCACCAGCGGTCGTTTGGGTATTCTCGATGCCTCAGAATGTCCGCCCACCTTCGGGACCGATCCTTCCAAAGTCATTGGCCTTATCGCCGGTGGAAAAAACGCCATCTATAAAGCCGTAGAAAATGCCGAAGATTCTACCACCCTAGGCTGGGAAGATTTAAACGCCCACAACATCAATGAAAAAGACATTGTAGTGGGCATCGCCGCATCTGGCACCACGCCCTATGTCATTCACGCATTAAAAAAATGCCAAGAAAACAACATTCCCACGGCTTGTATCTGCTGCAATCCTGGGGCACCTTTAACCCAAGTCGCCGACTTTCCCATTGAAGTAGTTGTGGGGCCAGAATTTGTCACCGGTAGTTCCCGCATGAAAGCTGGTACTGCACAAAAAATGATCCTTAATATGATCACTACTGCCACCATGATTCGTTTGGGGCATATTAAAGGAAATAAAATGGTGGACCTCCAACTCTCAAATGCTAAACTACGCCAGCGCGCCATCAACATCATTGTAGAAAAAACAGGTGCCTCACCGGTACAAGCACAAAACCTGCTCGAACAAACCGGCGGAGTACGTCAAGCCATCGAGGCCTATAGCAAGTAAATTCCTTTTAAGATTCCGCATCACGTGCGGAACGACGTTACATTAAGTATGGAATGCCCAAAAACCTTATCTTTACTCCATGGATAAAATCGCCTTACAACAGGGATTACAACGGGTGTTCTACGGCATTGTTTTGGCCTTTATAGGGCCATTTGTGATTATGCAAGCCTTCCAAAACGAGGGCCACCCGTGGTATTGGCCAGTATTGATTATTGGTTTATTTGTTGCAGCTGCATCCATTGGGATGGGTTTTTGGGGGATTCGCACCCTAACGGCTGCTTTTTTAGGCAAAAAAAGAAAGGGATAAATGCTTTTAGCTATTGCCTGCCTTAAGGAATCCCATTATCTTTGCGCTTTATCACTGCATACATGATCGCAATTACGCTCCCCGACGGCTCGGTTCGTCACTATGAAGAAGCACTGACTGTTCTAGACATTGCCAAAGACATTAGCGAAGGCCTCGCCCGTAACGTACTTTCTGCACAGTTTAACCAAGAAACCGTTGAGGCTTCTACCTTAATCGATCGCGATGGTGAGTTACGCCTCTTTACCTGGAAAGACGATGAAGGCAAAGCGGCCTTTTGGCACTCCTCGGCCCATATTTTAGCGCAGAGTTTACTTGCGCTCTACCCTTCGGCAAAGTTGACCATAGGGCCTGCGATTGAAAACGGTTTTTATTATGATGTGGATTTTGGTGAAGTGAGTTTTTCTGAAAAAGATTTACCTGCCCTTGAAAAACAGTTTCTGGCTTTTGCCCGTGAAAAGTTTGACTTTAAAATGCGTAGGAGCTCTAAGGCAGATGCCTTGGCTTTTTACAAAAAAGAAAACAATCCTTTTAAGGTGGAGTTGATTGAAAACCTAGAAGACGGGACCATTAGCTTTTGTGATCATGCCGATTTTACCGATCTATGCCGTGGAGGACACATTCCCCACACCGGTTTTGTTAAAGCGGTGAAATTACTCAATGTTGCTGGTGCATACTGGCGCGGGGATGAAACCAAACCTCAATTGACGCGTATTTACGGGATTTCCTTCCCAAAACAGAAGGAATTAACCGAGTACCTTGAACTGTTAGAAGAAGCCAAAAAACGCGACCATAGAAAGCTGGGAAAAGAACTCGATCTCTTTACTTTTTCTCAAAAGGTGGGACAAGGTTTACCGCTTTGGCTGCCCAAAGGGACAGCCCTAAGAGAACGTTTGGAAAACTTTTTAAAAGAGGCACAAAAGAAAGCTGGTTATGAACAAGTGATTTCTCCCCATATTGGGAATAAAGAACTCTACATGACTTCGGGGCATTATGAAAAATATGGTGCCGATAGCTTTCAACCCATACAAACCCCGGCAGAAGGGGAAGAGTTTTTACTCAAACCCATGAACTGCCCTCACCACTGCGAGATTTATAATGCCCGCCAGTGGAGTTATAAGGATTTACCGAAACGCTATGCCGAGTTTGGCACCGTTTATCGCTACGAGCAAAGTGGAGAACTCCACGGGCTTACTCGTGTTCGAGGTTTTACCCAAGATGATGCACATATTTTCTGTATGCCCAGTCAGCTTGATGAGGAATTCAAAAAGGTGATTGACTTAGTCTTGTATGTCTTTGGTTCCTTAGGGTTTGAAGACTTTACCGCACAAGTCTCTTTACGCGATCCCGAAAAACCTGAAAAGTACATTGGAAGTGACGAAAACTGGGATTTAGCTGAAAATGCCATCATTAACGCTGCCAAGGAGAAAAACCTGAACTATGTTATCGAAACAGGTGAGGCCGCCTTTTATGGACCAAAGTTGGACTTTATGGTCAAAGATGCACTAGGTCGAAAATGGCAGTTAGGGACGATTCAAGTTGATTACAACCTACCTGAACGTTTTGAATTAAGCTACAAAGGGAGTGATAATGAGGAACATAGACCAGTAATGATTCACCGTGCACCCTTTGGTAGTCTAGAGCGATTCGTAGCAATTTTACTGGAACATACGGGTGGAAACTTCCCCTTGTGGTTAATGCCAGAACAGGTAATCATCCTCTCGGTTAGTGAGAAGTATGAAAAATACGCTGAAAAAGTTTCAAATCAACTGAAAAATAGCGAAATTCGCGCACTCGTCGACAATCGAAATGAGACCATCGGGAAGAAAATTCGTGAAGCCCAGCTAAACAAATATCCCTATATGCTCATCGTGGGCGAGAAAGAAGCAACCGAAAACACTGTTTCTGTAAGGAATCGTGTGGACGGGGATACGGGTTCATTAACGCTTGAAACCTTTATTGAAAAGATTCAAGCAGAGATTGAAGCCAGTAGTTCAAAATTTGAGGTTTAATTAAAAGACAAGACCATAGCAATACGTAGAAGAAGGACGAACCGTCCAGGCCGAGTTATCAAACAGGATCCACACAGGATCAATGAAAAAATCACCGCACACGAAATTCGTTTGGTGGGAGATAATGTTGAAGTGGGGGTATATCCGCTCAAAAAAGCCCTGCGACTAGCAGAAGAGTTAGAATTGGATCTGGTTGAAATTTCTCCAAAGGCCTCTCCACCAGTTTGTAAAATACTGGAATACAAAAAGTTCTTATACGAACAAAAAAAGCGTGAAAAAGCCCTAAAGTCAAAAGCGACTAAGGTTATCATCAAAGAGATTCGTTTTGGGCCTCAAACCGATGAACACGATTATGAGTTCAAAAAGAAACACGCCGAAAAGTTCTTAAAAGAAGGTGCAAAACTAAAAGCTTTTGTTTTCTTCAAAGGACGTTCCATTGTGTTTAAAGAACAAGGACAAATCTTATTGCTGCGTCTAGCACAAGATTTAGAAGAACTGGGGAAAGTAGAACAATTACCCAAATTAGAAGGGAAACGAATGACCATGTTCATTAGCCCTAAAAAGAAATAAAAAAAGAGTACAACACCTAAATACGAAGTAATGCCAAAAATGAAAACAAAATCCTCTGCTAAAAAGCGTTTTAAGCTTACTGGCAGTGGTAAAATCAAAAGGAAGCATGCTTTTAAGAGCCACATCTTGACAAAAAAGTCAAAAAAGCGCAAGCTTAAATTGACTCACTCAGGATTAGTTCACGAAAGTGATTCCGACAACATCAAAGAACAATTACGCTTGAAATAAGCCTTGTTCAGGTTGACTAAAAACAATTAACCCTGTTGCGGGCTTACAAAGAGTAGTCATACCGCCCTGTAACAAAAACACAAAAAACTATGCCAAGATCAGTAAACTCAGTTGCTTCAAGAGCACGTAGAAAAAAAGTTTTAAAGCAAGCCAAAGGATACTTTGGACGCCGTAAAAACGTTTGGACGGTAGCAAAAAATGCAGTGGATAAAGCCATGCAGTATGCTTACCGTGACCGTAAAACCAAAAAGCGCAATTTCCGCGCACTATGGATCACACGTATTAACGCCGGGGCGCGTTTGCACGGAATGTCTTACAGCCAATTCATGGGACGCATCCACGCTAACAATATCGAGTTGAACCGTAAAGTCCTTGCCGACCTTGCGATGAATCATCCTGATGCCTTTAAAGCCATCGTCGATAAAATCAAATAATCATTCGATTGTACTCTATAAAAAAACCAGCTTTTAGCTGGTTTTTTTATGTCTTAATATCACTGAAGATTAAAATGGAACATCATTGTCCTCGTCATTAAAGGAGGAACCAAAAGCCTCTCCTGCCGAGGGAAATGATTCGGGAGAAATGTTTTCATTCATCTTTGAGGGGAATTCATAAGGAGAATCAAAACTTTCCAAGTTGTCAAACTTCCCTAGGTGCCCAATGAACTTTAGTCGGATGTTATCCAAACCTCCATTACGGTGTTTTGCGACGATAAATTCGGCTTGTCCTATAGAAGAAGTGCGTTCTTCATCATCCCATTCATCAATCCCATAGTACTCGGGGCGATAAATAAAGGAAACGATATCAGCGTCCTGTTCGATCGCTCCAGATTCTCTCAAATCAGATAATACAGGTCGCTTTGTTCCTCCCCTAGTTTCTACCGCTCGCGATAACTGTGATAGGGCGATTACGGGAACATCTAATTCTTTGGCCAGGGCCTTCAAATTACGAGAGATGGTCGAAATTTCTTGTTCACGATTCCCCGTTTTATTGGATGAACCTGCTGTCATTAGTTGTAAATAATCGACGATGATTAATTTAATCCCATACTGGGAAGAAAGTCGTCTCGCCTTTGCTCGTAAATCAAAAATCGAGAGCGATGGCGAATCATCAATATAAAGTGGCGCTTTTTCTAGATCGCCTACTTTAACGTTGAGCTGCTCCCATTCGTGATTCTCTAATTTACCCGTACGTAATTTTTCGGATGAGAGACCTGTTTCTGCAGAAATCAAACGCGTAATCAATTGAACCGATGACATCTCAAGAGAGAAAAATGCCACGGGAGTTTGTTTCATCACAGCAATATTACGCGCCATGGACAGGGTCAAGGCTGTTTTTCCCATCCCTGGACGTGCCGCTACAATGATTAAATCACTGGGTTGCCAGCCCGAAGTCAAGGCGTCAAGTTTTTCAAAACCTGTTGCAACTCCACTTAAACCTTCTTTCTTTGCAATCTCTTCAATGCGTTTTTTTGCTTGGATGACAAGATTCTGGGCTGTCTCAGAAGATTTTTTGATGTTCCCTTGGGTTACGTCATATAATTTTGATTCGGCTTCATCTAGCAAATCAAAAACATCGACAGAATCTTTAAAGGAACTCTCAATGATTTCATTGGAAATTTTAATCAAGCTTCGCTGAATGTATTTTTGTAAAATTATTCGAGCATGAAACTCAATATGGGCAGAAGTAGAAACCTTTTTAGATAGTTGCACCAAATAAAAGTCTCCTCCTACTTTCTCAAGGGTTTCCATTTTGCGCAACTGAGCAGATACTGTCAATAAATCGATGGGTTCTGAGGTTTCGAACAAATGGTGGATGGCCGCAAAAATATGCTGATGTGCTTCTTTATAAAAAGCCTCTTCCTGGAGGATATCAATCACCTCATCTACCCCCTTTTTATCAATGAGCATGGCCCCTAAAACAGCTTCTTCGAGATCCACTGCTTGTGGAGGGATTTTCCCTTTTTCTAGATTAACAACACCTCCGTTAGTTACTCCTGGGGCAATAATTGGTTTCCTTTCTTCCATTAGTTAAAGGTATAGAATTCCTCTTTTTATCGGTTTGAAAAATGTGCAGGAAGTATCCCACAAGAATAAACAATGGCTGTTTATAAGTCCAATTTAAATGTTAATAAGCGTAAAAAGCCTAGCCGTTAAATACGCCCATCTCATCGAACTTGTCGCGACGTTGTTCGACTAACTCTTTTGGCGAAAGCTTGTCCAGGACCTTAAAGGTCTTGATAATTTCAGCTTTTACAGTCTCAAAAGTAGCTTCCCTGTCATAGTGAGCTCCACCTAAGGGTTCTTTAATGATTTTATCAATCAATTTTGATTTCTTCATATCAGTAGCCGTAAGTTTTAACGCCGCTGCTGCTTGCTCTTTGTACTCCCAGCTGCGCCAAAGAATAGAAGAACAAGACTCTGGAGATATCACAGAATACCAGGTATTTTCTAACATAAAAATACGATCCCCTACTCCAATTCCCAAAGCACCACCAGATGCTCCCTCTCCTATAATCACCACGATAACAGGTACTTTTACAGAAAGCATTTCGTAAATATTGCGTGCAATGGCTTCTCCTTGTCCGCGCTCCTCTGCTTCTAGGCCAGGGTAAGCTCCTGGCGTATCCACAAAAGAAACGATGGGCAACCCAAACTTCTCTGCCGATTTCATTAATCGCAAAGCTTTGCGATAGCCCTCGGGATTTGCCATCCCAAAATTACGGTACTTTCGTGTAGCGGTATTGTACCCTTTTTGGGTCCCTATAAACATAAAGGATTGATCATTGATCTTTCCTAACCCGCCTATCATGGCTTTATCATCTCGCACATTGCGATCGCCATGAAGCTCTAAAAAAGTATCCCCACAAAGGGCATTGATATAATCTAGGGTATAAGGACGTGAAGGATGACGTGACAATTGAACACGTTGCCATGGGGTTAAATTCCCATAAATCTCCTTCTTTGTTTCTATCAATTTTTGTTCTAATTGCGCACAAGTATCTGTAACATCAATTTCACTTTCATCGCCGATTATCTTGCATTTTCCAAGTTGCTCATTGATATCCTTGATGGGCAATTCAAAATCTAAATATTCCATTGGTTTCTATCTATTAAAACAAAGGTAAAAATTTTTATGGGGCAAAAAACTATTTTTTTTGGGCTTGTCGTTTATAAATTCCATTCCCTACTACCCCAGCTAAAATGATGATCACCCCGAGATAAAACTGAGTACTCATCAACTCTTTTTCACCAAAGATTAATAGGGAAAATACAATGGCATAGACCGGCTCTAAATTAAGTGAAATCATCATGGTAAACGGCGTGACATGTTTTAAGATTACCACTGCCCCTATTGTAGCATAGGCCGTACAAACCGAGGCCAATAAAAATAGCCACAACCAGTCTTCAAGTGAAAGCGCGATTAAAACCGAAGGATGGTCAAGGTGATAAATCATTGCAAAACTCATCACAACAGCTCCTGTCATCAATTGATAAAATGAAATATTATTTGCTGGATAATGTTCAATTAACTTCCCATTGAGCAAAGAAAAAAGTACCGAAAATAAAGTGCAGGCAAGCGCAGCAATAATTCCTATGAGATTCTCTTTTTGAACCCCAAAAATCAAATACAAACCCACAATAACAAATAAGCCAAAAAACACTTCATAACGACGAAAAGGACGTTTATAGAGTAGCGGCTCTAAAACCGATGTCATTAAAGAGGCCGAAGATAAAATCGACAGAGTAAGGGAGATAGAAGAAATCTTTATGGCGTAAAAAAACAAGACCCAGTGCACCGATATCAACACCCCACCCAAGATGTAATATTTTAACGCACCAGGGTGAACATAAAAGGATTTCTTTGAGAACACCACAAAATAAAGCCCAATTAAAACAGTGGCAATGCTCATACGATACCAAACTAACGGCAAGGCCTCAAGATCAATCAACGCTCCTAGGATGGAGGTAAATCCCCATAAAAAAATCAAAAAGTGAAGGTGAAGTAAACTCTTGCCTCTATCGTTTAGCATAATTCAATAGACCAATGGCTAGCAGGCCAAAAATGGCCAAAGGAAGCCATGCCGCTAGCGCAGGTGAAAAATTAGATTTTGCCACTAAAACCCCAAAGATTTTATCAAAAAAGATAAAGACAAAGCCAAGCATGATCCCAAAGGCTAAATTCACTCCCATCCCTCCACGGCGTTTAAATGAGGCAACTGCTACCGCAATGATCGTCAATATAAAAGCAGAAATAGGAATACTGTAACGTTTATGGCGAACCAATAAATGCTGGTTGATCAAGACCGATCCACTGCGTTCTTCGGCTGCAATAAATTCATTTAACTCCATCATCGAAAGCGTTTCAGCTTTATAATTTAATGGTGCTAAATCCTGAATAGCAAAATCAAAGAGGGTGTCTTTCACATTCTCCTTTTCATAATACTCTTTGTCCCCGTCAATAGTGCGTTTAGTATAATTCACTAAACGAAAATTAGAGTCCTTTTCTATCCATCGAATGGACTGTGCCATGATTTTAAATTCAAGAGAATCCCCCTTAAAATGTTCCAAAGCAAAATCTAACCCCCGCATACGAGATGGGCTATAACTACTCACATAGATGAATTCATCATCGTTGATTTGCTTAAATAAATTTGTGGTCTTGCGGTCGTTTTTCCGCTTGATTAAATACTTAAAAGAAAATTCATTAAACCCTTCACTCGCCTTTGGCACGACAAACATCCCAGCCAGAAAGGCAAAAACAGCAATAAAACTCGCAGAAATAAAATAAGGACGAAGGAAACGGTTAAACGATATCCCTGAACTCAAAATCGCAATTACCTCTGTATTGTTGGCTAATTTTGAGGTAAACCATATCACTGCTAAAAACAAGAAAATGGGAAACAATAAATTCCCAAAATACCAAGTAAAGTCAATGTAATAACTCACGATTTCGTTAAAAGGAACTTCATTCTCTTTGAATTTATCGATCTTTTCGGCCACATCAACCATGATCCCAATTGGGATAAACAACAGCAGCATGACAAAAAAGGTCATGAGGTATCGCTTGATGATATAGGCATCGATTTTTTTAAACATACTAAAGACGTTTGTCCATTTGTTTCACCATTTTATCTTTCCAGGCAGTAAACTCTCCACTGAGTATTTTTTCCCTTGCCTGTCGCACTAATGCTAAATAAAAACCTAAATTATGGATACTAGCAATTTGTTTTCCCAGTAATTCATTCACCGAAAAAAGATGACGTAAATAAGCTTTTGAATAAGCCGTATCAACAAAAGTGTGGGCATCTTCATCAATGACAGAAAAGTCGTTTTCCCACTTCTTGTTCTTAATATTGATCGATCCCTCAAAGGTATAAAGCATTCCATTGCGCGCATTCCTAGTAGGCAAAACACAATCAAACATATCTACCCCAAGAGCAATATTTTCCAACAGATTAATGGGGGTTCCCACGCCCATTAAATAACGAGGTTTATCCTCGGGTAAAATCGCACAAACAACATCGGTCATGGCATACATTTCCTCTGCAGGTTCCCCTACAGATAAACCACCGATAGCATTACCAGGAGCTTCTCGAGATGCGATAAATTCTGCCGATTGTTGACGCAAATCTTTATAGGTACTTCCCTGTACAATAGGAAAGAGTGTTTGCTCATAACCATAAAGGAATGGGCTTTTTTTATCTTGTGCCAAACAGCGATCTAGCCATCGATGGGTCATGTGCATGGATGCTTTAGCATACTTATACTCACAAGGATAGGGCGTACATTCATCAAAAGCCATGATGATATCGGCACCAATTTGTCGTTGTATATCGATGGCATTTTCTGGCGTAAAAACATGATATGATCCGTCTATGTGAGATTTAAATTTCACGCCCTCTTCTTTGATCTTTCGATTGGCAGAAAGAGAATACACCTGATATCCTCCAGAATCCGTTAACAAGGGACGATCCCACCCCATGAACTGGTGTAAACCACCCGCTTGTTGAAGAATATCGGTACCTGGCCTAAGATAAAGGTGATAGGTGTTGCCAAGAATGATATCGGGATTAACCTCTTCTTTTAAATCCCTTTGATGGATACCTTTTACCGTTGCTGCGGTTCCCACAGGCATAAAAATAGGGGTTTGTATTTTCCCATGTGCTGTGGTAATCTCTCCTGCTCTAGCTTTGCTGGCGGGGTCGGTGTGCAGTAACTTAAACTCCATTGATTGATTTAAGCTGCTAAGATACGGAAGTGCTTAAAACCTGTAAAAATGCTTCCCCAGAAATATTCGGTTTTCTGTTAAAAAAACAACCCATAACAAGACGGTAAAAAAATGTTGGTAAGCTGTGATAAGTTCGCTTTAAATCTGTTACGGAATTTAACTCCTAAGCCTTACTTTTGTACCATAAACTATTTCTAATGTCAACAACACCCGCATCGCAAGATTTAGTCACGCAAGTACGTCGTGATATTCTTCGCATGGTACACAAGGTAAATTCAGGGCATCCTGGAGGATCACTAGGTTGTGCCGAATTTTTTGTTTGCCTTTACAACGAAATCATGGAACTCAAAGAAGGCTTTGATATGGATGGAATCAATGAAGATGTATTTTTTCTTTCCAATGGTCACATATCTCCTGTATTCTACAGTGTTTTAGCACGTCGAGGCTATTTTCCTGTAGAAGAACTCAACACCTTTCGTTTGATTGATTCACGCTTGCAAGGTCACCCCACAACGCATGAGGGCTTACCTGGAGTACGCATAGCTTCGGGCTCACTAGGGCAAGGACTCTCTGTCGCGATCGGTGCAGCAGAAGCAAAAAAACTGAACAAAGATCAACACCTGGTCTATGCTCTTATGGGAGACGGGGAATTACAAGAAGGTCAAAACTGGGAAGCCATCATGTATGCTGCGGCAAAAAAAGTGGACAACTTAATTGCTACCGTTGATTTAAATGGAAAGCAAATTGATGGTTCAACCGATGAAGTACTTCCCATGGGAAGTGTTCAAGGAAAATTTGAAGCATTTGGCTGGGAGGTCATCAATGTGGAAGAAGGCAACGACCTCACCGCCATCAAAACAGCTTTAAATCAAGCCAAAGCACAAAGCGGAAAAGGAAAGCCTATTTGCCTATTGCTCAAAACCGAAATGGGAAATGGTGTTGATTTTATGATGCACACTCATGCATGGCATGGAAAAGCACCCAATGATGAACAATTAGAAAGTGCTTTAGCACAAAACCCTGAGACCCTAGGGGATTATTAATCGAATACTAGTACAAAGATGAAAGAATACATCAATCAAGGATCACAGGATACTCGTTCAGGTTTTGGCGCTGGACTAACCGAACTGGGTAGAACAAACCCCAATGTAGTGGCCCTATGTGCCGATCTTATTGGCTCCCTAAAAATGGATCAATTTATCGCAGAAAACCCTGAACGCTTTTTCCAAGTCGGGATTGCAGAAGCCAACATGATGGGAATTGCAGCTGGACTCACCATCGGTGGGAAAATTCCTTTTACTGGAACATTTGCTAACTTTTCTACTGGCCGTGTATATGACCAAATTCGTCAATCCATTGCCTATTCAGGAAAAAACGTCAAAATCTGTGCTTCTCACGCAGGGGTAACCCTAGGGGAAGATGGAGCTACACACCAAATTCTTGAAGACATCGGCTTGATGAAAATGCTACCCGGCATGGTCGTGATCAATCCCTGTGATTTTAATCAAACTAAGGCCGCTACCATTGCCATTGCCGATTATGACGGTCCTGTTTACTTGCGTTTTGGTCGTCCAAAAGTAGCCAACTTCACCCCAGTCGATCAAAACTTTGAAATCGGAAAGGGAATTTTGCTACAAGAAGGAAGTGACGTTACCATTGTCGCCACAGGACACCTGGTATGGGAAGCGCTTGAAGCGGCAAAAAGCTTACACGAAAAAGGCATCTCGGCCGAAGTGATTAACATTCACACCATCAAACCTTTGGATGATGCAATCATCCTAAAATCTGTAGCAAAAACAGGCGCTGTAGTCACTGCAGAAGAGCACAATTTCCTCGGTGGATTAGGCGAGAGTGTTGCCCGTGTATTGGCAGAAAATGCTCCTAGCCCGCAAGAGTTCATTGCGACGAAAGACACCTTTGGAGAATCTGGTACTCCTGCTCAATTGATGGAAAAGTATGGCCTAAACGCCAAAGCCATCATCGCAGCAACAGAAAAAGTAATTCAACGCAAATAATAACTCAATGAAAACAACCCAATCTATCCTCGTCCTGCTTTGTCTAATGTGTTTTACCCCCCTTTTCGCTCAATTTACTTTTGGGGTGAAAGGTGGGGTGAATTATGACACCCTAGGCACCCTTGAACCCACCGATTTGACTTTAGAAAACTTCCAAGCTGATGCTCAAACAGGTTTTCACTTTGGGGTTTTTGGAAACTTTGATCTGTTAACATTCTATGTTCGCCCCGAACTTCATTTTAGTCAAAGCGTGAGTCAATTCGATCAAAATAAAAATATCTCCCTTAACAAATTAGAAGCCCCAGTGCTTTTGGGTTATAAGATTTTAGGTCCCCTTAGTGTGTTTGCGGGCCCCTCTTTTCAATACATTATTTCCGAAAAAGGGAAAGACATCACCCTGGGAGAACTTAAAGAAAATTTCACGGTAGGCCTTCAATTAGGAACCCGTGTAAAGTTAGGCCGTTTTGGCGTTGGAATACGATTTGAACGCGGCTTTACCGAGAACGAAGTAATTATTTTAGGCAATAATAATGTCGATATTGCAGGCCGTGTAGATACGCGACCAAAGCAATGGATTTTAAGTGCTTCCTACGATTTAAAGTAAACGTGCGTCTTGATACGCATGTGGGTTTTTAAACGCCTTATTCGTTGTCAAGATAGTCTGGAATGCCGTCTCCATCGGTATCGTCTGGAATCCCATCCTCATCTTGATCGTATTCGTTTATTGTAAAGACACCATCTCCATCATCATCGATATCGGCGAAATTTGCAATACCATCACCGTCGGTATCGTCATTGAAAGGATTGCCATCGCCATCAACGTCTTCATCAAAAGATAAAATACCGTCTCCATCGTGATCGGCCTGATTTGTAGTGTAAACATTAAGGCTAAAAACCAGGGGAGAATAAGCAGGAATGCTCGCTTGAGCATTTCCAAAATAACCTAAACCTGAAGGAATAAAAATCAAGCCTTTACCAAAATCGGTAAAGTCGATGGATCCATCGGTATTTTCGTTAAAGTTTCCTGGAGCTAAAAACTGGACGCCATGACGAAAACCTGTGATCACGTTAGTATTATCAAACCAAACAGGGAAGTCACTTCGATCAAATTCTGAGCCGTCCAATAAACTTCCACGATAACTCAAATAAACCGAATCAACAACTGTCGCACGATCTTCAACACGAATTCCTTGACGCGCAATGAGGTAATAGAGTTTATGGTTGATTTCGTCCCCTTCTGGAGTAGTCACGGCTACTTCGGTAAATGCAACCATCTCACTTAAAGGAGTTTTATCAGCGTTTTCACCCGCTAGCGTATCCACTTGAATTTGTGGGTTTTCACTGCTTTGATCTTGAAAGTCCTCGTAATTGTAGGTATGGCTTTGAAGGTATTCAACGATTAACTCGTCATCGGTTTGAGCTTGTTCAGAAAAGTCATTGTACTCCACGGTGTCATCCTCCTCATCTGATTTACAAGCGGTAAAAATCAAGGAGATGCTAAAGAGTACTGGGGCGATTATTTTTGCGGATTTCATGCTCAAAATTTGTGGCGCAAGATACAATTTTACTTTATTTTAGCGGAAATTTTAACGCTATTTTAAATGAGGATTGACCAGTACTTGTGGTGTTTACGTTACTATAAATCTCGAAATATTGCCAGTAACGCTTGTAAAAAAGGACAGGTGAAAATTAATGGTCAAGTTGTGAAACCCTCTCGAGAAGTCTTACGTCAAGATAAATTAGAAATAAGGAAAGACCAAATCAACTACCAATGTACCGTTCTTGATATCCCAAAATCCCGATTAGGCGCAAAACTTGTGGATATTTACCGGATGGATACCACCCCACGATCGGCCTTTGAACAGCGCGATCTTCAAAAATTATCTCAAGATTACTATCGTGAAAAAGGCGAAGGACGCCCCACAAAAAGAGACCGGCGAGATTTAGATGATTACATGGACGAAGAACAACCTACTGCTTGATTTTTCCTTCTTTTCGATAACGCAAGGTGGAATAGGCTACGCCAAAATCTTGATGGACTAAATGCGATAGTTCTTGTTCTTTTAAACCAATTTTGATCAAGGCTTGATGGTGTATAGCGTGATCCAGGCAGTAAACTAATTCTCTTTCAAATGAAGTTTGAACAATTAAGTCAGGGGCTTCTTTGGAATGTAATTCCATCGCACAATTGTTCATTTTACAGCCAAGATTCTCCTTTAATTGTTGCATGCGCTCAAGAGCATAATCCAGGTCATTTTCAATACTGCGGTCCCTTAAACGATTTTCATAATTTAACTGTTTTGTCTCTAATGCAAGCATCAAACAGTGATAAAACTCATAGGAATGGCGTAGATGCTCTGCAATAGAAACCCCATTAAGTAGGGTGCACTTTGCGGTGTATTGCGCTGGGGTTAATGACTGGCAAAGATCAATGAAATCTTGCCATAATTGCATGTGAAGATTCATAGGGGAGTTAGCGAGTAGCTGTTTTAATCAATTCGGTTAAAAAAGGTTTGAGTCGTTTAGGCTGTATGCCTAACGAACGGTTCTGTTGACTAATTTCATAAATAATTTTCATATGAGAAAAAATATCTCGGTATGCTTTTAAAAGTGAGAAGCTGGGATCGTAAATATGAGTGGGTTCAGCATTGACCCCATTAATTTCCATTAAGGAAAAATCTTTCCCTTCAATAAGGGTATTCCAATTGTCGTATTTGATATCAAACCTACCATAATAAAAGCCTGGGAGTTGATCGGCCCATTGATGGATCCTCGCTTCCAGAGCTGAAGATTTTAACACATTGGCATTAATGAATTTTGTCCCCAGATTATGACTACCTATGGGTTCAATCAATTGTGTTTGCCCTTTTGGCGCAATAGCATCCCAGTCGAGTATAGTGCGAGAAAGCAATTCTTCGTAACGGTGGTTAACACGAATATTATCCCGTAAAAGCATTTTCCAGGTGCTTTTCCCATCGCCTTTCAACGTACAAAATTCTTTGGTTGTAATGGACGTGATATGCCCCTTCCTTTGATTGGGGTAGCGATAAAACAAGATGCCTACTTCATGAGGATAATCACAGTACTCCTGAAGCAATAGTGAGGAGTAGCGACTCTCCCCTACTGCTTGAAAGAGTTGTTTAAAATCATGAGTTAAACGCACTTCTTTTCCTCTTTCACCGCGATCTGGTTTTAAAATAAGTGGAAAAGATAAGGCCGCTTTTTCAAGGGTTTCTTTAAGTGCATTAGATGAAATATGACGATGGATCAACTGCGTTTTAGGCAGCCATTGCTGTGGTAATCGAGAGAGGTACCCCCATTTCGAAACATTCACTGCACCACTATTGTTCATCAAGGGATTAACTGCTGTGAAATAGGTAGTATAGCCTGCTTTGATGGCTAAAATGGCCCAATTAAAGTAAGTAGGAATATAAAAGAGCCAAAAAGGCCAAAACTCAAAGCGTATCAATCGTTTAATCTTCATTAAATTCTTGTGTTTGTTTCTTTGCCCATGCTGCATCGGCTTTGATTTTTAACGCATCTTTATTTTTCACCCATTTTGCTTGTGTATCCACCCAAGGGGTTTTATAGAAAAGGTATAATTTCCCCTGCTGAATGTAAAAGGCTTTGGGATTAATTTCAACTTCTTTCCCTTTGACCATAGCATAAGCACACCAACCACCATAGGCTGGGATATAGGCAGAGGGATGAGTTAAAAAACGTTGCTTATTTTCTTTTGAAAGAAACAAATATCGGGCTCCATTGTGGTTCACTTCAAAGGCTTTCTTTCCTTTTTGGGGAATCCCCTTGGTGTGATAACTCACTACGTCATATCCTTTTACAGCGAGGAAGGAATCGTCTAGGTTGTTTTTTTGGCCAAAGATGGATATCGAAAATAGAAAGGCGAAAAGAAGGTAGAATTTTTTCATTAGACATGGGTTTGGGCTGAGTAAAGGTAAGCATTCGCGTTATTTCAAAACAAATATTTTTACCTTTGTTCATAACATAGCCATCATCATGCCAAAAAAAGCTGGATTAATTTTCGACGCCACTAAAATAGAGCACTGCACACAACGCATTGCCTATCAAATCTATGAAGCAAATGTTGATCATGAGGAAATTTATTTAGCTGGAATTGCGAGTAATGGGGAGCTTTATGCAAATAAAATAAAATCCTACTTAGAGAAAATTTCTCCTCTCAAGATTCATCTCGTACAATTAACCGTAGATAAAAAAGCGCCATTATCTCCAGTACAATCATCGGTTGAATTAGCTTATTTAAACGATCAAAGCGTAGTAGTCGTCGATGATGTTTTAAATACAGGAAGTACCTTGATGTATGCGGTAAAATTTTTATTAGACGTCCCGTTACGTCAATTAAACACTGCTGTTCTTGTCAACCGAAATCATAAAAAATACCCCATTAAAGCAGACTTTAAAGGTATTTCACTTTCAACAACGCTAAATGAACATGTAGAAGTGGTTTTTAGTGGAGAAGATACCGGCGTCTATCTAGTGTAAAGCAGAACAAATATTTTCAACCACCTCATTTACGTTTAAACGATCAATAGAAAGCGTTTCTTTTGCTTTTTGATAAAAACTCGAACGTTCGAATAAATGCTTAGCAATGAATTCATTTAAGTCTTGATCGGTCGTTAAGTGAGCGATCAATGGGCGACTTTCCTTTTCTAGCTTTAACCGCTGTGCCAAGGTGGGAATACCAGCCTTTAAGTAAAAAGAGAAATGGGGTGAAACTTGCAATAGATCCATGTTGTTATAGTAACAAGGTGTCCCTCCTCCTAGTGAAATAACCTGAGGAAGTGGATCGGCGATCAATTTTTTTAAGGCAAGGTGCTCTACTTTTCTAAAATAGAGTTCACCCTTTTTGTTAAATAATAACTTAACCGATGTACCCTCCTGTTTTTCAATGTATTGATCGAGATCAATAAAAGGTAAATCTAGTTTTTGGGCAAGTTGTTTTCCAATGGTTGACTTACCCGAACCCATGTAGCCTAAAAGAAAAATTGACTTCAATTGCTTTGATTTAATATCTAGGATAAATTTAGGCAATAAGATGTTGAAAAATTAATATTTGCTTGTATATTTGCAGCCTCAAAAGTACGACTTGGTAGCTCAGTTGGTAGAGCATCTCCCTTTTAAGGAGAGGGTCCTGGGTTCGAGCCCCAGCCAAGTCAC